>NZ_CP047941.1:1914534-2552712 GCF_014279815.1 Synechococcus sp. NOUM97013 | reverse complement strand
AAAACCCATTGCAGGAGCTTTTGTTCGTCTTGCACAGCCCTGAGGAATCTCAAATTCGAGATGCGGAGAAAACTCGGCTTTTCACAGAATCAACAGGCTGGGGAAATGTCATTTGGTTTTGAGAGGGTCAATTCACCGCGGTTTTCCACGGGCTTGGGAAAGGGTTTTGCGCCGTCTTCCGCAGGCAGTTTGTGAGCTGACTTCGCTCGTTCGTCTGGTGTTTGGTGTGATTCGGCACAAAAAAGCCCCCTTTTCAAGGGGGCTCAGTCGGATCAGCTTCTTTGGATGTGCACGCTGATCAGAACCCCATCACCGTGGCCACGGTGCTCAGGTCTGGATTTAGATCCGTGTGGAAGGAGGCATCGTTGTTGTTGATCGCGCAGTCAGGATCTTTCAGTCCATTGCCGGTGAGCACGCACACCACTGTCGCTCCGGCTGGAACTTCATCTTTGCGTTTGAGAAGACCAGCCACGGAAGCGGCGCTGGCTGGTTCACAGAACACGCCTTCCTGTCCGCCGAGCAATTTGTAGGCCTCGATGATTTCGGCATCCGTCACGTCCAGGAACGCCCCATTGCTGGCGGTACGCGCGGCGATCGCTTTCTCGCGATTGACGGGATTGCCGATGCGAATGGCCGTGGCGATGGTTTCAGGATCCGCAACCGTGGTTTCATTCACCAGGGGAGCTGACCCACTGGCCTGAAAACCCATCATTCGTGGCAGGGTGCGGCTTCGACCCGCCTGGTGATACTCCTGGAAACCCATCCAGTAGGCCGTGATGTTTCCGGCGTTGCCCATCGGGATGCACAACCAATCAGGGGCGTCACCCAGGGCATCGATTAACTCAAAGGCTGCTGTTTTCTGTCCCTGCAACCGGTAGGGATTCACCGAATTCACCAGGGTGACCGGGTACTGGTCCGAAACTTCACGCACGATGTCCAGTGCACGGTCGAAGTTTCCGCGAATCGCCAGCACTTCAGCGCCGTAGACCAGAGCCTGGGCCAGCTTGCCCTGGGCGACATAGCCATCTGGAATCAGCACGAAGGCCCGCATGCCGGCACGGCGGGCGTAGGCGGCCGCAGCGGCGGAGGTGTTGCCCGTACTGGCACAGATCACGGCTTCGCAGCCAGCCTCCTTGGCCTTGCTGATGGCCATCGTCATGCCCCGATCCTTGAAGGATCCCGTGGGATTCAGGCCGTCGTATTTCACGTAGACCTTCACGCCCTTGCCGATCCGTTCGGCGATAGAGGGGACCGGGATCAACGGTGTTGCGCCCTCGCGCAAGGTCACCACCGGTGTGGAGTCACTGACCGGCAACCAGGATCGGTAGGCCTCAATTAGCCCCGGCCAGTCCTGCATGACAGGAGCCGGGGAGAAACGGCGGCGGAGGCTGTTGAGCAGTGACACCTGCGGCGGGCAATCTTCCTGAGGAATCTATGTTGCAGGCCCTGCTGCCTGTTTCAGCAGCTTCCTTTTAGTTGCCGCCATCCTTCAGACCGTCCAGCGGTGAGTCGGAGAAGAACTGCACCAATCCGGCAATGGATTCGGCTTTTTCGATCACAGCCATCAGCGCTGGAATGTTGATCTCCATGACCTCGGCGGGGTAGGCCTCGAGGAATTTGATGGCGGTCAGGCCTCCCTCTCCGATCTGCATGCCGTTGATCACTCCGGCACGGATGGCGGGCACGCTGACGGACGGGGCAGGCACTTTCAGCGGATAGATGATCTTGGCGACGCGCGTGAGGATCACGTCGCCGATCCGGGTTGACATCAGTCGGCTGGTCAATACCAGCGGCAGATCGATGTTCTGATTCAGAAGTTTGGCTACCTCTGCAGGATCCTGTCGGCTCAGTTTCAGAAGATCGGCAAGTAGACCTCGAGCTTCCCCGGTTTCAGCCAGGTAAGCCAGATCGGCCACGCTGATGGAACGGATGAATGCACCACTGACGAGGGCTACATCTTTGGCAGCATGGGCAGGTTGGAAGCAGCTCAGAACGCTGATGGCGAGTGCTGAACCTGTTGCGAGGGCTTGCCGCCGGAGGCGTGATCGTGCAGACATGGCCAGACCGAAGCGCACGGAATCTAGGGGGAGACTCCTGCTGCCGCTCTAACCAGTCGGACAACTCCACGTTCGGCCAATCCCTGGGCTAGTTCAACTCCCATGCGTCGTGCATCGGGCTCTCGCATCAGTCTTGGCAAGCGGCTGAACAGCAGATCAGGGGTGAAGCCAGGGAGCTGTTGCAGCACATCCACCAGTTGCCGTATCGGTTCTAGGTCGAGGTAAGCGTTCTGATCGAACTCCGAACCTGCTTGCATCAGCAATGGCGGTTGCAGGAGGCGTGGGAGGCGTCGGCCTAGGCGTTGCAGGGTCATCCATCCCAGGGAATCGAGCCGGTCAGCTGCAGCTTCCACCATTTGGTGTCGCAACATGCCGCCGTTGGCTGACACCAGGAAATCGAGCACCTGATCGAGCAGAACCTCCAGATCTAGTTGGTCCTGACTGGCCGCGCTGGCCATCAGATTTTCCAGGCGTGTCCAGCGGAAGATGTCGCCGTCGAACAGCATTTCTTTCAGGCTCTGCCTCAACTGAGGATCTGGATCCTCCATGAGGCGACGTGCGAAATAGGGATAGGCCGCTCCAAGAATCTTGAAGTCGGGATCGACACTCAGTGCGATGCCTTCCAGTGTCACTAGCGATCGGATGATCAGGGCGTAGTACGGAGGAACCCGGAACGGGAATTTGTACATGACCCCTGAGAGGTCGTCGGTCACCGCCTTGAAGTCCATGCGGCTGACACCGGCTTCCAGCGCCTGACTGAAGACGGTCTCAAAGGCCGGAACAATCGGTTCGAGGTTCACGTCTTCAGCGAGGAAGCCAAGACTGACGAAATCCTTGGAGAGCTTGCCGAAGTTGCGGTTCACCAGGTGAACCACGGCCTGAATCAAGCCGGTGCGCGATTCCCGCGTCACCTCACTCATCATCCCGAAATCCAGATAGCAGAGGCGGCCGTCGGAGAGGGCCAGGAGATTGCCGGGATGGGGGTCAGCGTGGAAAAAGCCGTGTTCCAGAAGTTGCTGCAGGCTGCAGTTCACACCCACTTCCACCATGTCGTCGGGATTGATCCCGAGTTCGCGCACCGCTTCGAGGTTGGTGAGTTTGACGCCGTCGATCCATTCCATCGTCAGCACCCGCCGGCTCGTGGCTTCTCGGTAGATCCGAGGAACGGCGATGCGGGGATTGTGCCGGTGGAGCTCACAGAATTTCTCCGCGTTGTCCGCTTCGTTGAGGTAATCCATCTCCTCGAACACCCGTTGACCCAGTTCATCGATCAGGGCAACCAGATCACTGCGGATCAGACCGATGTTGCTGTTCAGCCAGGCGGCGATGTTGCGCACGATGTACAGATCCAGGGTGATCTGTTCACGCAGTCCCGGGCGTTGAACTTTCACGGCCACCCGCTGGCCATCCTTCAAAACCCCTTTGTGGACCTGTCCGAGTGAGGCGGCCGAGATCGGCTCACGATCCAGTTCGGCATAGATGCTGTCGACTGGACCACCGAGGTCCTCCTCGATGCAGGCCATGGCCAGATCACTGTCGAATCCGGGCAGCTGGTCTTGCAGTTGCGCCAGTTCTTCCAGCAGAACGGGAGGAACGATGTCGGGTCGTGTGGACAGGGCTTGTCCTGCCTTGATGAAGGCAGGACCCAGATCCACCAGCAACTCGGCGCATTCGCGCGCACGGCTTCTGGCTCGCTGCTGATCCTTCAGCAACTGGAAGATCCAGTCGAAGCCGATGCCGATCAGCAGCAGACCGATCGGCACCAGCGTCTGCCACAGACGCCGTATCAGTCGCTGGGGGTGTCCTGCATAAATGCGGGTGATTTCTGCCGGGTCATACGTGAGCAGACCGGCGGCTTCGATGAAATCTCCGAGTTCTTGTTGGGCCACAGGCCTTGGTGCCTTATCCACCCCCTTCTAAACGAGCTGAGCCGCCGCTACGGTCGGCATCACCACCGGGTTCTGCCGTGCTCACCGGTCTGCGACTTGAAAACATCGCCCTGATCGACAGCCTGGAGCTGGCGTTTGACCGTGGCTTTTCTGTGCTGACGGGTGAAACCGGAGCGGGCAAGTCGATTCTTCTTGACGCGTTGGATGCCGCACTGGGAGGTGTTCAGGCCAGTGCGGCGGCACGATTGCTGCGTTCCGGCTGTGAGCGTGCGGCGATTGAAGCAACGTTTCGTCCTGGCAAGGCGGCACTGCGCTGGTTGGAGGACCAGGAGCTGGTTGATGGAGACGAGGAGCTGGTGGTCAGTCGTGAATGGCGACGTCAGGAGGATCGGCTCACCAGTCGATCGAGGTTGAACGGTGTGATGGTCAATCGTCAGCAGCTGCTGGCTCTCCGTCCTCTGCTGATTGATCTCACCGTGCAAGGTCAGACCCAGCAATTGGCCCGTCCCGGTCAGCAGAAACGCTGGCTGGATCATCTCGGTGGAGCTCCCCTGGAGCAGGAGCTGTCGGAGGTCCGCCGCCACTGGCAGGACTGGTTGCGTTGTAAATCTGCGTTGGAGCAGGCGGAGACGGATTGTCAGCAGCTTGAGCAGCAGCGTGAGGAGTTGGATGCCCTGCTGGTGGAACTGGAGAGTGCGGACCTCGATGATCCTGGGGAGATCCCGCAGCTGGAAGCTGAGCAGGATCGCTTGGTGCACGGGGTGCGTCTTCAGGAGGGTCTCGCTCTTCTGATCGGGCGTCTGCAGGACGGGGCGGAGCAGGCACCGTCTGCGCTCGATCATTTGGTGGCCTGCACCCATGAACTCCAGCAGATGCAGGCACTGGATGCTTCGGTCCAATCCCTGAATGAGCGATGTCTTGATCTGGAAGCCGGTGTGCAGGATCTGATTCGTGGCCTTGAGGGGTACGGCGCATCCTTGGAGAGTGATCCCGAACGTCTGGCCGTCCTTCAGGACAGGTTGGCTCAGCTCAAGCGTCTTGAACGACGTCACGGACAGGATCTGGAGACCTTGATTCAGCGACGCGATGAGCTGCGTGAGCGGCAGCAGTCCGGCGGCGCTGATGCACTGCTGGAGCGATTGCGTGACCAGGAGCTTGCTGCTTGTGCCGTTCGGGATCAAGGCAATGCTGCTCTTCGCATCCGGCGTCTGGCCGTGGCCGAGCAGTTGCAGGAGCAGCTCATGGGGCATCTCCGGCCGATGGGTTTGGCCAATGTGCGTTTTGAAGTGGCTGTGGACCCCGCTGAACCGGGCGAGAGTGGTGCTGATGCCGTGCAGTTTCTGTTTTCTGCCAATCCAGGGCAGCCCCTGGCACCGCTCGCTGATGTCGCTTCAGGCGGTGAGATGTCCCGTTTTCTGCTGGCGCTGAAGACTTGTCTGGCCGATGTGGATGGATCCAGCACACTTCTTTTTGATGAGATCGACACCGGCGTGAGTGGACGCGTCAGTGGTGCCATGGCGGATCTCCTGCGCACGTTGTCGCGTCACCGTCAGGTGTTCTGCGTGACCCATCAGCCGCTGGTGGCGGCGGCCGCGGACCATCATTTCCGCGTCAGCAAAGCCGTCAGTGATGGCGTGACCCGCTCGCAGGTGTCCCACCTGCGGGACACTCAAGCCCGTCAACAGGAGCTGGCGGAACTGGCTGGCGGCGATCTTCAGGAGGCTCAGGCCTATGCAGCGAGCCTTCTCGAGCAGAAGGCTGCCTAAGCATCATCCGATCTCCGTAGAATCCTCAGTTCCCGAGATCCAGCCGTATGGGGCGCACCGCTCCCAATTCGAAGGCCTCATCGCCGGCGAAGCCGGTCAGCCTGAGCGCTGGGTCCGAAGAGGACGTGATCCGCGTGCGGGGTGCTCGCCAGCACAATCTCAAGAACGTCGACGTCACCATCCCCCGCAACAAGCTGGTGGTGTTCACCGGCGTGAGCGGCAGTGGCAAGAGCTCACTCGCCTTCGACACGATCTTTGCCGAGGGTCAGCGTCGATACGTCGAAAGTCTGTCCGCCTACGCCCGTCAGTTCTTGGGACAGGTGGACAAGCCGGATGTGGATGCCATCGAAGGGCTTTCACCGGCCATCTCGATCGATCAGAAATCCACCAGTCACAATCCCCGCTCCACGGTCGGCACCGTCACAGAGATTCAGGACTACCTTCGCCTGCTGTTCGGTCGCGCTGGTGAACCTCACTGCCCGAAGTGTGATCGGCCGATTCGCCCTCAGACCATTGATGAGATGGTCGATCAGATCCTCACACTCCCTGAGGGCACCCGCTATCAGCTTTTGGCACCGGTGGTGCGGGGCAAGAAAGGCACCCACACCAAGTTGATAAGTGGACTCGCCGCTGAAGGTTTCGCCAGGGTTCGCATCAACGGAGAGGTGCGCGAACTCTCCGACAACATCGAGCTCGACAAGAACCACAGCCACAACATCGAAGTGGTGGTGGATCGTCTTGTCGCACGCGAGGGTATTCAGGAGCGACTCACCGATTCGCTGCGCACCTCGCTCAAGCGCGGAGATGGTCTGGCCATCGTTGAGGTGGTCCCCAAGAAAGACGAGCAACTCCCAGAGGGGCTCGAACGGGAACGTCTCTATTCCGAGAACTTCGCCTGTCCGGAACACGGGTCAGTGATCGAGGAGTTGTCACCTCGGTTGTTCTCTTTCAACAGTCCCTACGGGGCCTGTGAGGCTTGTCACGGCATCGGCCATTTGCGCAAATTCACCCGTGAGCGGGTGATTCCTGATCCTTCTCTGCCGGTGTACGCCGCTGTGGCGCCCTGGGCGGAGAAAGACAACTCCTATTACTTCTCCTTGCTTTACTCCGTCGGTGAGGCGTTCGGTTTCGAGATCAAGACTCCTTGGCAGGAGCTGACGGAAGAGCAGCAGGACGTGCTGCTCAACGGCAGCCGAGATCCCATTCTCATCCAGGCAGACAGCCGTTATCGCAAGGGGCAGACGGGGTATCACCGCCCCTTTGAGGGCATCCTGCCGATCCTTGAGCGACAGCTCCGTGACGCCAGTGGTGAGTCCCAGCGTCAGAAGCTGGAGAAGTATCTGGAACTGGTGCCCTGTTCCAGCTGTGCTGGAAAGCGTCTGCGTCCAGAAGCTCTGGCTGTTCGCATCGGGCCCTATCGAATCACCGATCTGACCGCCGTGAGCGTGGGGCAGACCCTGGAACGGATTGAGCAGTTGATGGGTGTCGGCGCGTTTGAGGGCGAGCAACCGCTTCTCACCGATCGCCAGATGCAGATCGGTGATCTGGTGCTGCGTGAAATCCGGATGCGCCTGCGCTTTCTCCTCGACGTCGGACTGGATTACCTGAGCCTTGATCGGCCGGCCATGACCCTGTCAGGCGGCGAAGCTCAACGCATCCGCCTGGCCACCCAGATCGGCGCCGGTCTGACCGGAGTTCTCTACGTACTCGACGAACCGAGCATCGGCCTGCATCAGCGCGATAACGATCGCTTGCTGGCCACCCTCGAGCGGCTGCGTGATCTGGGGAACACCCTCGTGGTGGTGGAACACGATGAAGACACGATTCGAGCCGCTGATCACGTGGTGGACATCGGTCCGGGTGCCGGTGTGCACGGCGGCCACATCGTGGCCGAGGGATCGTTGCAGGATCTGCTCAATGCGGAGGAGTCCCTCACAGGGGCCTACCTCAGTGGTGAACGCAGCATTCCCACCCCTCCTGAACGCCGTTTGGCAGGCACGCGCAGCCTCAAGCTGAACGACTGCTCTCGCAACAATCTCAAGAATGTGAGTGTGGAGTTCCCACTGGGTCGGTTGGTGTCTGTCACCGGTGTGAGTGGCAGCGGCAAGAGCACCCTGGTGAATGAGCTGCTTCACCCTGCCCTAGAGCATGGTCTTGGCCACAAGGTTCCGTTCCCCAGCGGTCTTGGCGAGCTGCGCGGACTGAAGTCGATCGACAAGGTGATCGTGATCGACCAATCACCGATTGGCAGGACGCCTCGTTCCAACCCTGCGACCTATACCGGTGCGTTCGATCCGATTCGTCAGGTCTTTGCCGCCACCGTGGAAGCCAAGGCCCGTGGTTACCAGGTGGGTCAGTTCAGCTTCAACGTCAAGGGCGGTCGCTGTGAGGCCTGCAAGGGCCAGGGCGTGAACGTGATCGAGATGAATTTTCTGCCGGATGTCTACGTGCAGTGTGATGTTTGTAAGGGAGCACGGTTCAACCGCGAGACCCTTCAGGTCACCTACAAGGGCTACACGATCGCTGACGTTCTGCAAATGACTGTGGAACAAGCTGCGGATGTGTTCTCGGCAATTCCCCAGGCGGCTGATCGCTTGCGCACGCTCGTGGATGTGGGTCTTGGATACGTGAAGCTCGGTCAGCCGGCACCCACCTTGTCCGGAGGCGAAGCCCAGCGGGTGAAGTTGGCCACGGAGTTGTCGCGGCGAGCGACAGGCAAAACGCTCTATCTCATCGACGAGCCCACCACCGGCCTCAGTTTCTACGACGTGCACAAGTTGATGGATGTGATGCAGAGGTTGGTGGACAAAGGCAATTCGATTATCTGCATTGAGCACAATCTCGATGTGATTCGCTGCTCGGATTGGTTGATTGACCTGGGTCCGGAGGGAGGTGATCGCGGCGGTCAGATCGTGGCCTGTGGAACGCCGGAAGAGGTTGCTCAACATCCAACCAGTCATACCGGGCGTTATCTCGCCAAAGTGTTGGAGCAGCATCCACCGGAGACTCTCCCTCTCGCGGCATGAGGTTTGTTCAGCACTTTCGGATCCCTGCACTGACGGCTGCTCTGGGGGCGTTGGTGCTGGCTCAACCAGTCGTTGCGGCTGATCGGCTCACGTTCACGTTGCCGCTGTTTGAGGAACGGTTCAGTCTCGACCTCACCAAGTCACGCACGGCCCAAGAGTTGATTGATTCCAATCCGGATCTGCGGGAACTGGATCGTGCGGGCAGTGGTGCTGTCCAGCGACTGATCGAGGCTTTGCTCACTGCGCCTCTTCCTCAGAAAACAAGCGACATCGTCAACCAGTCGCTTGGTCATCCCCTGTTCGAGCAGGCCTTGATCGCTGCGTCTGAACTGGTGCAGGTCACCGGCATTCCCGCCGACACGAGTGGTCGCATGCTTGCGGATGCTCTGGCCGCGGCCTACCGCGACGATGAGCCTCATCTTCTGGGCTTGCTGCGTCATGTGCCAGGTGACGAGATCACGCTCAACCTGGAGGTGCTGGCTTTCTACGCCAATCGCCTGCGCCGCAATCAGGATGATGCCCGGGCATTAGTGCAGCAAGCCACGTCAGCCACACCGGTCTCTGCCGAGGTGATGGCCGGCTTTGATTCCGGTTGGAATCGCGATCAGCGATCCGTTGCCGTCGCCCATCGCGGCCGGCCTCTGGAGGTGACGGTGATCACCCCCAAGCGATCCTCCAATGGTCGTCTGGTGGTGATTTCCCACGGCCTCTGGGATGAGCCGGCCAGTTTTGAAGGCTGGGCGCATTTGTTGGCGGCCCATGGCTTTGCCGTGTTGTTACCCCGTCATCCCGGCAGTGATGCGGAGCAGCAGCGAGCGCTTCTTCAGGGTGAACAGCCTCCACCGTCGTCGGAGGAGCTGCGACTGCGTCCGATGGATGTCAGCGCGCTGATCGATGCCGTGGATGCCGGTCAGCTCTTGTCGGAGTTCAGCGTTGACACCGATGCCGTTGCGGTTGTTGGCCACTCGTGGGGTGCCACAGCCGCCCTTCAGTTGAGTGGATTGCAAACCACCAGCAGACAGCTCGCTGTCCGTTGCCAGGATCCCAACGATCCCGATCGCAACCTCAGCTGGTTGTTGCAGTGCAGCTGGCTGGATGGAGCTGACCAGGGATCTCTGGCCGATCCCAGGGTTCGGACCGCTGTTGTGGTGAGCCCGCCTCTGCGATTGCTCTTTGATGCGTCGAGTGGTCCTGCGATGCACGCCAAGGTGCTGCTGGTCAGTGGCACCCGTGACTGGGTGGTGCCTTCGGACCCGGAGGCGGTTGTCCCCTTGCGCAACGGTCAGCCAATGGCCAACGGTCATCGCATCGTGTTGGCCTCCGGTGGCGATCACTTCAATCTCTGGGCTCCGAGTGATGCCGAGGAGGCGCCCGTTCTTGCCCCATTGATCCTGGCCTGGATCAACGAACAATTTGGGTTGTCTGATTCATTCCGTTTCAGCACCGGTGGCTGGGGAAATGAACGGGTGCCGCTTGTCGATGTCACCCCAAATTTATGAGATTCGTTACAACAATTGGTGGGGTCAATCAAGCATTTTGTATCTGAATCTCAATATTGGATCCGCTGATTTTTTCAGGTTCTGAGTTGCGAGAGTTCAGTCATTACCGAATGTTTGGGCTTGTCTAACAACGCCTAAAAAAACTTCTCAGATTGTTTTTACGTTTCCAATCGCCGCATCCCCTAATCCTTGAACAGGACGCCAGGACCTGTTCCTGCGCGTGTTGGAGGAATTTTGGGACTGAAGCTGCTGCATCTGCATCTCCATGGCCTGTTTCGATCCCATGATCTGGAACTTGGCCGAGACGCGGACACCGGTGGTCAGACCCTCTACGTTCTCGAGCTTGCGCGCAGCCTCGCCAATCGCGCTGAGGTGGATCACGTTGAGGTGGTGACGCGGTTAATCCAGGACCGTCGGATGTCTCTGGATTACGCGCAACCGCAGGAATCCATCGCACCTGGTGCGTCGATCCGTCGCTTCAGCTTTGGGCCGCGCCGTTATTTACGCAAAGAACAGCTCTGGCCCTATCTCGACGAATTGGCTGATCAGTTGGTTCGTCATCTTCAGGTTTCGGAGAATCGCCCTGATTGGATCCACGCCCATTACGCCGATGCTGGCTATGTGGGTGCACTGGTGAGTCGTCGGCTTGGGATTCCCCTTGTGTTTACGGGGCATTCCCTCGGTCGCGAGAAACTGCGCCGATTGCTGGCGGCCGGTGGCGATCACGAGCAGATCGAACAGTCGTATTCGATCAGCAGGCGCATTGATGCCGAGGAACTGGCGCTGGCCCATGCCGATCTCGTGATCACCAGCACGCGACAGGAGCGCGACGAACAGTATTCCCGCTATGGACGCTTCAAGTCGGAGCGTGCCCAGGTGGTTCCTCCCGGTGTGGATGCAAGACGCTTCCACCCTCTGGGCAGTGCCGATGAGTCTGCAGAGGTCTCCGAGTTGTTGAGCTCTTTTCTACGCGATCCCGATCGACCTCCCCTGCTGGCGATCTGCAGGGCCGATCGTCGCAAGAACATTCCTGCCTTGGTCGAGGCCTTCGGTCGCTCCGCTTTGTTGCGTGAGCGGCACAACCTGGTGCTGGTGCTCGGCACACGAGAGGACTCCCGTCAAATGGATCGGCAGCAACGGGAGGTGTTCCACCAGATCTTCGAACTGGTTGATCGCTATGACCTCTATGGATCGGTGGCGTACCCCAAGCAGCACCGCCGTGATCAGGTGCCAGCGATCTATCGCTGGGCCGCGGCTCGCCAGGGTTTGTTTGTGAATCCTGCGCTGACCGAACCGTTTGGGCTCACGCTCCTGGAGGCGGCCGCCTCCGGTTTGCCGATGGTGGCCACGGATGACGGTGGTCCACGCGAGATTCTGCGCCGCTGTGACAACGGTCTGCTGGTGGATGTGACTGACCTGGAATCAGTTCAGGACGGCCTCGAGCGAGCGGGAGCTGATCGCAATCGCTGGCGACGCTGGAGTGACAACGGTGTTGAGGCGGTCAGTCGCCACTACAGCTGGGATGCCCATGTCTGCAGCTACATGGCCCTCATGCAGGAGCGGCTCAAGCGTTCCAACGTCGTGACGGCAACGTCTCAGCTGATTCAGCAGGATTCTTCGCACAGTCCTCTGGGATCACGATTGCTTCTGCTGGATCTCGACAGCAGCCTGGAACAACCGGCGGCTGAGGACCTGCAAACCCTGCGGCAACAGCTGAACGCGCCCGCTGCTCAGGCGGCCCGCACTGGGCTGGGAATCATCACCGGTCGTTGCTTGGCCGCAGCCCGCCAACGCTTCGCTGAGCTGCACCTGCCGGATCCTCAGGTCTGGATCACCCAGGCGGGAACGCAGATTCATTACGGCCAGGATCAGGTGGCTGATCGTTTCTGGGAAGCCCAGATCGGCGTTGATTGGTCGCGTGTGACGGTCGAGCAGATCCTCGCTGATCTGGCCGATCACATGGAGCTTCAGAAACCTGAGAATCAGGGGCAATTCAAGGTCAGTTATCTCCTGCGTCAGCCCGGCCCTTCCGTGCTTCCCCTGATTCGCCAGCGTCTGCGCCAGCACGGTCAGTCCGCTCGCCCCCACCTGCGCTGTCATTGGTTCCTGGATGTGCTGCCGCTGCGTGCATCCCGCAGCGAGGCGATCCGTTTCCTGTCACTGCGCTGGAAGTTGCCGCTCGAGCAGTTCCTGGTGGTAGCCAGTCAGCAAGGGGATGTGGAATTGGTGCAGGGTCTCCCGGCGGCAGTGGTGCCAGCTGACCATGACCCGTGCCTGGACGGTTGCCGACAACAGCAGCGGGTCTACTTCGCCAATCGCTCGCGCTTACCCGGCGTGCTGGAAGGACTCCAGCACTACCGATTCCTCAGCGCCCGCTCACGCCTTGATCAGTCCTCGATCTGAAGCGTGACCGCTGCAGCACTGCGGTCTGCTTTGGCCTGAGCCTCCGTTCGGTCTTTGCCGCGGGCCAGGGCAACGCCCATGCGCCGTCCTGGACGGGGCTGGGCTTTGCCGAACAGCAGGACATTGGTGTCGGGTTGGCTCAAGGCCTCCTCCAAGCCCTCAAAGCTGACGCGACTGCCATGGCAGTCAGCCAGGATCACGCGGCTCGCCGCCGCCTCTGTGCAGTGGATTGCGGGGATTGGCAGACCCAGAACGGCCCTCAGATGCAACTCGAATTCACTGAGGTTCTGGCTGATCAGGGTGACCAGCCCGGTGTCATGGGGACGGGGTGAGAGCTCCGAAAAAATCACCTCATCACCGCACAGGAAGAATTCGACACCGAACAGTCCGGCCCCACCGAGGTTGTCCGTGACGGTGCGTGCCATGGCTTGGGCTTGTTCCAATTGCCGTGCACTCAGTGCAGCGGGCTGCCAGCTGCACTGGTAGTCCCCGTTGACCTGCTCATGACCGATGGGCGGGCAGAACAGGGTGGAGCCCTCCCGCTGTCGGATGGTCAGCAGAGTGATTTCCAAGTCAAAACGCAGAAACTCCTCAACGATCACCTGGGCCGATGTGCCCCGGGCATTGGCCATGGCGGCTTCCCAGGCTTGATCAAGATCCTCTGCCCGTTCCACCACGCTCTGTCCTTTTCCGGATGAGCTCATGACCGGCTTGACCACCACCGGCCAGCCCAGCGGTTCCGCCGCTTGATGGAGCTCTTCCGCGCTCGCGGCGTAGGCGAATCGCGCCGTGCGCAGCCCGAGTTCTCCGGCGGCAAGATCGCGAATGCGGTCCCGGTTCATTGTGACGGCGGTGGCCCGGGCTGTCGGGATCACGGTGATGCCGTCGTCCTCCAGTTCTGCCAGTGCATTCACGGCCAGGGCTTCGATTTCAGGAATCACCACCGTTGGACGGTGGCGGCGAACCACTTCCAGGAGAGCCTCCGGTTCCGTCATCGGCAGCACTTCCGCCACGTCCGCCACCTGCATCGCTGGGGCGTTGTCGTAGCGATCACAGGCGATCACCCTGCAGCCCAGGCGCTGGGCTGCGATCGCCACTTCTTTGCCGAGTTCTCCACTGCCCAGCAGCATCACCGTGGCGGGAAAGGTCGTCATCGCTTGTTTCGCGGCAGCATGGTCTGATCTTCGCGTTTCGCCTGATGGCCGCTCTCCAGAGCCTCATCACCTTTGCCTTCACAACGGCGGGGGATGCGGCCGATGGTCTGTTGTTTGGCTGGGAGATCGCCACGGTTCAGAAGTGGGTGTTGATCTATCTGGGTGTCTCTTCGCTGGCGTTCGTGCTGGTTTGGATCGTCGGAGCGTTGCGCACGAAGGGTTGAGTTAGAGCAACAGACAGCCAAGCAGGATCACGCCATACAGCGTGATCAGCTGTACGCCCTCGTACCAGTCCAGTTGGTTGTTCTCGGTGATCCAGTGCACGGCCAGCACGGCGATCCCCGTGCAGCCCAGTGCGCTGAGCGGAACGCTCAGGTGCAAAAAACGTCCCAGTGGCCAGCCGATCAGCACCAGCACCGGCAGCACGAACAACATCAATTGCCCGCTCGATTCCAGCGTGCTGGTGATCGCCAGGTCCATGCGCCCGCGTGAGGCAGCACCGATGGCGATCACACCTTCGGCGGTGGATCCGAACAGTGGCAGCAGGATCAGACCAATGAACAGTTCGCTGAGGTGGGTGTGTGACACCAGTGTTTCCAGGGTCTGCACGAGGGGCTCTGAAATCGCCATCACTGCAAGGCTCACCACGGCCATGGCGATCAGAATGGTTGTGATGCTGTGCGTGTTTTTCGTTTCAGTGGATGGTCCGTTCGTGTTCGGATCGGCTTGCTTCACTGAATTGCCGCTGAAGAAGGAACGGTGGGTTCCCAGCTGCAGCACGAAGGACAGCACGTAGTAGAGAAGGATCATCACGGCCACAGCCAGCGAATAGAGCGCGAAGCTGTCCTGCTGGTTGTTGCCCTCCAGGGGTGTAGTCCCTGTTCCAAGGCCGATGATCGTGGGGATCGCCAGCAACAGCAGACTGAGCATCAGCTGGCGGGCTTGAAGATCTGTGCTGCTGGCCTGGATGGTCACATGCTGTTCCCGTTGTCCTGCTAGCACGGTGCTGATGCCCAGCATCAGCAGACAGTTGGTGATCACGGCGCCCGCGACGGAGATCACCACCAACTCATAGAGGCCACTGGTGAGGGCGGTGATGCTCACCACCAGCTCCACAAGATTGCCCAGTCCCACGCTCACGACACCGCTGTAGCGATCACCGAGGTGATCACTGAGGTGATCCACCAGCTGTGAAATCACTCTGGCCAGGGGAATCAGCGCGACACCAAGCCCGAGGAAGCGCAGCAGCAGTGCCGTGGTCGTCGAGGTGCTGGACGGAACGATGGCCAAGCTCAGCAATGCTGGCAGCAACAGCAAGGACCAGCCGCTGACGTAGTTGCCTTTCAGCAGGTTGAAGCAGTTGCGCAGCGTGCGATTCATCGCTGCGCCCCTCAGGGATCCAGGTTTTGGATCAGGGTCAGCTGGCGTTCCGCAGGTTCTTCATTCACAAATCCCCATGACTGGAACTCCTCGGCGTCGTCATGGGTAATGCGCTGATCTCCGTTGTTCTGCTGCAGCACGAAACCCCGATCGGCCATCCGACGCATCAAGCTGGCTGCTTCTTCAAAGCGAGCGGCCATCGCCTCCAGGCTGGTGCAGTCGGCGGTCAGACCGGCTTCCTTCCAGGTGAAGTAGCTCATGGGAGTTCGGATCAGATGGGGCGTAGCGCCAAGCCCAGCATGACCAGTCCGGCTGTGATGAGCCAGAACATCGGCACCACGACCTGCTCGGATGTTCCACCCAGTTCGAAGTGGTGATGGAGAGGAGCCATTCGGAACACGCGTCGTCCCACTCCATCGGCGCCTTTGGTGGCTTTGAACACCCACACCTGGATGATCACTGAGAGGGATTCCGCCAGGAATACGCCTCCCATCACGAGCAGTGCCCAGAGGCTGTTCGTCAACAGGGCTACCGCCGTGAGCGATGCCCCCATCGCCAGAGAGCCGGTGTCGCCCATGAACACCCTGGCGGGGTTGCGGTTGTGGATGAGAAAGCCCAGCCAGCATCCCGCCATGGCCAGGCAGAACCCGGCAATGGCGGGATCACCTTGATTGCCGCGCAGCATCAGTTGCACCCCCAGACCGGTGAAAACCAGGGCGCCACAGCCGCTGGCCAGACCATCCAGCCCGTCGGTGAGGTTCGTGGCGTTGCTTTCTGCCAGAAACACGAAAAGACCCAGTGGCCAGATCAGCCAGCCAAAAGGGATCGCGATGCCGTTGTGAAGGTCCACCGTGCCCTGGATCCATCCCTGCTGTGCTGACCAACCAAGGAACAGCATTGCCGCTGCTGCCTGAAGCAGCAGTTTTCCTTTGGGAGTCAGGCCTGTGTTGGTGTTCTTGGTGAGGCTGCTCCAGTCATCCACACCGCCAATCACCATGTAGGCCAGTGTGACCAGGCCAATGGCCAGTAACTGTTCAGCGCTGCGGCCCTCGCTGCTGATCAGACACCCCGTGATCACACCAACGGGGACCACCAGCAGTCCGCCCATGGTGGGTGTGCCCGATTTGCTTTGGTGGCCTTGAGGACCTTCCGTCCGGATCACCTGGCCCATCTTCAGCGTCCGTAACCGGGGGACGCCCCACCAGGTGATGATCGAGGAGATCAGCATCGCCACCAGCAAGGGCAGGCTCAACAGGCTGTTGGGAACCCTGGCGTCACAAACAAAAGCCGCCGTTCCAACTGCTGCAATCAGTGCAGCAGCGGAGAGGCGGCCATCAGGACGGATGAATCGCTCCGCAGAATCGCTCAAGTCCCAGCGGCAAATCGCAGGGACCTTAGATCAGTCTTCCCAGTTTTCCTCGTTCTCTTCGTCAGCCTTGTAGTCCTCTTTCTCGCCCATCAGCGCGGAGAGCTCTTCCTCTTCAACCGTGCTCACTTCGGGTGAGTTCGATTCTTCATCTTCCACAAGACGGCCGCTGGTTTCGAGCCAGCTCAGCAGATCAGGCTCCTCGCGCAGGGGCAGAACCGGAGCCGGATCCTTGCGTCCGTAACGGGTCAGGGCTGGATTGACGCCGTCGAGGGCGCTCAAGTCCGTAAGGGCTGAGGACAAGATCTCTGGAGCCAATCCACCAATATACGAGACAGAGTTTTCATCCCCTGTGAACAAAGCGGCACTTCTCGCTTCCGTGTGGGGTTTCGCCCTTGTGATCAGTGCATTGGTGCGCCTGTGGGGTGATCGGCATCCCCTGCCCCTCGAGGTCACGACAGGGCCTGTTTTGCTGCTGTTGTTCACGCCTGCTGCGCTGATGGGCTGTTGGTTGCTGCTCGCGTCCCGCGGGAGTGGAGAATCGGAGTAGTTCCGATACAGATCAGGAGTCCGCTTGATGGGACGCGCCAAGAAGGTTGTGCTCGCGTATTCCGGAGGTGTGGACACCAGTGTCTGCATTCCCTACCTCAAGCAGGAATGGGGTGTTGAGGAGGTGATCACCTTCGCGGCGGACCTCGGCCAGGGCGATGAGCTCGAGCCGATTCGCCTCAAGGCCCTGGAAGCCGGTGCCAGCCAGTCGATGGTGGGCGATCTGATCCAGCCTTTCATTGAAGAGTTCGCGTTTCCTGCGATTCGTGCCAATGCGTTGTATGAGGGCCGCTATCCCCTGTCGACGGCGCTGGCACGTCCTCTGATTGC
Organism: Synechococcus sp. NOUM97013; assembly: GCF_014279815.1. Lineage (NCBI taxonomy): Bacteria > Bacillati > Cyanobacteriota > Cyanophyceae > Synechococcales > Synechococcaceae > Synechococcus > Synechococcus sp. NOUM97013. Next base: position 2,535,293 of record NZ_CP047941.1, on the reverse strand, counting down.
ACGCCGGCTGGTGGAGGTGGCCCGTGAAGTGGGCGCTGATGCCGTCGCCCATGGCTGCACCGGCAAGGGCAACGATCAGGTGCGTTTTGACGTGGCGATCGCATCGCTCGCCCCGGATCTGAAGGTGCTCACGCCGGCCCGTGAATGGGGCATGAGCCGTGAGGAGACGATTGCCTATGGCGAACGCTGTGGCATCCCCGCCCCGGTGAGCAAGAAGTCGCCCTATTCGATCGACTTGAACCTGCTGGGCCGCAGTGTTGAGGCCGGACCGCTGGAAGACCCGATGGTGGCGCCTCCTGAGGAGGTTTTCGCCATGAGCGTTTCCGTGGATGCGGCGCCTTCGCAGGCCCAGGAGATCGAGATTGGTTTTGAGGGTGGTAACCCCGTCAGCATTGACGGTGTGCGCTTGGCACCGGTCGAGCTGATCCGAGAGGCCAACCGCTTGGCCGGTATGCATGGAATCGGCCGTCTCGACATGATCGAGAACCGCGTGGTCGGCATCAAGAGCCGGGAGATTTACGAAACACCTGGCCTGTTGATGCTGATTCAGGCTCATCAGGAGCTGGAGAGCCTCACGCTGGCGGCAGATGTGCTGCGCACCAAGCGCCAACTGGAGATGCAGTGGGCTGATCTCGTGTATCAGGGCCTCTGGTTTGGTCCTCTGAAAGAAGCGCTGGACGGTTTCATGGACCGCACCCAGGCCCACGTCAACGGAGTGGTGCGGTTGCGATTGCACAAGGGCAACGCGATCGTCACCGGCCGCGCCTCAAGCGACAGCAGCCTCTATGTGCCTGAGATGGCTTCCTACGGCAGTGACGATCAGTTTGATCATCGTGCTGCCGAAGGCTTCATCTATGTCTGGGGACTGCCCATTCGCCTTTGGTCGGCAGCCCGGCGTCGCTGAAGGCTCACGCGCCCGGGTCGCCGTTCTTGGCCAGTTCAGGCGGCGTTTCTTGTGGAACGTCCCTGACCACGGCTGCGTGTCTGTCTCCAGCGTTCAAGCATGGGCAGACGGTTGTCGCTTGCCTGGCGTTCAGGTTGCTCGATCAGGGGAAGGTCGGCTTCGCCCAGCAGTTGCTGCGCCCGGGCCAGCAATCGGTATCGCTCCAGCAGCGGTTCGAGGCGCTGTTGAAATTTGCGTTCGAACAGGTCCGGTAAGGCTTCAAGCAAAACCTCGTAGTCATTCACGATGGTTTCGAGTTCATCGATGCGCGCGCGCAGCGCATCAACCTCTGGATCGGCTTCACGATCAGGAGATGAAGCAGCATCCGGAGCGTTCCAGCGGGGCTCCGGTGCCTGATGGCCTGAAGTCTGAGACTGCATGACCGGACGGTATCGCCCGGTCAGCGGTTCAACAATGCCTGGATCAGGCAGACGCTTCAGCCGTTTCAGGCTGAGCAGCAGCTTCACTGCCGGGAACAACGCGGGGAGCCGGCAGAGGGCCGTCTTGCTTGACGGTGAGATAACGGATCACGTCTTCACTGAGACGCATGGCCTTTTCCAGAACGGCGACCTGCTGGCCGTCACCGTTGTGGCTTAGCTGCACGTAGATGCCTTCCTTGTGCTTGGCGATGGGGTAAGCCAAACGACGCTTGCCGCGCATCTGGTTGTCCAGCACGTCTGCACCGGCCTCCACAAGGATGTCGCGGTACTTGGTGAGATGAGACTCGACCTCTTCCTCCGGGATGTCCGGACGGAGGATGTACATGGTCTCGTAATAAGGCTGTTGGGTCATGAAGACAGATCCGACAGGGACTGAAGGCTCACCCAGGTGAGCGACGGATTCAACAGCCTATCTCCTTGGGGTTGACAGCCTCAGTAGAGCTGCATCCGTACGGCCTGACTCAAGCCGGGTAGATCGGGCTCCCGGCCACGGATGCATTCGATCCAGGCGAAGATCAGCACCGCCAAAACACCCACTACTACTGTGCTGGACAGGGTTCGAAGCATCAGTCCACCACCCAGTGGCTGGATCAAAATCGCGAATGCGTAGCCCAGGATCACCACGATGATGTCCACCAGCAGAGCTTGGAGCGTGTTGAAGCGCAGGAAGTAGGGCACGTTCGGATTGCGCACCACCGCCAGGAACAACAGAAAGAACACCAGCAGGTTGCCGAACGGGATTCCCCGTTCCAACAGAACCAGGGGCAGGGCCGGCAGGGTCAGCCATTGCAACCATGGGAATTGCTGCATCAGATGGCTGCCGAATGGGATCGCATCACTCCAAGGCAGCAGATACACCAGCAGCCCCAGAAACCGTTGCCAGACGGGTATGGCCATTGCAGGGTCGCGCTTGGCTCGAGCGTAGGGCTTGTGGATCCAGTCGGCGCTGTCAGTCGGCTGGATTCGCTCCAAGGCGTTGCAATGCTGCTTCGCGCATCACGGTCACCGGCACGTCATGGCGTCCGGACCATCGGCGCAGGGATGCCGCACCCTGCTGCACCAGCATTTCCAGGCCATCGATGGTCTGGCATCCACGCTGCTGTCCCATCCGCAGCCAGGGGGTCGGTCGAGGTGTGTAGATCAGGTCGTAGAGAGTCGTGGTCGGGTCCAACGTCTCCCAGAGGTCAGGACCCAACGGCATGGCCTTGCTGTCGCCATGACCCTGCATGCCCACCGGTGTGGTGTTCACCACAAGTTTCGTTCCGCTCAGCTGTGCCGTTAGCGGTTGAGCTTCGAGAGCGATGCCATGGAGGGACACGCTGCCGCTGCTTTCTTCTTTCAGATCCTCCAGGAACTGTTCAAGGGCCTCTGGCCGACGGCCGGCCACATGAATGGTTGCCAGCGGCAGTTGCTGAAGACCGGCGACAACGGCACGAGCGCTGCCACCACAGCCCATCACAATCGCGTCGCAGCCACTCCAGGCTTCGGCTTGATCGAGCAGCGGGGCCAGGAATCCCTCGGCATCTGTGTTGTGGCCATGCCAGCCACCGTCGCTCAGGGGGGTGAGTGTGTTGACTGCACCCAGGCGCTTCGCCAACGGGCTGAGCTCCTGGCAGTGGGATGCCACCGCCTGTTTGTGCGGGATGGTCACATTCAGTCCGTGGCAGCCCACGGCTCGCAGTCCGTCGAGCACGCGTTCCAGGGCATCGCCATCGCATGGCAGGGCGAGGTACCGCCAATCCATCGCCATGGCCTCCAGGGCCGCGTTGTGCATCACCGGTGAGAGGGAGTGGCTCACCGGCTGTCCCAGCAGACCGACCAGTCCTGTGGTTCCGCTGATCATTGCGTTGCCTGTGATCCTGCGTTCCAGCCTGCTGTGTCGCCGGACTGTTCGGGAACCACACCTCGCCTGAAGGCCTGCCCACTGCCGATTATGCAGAGGATCTAATCAGTCAATTCGCGGAGTCAGGAGGCACCGATGGGCAAGGTTGTCGGCATCGATCTCGGAACCACCAACAGCTGTGTGTCGGTGATGGAGGGCGGCAAGCCCACCGTGATCGCCAATGCCGAGGGCTTCCGCACCACCCCCTCGGTGGTGGCTTACACGAAGAACCAGGATCAGCTGGTGGGCCAGATCGCCAAACGTCAGGCGGTGATGAACCCTGACAACACTTTCTATTCCGTCAAACGCTTCATCGGCCGTCGTGTCGACGAGGTGAATGAAGAGTCGAAAGAGGTGAGCTACACGGTCGAGAAAGCTGGCTCCAACGTGAAGGTCAAGTGTCCTGTTCTTGAGAAACAGTTCGCTCCCGAGGAGGTGTCCGCTCAGGTGCTGCGCAAGCTGGCGGAAGACGCCGGTAAGTATCTGGGTGAATCTGTCACTCAGGCAGTGATCACTGTTCCCGCCTACTTCAACGACTCCCAGCGTCAGGCCACCAAGGATGCCGGCAAGATTGCCGGCCTCGAAGTGCTGCGCATCATCAACGAGCCCACCGCTGCGGCTCTGGCCTACGGCCTCGACAAGAAGAGCAACGAGCGCATCCTCGTCTTTGACCTGGGCGGCGGCACCTTTGACGTGTCTGTACTGGAAGTTGGTGACGGCGTGTTTGAGGTGCTGTCCACCTCCGGCGACACCCACCTTGGTGGCGACGATTTCGACAAGGTGATCGTGGATCACCTGGCTGACAGCTTCAAGTCCAACGAAGGCATCGACCTGCGTCAGGACAAGCAAGCCCTGCAGCGACTAACTGAAGCGGCGGAAAAAGCCAAGATCGAGCTCTCCAATGCCACCCAGAGCGAGATCAACCTGCCGTTCATCACGGCCACGCCCGAGGGTCCTAAGCACCTGGATCTCACCCTCACCCGGGCCAAGTTCGAGGAGCTGGCCTCCAACCTGATCGACCGCTGCCGGATCCCGGTGGAGCAGGCGCTCAAGGACGCCAAGCTGTCCTCCAGTGAGCTCGACGAGATCGTGATGGTGGGTGGTTCCACCCGCATCCCGGCCGTGCTCGAGCTGGTGAAGCGCACCACTGGTAAGGATCCCAACCAGACCGTGAACCCCGACGAGGTGGTGGCCGTGGGTGCCGCGATCCAGGGCGGTGTGCTGGCTGGTGAGGTGAAGGACATTCTTCTGCTCGACGTCACGCCTCTCTCCCTGGGTGTGGAAACCCTCGGCGGCGTGATGACCAAGATGATCACCCGCAACACCACGGTTCCCACTAAGAAATCCGAGACCTATTCCACGGCTGTCGATGGCCAGACCAACGTGGAGATCCACGTGCTCCAGGGTGAGCGCGAGATGGCGTCCGACAACAAGAGCCTTGGAACCTTCCGTCTGGATGGCATTCCTGCGGCCCCCCGGGGTGTGCCTCAGATCGAGGTGACCTTCGACATCGACGCCAACGGCATCCTCAGCGTCACCGCCAAGGACAAGGGCAGCGGTAAGGAACAGTCCATCTCGATCACCGGCGCGTCCACGCTCAGCGATTCCGAAGTGGAGTCCATGGTCAAGGACGCCGAGGCCAACGCCAGCGCTGACAAGGAGAAGCGCGAGAAAATCGACCTCAAGAACCAGGCTGAGACCCTCGTCTATCAGGCTGAAAAGCAGATGGAGGAGCTGGGCGACAAGGTGGAAGCCGACGCCAAGGCCAAGGTGGAGGAGAAGCGCACCAAGCTCAAGGAAGCAGTCGAGAAGGAGGATTACGACGCCATGAAGACACTGCTGGAAGAACTGCAGCAGGAGCTTTACACCGTTGGTGCTTCTGTTTACCAGCAGGCCGGCGCTGAGGGTGCTGCGGCTCCTGGTGCCGATGCCGCAGCTGGGGCTGCAGGTGGTTCTGCCGGTGATGCCGGCGATGATGTGATCGACGCTGAATTCACTGAATCCAAGTGATCCACCGTTGACATCCCTTTGGAGGGATTGCCGTTGATGATTCGCCTCCCCGCCTGTTCGTCAGGTGGGGATTTTTGTTGTTGGCCGTTGCAATGACATTCAGTGATCGCCAACAAAAAAAGGGGGCAAATGCCCCCTTTGCTTGCTGAGCGATGTGAACGCTGATGGCCTCAGTTGATCGAGTCAGCAGCAGCCTTGGCCTTGGTCACCACTTCAGGCGGAAGGGAGACATAGCCCAGTTCGGGAGCTTTCGACTGCGCCTCGTCGGAGAGCATGTAGTCGAAGGTTTTCTTCAGCACAGGGGTGTTGTCGCCGTTGCCGGTTTCGTAAGCAAGCACCCAGGTGAAGGTGACAATCGGGTAGCCACCTTCGGGGTTGGGGTTGCTGCCGATCAGGTCGGGACCGAGATCGATCGAACCCAGTGCTTCGCTGGCGGTTGCATTGGTGGGCATCACCTTGGCACCGGAGGCGTTCTGCACAGCTGCTGCCTGAAGGTCGCCCTTCACGTAGGCCAGCTCCACGTAGCCGAGTCCGCCTTCAATCTGATTGAGCTGAGCGGAGACACCTTCATTGCCTTTGGCACCGACGCCGGTGGGCCATTTCACCGACTTGTCAGCACCAACGTTTGCTTTCCACTCGGGGCTGATCGCCGAGAGGTGATTGGTGAAGTTGAACGTGGTGCCGGAGCCGTCGGAACGGTGCACGACGTTGATCTTTTTGTCGTCGCAGCCGAGTTCGCTGTAATTGGTGATCTTGCCCAGGAAGATGCCAGCCAGTTGATCCTGGGTGAGCTCCAACTTGCAGGAGGGGTTGTTGTAGGCGACAGCGATGGCACCAGCGGTCATCGGAATCTGCACCACACCGCGGCTCACCTTGGCGATGGCCTCAGCCTTCATCGGCTTGTCGGAAGCGCCGAAATCCACGGTTCCTGCAGTGAACTGACGCACACCTGCGCCGGAACCCACCGATTGGTAGTTCACGTTGACTCCCTGGGATGACAGATCCTGGAACCAGCGTTGGTAAATGGCTGCAGGGAAGGACGCGCCTGCTGCTGACAGGTTGCCTTTCACCTGATCGTCACCACCACTGCCGGATGAGCAGGCCGCCAGGGTCAGGCCAGCCGTCAGACAAGCGGCGGCTGATAGTGCCCGGGCGTTGAAGGAGCGAGGCATGATCTCGTGTATGAAGTCCTTGGAGCACAATTTGTGCTCACTTCGAACGTTATTTCAGCGGCTTTCGCTTGAGATTTAAGGGCTGGTTATCGTTGCATTATCGATCTGTTCTTCGACCCATTCTGCTGTTGCAGGTGTGAGCAAAACACCGTTGCGGTAGTGCCCCGAAGCCAGTAAAAGGCCAGGTTCCAATGTTTCCAGTAGTGGTGCCGGCCGTTCCCGGGGTCGTGCGCGTAAGCCGTGCCACTGGCCAATCAGTTCGGCATCCTGAAGCCATTCCGGTGCCAGGCCCTCGAGGCTGCGCATCCGCTCAATCGCTGATGGATCAACGGTTTCCCCAGGTTCCAGCGTTGCTCCCAGCCACAGGCGATTGCCGCTGTGCCGAATCAGGTTGATGCCAGCGCAGGTGAGCACCGCAGGCCACGAGGCCCAGTCGTCTGGGATGCGGTCGATGGCCAGGTCGAGCACCTGACCGAGCACGGCATCCATCGGACGGTCGTGACCCAGGGGCTGCAGCAACCCTTGGCTGCCCAGTGCCGTGCAGATCACCACGGACTCCACCTTGTGGGCCTGGCCATTCTGGCTGTGCAGTTGCCAGCCTTGCCTTTCGCCGCTGAGGCGCTCAAGGTGCTTGATGCGGATGGGCAGCTGGTCGACGCCAGCCCTGCTGAGTGCTCGCCTGAGAGCTTTCAGTAGCTGCAAGGGATCCACGCGCCCATCGTGCTCGGATCGCATCGACCCATACCCCGGCTGCGGCCAATCGGGCTTGGCTCGGGGGAGTTGGTCGTTCTCGACAAACTGAAGCCCAGACTCAGGGCGTGATGCCGCCAGTTGACGCAAGCGGGCGGCTTCGTCGGCACTGCCCACCAGCTGGATCAGCGGTGTCTGCAGTTGCAGCGGTGTGTCGGGGTGATTGAGGCGTTTGATCCAGCCCGGCCATAGGGCCATGCTGCGCTGCCGGAGTCTCCAGGCGCGTCCACTGGATCGGCGGAAAGCATGGCCCATCAGCACACCCAAGGAGGCTGTCGTCCCATTCAGATCACGACCAGTGCTCGACTCGGGGACCGGGTCGGCCAGGGAGGGATCTGCAATCAGAACCTGATGCCCTTGCTCAGCAAGGTGCCAGGCGGTGCCGGTGCCGACGACACCGGCACCGATCACGGCAATGGTCGCAGTCAGCTCAGGGCCTGCGCGGGGATCACCACTTCATAGTTTGAGAAGCCGGTGGCCACAGCTACGTAGGCCTTCTGCAACCTTGCACCGTCTTGAAGACGTGCTGCTTCATCGAGATCAGCCAGGGCTTCTTTCAGCGCTGTGGCCAGCTCGTTGGCAGCTGCTCGATCCTGGGGCAGCAGGCGCTGATTGATGTAGAGCATTTCACGACCCACTTCCTGCATCGGGCCGTGGATCAGATTGCGGGTGAAGGTCCAATCCCGCTGGTTCACCAGTTTCGCCAGCTCGGGAAGACGTTCCTTCGCTTCGGTGAATCCCTCGGCCTGACGGCGGATCACACCCATGTCATCAGGGCTGATAGTGGCTGTTTTGGCCTTGGCGCTGCCGTCGCAAGCAGCCAGGCCGAAACACAGAGCCAGACAGAGGCAGAAGGCGGCCAGGCGGCGCAGGGCGCTCAGCATTGGAAATCACAGGAAGCGTCGCGACTTTAACCGCGACGTCCAATCGTCGAGATCCGAGCCTGGATCGGCCTTGGTCTGCAGAGCCGGCGGGGGTTCGTCCAGGCGCACAATTAAGGCTGTGATTTCTGTCCGACCTTGTCCTCCGTCTCGGTCATCCTGCAGCTGATCTGCCCTGATCGTCCGGCTCTCGTTAGTGAGCTCGCTGGATGGGTGGCTGCAAACGGGGGCAACATTCATCACGCCGACCATCACACGGATGCTGGCGCTGGTTTGTTTCTTAGCCGGATCGAATGGGGTTTGGAGGGGTTCGGTCTGCCGCGGGAGGCCGTCGGGCCCGCCGTGCATTCCCTGGCTGAACGCCTGGGTGGAGAGGCGCAGCTTCACTTCTCCGACGATCTTCCGCGGGTGGCCATCCTGGTAAGCAAACAGAACCATTGCTTGCTGGATCTGCTGTGGAGAGCGCGCAGCGGCGAGCTGCCGATGCAAGTTCCGCTGGTCATCGCCAATCATCCCGATCTGGAAAGCTGCTGTAACGACTTCGGGGTTCCTTTTGAGTACGTGCCGGTCACCCGTGAGACCAAGGCGCAATCCGAAGCCACCATCCTCAAGCTGTTGGCTGAGCACCGTGTGGAGCTGGCTGTGCTGGCCAAATACATGCAGGTGTTGAGTGGCAACTTTCTGGAGCGTTTCCCAGATGTGATCAACATCCATCACTCTTTTCTGCCGGCCTTCAAGGGGGCGCAGCCTTATCACCGGGCCTGGGAACGCGGGGTGAAGCTCATCGGTGCCACAGCCCATTACGTCACCGAAGAACTCGATGACGGCCCGATCATTGAGCAGACCATTGCCCATGTCAGCCATCGTGATGAGGTGGGCGATCTGATACGCAAGGGTCGAGACACGGAACGTCTCGCTCTCGCCCGTGCCCTCCGCCTTCACCTGCGACGTCAGGTGATGGTTTACCGCGGTCGTACAGCCGTGTTCGCATGATGAGCTGGCTTGATCGTGGTCGTCCCATGACCGCATCTCCACTGGGATGGCGCTGTTTCCAGCTGGGGCTGTTTCTGCTGCCATCCACGGCTCTGCTCGGGGCCCTGTTTCTGTTTCCCGCCCTGCTGATCGGCAGTGTCGGGCGGGAGCGTGCCTTTTGGCGTGATCCCTGGAATCTCCCGTTGATCGTGGCGGGAGTTCTGATGGCGTTCGGTTGCTTTCTCGCCGACGCTCAGGGCCTGGCTTGGGTTGGTCTGGGGAATTGGCTTCCCTTCTTTTGGGGGTTTTGGGGGTTTCAGCCTTATGTGATCAGCGCGGCTGCCCGGCGTCGTTGCAGTCTCTGGCTGGTGGCCGGCACCGTTCCAGTGTTGATCACTGGCTTGGGCCAGCTTTGGTGGGGATGGGCAGGCCCCTGGGAATTGTTGGGTGGCCTCATCGTCTGGTTTGTGGAACCCGGTGGGAAGCCGGAAGGACGACTCTCGGGTCTGTTCGATTACGCCAACATCGCTTCAGCCTGGTTGGCGCTGGTTTGGCCTCTGGCCCTGGCGGCTCTGGTTCAGCCAGGTCTGCAGCGACGACAGCGTCTGGTGGTGCTCGTACTGGCCATTGCCATGGTGGTGGGTCTGGTGCTCACTGAATCCCGCAATGGCTGGGGTGCGCTTGTGTTGGCTGTTCCAGTGGTGCTGGGCCCGCCCAGTTGGCCCTGGTTGGTGCCGCTGCTGGCTTTGGCGCTTCTGCCTGTTGTCGTCTCCGTGCTCCCTGGCATGCCGGCCTTTCTTCAGGATCCAGCCCGTCAGGTGGTGCCGGATGCTCTCTGGGCTCGCTTGAACGACAGTCAGTACGCCGGCGAGCGCGTTCTGGCCTCCACGCGCATCAGTCAATGGACCGTGGGACTTCAGTTGATCCTCGAACGCCCCTGGTTCGGGTGGGGAGCTGCGGCCTTTTCGATCATCTATCCCCTGCGCACCGGACAGTGGCATGGCCATGCCCACAACCTTCCGCTCGAACTCGCGATTAGCCATGGTCTGCCTGTAGCCACCCTGGTGGTGGGCCTGGTGCTGGCGTTGATGGTGGTGAGCCTGCGCCGTGGCCTTTCAGGGTTGTTTGATCGTGCCTGGTGGGCAGCACTGCTGATTCTGCTGGTGTTGCATGGCACGGACCTGCCGTTCTTTGACAGTCGATTGAACATCGCTGGCTGGATCTTGCTGGCCGGTTTGCGTGCCTCGTTCAGTCCTGACCGCTCGGATCAGCCAACGACAGCGCTTGCTGCTGATGTTTGAGCAGTGTGGAGCGGCCCAGTGGGCCATTGAGGTGATCCCAGGGCAGCACGGTGGAGTCGCTCCAGCTGTGATGAATCACTTCGTCCCAGGGCGGAGGTAGCGGCAGGTCAACTCCGGCGCTGACGGCTGAAGGCAGCTCTCCGGATCGTGCGCTGCGGTAGGCCTTTTTCCAGCCACCCAGGCTTTCCTGTGACCCGCGCACCGCAACGATCACCGCTGCCAGGCGCCGGTCGCTGCGCGAGATCAGAGCCTGGATCACGCTCCAGCCATAGCTTTCTGGCCTCAGATCGATCCCCTTCGGTTTCAGCCGTTTGGCCAGTCGCTTGAGGCGTTTCTCCGCTTCCGGTCTGACGCCCTGCCATTGAAACGGGGTCTGGGCCTTGGGAACAAAGGTGCTGACCCCCAGGGTGAAGCGAAGGCCGGGAGTCGTCTTTTTGAGCTGAAGCAGCAGATCCGCGGTGGATTCAACGTCGTCATCCTGTTCGCTCGGTAGTCCGACCATGCCGTACAGCTTCAGGGCACGCAGTCCGCCTTGCTTGGCATGGCGTGCTGCCGCATGGATCTCTTCATTGCTCAATTTCTTGTTCACCACTTCGCGCATCCGTTCGCTGCCGCTTTCGATGGCGATCGTCAGGGATTTGCTGCCTCGTTTGGCCAGCCCGCTGGCCAGGTCTGGTGTCACGGTTGCCGCCCGCACGGAGCTGACACTGACGCGCACATCGTCAAAGCGGTCCTGCCCCAGCCAAGTGAGCAGGTCAGCGAACTGGGGATGTTGGGTGACGGATGCACCGAGTAAGCCCAACCTGCGGGTCGCTGAAAGTCCTTTTTCCACTGCCGGGATCAGCCCATCGTCGAGCGAGGGCGTGCGGAAGGGCAGCGTTAGATAACTCGCCAGGCAGAACCGGCATAGTTCCGGGCAGCTGCGCACCACTTCCACCATGTGAATGTCGGGCCAGGCGGACTCTGGCGTGATCACTGTGGAATGACTGAGGCTGTTGCCACGCCAGGTTTGTTTGCTGATGGTGGCCGGCAGTCCAGCTTCGATCGGATCGATGCCCACCAGCTCCCCATCGCTGTCGTAACGAGGTGCATAGAGCGAGGGCACATAAATGCCGGGGACCTGAGCCAGATGACGCAGACGCGCAGCCCGCGGTTCGCCTCGGACCTCTTGCAAAGCATCGATGAAGGCTGGCAGCAGGTCTTCGCCGTCTCCCAGCAGCACCACATCGAAGAAGGGGGCGAGGGGTTCGGGATTGGCGGTGAGCACAGGCCCACCGCCGAACACGATCGGGTCATCATCCGATCGTTGATCACTCCAGATGGGAATTCTCTGCTGTTCCAGGAGATCCAGCAGCACGGGTCCATCGAGCTCCCAGCTCAAGGAGAGGCCGAACAATTCACAGCGGCGGTGTTGGGGATCGCCCTCGTCAGTGAACAGTCGACGCACGTCCAGATCAGGGCGCATGGCCAGGGTGGCCCAGACGATCTGGTAGCCGAGGCTCGTGATGCCGACGGTGTAGGTGCTGGGAAAAGCCAGCACCGTGCGCAGGGCGCCGGGTTCCGGCACAGCCGGATCAAACAGCAGGGTTTCCTGGTTCAGGATTCGTTCGGTGGGTTGGGGGGGTTCGGTGGAGGCGGGGCGGTGAAGGCGCGCCTGCGGATCGATCCTTCCCAGGCGTGATGAATGCCGCCTCGGCGCTCCCGGCGGGCTTCCAGGTGATCTTCTTCCAGCAGCTCCATGCCCAGCTGGCGTTCGTAGATGGAGCGATCATCGAAAAGACGCGCCACCAAGAAGCTGGCCAGGCAGGCCACCAGGATCGGTTTGAGAATCAGCAGATCCTTGGTGAGGGCAAAGGCCAGAAACATGGCCGTGATCGGCGTGCGTGAGCAACTGGCGACGAAGGCCCCCATCCCCGCAAACACATAGGTGCTGGGGACGTGGCCGGTGAGCGCTTCAACCCAGATGCCGCAGGCCAGGCCGATGGCGCCCCCCAGGGTGAGCATCGGAAAGAACAGGCCGCCTGGTGCCCCGGACGCCGCCGCAAGCCCAGTGCTGAAGAACAGCACGATGAATGTGCCCAGAGCCATGGGGATGTCGGCTTTGCCAGCGCCGATCAGATGTTGAAGTCCCTCCAGATCGCGGAAGGCTTCCGGCAGGAATGCATACACGCCGCCTAGTACACATCCACTGATCACCATGCGCAGCACTAGACGATCACCGAACCAGCCATTGCCTTTGCGCTGCATCGCCAGCACGTAGCGGCAGTAGAGCTCCGCCAGCACCCCCACCACCACGCCAAGTCCGATCAGGTAGCCCAGATCGATGGGCAGAAAGCTCACCAGGGGTGTGTATTCCCGTTCCAGCAGGAACCCCTGGGTGGCATCCAGGCCACCGGTGGAGGGGCTGATGCCCAGCAGTCCCAGCACATCGGCCCAGGCATCAGCCCAGAAGGTGGTAACGATCACCAGCAGCAGCACCACAGGCCTGGCGGAGTGGAGCAGTTCCTCCACGGCGTACACAAACCCTCCGATCGGCGCACTGAACACCGCTGCAATGCCGGCGCCACCGCCTGCAGCGACGATCACGCGGCGAAAGGCCACCGGTGCCTTCAGCCAGCGGGCCATCTGCCAGGCCACGGAACCACCCATCTGCACGGCCGGGCCTTCGGGACCGAGCGGGAAACCGCTGCCGATGGCCACGATGCCTCCCACCAGTTTCACGAGGCCCACCTGCAGGCCCATCGGCACAGCCCGATGTTTCAGAAATCCCATGATGTGGGTGATGCCTGAACCGCCGGCCGCTGGTGCAAGCCGTGACACCAGCAGTCCGGAGACCAGTCCGCCCAAGCCCCCCAGACAAGGCAGCACCATCCAGGCGGGGTACTCGGCAAGCAACTCCAGTCGCCAACCCCCCAGCAGTTTGAGGCCGGCCTTGAACAGCACGCCCGTCAGGGCTGCACCCAGGCCGGTGAGCATCAGTGCCAGCACCACCACCCACCAGCGGCGTTCCAGCAGCCGGCGGATGCTGCGGCTGGACCCGAGCTGATGCCGGCGTTGTTTCAGGTCACTCAGAACTGCCATGGCGTCGCTGGTCTGGGATCAAGCCCCAGCCAGCATCTGAGCCTCCTCATCCGCACTCACAACCCGACCTTCATCCTCGAAACCGGTGATCTGATCGAAGTTCAGATAGCGGTACAGCTCATCGGAGAGGGGGTCGATCTTCTCGGCCGCAATGCTGCGGTATTCATCGGGAGTGGGGATGCGTCCCAGCTGGGCGCAAACCGCTGCCAGTTCAGCGCTGCCCAGATACACCTGTGCACCTTTGCCCAGGCGGTTGTTGAAGTTGCGCGTGCTGGTGGAGAACACCGTGGTGTCGTCTTCCACGCGGGCCTGGTTGCCCATGCAGAGGGAGCAACCGGGCATCTCCATGCGGGAGCCTGCGGCTTCGAAGGTGGCGTAATAGCCCTCGGCCTTCAGGGTCTCCTCGTCCATCCGCGTTGGAGGGCAGACCCAGAGGCGTGCCGTGTTCTGGCCGGCGCCTTCCAGCACCTTGGCCGCGGCGCGGTAGTGACCGATGTTGGTCATGCAGGAGCCGATGAACACCTCCTGCACCGGGTCTCCAGCCACCTCGCTGAGCAGCTTCACGTTGTCGGGGTCGTTGGGGCAAGCCACTACAGGTTCCTTGAGCTCGTCGAGGTTGATCTCCAGCACTTCCGCGTATTCAGCGTCAGTGTCGGCGCTTAGCAGCTGTGGGTTCTCCAGCCAGGCTTCCATGGCCTTGATGCGCCGCGCCAGGGTGCGGGCATCGCTGTAGCCCCGAGCGATCATGTTTTTGAGCAGCGCCACATTGCTGCGCAAGTACTCGGCCACCGTGTCTTCGGAGAGCTTGATGGTGCAGCCGGCGCAGGACCGTTCGGCGCTGGCATCGGTGAGTTCGAAGGCCTGTTCCAGCTTCAGGTCGGGGAGACCTTCGATCTCCATGATTCGGCCATTGAACAGGTTCTTTTTGTTGGCTTTTTCAACGGTGAGCAGGCCTCTCTGAATCGCCACCCAAGGAATGGCATTCACCACATCGCGCAGGGTGACGCCCGGTTGCAGCGATCCCGTGAAGCGCACCAGCACCGACTCGGGCATATCGAGCGGCATGGCACCGATGGCGGCGGCGAAGGCCACCACCCCAGAGCCACCCGGGAAGGAGATCCCGAGAGGGAAGCGGGTGTGGCTGTCACCGCCCGTGCCCACGGTGTCAGGCAGGAGCATGCGGTTCAGCCAGCTATGGATGATGCCGTCACCGGGTCGCAGGGCGACGCCGCCCCGCTGAGCGAAGAAATCGGGCAGGTCCTTCTGGGTTTGCAGGTCGACAGGCTTCGGATAGGCCGCGGTGTGGCAGAAGCTCTGCATCACCAGGTCGGAGGAGAAGCCCAGGCAGGCGAGTTCCTTCATCTCGTCCCGGGTCATCGGCCCGGTGGTGTCCTGGGACCCGACGGTGGTCATCAGCGGTTCGCAGCTGGTTCCCGGGCGCACACCCGGTAGTCCACAGGCCTTGCCGACCATCTTCTGGGCCAGGGTGAAGCCCTTGCCGGTGTCCGCGGGAGCGGAAGGACGAATGAATAGGTCAGATGCGGGAAGGCCCAGCTGATTGCGCACCTTGTCGGTGAGGGCACGGCCGATCATCAGAGGGATGCGGCCGCCAGCGCGCACCTCATCGCTAATGGTGCTGGGCTTGAGATCGAAGCGGGCAATGATGTCGCCGGCATTGGCTTCACCGGCAGCCCGTTCGATCGTTCCGGCGTGGGGCCGGATGGTGATCACATCGCCGCTTTTGAGGGCGGTGACGTCGCATTCAATCGGCAGCGCGCCGGAGTCTTCCGCTGTGTTGAAAAAGATCGGCGCAATTTTGCCGCCGAGAATCACGCCGCCGGCCTTTTTATTGGGCACGTGGGGAATGGCGTTGCCCGTGTGCCAGAGCACCGAATTGATGGCGCTCTTGCGGGAGCTGCCAGTGCCCACCACATCACCCACGTAGGCCACGGGATGACCTTTCTGCTTGAGCGTGTTGATGGTGTTCAGACCATCGGGATCGCGGGTCTCCAGCATGGCCAGGGCATGGAGTGGGATGTCGGGCCGGGTGGTGGCGTGGGTGGCTGGTGACAGGTCGTCCGTGTTGGTTTCCCCGTCAACCTTGAACACGGTGACGGTGATTTCGCTGGCCAGTTCAGGTTTGCTCGTGAACCATTCCCCTGCGGCCCAGCTATCGACCACCTGCTTGGCAAAGCGGTTGGTGGACGCCAGCTCCATCACTTCGTTGTAGGCGTCGTACACCAGCAGGGTGCGACTGAGGCCTTCCGCCGCGCAGGAGGCCAGCGCTTCGTCGTCGTGCTTAAGCAGTTCGATCAGTGCGGCCATGTTGTAACCGCCGACCATGGTTCCCAGCAGTCGGGTGGCGTCCAAGGCAGAGACCAACGGGCTCTTGGCTTCACCCTGGGCTACGGCGCTGAGCCAGGTGGCTTTCACGTAGGCCGCTTCATCCACGCCAGGCGGAATCCGTTCGCTGAGCAGATGCAGCAGTTCGTCCTCTTCTCCTGCGGGAGGGTTCTGCAGCAGCTCCGTGAGCGCCTGGGTCTGGGTGGCGTTCAGAGGGAGTGCCGGGATGCCTTGGGCCAGGCGTTGGGCGGCGTTCTCGCGGTAAGTGCTCAGCATCGGATTCGGTGCAGGAACGTCAAAGGCATTTCATTGTCCTGCGTCACCGTTCCGCACCGCTGTCAAGCAGATGCATGCAGCTTGCGTAATCTGAGTGAATTCCTGTTTTTGGGCATGACCACCACTCACGATCTGCATGTGGTGGACACTCGGCCACTGGTGCCTCCAGCACTGCTGCATCGTGATCTGCCCATCGATTCCAAGGCCACCGAAACGGTTGCCACTGCGCGAAGTCGCATTAAGGCCATCCTCCGCGGTTTGGATCAGCGTCTGCTGGTGATCGTTGGACCGTGCTCGGTGCACGACGTCGATGCTGCCCGCGATTACGCACGCAGATTGGCACCTTTAAGGGAACGCCACGCTGCGGAACTGGAAGTGGTGATGCGGGTGTATTTCGAGAAGCCTCGGACCACGGTGGGTTGGAAAGGGCTGATCAATGACCCGCATCTCGACGGCTCCTACGACATCAACACCGGCCTGCGCATGGCCCGTGCCTTGCTGCTGGATTTGGCCAGGGATGGCATGCCCGCGGCCACGGAACTGCTCGACCCTGTGGTGCCTCAATACATCGCCGATCTGATCAGCTGGACGGCGATTGGTGCTCGAACCACCGAAAGCCAGACTCATCGTGAGATGGCCTCAGGCTTGTCAATGCCGATCGGCTACAAAAACAGCACCGATGGAAGCGCCACCATCGCGATCAATGCGATGCAGGCCGCTTCAAAGCCGCACCATTTTCTGGGCATCAATCATGAAGGCCATGCCTCCATCGTAAGCACCACCGGCAATCCGGATGGTCATCTGGTGCTCCGGGGCGGCAATCGCGGCACCAATTATCATCTCGAGGCGATCCAGGAAGCCGCAGCTGAACTGGATGGCGCGGGTCTGCCCGATCGGCTGATGGTGGATTGCAGTCATGGCAATTCCAACAAGGATTACCGCCGTCAAGGTGAGGTGCTCAAGGCTGTGGCGTCCCAGGTCGACCAGGGTTCAACCCACGTGATGGGGGTGATGCTGGAAAGTCATCTCGTTGAGGGGAATCAGAAGATCTCCGCTGATCGTTCTGCACTGACTTACGGCCAAAGCGTGACCGATGCCTGCATCAGCCTTGAAACAACGGCTGATTTGCTCGAAGAGCTGGCCAATGCGGTGAAACAAGTTGGCACTCGATCGACAGGAGTGCCAGTTTCTTGAAACTCAGTCGGATGTTTTAGACCTTTTAAGTGATCTGTTCATATTGAACTTTGCCTTGGTTTGATGTGTTTACGTTGGGCCACATCCTCTTGGAGGTTGGTTCAATGATTGGACTTCATATTTTTGGTTTTGGCGATCCACTTCGTTTGTATGAGTTGGATCGTGACACCGGTTTGTGGGTGCGAGGGTTCCGACCGCTTCAGCTGGATGATCTGCTGGGTTGGTCTCAGGGTGTGGCCCATCAGCAGCATTGGGATGTCGATGCCCTGCACCGGCAGGTGATGCATTTCTGGGTGAGTCAGGCTGCACAGATTCAGCTCTGGCAGACGCGATTGCATGATCTGCCCGATGATCACTCCCTCGTGGCTGCATTGGGCAGCAGAGGTGACTGGTGTCGTCACATGGAGCGTCTGCTTCGCGCTTAGATCACAATCCAGGACCAGCACAACCCAACGGACAACGGCACGCTGAGGTTGTCGATTCCCCAGCGGCTCAGTTGCTCAAGGCCTACTGCTAGGGCAGTGACTGCAAACAGGCGTAGGGGATGAAGAGAGCTGTGGCTGACTAGCGCAAGGACGATTAACACCAAGGCCGTGACCAGGGCCATCGTCAGTGTTCCAGCGACGGATTTGTGCTGTTGCCAAAACGTCCAGCTGGGTGACTTGATGCCCCGTCCCATCAAGCCTGCAAGGCCATCGGCGAAGGCCATTACCAACACGCCGGCACAGGCGGCAATCGCTTGATCAGGCCAGAACAAAGCCAGCAGAATTGTGATTGCAAGCCCATACGCCACAGTTCCGTAGCTGTGGCGATCCACATCCTCAACGGCAGGGAGCAGTTTCCAGCGGTGGTTGATTGCAGTGATCAAGGTGACCGCGGTGGCCACCGTTAAAGCGATCGATTCAGGAATCTCAAGCCACCAGGCCATAGCGATCACCGGACCGGTGCCGATGTGAACAATCTTGCGGCTGAGTTCTCGGCGTTGAGGCCATTGTCTCCTGCAGATCACTGCTGTTGACAGCACCAGGAGCATCCAGGTGCTGATGATCAGCAGGGAAAGAAGCAATGGCTCAGGCTGCCTGCTGGTGATTGGTCATCACACGGAGCTTGAGAATGGCCTTGGCCTCGAGCTGACGAACCCTCTCACGCGACACGTTGATCTGACGACCAATTTCCGCCAAGGTGAGTGGCTCCGCTCCATCCAGGCCGAAACGCAACTTGAGGATTTTCTGTTCCCGCTCATTGAGTTGCGAGAGCCAGCCTCCGAGGTGTTCCTTCTGAATGCTCCGATCCATCCCTTCCATCGGCTCTGCCCCGTTGGGGTCCGGAATCAATTCGCCGAGGGTGCTGCGATCTTCTTCGCCACGTGCATGGGCATCGAGTGAGGCGCAGGGTGCACTCTGGGCAATGAGATCCTCGAGGTCGCGCGGTTCGATTCCCATCGCGCTCGCCAACTCCAGACGATTGGGTTGCCGACCGAAACGATGCGACAGCTCACGCGTGATGCGCCGCATCTTCGACAGCTTTTCACTGATGTGAATCGGTAGACGAATGGTGCGGGCGCTGTTGTCGATGGCCCTGGTCATGCCCTGGCGAATCCACCAGTAGGCATAGGTCGAAAACTTGTAGCCCATAGCGGGGTCGAATTTGTCGACCGCACGCTCAAGACCAATGGCACCCTCTTGCACCAGATCCAGCAGTTCGAGACCTTGGTTCTGATATTTCTTCGCCACGCTGACCACCAGGCGGAGATTGGCAGCCATCATCCGATCGCGCGCACGTTTGCCCATGCGGATGCGGTGACGCTGCCGCGGCGTGCGTTCACCCTCAGGAACTTCGAGCAGTTCCTTCATGGCCTGCACGTGATGTGCCAGCTCGATCTCTTCGGCTGCCGTGAGCAGTGGCACACGCCCGATGCTGCTCAGGTAGTAGCCGATCGAGTCAGTAGCCAATCGACCACTCTGGCGAGACGAGCGACTGGTGGTGTTTCGTGAACGCGCAGCGCTGTTTCGTCGACCGGTGGTCGGCAATACAGGTTCTGGAGAAGAGACTTTTTTCGTCACTTCTTCAGATTCCAGAGGGATCCCCATCACCCTGGCCTCCTGAAATTAGATTTGGGCAAAATTTAGCACCCGTCCCTAAATCTGGCCTGAATGAATCGAAAGTTTTTCCGAATCTGCAAACGGCGGTTAAGTCGTATGAGTCAAATGTGAAATAAAGAGGTTGAAACGAGCCCGATGGCTGTATCGATCAATACAGAGCTGCGGTTGCTCATGCGTTGGTTTGTAGTCCCTTTTTCCAGTGTTCAATTAGATGCAGTTGAGAATTACGCACAACATCTTCGGGATTGCGCTGGCGGAAGCTGCCGTCTCCCTGCATGTCGAAAGAGCCTCGGTTGTCGTCTAAGTAAAGTTGCAACAAGCGTTCTAATTGTTCCCTGAGCGCAGGTTCATCAATGGGTGTGACGGCTTCCACCCGGCGATCGAGGTTGCGTGGCATCCAATCGGCACTGCCGATGTACACCTCCGGTTCACCTCCATTGGCAAACCAGAAGATGCGGGAATGTTCGAGGAACCGCCCAATGATGCTGACCACGCTGATGTTGTCGCTGACACCTTCGCGTCCCGGGTAAAGACAGCACATGCCACGAATGATCAGTTCGATGGTGACGCCGGCCTGCGATGCCTCGTAGAGAAGCGAAATGATCTGAGGATCCACCAGAGAATTCATCTTGGCCTTGATGTGGCCGCCATTCCCATTGCGGGCATGTTTGATTTCGCGTCGGATGAGGTTTTCCATGCCCTTGCGTAGTGACACTGGTGCGACAAGCAGTTTCCGGAATTCCTGCTGTTTGGAAAAACCAGTGAGGTAGTTGAACAGCTCCACCAGATCCTGACCAAGCTCTGGACGTGCGGAGAGCAGCCCGAGGTCGGTGTAGAGGCGAGAGGTTTTTGAGTTGTAATTGCCGGTTCCGATGTGCACGTAACTGCGCAGCCGTTCCTTTTCTTTGCGTACGACCAGCACGATCTTGGTGTGTGTCTTCAGGCCAAGAACGCCATAGACAACGTGCACACCTGAGCTTTCCAGCTGCTTTGCCCACTGAATGTTGTTGTCTTCATCGAAGCGTGCCTTCAGCTCGACCAGGGCCATCACCTGTTTGCCGTTCTCAGCGGCGCGGATTAAAGCGGCGATGATCGGTGAATCCTTCGAGGTGCGATACAGAGTCATCTTGATCCCCATCACCAGAGGATCGTCCGCAGCCTGGTTGATGAACTCCTCGACAGAGGTCGAAAACAGGTCGTAGGGGTGATGCAGGAGTACGTCACGCCGACGCACCACGGAGAAGATGCTTTCAAACTCTTCTTCCTTGATGGAGCCGTCTTCAAGCATGCTCCGCTGGGCCCGGCCAAGAATCGCCGGTGTCATGCCTGAGTGGGATTCGTCTTTGAGTTTTGCCAGGGGGATTGCCATCAACCCAAAGAGATCGTCCAGCCCCAGGGGTCCATCAACGCGGTAAAGGTCGTTCTCCTCCACGGACATTCCATCCAGCAGCATGTCGACCATGTCGTGCGGCATTTCATCGGCGACTTCCAAGCGCACGACTTCACCACCCATGCGTCGCTTGCGCAGACCTTGTTCGATGGCAATCATCAAATCGTCGGCTTCTAGGTCCCGCAGTTCCAGGTCGGCATCCCTGGTAACGCGGAAGAAGTAATGCCCTTCGATGCTCATGCCGGGGAACAGCAAACCCAGGTTGAAGGCCACAACCTGTTCCAAAGGCACGGCGGTGTGGACCGGCCTGTCCTTGGCATCGGCGAGATCCGTTGGGATGGCAACGAAGCGGGGCAGGATCGTTTGCGGCACTTTCACCCTGGCCAGCAGGCTCTGGCCGGTTTCCGGATCTCGAATCAGCGCCGCCACATTCAGGCTCAGGTTGCTGACGAAGGGAAAGGGGTGTGCCGGATCCACCGCCAGGGGTGTGAGCACAGGAAAGATTGCCGTCTGGAAGTAGTTGTCAACCCAGAGTCGTTGGCGTTGATTGAGCTGTGCATAGTCGAGCAGATGGGCACCGTGGTCGTGCAGCTGCTGCTTCAGTCGTGTGCGGTAGTGCTCCTGCTGACGACGCAGCAGAGGCGCGAGGTTTTCACGAATGGCCTGCAGCTGTTCGACCGGTGTCAGTCCGTCTTCGCTGCGTTTGTTGATCCCCGCTTCAACCTGAGCCTTCAGTGATGCGACTCGCACCATGAAGAACTCATCGAGGTTGTTGCTGAAGATGGCGCTGAACTTTGCCTGTTCCAGCAGTGGGGTGCGTTCGTCCAGTGCTTGGATCAGAACCCTTTCATTGAAGGCAATCCAGCTGAGCTCCCGATTGATGTAGAGATCAGGATCCAGGGAGCGCTCTGCCATCACAGATGAAAAGCGGGTGCGAAGGCTGTTGATTGCAAGCTAGCAATCACGTTGTTGCTGCAAGTGTTCTGGAGGCTCTTCAGGCCTGGTTGGCTTGAGGCCGATTCCGGATGCTGCCACCCACCAGAAGGGCAACTCCGACCAACATCATGCTGCCGAACCAGAAAGGACTGGTGACGCCAATTCGGTCATAGCTGAAGCCAGCGGCGGAGGCTCCAAGGAATGTGCCAAGGCTTTGCAGACCTTGCAGACCACCCAGTGCTGAGCCTTGGCCATCGCTGCCAAGACGACGGGAGACCAAAGCACGTAGGCAGGGGGTCACCAGTCCGGTGCCTAGTGCCAGCAATGACACGGCGGTGTACACCACTGGAATGGAGTTTGTAGGTGTTGCCAAGGGCACCAACAGGCATCCGGATGTAAGAAGACCAAGACCAACGAGGGTCAAGCGGAGTTCACCGAAACGCTGCACCAGCGGCCCGATTAAGCCCCCCTGGACCACCATCGCGATGACCCCGACTAGGGCGAATGCAGCTCCAGCCATCCCTTCAGTCCAGTTGAAGCTGTTGCGCAGATACAGCACTAAAACGGTGGTGAAACCGTTGAAGGCCATAAAGAAGCCAAAGAAAGCGATCGAGAGGCGACGCACCTCTGGTTTGGCAAACACTCGTGCCAAGAGGGTGACTGGATTGAGCTCGCGTCTACGGGGCAGTTGCTTTCGAGCTGTTATCGGATGAGTTTCCGGGAGGAGTCCCAGAACCACGATCAGGTTCGCGACGGCGAAGGCTGTTGCAGCCCAGGCGGGAAGGATGCGGTTGACATCACCAAGCACTCCACCAAGACCAGGACCAAGGACAAACCCCAGGCCGAAGGCCACGCCAATGAGGCCAAAGGCTTTGGCCCGGTTTTCTGGTGTGGTGATGTCGGCCAAGACAGCTGTGGCTGTGGCGGCAGTGCCTCCGCTTGCCCCATCGATGATTCGCGCCATAAACAACATGGCGAGTGGCAGTCCTGCTGCTGCGGCTTCTGGCCATACTTGTTGCCAAGGCACGGTCAAGGTGGTGGCAAATAGACCCATGCCAATCACCGACCCAAAGACGCAGAGGCTGATAACGGGTTTTCGTCCGAAGCGGTCACTCAGTGCGCCAATTAACGGCGCCACTGCGAACTGGGAGAGGGCATAGGTGCCTGAGAGCAGACCTACGGTGCTGCCGTTGCTGCTGAAGTCTTCCAGCAGGAAAGGCAGCAGAGGCAGAAAAATGCTCTCGCTAAGGCGGTCATTCAGCAGCGTGAGAAACGCGCTGAGCAGAGTGGGAATGCGAGGACGCTGCAAGGCCGCCTGCGTGCACAGAAGACTCACACTCCCATAGGGACATTGGCCATGGCACTTCGACCAATCGTTCCAGCTGACGAAGGCCTTTTGCGGGAGATCTACGCCGATGCCATCGAAACCCAGACCAGGGCGCTCTATTCAGAGCAGCAGGTGCGGGCATGGTCGGCTCTGGCCTGGCTGCCTGGGGTGCTCGATCGCACCCTCCGGGAGGGATGCGGCTGGATTAGTGGAGACGATGCTGCGTTTGCGATCCGCGATCCGCGAGATCGTCTCGCACTGCTGTACTGCCGCGGACGAGCCGCACGCCAGGGTCATGCTGGAGCTCTGTTGGACAGAATTGAAGCGGACGCGGCTGACGAAGGTGTGACCTGTCTGCGCACGGAGGCCAGTCAGTGCAGTCGCTCACTGCTGGAGCGACGGGGTTGGACCGTGGTGGCTCCGGAAACGATCGCCATCGCTGGTGTGATGTTTGAGCGTTACCGGATGGAGAGGTTGTTGCGCCACTCCCGCAGTTGATCAAGTTGTGCCAGGGCTTGGCCGCCTTCCAGCATGGCCACAGCGTTCTGGATGCCAGATTCCAGCGTTTCACTGAGACCGGCAAACCACAGATAGGCCCCGGCATTCCAGCGAAGAGCATCACTGAGCGGGCCTCGATTCGACAGGGCTTCCAGGGCTTGGTCCTTCCAGTTCTGGTCGTTGGACCACTCAACGTCGGCGTCATGGCAGCCGTGATCCCGGGGATGCAGGATCTGCCGTTCGGCCTCGCCATGGCGGACACGGGCTGTGATGCAGGCCCGACCAATCGGTAGATCAGTTCCTCCTTCCAGTCCTTTCACGGTGAGCACATCGGTCTCTCCAGCGAGCCTGAGCGCTTCCCAGGCTCGGCTTTCGGTAGGGGGGTGTACGAAGCCGCTGACCAGCAGATGCGCTCCTTCATGGGCTGTCCAGAGAAGTTCCAGGCTGGCCACTGGTGGGCGTTTGCCGAGGTCTTCGCGGTATCCGATCAGCGAGTCTGCGATGGAGAAATGATCCGGCTGGTGGATGAGGGCAAAGCCATGGGTGTCAAAGCCTGCTTGCACTTGGCTGAGGGAAAGGCCGGTCAGATCAAGGTCCAGCAGAACGAAAAGGTCCATGGCTGTGATGCCGTATTTGATCGGCATGCGCTCACCGCCCTGAAGCACCACCGGTTGGCCAGCAGCCAAGAGCACCAACATGGTGAGGGGATAGATCGGTGCCGTGCGTGTACGCCCGTCAAAGGGCATGCCGAAGCACAGGGGTGGCCTCTGGCCAGGTGAGCTCTGCACCACTGGACCCCTGGATCGATAGGTGTCCAGCATTCCGGTCAGCTCCTGCGGTTCCGGACGGCGGATGCGATGGGCGATCAGAAAAGCACCGATCTGTGCGGGGGTTGCCTCTTGATCGAGCATGAGGGACATGGCATCAGCCGCCTCTTCACGGCTCAATCCCTTGCTGGTGTGTTCTCCGCTACCCACCTTGCGCAGGTGCTGTTTAAAGCGTTCACGACCGCTGAGAACAGTGCTCGTCACGGGGTACACCGCTAATACAAGCAGTGTTCTGCAGCGCGGTCACCCTTGTTGGTAGCGCTTGATACCGATTGCATCAGTCCAGCAGGGACAGCCCCTCAAAGCTGCCGTGGCGGGGGTGGCGGGGATTTTGCCGTCCATCGGCGTAATACAGACGCTCAAGCACAAGACTTGTGGCTCCGCTGGAGTCGAGCTGCTGACTATTCAGTAAAGATGTGAGAGACCGAAACAGATCGCTCATGGTTAAGGAAACAAGTGGCCCTATTAGAGCAGCGTTGGACGGCTTGAGTTGTGATCAATGTGTCTGAAATGGGTTTCTGGTTTTGTGCCTCTTGCTGCTTTTCTTAGGCAGTAATGGCGAGAGCATTTATTAGTAAACGGCAACAAACGCCATGACTCTGACGCCTACCTCATCCCCTTCGCTGGCAGCACCCTCGCAGAGCACAGTGACCGCTTCCCTGATGGCTGCGAAGAAGGCCAAAGGCATGAGTTTTGCTGATCTTGAAGCGGCTCTTGGTTTGGATGAAGTGTGGATTGCGTCTCTCTTTTATGGACAGGCCACAGCGTCAGCTGAAGAGGCTGAAAAGCTCGCTTCTTTGTTGTCTTTGGATCCTGCAATTACTGCGGCTATAAAGGAATTCCCCACTAAGGGCAGCCTCGAGCCCGTGATTCCCACCGATCCCCTGATCTATCGTTTTTACGAGATCATGCAGGTGTATGGCATGCCTCTGAAGGATGTCATTCAGGAGAAATTCGGCGATGGCATCATGAGCGCCATTGATTTCACTCTTGATGTTGACAAGGTTGAAGATCCTAAGGGTGATCGTGTCAAGATCACGATGTGCGGCAAGTTCCTCCCCTACAAAAAGTGGTGATTTTTTAAGGCTCTCTTCTGCTTGGACGCTTTCAAGCAAGAACCTCAATCAGAAAGCCCGGCGAAGGCCGGGCTTTTTCATGGTTAGGAACGGAATTGTTGCTCCAGCTGTTGTTGTGCCAAGTGCCGTCGGGAGTCGTCGCTCAGTGTTTCACTGAGTTCCAACAAACATCGCTGGCTGCTGGGGGTGGCGATGCAGCCGAGGGCTCGAAACGCTGCTGCAGCGACCCCATCCGATCCATCGATGCAGAGCTGCGCCAGCCTTTCGCTGATGCTGGTGCCATCCCGTCGCTGCAGAACACGGATTGCTGCGATAACGACAGGGTCTCTGAAGTCATCGAGCAGTTCAGAGCAATAGCTCAGCAGTTCTTCATCGCTCAGGTTGTGAGCTCGGAAGCTCAGCAACTGCAACCCAGCGAGGCGGTGCTGTTGCCCTGGATGGCGCAGGCTTTCTTTGACGACGGTTTCAGGCACATCGGCACCCCAGCAAGAGAGGGACTGAAGAATGCAGAGGTTGATGTCATCCAGTTGGGAACTGCTGGTCAGTTGATCCAGCAACCAGTCTCTGGCGTCTGTCTGGTGGCAGAGGCCTGCTGCCATCACCAGATCAGGTAGCGCTCCATGCTGATCGATCAGGCTCTGAATCTGAGGCCAGCCCTGATCGCCAAGCATTCCAAGCTTTTCGCATAAGGCTCGGCGCAGATCAACAGAAAGGCTGGGGGAGTAAACCTCCCC
Source organism: Synechococcus sp. NOUM97013 (assembly GCF_014279815.1). Lineage (NCBI taxonomy): Bacteria > Bacillati > Cyanobacteriota > Cyanophyceae > Synechococcales > Synechococcaceae > Synechococcus > Synechococcus sp. NOUM97013. Next base: position 2,509,158 of record NZ_CP047941.1, on the reverse strand, counting down.
CAGCCAATGGGGCTCCAGAGGAGCCCGACGTGATTGGGAAAGCCGCTCCCATAGAGCGGCTTCATTCACAGGTTGTGACACAGGAGTTGATCAGCGGGCGCCGAGTTCAGCGGCCAGTTCGCGCTCCAGTTTGTCGTCATGCTCGGAGGGCAAGACGTTCTCAACCTTGGTGCGGTGGGTGCTGTAGAAGAGCATGCCAATGAACACCATGCCACCGATGATGTTGCCGATGGTGACCGGCAGCCAGTTCCAGAAGATCACCTGACCGAAGTTCACACCGGATCCCAGGATGGGGCCGGCGGTGTGCAGGAACTGGTTCACCACGATGTGTTCCATACCCATCGATTGGAACGCGGTGATCGGGAGCCAGCAGGCCAGAATCTTGCCGGGAACGCTCTTGCTGACCAGAGCCATGGTCACTCCGAGGCACACCAGCCAGTTGGCAATCAGGCCGCGCAGGATGGCCAGGAAAAACCCGAGGGTTTCGAGGTCCTGGTACTTGGTGACAACGTTGGTTTTGTTGAGGCCAATGATCTTGGCCGCAACCTGTTGCCACATGCCACCGCCATCGGCAGCAGAGGCAGGATCCACGGTGCCGCCGCTGGTGAGGCTGATCGCCATCAGCACGGCGACCACAGCGGTGCCGATCCAGTTACCGAACCAAACCCAAGCCCAGTTGCGGAAGGTTGCTTTCCAAGAGCTTTTCCCGGCCCAAGTTGCCATGGGCAGCAGGGCGAAGTTGCCGGTCACCAGCTCCATGCCGAAAAGCACGATGCTGGCGAAGCCGAATGGGAACAACAGGGAACCCAGCCAGGGTTGACCACTCTTGAGGCCCACGGTCAGGGCCAGGATCACAGCCAGGCCAAGGATGGCGCCGGAATAAAATCCACGCAGCAGCAGGTTCTTGACGCTGACGGTTGCTTTTTTGCCGCCTGCGGCAATCATGCCGTCGACAAGTTCGTTGGGTAGGACGTAGTCCATCTGTGAGGCCGACTCACTCATGGTTTTCGTAGTGGGATGAATGGTTGGAGAGGATTGAATTCGACGCGATTCAACCGCTGATTTTGTTCATCAGCCTGGAAAACAGATCTTGTTGATCTGCTCCGAGGCTGATGGGTTGTTTGTCTTGGCCAGCTGAGGTGAACCAGTTGACCAGACGGGAGAAAATGTCGTTGCTATTTGCCATGAAGGGTGGGAGGGCAAGTGCCGTCGAGCGATCAGAGTTGGCCTCAAAAGGTCTGCACCAGCTCTGAGTTGGTTTTGATCGAGTTGCGAACGTTCAGGCGCGGGGTGTGGCGCCAAACCGTTCGATCAGCACTTCGCGCAAGGCAGATTTGATTTCATCCGCCGGAATGGCTTTGCGGTGCACTTCACCCATGGTTGGATTGGGGCCCTGTGATCCCCCGAGGGTCATGGTGTAGCCCTCGCCCATCTCGCCATCGCTGTTTTTGGCCTTGGTTCCAGTCAGTCCAATGGCACCCATGTAGGCCTGTCCACAGGTGTTTGGACATCCGGTCCAGTGAATTTTCAGCTCTTCAGGGAGCGTTAATTCCTGATCCAGCTCCTGTGCGGCCTGGAGGGCTTGATCCTTGGTGTTGGTGAGTGCAAATCCGCAATAGGTGTTTCCTGTGCAGGAGACGGTTCCCGCTGCGATGTGGCCAGGCTCGAGCGGGAAGCGCTCGAGCAGCTGATCGGCTTTGAAACCCTCCAGCTTTTCAGCAGGAAGTCCAATCAGAATCACGTTCTGATCTTCAGTGAGTCGCACTTCGCCGCTGCCGTAGTTGAGGCTTGCGGTGGCCAGATCCTGGAGATCCTGAGCTTTCAGGCGTCCGACAGGGACATGAAGCCCTGCGTATGACAGGCCGTCCTGCTTTTGCGGATGAATTCCGTAGTGCGAGCGAGGGGTTGTGTCGAAGACGGAGCCGGGATCCGGGGTGAGGGGGCCGAACAGCTCTTCAACCTGAGCGCGGAATGTGTCGTGACCCACCTGATCCAGGTAGAGGCGGAAGCGACCCTTTGGACGCTTGTCCCGTTCTCCGTTGTCTCGCCAGAGTCGAATCACGGCGTCGGTCATCTTGCAGATTTCATCCGGCTTGACCCAGGCATTCAGCGGGATCGCATAGGCATTCATCTGGGAGGAGAGCACTCCGCCGATCCAGACGCCAAATCCCATCACGCCGTTGTTTTCCACGGGGTGGAAGACGATGTCGTTATGCAGCAGGAAATTGTCCTTGGCTCCTGCGACCGCAGTGTTCCATTTGCGAGGCAAATTGGAATATTCAGGATTTCCTTTGCAGTTGTTGGTCAGGAAGTTCTGAAGCTCTGTCGTGTAAGGACGGGTGTCAACGATCTCCTGAGGATCAATGCCAGCGATTGGATTGCCGGTGACATTCCGAGGGTTGTCGAAGCCGGATTGGATGGTGCTCAGCCCAGCTTGATCAAGACGACGAAGGATCTCGGGCAGATCTCCGAGAAGCACGCCTCGCAGTTGCAGGTTCTGGCGTGTGGTGATGTCACAACTGCCTTCGTCGCCGTATCGCTCGACAATGGAAGCGACGACGCGAAGCTGATCGGCCGACAGCACGCCATTCGGAACTCTTAGCCGCAACATGAATTTGCCCGGGGTCTTCGGGCGCCAAAACATGCCGTACCACTTCAAGCGCAGTTGAAGGTCTGTTTCATCGACCTGCTCCCAGCCCAGTTCTGCAAATTTTTCAATCTCGCTGCCCACAAGCAAGCCATCTTTGGTGGCCTTGTTCTGCTCGATCTTGTTGAGCTTCTTGCCATCCAGATAGGGCCTGGAGGGAGAGCTGAGAGTCATGATCTTGATACGAATAGAGCGGATTGATCGTTCAAAACCTGCGAGGATCAATCAAATTGGTTGTTTAAAACCAGCGCCTCAGAATGAAGGGAGCGCTCAGATGTGAAGTCAACAGGGCGGTGGTGCGCCTGTCGGTATTGGTTCGAACAGTTTTGGCTGTTGAGTCCCTGCCGTTGTCGAATGGAGCAAATGGTTGCCGTGGCTACATCTGCTGTCCCCGGCTGAGCCGTAGAAGGCTGCCTTCCGAGGTCTCAGTATTGGCGTCCAACTTCGCCAAGCATGCGAACGGCTCCGTAACGGAGCATCTGCCAGACGCGCTTCATCGCCGCGAAATCCCGCTCAAGCTCGCTCTGAAAACGAGCTCTGTCGGCACGTCTCGGCCCTCTGCTGCCAAAGCTTTCGCGTTCTTCAAATCGTCTCGACCGGTAGCTTTGATCGGAGAACTCTCTGCGGGAGCGTCCCTCCAAAGCAGCGCGTTCGGAGTATTGACGTCGGGACATGAGACGAAAAACCTTGACGATGGTGTGATGTCAGCAGTCGGTTCGGCCATCGATCCGTGGCCATTGCTACGGAATCGAAAGTTGCAATCCGAGCGGGCCATCCGTTTGGTGGTGCATGGTCGCTCGGGGGGCGTGGTGCCCGAGGCCCTGACGGCTCTGAGGCAGGAGCTCCAACAGCATCGTTCAGCTCCGGTTCAGCTCGAGGTGCTGACGGCTGATGCTCCGCCGCCGTGCCCTGACGCGTCAAGCTGGTTGGTGCCGTTGCTGTTGTGGCCAGGGGCGCATGCTCGTGATGATGTGCCTGCCATTCGGCGGCGCATGCGTTCGGAAGGTGCGGATGTCACACTCCTTCCGTTTCTTGGGGCCTGGTCGCGTTGGTGGTCGCTGGTGTCAGAAGCGCTCGATCCTTTGTTGACTGCTGAAGTCGTGCTGCTTCACCATCCCCTTCGCCCTGGAGTTGCTGATCGTTTTCTCCAACAGTTGAGCAAGCGACTGTCCGTTCCCTTGCTCCCGTCCGACCAGTGGTCGGAGTACCTCCTGCATCACCCCAAAGCCCAGGCATTCCCCCTCGCTTTGGCTCCCAATCGCATGACGGAGTCGCTGAGCGAGGCTGGAGGTTTGCAACCGCTTCTGCACCATTCCCTGATTCGTCAGGGCCTGATTGATTTGCTGATCGCTCTGCCGTGACCACCGCTCAACAACTCGGAACTGTTTATCTGGTGGGAGCAGGCCCCGGGGATCCTGAACTGCTCACCGTGAAGGCGCATCGTCTGCTGCGCAGTTGCGATGCGCTTGTGTACGACTCCCTGGTCCCCGAAGAAGTGCTGGACCTGGTGCCGGAGAGCTGTGAGCGCCGGTTTGTGGGGAAACGTCGGGGTCATCATTCCGTGCCTCAACCCAGCACCAACGCGGTGCTGGTGGAGATGGCCGAGAAGCACGCAACCGTCGTTCGGCTGAAGGGTGGGGATCCCTTCCTGTTTGGCCGAGGTGGAGAGGAGGCGGCGTATCTGGCGGAACGACAGATCCCTGTGCAGGTAGTGCCAGGGGTGACCGCAGGAATTGCTGCACCGGCCTATGCCGGCATCCCGGTGACCCATCGGCGTGCGGGTTCTTCCGTCACCTTCGTGACCGGTCACGAGGAGATCGACAAGCGGCGCCCTTCCGTCAACTGGCGTTCCCTCGCTGCTTCCAGCGATGGGCTGGTGATCTACATGGGTCTGCACAACCTGCCTCGCATCGCGGAAGAGCTGATGGCGGGTGGGCTCGTGCCGGAGACGCCCGTTGCCGTGATTCAGCAGGGGACAGTGGCTGGCCAGCGTTGTCTGAAGGCCACCCTCGCGAATGTTGCCGATCAGACCAGAGCGCAGGAGTTCAAGTCACCGTCCATCGTTGTGGTCGGAGACGTGGTTGATCATCAGGTTGAAGCTTGCAAGCCGTCACCTGCAGCGGTCACCATGCCGATTCCGTTTTGATCGGCGCCTCACTCCTTGAGTCGTGCCCGTAGTTGCGCCAGGTTGCAGGGTCGGGTTTCGGGATTGAGCTGTGCTCGGATCAACCGTTGCCAGGCCGTGGTGACGGCATCCAGGGAGCCAGGCAGCACAAACACAAAGGTGCCATTGGCAACGCCTGCCAGACAGCGGCTTTGCAGGGTGCTGGTGCCGATGCTGTCAAACGAGATCACGCGGAACAGCTCTCCGAAGCCGTCGATGGTTTTGTCCAGCAGCGGTGCAACCGCTTCCGGTGTGCCATCCCGGCCGGTCAGGCCGGTCCCGCCGCTGGTGATCACCACGTCAACGGTTGGGTCCGCGATCCAGCGGCTCAATTCCGCCCTGATTTGATAGCGATCATCCGCACAGAGGGCACGCTGATGGAGTTGATGGCCAGCGTCTTCGATGCTGCGCTGCAGCTGATCGCCGCTGCTGTCCTCATCGAGGGTGCGTGTGTCGGAAATGGTGAGCAAGGCAATCGCGAGGCCCACGGAACGGCGGCGGCGAGCTTGGACGCTAGAACCTCTTCAGCTGCAACGGCCGTGGTGCTGCACGTGTTGCTTTTCGCTTCTCTGCGCGAAAGGGCGGGTTGGGCCGAGCGCTCACTGCCGCTGTCATCAGAGGCGGTCACAGCCCGTGAGGTCTGGCACCAGTTGGATCTCGGCTCGTTGCAGGGCATCAGTGTTGCCGTCAACCAGCAGTTGGTGGAGCTGGATCAGCCCCTGCATGCCGGTGATGAGCTGGCTTTTCTGCCTCCCTTCACGGGAGGTTGAGGGATGAATGGCATCCAGGTTGAAATTCGTTCGACATCCTTCGACCCTTGGCTGGAGCTGATGCGTTGGGGCGGCGATCCTGCAGCGGTGGCGGTGTTTGTCGGCCGCGTGCGACCGATCGCAATCGATGGTCGGGTGCTTCAGGCATTGGAGTTGGAGCACTATCCCGGATTGTGTGAGCGCCAGATCACAGCCATGGCAGAGCGACTGCAGCAGCAGCACGGGGCAGGAGCGATGCTGGTTCTGCATCGGGTTGGGCTGTTGCGTCCGGGTGAGCCGATCGTGCTGGTGGCTGTCGAGGCGGATCGGCGGGGGGCCGCCCAGCGCTGTTCAGCGGAGCTATTGGAGGAGCTCAAGCATCGGGCGCCGTTCTGGAAGAGGGAGTGGTGCAGCGATCAGGGCACCTGGTTGGCGGAGAACACACCACTCTGATCCACGTTGGGGTGCAGCAATCGATAGCCCAATTGCTTTAACCGCTGGTTGCGGATGCGCCTTCCATCGGACTGCGGTTCCAGACCTCCCATCCATTGCACCGTCGCGAGCCCTTGATGCGCCAGGCTTTGTTCCACGAGGTCCCGCACCCGGATGGGCTGGTCATTGACCACATTCACCACACCGCTCCAATGCCCATCGACAGCAGCCTCCAGGGCACCAGCGGCATCGTCTACATGCACCCAGTTGGTGAAGGTGTTGCCTTCCCCCTGTCGTGCTTGGCCGGCCAAACCTTTGAGGCGCTCGTCGAGATCACGGCCTGGTCCATGCAGGGCCCCCAAGCGCAGGATGCAAACCGTCCTGTCGTTGATGGCGCCCAACAGCTGCTCGCTCTCTAGGAGCACGGAGCCATGGCCGGGGCCTGGGCTGGCAGGTGTGGTCTCATCCACCCAATCGCCGTTGGCATCGCCATAGACCGAGCAGCTGCTCGTGTAGAGGATCTGACGCAGTTGCGGCAGTTGTGGCAACAGCAACCTCAGGCAGTGGAAGCTGTCGACGAAGGTGTGCCTGTAGCCCTCTTCATCCACCTGTTGATTCCCTTTTGGACCAAGGCAGAACACTGCGGTGCGACTGTTTTGAAGGCTCTTCAGCAGTTGCTCTGGATCCGTGGCATCGCAGACCATGACCTCATCAGCCAAGGGCCTCAGTGCGCCCTGACGCTCCTGCCGTGTCGTGGTCAGGGTCAAGCCCAGCTGCGGTCGTTGCGGCTGCAGCCTTCTCGCCAAGGCCTGACCCACATAGCCACAACCAATGATCGTGAGTCCCATCACTGGCGCGAACAGTTTGACGACCTTAAAGACGTTTGATGGCTTTCACGGTGACTTCGATGACCGATCAGTGGGTGTTGAATCGAATCAATTTCGCCGGCTGTTGGCAGGGACCCGGCACCTGGTTTGGGCGTGATGGCTCGGATCGGTTGGATCTGACCACGCCGCAACGGGTGATTGATCCCACCACCTACGTCATCCGCTTCAGTGATGCAGACCATGGTGTTTGGGATGGTTCAGGCCTGGCCTTCACTCCGGGAGGGCAAGCCACCTATGCCATCAACCGGCAGAGTTACAACGCTGGCGGCGGATGCTGGCAATTTGAGGGTGCTGGCGGCCAATCCAGCCTGCGGCTTGATGCGGCGCGCGGTCGCTTCGGCCATGAGATCAATCTCTTCCAAGGCCGCTCCCGTTCGATGTTGGTGCTGCTCTGGGAGCCGCGTGATGGCGCCTGGTGGTTGCAGGCCGTGGGAGCGGTGGCCTTTCGCTGTCGCGATGCTGCAGATCTCGAACCTGAGCGTCCCACGTGCGGGACACCCGAGGCGTTGCTTGAACCCTTGCGGGGTTGGCCGGGCCAGGCCGAATCGCTTCGGCCACAGCCAGGGGTGATGGCACGAGCCAGTGATCCACGGTCTGTGGTGTTTGAACCGGATCAGCTGCTGCGTCATGACTGCAGTGCAGTGATGCCGGACGGTTTGGTGTTTTCGGCGCCTGAACGGTTGCCCGATTCAGCATGCACGTTGGAGATCGGTGCACGGCTTGCCGCTGATCGGTTCCAGCAGGTCAGCATTTGTTTTGATGCTGATGGACGGCTCCTGCAATGGGACCGCTCCAGCTTTCAACCAGTTCCCCTCAGCTGAGGAGGCGATTTAAAACAGGCGACTGCGGATCAGCTGGGCCCAGACCCGTTCGCCGGGCTTGAGATCACCCGCATCTGCCGGCAGTTCCAAAAGCAGATCGGCTTCCTGCAGGGAGCCGATGCGCGATGACGCCTGTGAACCATCCACGCGTGCCATCAGAGCTCCGTCACTGCTGGTTTCCAGTCGCGCGCGCGCGAGTTCCGGCCGGCCGGGACGTCGCGTCAGCGGATCCGCCAGCTCCACCTGGATCCGGGGGAAGCGTTCTGGTTCGCTTTGGCCTTCCAGCACCTGAAGTGCCGGCCAGAGCAGTTGCAATCCCGTCACTGCGGCGGCCACGGGATTGCCCGGTAGGCCGAAGAAGGGCACGCCATCATGCAGGGCACCAAAGGCAAAGGGGCGGCCAGGCCGCAGGAACAGTTTCCAGAAGTCCACCGCGCCCAGTTCAGCGACGAGCGGACGAATCCAGTCGCTGTCCCCCGCCGAGACGCCTCCGGTGCTGACCACCACATCGCAGCAATCGGCAAGCTCACCAAGGGTCACGCGTAAGGCATCAGGTTGATCGGCCACCACACAGCACTGATGCACCTGGTGTCCGAGGGCCTGGAGCATTGTCTCCAGCAGTGTGCCATTGCTTTCCCAGATGGTGCCGGGCGGTCTCGGGGCCCCAGGTGGCACCAGTTCATCGCCACTGATCAATAGGCCAATGCGTGGTTTTTGCTGCACGGTCAGCTCGGCTACGCCGCAGCTGGCGAGCCGGGCCAGGTCTGCAGGTCCTAGCCGCTGGCCGGCGGCCAGAAGTGGATCACCGGGCCGACATTCTTCATCTGCCGCGCGGATCCAGGGCCGGTCAGAGGCTTCCTGGCTTAATTGGATCTGGTTGCTGTCGACCGCGATGAGTTCCTGAGGAAGGACCCAGCCAGCGCCCTCCGGAAGGGGTGCTCCCGTGAGAATTCGGATGCACTCACCGGCTGAGAGCTTCTCGTTGAAAGGCTGTCCCGCAGAAGCGCGTCCCTTCAGCATCCAGCGATCGCCCACGGTCGGTTGACGGTCTTGCCCCAGGGCATAACCGTCCATGATTGATGCGCGGAACCCAGGCACTGGAACGGTGGCAATCACCGCTTCAGCGCTCACACGACCCAAGGCCTCGTTGAGTGGCACGGTGACGCTTTGATTTAGCGGCGTGATGGCTGCCAAGACACGTCTCCGGGCTTCCTCGAGGGGGAGACCTTCACGGCCGTAGGGCTCAGCAGCTCCAGCTGCCATGGCGACCTCCGTCCTTGTGCAGCAGCTGGATGCCGTTGATCGTCATGCCTGGCTCCACGGATTTCAACATGTCGTAGAGCGTGACCAGACCGATGGAGACCGCCGTGATCGCTTCCATCTCGACCCCGGTCTGACCTGTGGTGCGGCAGCTCGCCTGCACTTTGAGTCCTGGCAGGGAGGGATCGGGCTCGATGCTGATGTCCATGCCGCTGATCGGCAGCGGGTGACAGAGGGGAATCAGCTCGGACGTGCGCTTCGCCCCTTGGATGGCCGCGATGCGTGCGACCGCCAGCAGGTCTCCTTTTGGGGTGTCTCCACGCAGCACAAGCTCCAGCGTGGAGGGCTGCATCACCAGTGTTCCGGCGGCCGTCGCTTCCCGTTTGGTGATCGCGCGATCGCCAACCTCCACCATGTGCACCTCACCTTGATCGGTGAGGTGCGAGAGCTCGTCAGCCATGCGTGAACGGGTTGTTGACCGCTCCAGTGTTGATCAGCGCTCGCCGAGCACTGACCACATGGCGGCTTGGGAGGTCACCACCGGTTCCACCTGTGTGGTTGCTGTTGCAGCGGTGGATGGAGCGTTGGCTGCCTTCTGGCTCAGCACCATCTGCACAGCGAGGGAGGCCACGATGAAGGCGCCAACGAAGCCTGCTGCAACGGTCAGGGGGCTGCGCTGGACCTGGCTGGTGGTGGTGCTGAAGGCCATTGAACGAATGTCGGAGACATTCACTATGGATACAGAATGTACTCGTTGCTACCAAAAGCACTGAAATGTTGCAGATTTGACCCGTTGGCTTCGTGATTGAGAACAAGCAGACCGGTTGCCAACCCCTCTGAAGCCAGCCATCCGTGAGCGGATCCAAGCAGCAATCCCAGGCTCAGAGCGAAGCGCATTGACGCGTCCAAAGTTGAGACAAGACTCTTTGTTTTGGCTGCAATTGATAGTCGTTGTTGTCACCGTTTCCAGCTAGAGATAGAAAAATCGTCGCTTTGGCTACCAATGCATTCGCAGCTGGATCAGGCGCGGCATTGTTTTGCCTTTGAGCAGGATTTCGTCGGATCTTGGCGATGCATTCCACTGTGCGTCCGCCGCAAGCTGGATTTGGCTGGTGTGAAGCTCAAATTGAGTCATTGGCTGGCGATGACCCAGGCGCAGCGTCAGCAGTTGGTGGATTGGGGAGATTCACGCGAACACCTGCAGCAAATGCGAGAGCATTTGCAGCTCAGCACCGTGACCATGGCGGATGGTGTGGTGAAAGATCTGCCGCCAGCGGTGGATGAGCCCTGGCAGCAACCGGATCGTCTGCCGGATCAGCTCCTGGACGCAGCGCGCTCGCGTGGTGTTCAGCTCACACCGCAGGCCTGGCAGGGTATGCGTGAGCTCGATCGCTTTGCCCTCTGCAAGCTGGCCAGGTCAGGGCACGATCACCACAATCTCGAGGCGGCCTTCAGCGAAGTGCTGGGATGAGCAGTCGGCGCAGGCTTTCCAGCCGTCCGGTCTGCTGCTCAGCGGGTTTCATGACCGACACGGCCGGGGCCACCACAACGGCTGAGGCTTTGAGTTCCGGCTGTTTGGAGATTGGGCAGGACTGCTCATGCATCAGGGTGTTGGCTTCACAGGCTTCGGCTTGGGTGAAACCCCAGTGCATCGGCAGAAACACCGAGCCGCGGCGAATGCGATCCGTCAACGTCACGCGGGCGGTCAGGGTGCCGCGCCGGGATGTGATCGCGGCCAGTCCGTTGTCGTCGAGGCCGTAGGCCTTGGCATCCTCAGGATGCATCTCCAGGCGTGGTTCCGGATGCATGTCGTTGAGTCGTTGCACCATGCCGGTGCGAGTCATGGTGTGCCACTGGCCGAGATAACGGCCCACTGTTAGGACGAGCGGATAGACATCACAGGGTGGCTCGGCAAGGCCGAGCGGTGCTTCTGACTGGAAACGTGCACGACCACTGGCTGTCGGGAATCGTTTGCCGACGTAAAGACGCTTGGAGATGCGGGTTGGCTCATGTCCCTTGGGGAAAGGCCATTGCTGCGACCCATGGGCCTGAAGCAAGCCATGGCTGAGGCCGGAGACATCACAGACGCGGCCTTCGGTGAGCGTTGTGAATTCCGCGTAGACCTCCGCTGAGGATTTATATGAGAACTGCTCGGTGAATCCCAGTCGACGTCCAAGTTCAGCGAACACCTCCCAATCAGGACGGCTTTCGCCGTGGAGTGGCCGAAACGACGGGCAGTAGGTGACCCGTCGCTCTGAATTGGTCATGGCACCCGCCTTTTCGCTCCACTGCGCTGCGGGCAGCAGCAGATGGGCGTAGTGGGAAGTTTCCGTATCGGCGTACGCCTCACTGACGACCACGAGCGGACAGCGCTGCATGGCGTTCTTCACTCTTTCCAGGTCGGGCATGCTCACCAGGGGATTGGTGGCTGCCACCCACCACAGATCGAGCTTGCCCTGTTCCATGGCCTCCACCTGCTGCCAGGCACTCAGTCCTGGTGTTGCAGCAATGGAGTTCTTGGCGAACCCCCAGGCTTGCTCCACCTCTGCCCTGTGCTCCGGGTTGGTCACCAGCCTGTATCCAGGAAGCAAATGAGCCAGCCCTCCGGCTTCACGGCCGCCCATGGCATTGGGTTGACCGGTGAGTGAGAAGGGCCCGGCACCTGGCTTGCCGATTTCTCCAGTGAGCAGGTGCAGGTTGATCAGCCCACTGACCACGGCCGTTCCTTCCCGGCGTTGATTGACCCCCATCGACCAGAGACTGAGGACGCCTTCTTTGCGACTCCAGAGTCGGCCGACGGCGCGCAGATCCTGTTCCGTGATCCCACAGAACTTGGCGGTTTTGCCGGGGGTCCAGGCATTGATGGTCTGGGTGTACGACGCGAAGCCTTCGGTGGCTGCATCGATGAAATCGCTATCGAAGCCGTTGTCCTGGATGACCAGTCGTGCCAGGCCGTGGAGGAGTGCGAGGTCCGTGCCTGGAGCGATCGCCAGATGGTGGTCAGCGATCTTGGCGGTGTCGGTCGTGCGCGGATCCACCACCACGATGGTGAGCCCTTTCGGGTCGCGTTTCTTGCGCTTCAGCAGTCGCTGGAACAGCACGGGATGGCACTCGGCCGTGTTGGTGCCAATCAGGAAGGCCACGGAGCAATGGTCCAGATCTTCGTAGCAGCAAGGAGGACCATCGGATCCCAGGCTTCGTGTGTATCCGGCCACTGCGGAGCTCATGCACAGCCGCGAGTTGGCATCGAAGTTGTTGGTTCCCAGCGCTCCTTTCAGGAGTTTCTGAGCCAGGTAGTAATCCTCGGTGTGAAATTGCCCTGACCCATACATGGCAATGGCATTGGGGCCTTTGCCGGCCAGCGTGCTGCGGATGCGTCCGGTCAGTAGGTCAAAGGCGCTGTCCCAGCTGATGGGTTGAAAGTCGTCGTTGAGTGTGGGGCGGTAAAGCGGTTGGCTCAGGCGTCCGCGGGCCAGGGTTTCACCCACCGTGGCGCCTTTGATGCAGACCTGTCCAAGACTGGATGGGTGTTGGCGATCTCCCCGTGCTGCCCACATGGGATTGCCGTCGGCATCCCGCTTCACGGATTTGCCTGCTTCGCCTGGAGGCAGCAGTTCCAGGCCGCAGCCCACGCCGCAGTAAGGACATTGGCTTGTGGGATTGGCTCTGGAATCAGTCACATCCTGAGAGGCAGAGAATCAAAAACCCGGGGGAAGTCCCCCCGGGCATTCGGATGGCAGTCGAGCTGCAAACTCCGATCAGAAGTGGATTTTTATCTTCAGGCGAGTGCTTCTTCCGTTTCGCCTTCATGCAGATCCGCAAAGGACCCTTTGGGTTCCTTGAGGAAGAAGTAGCAGAAGAAGGCCACGATCAGACCAGCAATTCCAAGAATCTGGAAGAAGCGGCTGTTGGAGTTGGCGATCACCGTCGGATCGGGCTCGGCACCACCACCCATCCACATGGGCAGCAAGCTGAAGATGGTGAGGTAAGTCACGGCACCAACGTTGCCGTAGGCACCCACCAGGCCTGCCACCTGTCCGGTGACGCGGCGCTTCACCAGAGGCACCAGAGCGAAGGTTGCACCCTCCCCGGATTGCACGAAGAAGGAGGCGAGCATGGTGATTACCACAGCCACGAAGATTCCAGACGGGCCGGAGAACGTGCCGGGTTTGATCATGCTCATCACCAGGTAACCGATGCCAAGGCCAGCGGTGAGGAAGGCCATGGTGTTTTTGCGGCTACCGACCTTGTCAGAGATCAGGCCGCCGGCAGGACGCGCCACCAGATTCACGAACGCGAAGCAGGAGGCGAGAATGCCTGCGGTGGCCTTCGGCAGATCGAAGGTGGTTTCGAAGAAGGTGGGAAGCATCGACACCACAGCAAGCTCGGAGCCGAAATTCACGATGTAGGTGAGCTCAAGAATGGCCACCTGCCGGAATTCATAGCGGTCTTCCTTGGGATAGACCTTGTTGCCGAGGATTAATTCGCGGTTGGTGCGGATGATTCCCCAGGTCTGGAAGATGAACCAGACCGCAACGGCACCGAGAGCCAGTGGATAGGTGGCAGGGGTAAGGAAGCCGACCTTTTGCAGGCGCCAGCACAGCACGGCGAGGATGGCTGCGAAAGGAACATTCATTCCCAGCAGTCCCCAGAAGTCACGCATGGAGGTGACTTCCAGACCAGCTGTTCTCTCAGGGCGCTGGTAAACCTTCCCAGGAGGGGTGTCGGTGACGCTGAAGAAGTAGAAGACGCCGTAGATGGCAGAGATGATGCCGCTCAGGGCGATGGCACCGCGCCAGTTGAGAACTGCGCCGGTGGGCAGTTCAAAACCGCCGGAGAAAGACAGGAAGCCAGCGATGGCCACCATGGTGAGGGCAGAGAAGGCAGAGCCGAAGTTGCCCCAGCCGCCGTAGATGCCTTCAGCTAAGCCGATCTCCTTGGGCGGGAACCACTCAGCCACCATGCGGATGCCGATCACGAAGCCAGCACCAACGATGGAGAGGAGCAGACGTGCCACCACCAGTTGGTTGAAATCCTGAGCGGCAGCAAACAGCAGACAGGGAAAGGCGGAGAACACCAGGATCGAGGAATAGGTGATCCGGGGTCCGAATTTGTCCAGCAGCATGCCGATCAGCACACGAGCGGGAATGGTGAGGGCCACGTTGCAGATGGCCACCGTGCGGATCTGACCCACTGTCAGGTCAAGGTCGGCTTTCACGGTGGAAGCCAGAGGAGCCAAATTGAACCAGACCACGAAGGTCAGGAAGAAGGCGATCCAGGTGAGATGAAGTGTTCGGTATCTCCCCTGGAACGACCAGAGTTCGCCAAGCATGGGGTTTGTTTGGGATGGAGAGTCAAACCCCGGCGTCGAAACGAAGGCGCCCAGGATTTCAAGATGCGGCGCTCATGCAGACCGCCGAATAATTGCACCATTCGGGGTGCAGAGGATTCGTTGTCTTCGCTACCAAAATCATCGGCTCGGGTGGCTTGACGCTGAAAGTTCAGGGCTGCAACACGTCAATTCGTAGCTGTTGTTACTTGCACAGCACGTTCTTTAATTAATTGACGTTCTGAGGTTCGTTGTGGGCTCGCGATCGCTCAGAGCGGTGGTCTTTGCCGGTGGTGCCAGTCGTCGGATGGGCACCGACAAAGCGCTGATCACCACTGCGGACGGATTCACCTGGTTGGAGCGGCAGGTTCGGCTATTGCGCTCACTGGGGCTTGAAGTGTGTGTGATGAGCGCGCATGCCACCCATCGACGCTGTCTGTCCGGTTGGCCCGGGGTCACGGTGCAGGCCGAACCATGGAGTCCGTCCGGGCCTCTGCGTGCATTCAGTTGCCTCTTGACTGCTGATGAGACCCAGGCTCTGCTGACTTTGCCGGTGGACATGCCTGCGCTGCAGGTGGATGCGTTGCAAGCGCTGCTGGATGTGTGGCGTCGGGATGAATCGCGAGCGCTGGTGGCCGATGACGGTCAACGCCTTCAGCCCTTGTTGGGGATTTATCCATGCAGTGCCAGCAATCGTGCGGGGCTGGATGCTGAACTCCGTGATGGTCAGGCGCGATGGTTTGGCTGGCTTCAGCGGATTGATCACGACACTCTGCAACTGCCTGCACAGCAGCTCAGCAATGTGAATCATCCAGCCGATCTGGCAGCGTTGGTTGGATGACTTGCGCCTCTCCAGCGTTGACGCTTGATCAACACACCAGGCCCCTGGGGGTGCTGAGGCTCTCGTTGACCGCCCGTTGCAATCTGGCGTGTCCCTATTGCTGTCCGGATTCTGTTGATCCTCCGGTCATGCTGACGCTGGAGCAGCAGCTGCGTTTGATTCGCGTTGCGGCGCGCCTTGGTGTGCACACCCTTCGCCTCACTGGTGGCGAACCTCTGCTCAGTGATCGGCTGATGCCGTTGTTGGCAGGAGTGGCTGATGGCAGGCGCACCCCTGGTGACCCTCTGGCTGGTCTGCGTGACGTGGCACTCACCACCAATGGTGTGTTGTTGTCGGAGCAGCGCGCCAAGGCCTTGAAGAAGACAGGCCTGGATCGCATCACCGTGAGTCTGGATGCGGTCGATGGCGCTGTCGCGGCAAGGATGGCTGGGCTGCGTGGCGGACGGATCGCCGGTGAAGGATTGGTGCAGCAGGTGCTGGCTGGTCTGGTCGCTGCACGAGACGCTGGGTTCAACCCTGCTGCGGGTGCCCTCAAGCTCAACGCGGTGATTCAACGCGGTGTGAACGACGATCAGTTGATTCCTCTGGCGGAGCTGGCGCGCAGCCAGCAGATGGAACTGCGCCTGATCGAATACATGGATGTGGGTAATCGCAATGGCTGGCGGATGGATCAAGTGCTGCCGGCCGAGCTAATGGTGCAGCGCCTTGCTGAGCGGTGGCCCCTCAGTCCACTGGGTCGCAACGATGGAGGAACGGCTCGGCGTTGGCGCTATCACGATGATGTGAGTGATGTCGGTGTAGTCGCCTCCATCAGTGAGCCGTTCTGCGGCGATTGCAACCGTCTGCGCATCACGGCCGATGGTCAGGCCTTTACGTGTTTGTTCGCTGCCCAAGGAACCGATCTGAACCCAGCGATGGGCTCCGATCAGGAGTTGGAGCAGGCCATCCGTGCTCTCTGGCAGCGACGATCTGATCGCTACAGCGAGGAGCGGCATTGCAAGGCTGATCCTGTCCCTCGAGCAGAAATGGCCTATCTGGGCGGTTGAATTAATTGAATCAATGTCCCATGTGTAAGTCGTTAGCTTGTTCCGCGTAGGCCTCACCAGAGATAGGTTGGGGATCTTGCAGATTGACGGTCCATTCAAGGCCGGTCCCCTTGATTGCGAATCCGGGCAATTCAAGGTTAATGCCTTCAATAATTAGTTCCTGTAAAAAGCCGTCTTGAACTCCTCGATTGACGCCTTGTAATGCCGAAATTTCGAGTCTTGCGAATGTATTGTCATTGGGAGCACCTGAGCTATCCACTACCAGTTCACTGCCTCCCTGTAGATTGGTGAGTGGAATGAATGCGGCTTCGTCTTTGTCGAGATAAAAATTGGTAGTCAGACCCAACAGTGGATCGATTGTGATTTCACCCCAAAACAACAATTGCACATCATCAAGATAAACGGTCCCAATACCAGTTATGGGATCAATGCTGCCACCGATCTGGCCTATTTCAGCCTCTACTTTTCCAGAAAGTTCGACTAAGCCAATAGCAAGGTTCTGTGTAAAATTTTGCTCGGCTTGAGGGCAGATGAATGAAAGTACTTTACCGCTTTCGTCTAATCCGACGCTTACAATGGCTTCCCCAAATTCCATGGTACCTGGCCTTGGGAAACCTGGAAAAAATTCTTCGGGCGTATAAGTGAATGTTACGTCTTGGGCTATCGATTGCTGCGTTACATCATTGTCTCTTGTGTGGTTGGGGATTAGGGAGCGTTGTACTTGTGGGGACTGGGCTGAGGAATTTGAAGTGAAATTTGAAGTGGAATCTGAGGTAAATATTCTTGAGCCATATATCCATGTCAATGGGTAGATATCGCGAAGTTTTTGTGTCTGGCTTGAATAAGCACTTTCCAAAAGTTGCTGCTCTATTGTAAGCATTGGGATAATAATTGATATTGAATTAGCTTATTAGAAGTTTCTAGTCATGAATTTGGCGGTCTCGAGTTGCGTGTCAGCGTTTGTAGATCGATTTGACTATGGATTGGTGCTGCGCCTTGCTGAGCGGTGGCCCCTCAGTCCACTGGGTCGGAACGGTGGAGGCACCGCTCGCCGTTGGCGTTATCACGACGATGTGAGTGGTTTGGGCGTGGCCGCCTCCATCAGTGAGCCGTTCTGCGGCGATTGCAACCGTCTGCGCATCACGGCCGATGGTCAAGCCTTCACTTGCCTGTTTGCTTCACAGGGAACCGATCTGAACCCAGCGATGGGCTCCGATCAGGAGTTGGAGCAGGTCATCCGTGCTCTCTGGCAGCGACGATCTGATCGCTACAGCGAGGAGCGGCATTGCAAGGCTGATCCTGTCCCTCGAGCAGAAATGGCCTATCTGGGCGGCTGAACCGTCGTCGATGTCACCGTTTCTACGCGAAAAGCTCGGTACAAACGGGTGAGAGTTCGGGTCGTGCTTCGGCCCATCGGTGATGTTCGAACTGTTGCCCTACGAGCGCTTTCGCGACACGCCATCGGTTCGGTTTTTCGACGTCACGGTGGACACGTCGAATGCCCGTGACCTTGTGATTCATTCCGGTCCGGCTGTCAGTCCTCCGGATGATTCTGATTCTGGTGCTTGGCAGTTTTACCTGCATCCCCACCAAGAGGACAATCTCCTCGCAGCCAGTGGTGGCCGCACGTTTTATCTGGTCAACCTGGCCTGGGAACAGCCCTTTCACATCGTGAGATTGGAAAGTGGCGGAGACATCCTGCGCATTCCACCGGGCACGTTCCATCGTTCGATTTCGGATCCCGATGGATCGGTGGTTCTCAATCAAGCGGTGCGCGAATCAGGTGTTTCCTTGCTGCATGAGTTCCGCGTTTACAACAGTGCCCGCATCCCTGCGCTGATGGCCGCCACGGTCAGCACGGCCATGAAGCCGCGGCTTCATGGTGTGGAACCGTTGCTTCAGGCGGCATGAACAACGGCTGGAGAACAGTCGCTGACCATGCTCTCCTCCACGCTGATCGACCAACTGAGCTCACTGGCTGTCCCGGGTGGTCCACTAAAACTGCCGCTTACGGCCGCCGTGAGTTCGGGTTTGGATGATGTGGCCAGAACCACGTAGCGCGGTGTGACTTCACCGCCCGCGCTGGGGTCAAAGCCCCGCCATCCGGCGCCCGGGAGGTAGATCTCAGCCCAGGCGTGCAGGTCGTACTGATCGGGTGCCGGTTCCAGCAGCTGATAACCGCTGACGAAGCGGGCCGGCAGACCCACCACCCGACAACAGGCCACCATCAGCATGGCCAGGTCGCGGCAGGATCCAATCCGTTCTCGCAGGGTTCGGCCCGCCGGCCAGGCGGGGCCGACATGGCGTTGGGTGTATTTGACACGCTCCTGAATCAAATCCATGAGCTGTTTGAGAAACGCCAGCGTCTGTTGGTTGCTTCCCATCAGCGCTTCCTGGGTGAGGTCGATCACCGAAGGTTCGTGCTGACCATTCGGCAGCCAGCTATCCAGTGCTCCTTGAAGGTCAACATTCAGTTGGCCGCGCGGGTAAGGCAAAGGAGGTTCCAGCCCGTTGAAGCAGGCTTCTAGTGCCGGTGCAGGGCGCGTTTCCACCAGGCTGCAGGCTTCAAAGCGGAGCTGATCGGTGTGGCCGAGAAAGATCAGCCGTTGAATTTCATCGCCACTGGCGGCCAGCAGTTCCCGACGTTGATGGGGTTCAGGTGTCACGGTGAGCTGATGCTCGATCAGGGTCTGAAAGCCCTGGGCCCGCGGTTTGAGGCAGAGGCGGTGTTCGCCAAGGCTCACCGCTGCCGCGTATTGATAGGTCAGGCGGTGAAGGATCCGGGCGCGCATAGAACTTCGGTAGGGGTGGAATGCAGCTCGGTGCTGGTGAAATAGCGGCTCTGAATCAGTTGGTGCAGACGATTGAGATCTTGTTGCAGTCCGTCGATCGCTTCATGTAGACCGCCCTCAATCAGGTTGTCGATGCGCACGTAGCTCCATCGGGCCAGCAGCTGACCGCGTAGGCAGTCGAGGTCATCGGGCGCTCCCTGAACGGGCTGGGTCTGGATCTGCTGCAGCGTGTCATTAATCCCCTGAAGGCAGTAACGCACGGAGCGTGGAAAGATCGGATCGAGCAAGAGAAACCCTGCGACGGATACAGGGTTGATTGCCTGCTGAATGCTCTGCCGATACATCTGGTAAGCACCGGCCGTTCGCAGCAGGGTGATCCATTGCAGTTCATCGAGCACTCCGCCCACCTCTTCCGGCGTGGGAAGCAACAGGTAGTACTTCACATCCAGGATGCGTGAGGTTTTGTCTGCCCGTTCGATCAGCCGGCCCAGCTGGCTGAACAGCCAGCTCAGGTCACGGCTGAGTGTGGTGTCGGTGATGCCGTAAAAGATCTGACACCCGCGTCGGATGATGCGCAGTTGCTCCTGTGTGTGTTCCTGCCAGATCGCCTCCCCGTCCTGGAGGCTCCAGTGCAGATCATTGATCTGTTCCCACATCTCTGATGTGATCACGTCCCGGATCTGTCGGGCGTTTTCACGCGCCATGCCGATGCAGCTCACGATGCTGTTGGGGTTCTCGCGATCCAGCAGCAGGAAGCGGCTCACATCGCGTGGTGTCCCGGCTGGATAGGCCTGATCGAAGCTGCGGCGGTCACCGGTTGCATCCACCAGTGGCAGCCATGGTTCAGCGCTGCCTGGCGGGCAATCCAGGGCCATCGCTTCACTCACCTCCAGGAAGCGGGAGATGTTTTCGGCCCGTTCGAGATAGCGGTTGATCCAGTAGAGGGAGTCGGCGACCCGGCTCAGCACGGCACGGCCTCCATCTGTGGCGTTGCAGTCACCTGTTGTTCATCGACGATCCAGGTGTCCTTGCAGCCCCCGCCCTGCGAGGAATTCACCACTAGTGAGCCGCGTTTGAGGGCGACACGGGTCAGGCCACCGGGGCTGACCCAGCTGCTTTTGCCTCGGAGCACGTAGGGCCTCAGGTCCACATGACAGGGGTAAAGCTCCCCGTCGCTGAGGGCGGGAACGGTGGAAAGCTGAAGGGTTGGCTGGGCGATGAAGTTGCGCGGATTCGCACGGATCTTCGTGTCGAAGTCGGCCAGTTCCGATCGGCTGGCCTGAGGTCCGATGAGCATTCCGTAGCCACCGGCTTCTGCCACCGATTTCACCACCAGTCGCTCGAGGTTCTCCAGCACGTAGGCGCGGTCGTCGGGCCGGGCACAGAGGTAGGTGGGAACGTTTTCGATGATCGGTTCTTCACCGAGGTAGTAGCGGATCATCGTCGGCACGTGGGCGTAGATCAGCTTGTCGTCGGCGATGCCGGTGCCAGGCGCGTTGGCAATGGCGACCCGTCCCTGACGAAGCACGTCAATGAGGCCCGGAACGCCCAGCATCGAGTCGCTGCGGAAGACGGTCGGATCGAGGAAGTCATCGTCGATGCGCCGGTAGATCACATCCACCGGGGTTCGTCCATTGGTGCTGTGCATCCAGGTGCGCCCGTCTTCACAGATCAGATCCCGACCTTCCACAAGGGGAATGCCCATCTGTTGCGCCAGATAGCTGTGTTCGAAGTAAGCGCTGTTGAACACCCCGGGCGTCAGGATCACGACCCGTGGGGCATCACTCCAGGGCGCCAGATCCTGAAGCGTGCGCAGCAGATGGGAGGGATAGTCGTCAATCGGTTGAACGGTGCGTCCCGCAAACAAACTGGGGAACAACCGTTTCATCACCCGCCGGTTCTCTAGGAAGTAGGCCACGCCGGAGGGACAGCGCAGGTTGTCTTCCAAGACGCGCCAGGTGCCTTCCCCATCACGGATCAGATCCAGTCCGGAGATGTGGCACCAACGGTTCAGCGGCAGGTGGATCCCCTGCAGTTGTGGTCGCCATCCCGAGGAGCTTTCCACGTCCTCCCTGGGAATCACCTTGTCGTTGAGGATCTGCTGGGGCCCGTAGATATCGGCCAGAAAGCAGTCAATCGCTTCCAGTCGCTGCAGCAGGCCTTGCTCTAGGCGCTGCCACTGACCGCGGCTGATCAACCGCGGCAGTGGATCGAAGGGAAGGATGCGTTCACTGCCGCTTAGTCCGGAATCATTCAGCCGGAAGGTGGCGCCCAATCGACGCAGCAGGTGGCTCGCGGAAGCATGGTTGCGGTTCAGTTCCTGCAACCCCATTTGGCCGAGAGATGAGAGCAGAGGCGCTAGGTCTGCCCTGGGCGATGCCGTGCTGCTGCAAAAATATTCGTCGTAGCCGACCGAGGGTTTGTAGTCGGTGAACATCCCGAAACCTTGGTGGACCGGCATCCAAGACCTCCGCCTGCCCCCTCACGGGTTGTGGTTGCTACACATTCCGCAATTTGGCTTGGGAATGCGTTATGGCTTGGCGTTTTGCGTAGTCCCGAGCACTGGAATCGCCAGAAGTCCTCGGCCTCGCATGCGGTGTTTGCTTATCTGATCAGCGAAGCCAACACCCTCTCTCGTCTTGAATGAACTGCTCTGGGCGCGATTGATCTTCGCCCTTGGCGCACTGGTCACAGTGTCGACTGTGGTGATGATTGTGCGCGGCCACCTGCATTGGCGTGATCGGGGGGCTGACTGATGGCTGGAAGCACTCCGTTCTTAGCCCCTGGCATCGCTTGGGCTCTGGTGGTTCTGTTCTCTGTGCTTTGGGTCGCCCTGGGTGTGGCCTGGGGGCGACGGGGCAAGGGTGATGCCGATGAGTACATGCTGGCTGGCCGCAACATCGGCCTGGCCTTGAGCACGGCCACGTTGATGGCCTCTTGGGTGACCGGCAACACCACCTTGCTGGCTCCGGAGTTTGGCTACAAGACCGGGCTCTGGGGGATGTTCAGCTATGCCCTAGCCGGGTTGGGCTTGATCCTGTTCGCTCCCCTGGCCTCGCGGATCAAGCAGTTGATGCCCAACGGGCGCACCAGCGGCGACTTCATTCGCCTGCGCTACGGCCGGTTGGCCTGGTGGGTGTTCATGGTGATCACGGCCATCTACACCCTGGGTTTTCTGATGACCCAGGCGATGGGTGCGGGCCTGTTGCTGCAAGCGCTTTCAGGCTTCGATTACCACGTCGGCATGGTGGTCGTGATCGGCGTCGCGACCCTTTACACCTTGTATGGCGGCATGCGTGCGGTGATCGGCACGGACTTCATTCAGTCCTTGTTGATCATGGTGTTGCTGGCGGTGGTGGCTGTTCTGGCGTTTCGCCAGTTCCCGATGCCGGATGTGCATGCCGCCCTGGTGAATCGGCATCCCGATCGGCTTGATCTGCTGCTGCCGGCGGGTTTGTTGATCGCCTGGAATTCCGCCCTTTTTTCGATGGGAGAGGTGTTTCACAACAACATCTGGTGGTCCCGGGTCTTCGCCAGTCGGCGCTCGGTGGTGATGACCTCGTTCGTGTTGGGGGGCATCGCCTGGATGAGTGTGCCGATGGTGACGGGCTCCATCGGCCTGGTGGCTCTGGCCCGTGCGTTGCCCCTCGAGCAGGTGAACATGGTGTTCCCCGTGATGGCAGCTGATCTGCTCGGGGCGGGCGGCGCGGCCCTGGTGTTTGTGGTGGTGTTTGCCTCGCTCACCTCCACCTTGGATTCGTTGCTGGCATCCACCGCCGATCTGTTGGCGGAAGATGTGTATTTCCGGCTGTTGCGGCCCCAGGCCAGTGATCTGCAGCTCAAGCAAGCGGCGCGGCTGATGGTGGTGGGATTGGCCGTCGTCACCCTGGCGCTGTCCTGGCCGCGGCTGGATTCGCTGGCATCGGTGCTGTTCTTCACCGGTGCTCTGGTGGCGTCAACCGTTTGGCCGGTGGCTTGCGGTTTGTACTGGCGCTCCGCCAGCCGTGGAGCAGCCATCCTGGCGATGCTCAGTGGAAGCCTGGTGGGCCTGGCCGCTTACGTGTTGATTGCGCCCTACTGCGCTGCGGTGTTTTCAGCAGCCATTTCTGCGCTGGTGATGCTGGTGGGCAGCCGCTTTTGGCCGGAACGGTTTGATTTCGCACTCTTGAAGGAGGACGCATGATCACTTCCTTGTTTGCGGTGGTACTCGGCCTTAAGGGGTTTGAGTTGGTGCTGCTGGGCAGTCAGCTGGCGCTGTCGCTGTCGGTGGTGGTGTTGCTGCTGATCTGGTTTGTGGAGTGGCGCAATGGCCGAGTTTGGTAGTGGTTGCGACTGAATTTGGAATCAGTTCCAAAGATCTCCTGGATTTGCTGGCTTCGCTGCCCTCTGTTGCTAGAGGGTGATTTAAGTCACATGGATGGCGCTGCTCACGTTCCGTTTGATCGGGATTGCGCCCGGGAGCCTCGATGTTGAATACCAAACAAGTTGCTCTGGAGGTTGAGGAGGCGCCCATGCGGTTCGACCCTCTCGGCCCAGATGTCTATGGCCGTACGCAGCCTCAGTCGCTGCTGACCTGCATTGAGGAGGAGGCGGAACCGCTGCTCGATCTGGTGGATCAGCACGTGGTTTCGATCCAGTCGTTTCGTCCGCAAACGCTGCTGCAGTTGTTTCGGCTGGCGGCGAAGTACGAGAGCAATCCCGAGCGCTACATCACCCACAACATGCCGCTGCAGGGCAAGATTCTGATCAACGCCTTCTACGAGCCCAGCACGCGCACGCGCTTGTCATTCGACAGTGCCTGGCATCGGCTTGGTGGCAGCTCCATCAACATCACAGACCGCTCCACCACGGGGATTGCCAAAGGCGAATCGCTCGAGGATGTGGCGCACATGTTCAACAACTACGGCGACTGCGTGGTGCTGCGGGACAGCGATCCCGGCGCGGTTTATGCCATGTCGCAAACCCTGCGCATTCCGATCATCAATGCCGGGAATGGCCTGGATGAGCACCCCACGCAGGCAATGGCGGATCTATTCACGATTTTCAAGTGGCGTCCGAGCCTGGCCCAGCTCGTCGTTGCTGCGGACCAGAGGATCAGGATCGGCGTGATCGGTGTGCCGTCCAGGATGCGCACGGTGCGTTCGCTGCTCAGGATCCTGGCCAAGTTCCCTCAGATCGTTGAGGAGGTTGTGGTGATTCATTCCGCTGATGCGGATCCTGAAGACACGTTGTTTGATGCCGGCCAGTTTGAGGAGCTCCAGGAGGCCGGTCTCAAGCTGCGTTGCAGCGCGGACTTACGCACGGAATTGCCCCACCTGGATGTCACCTACATCAATGCCATTGCCTGGGTGGGCGACAGTTTCGAGGTGCATGGGTCGCAGTTTCGGTTGACCAAGGATCTGCCCTACAAAGATGGCTCGATCGTTCTGCATCCGCTGGCCCGCGGAGCCGAACTGAGCACCTGCATGGATGAAACACCTCAGAACTGGTATTTCAGCCAGGCACGGGGAGCGGTGTTTCTGCGCATGGCTCTGCTCACCTGCATGGTGGACCGGGCTGACCGGGTCATGGACGTCGTCTGAATCAGGCTTATGTGCGGCATCGGAGGTGTGTTCAACGCTGATCGTGACCAGACGGTCGATCGGCAGCTGCTGGTCAACATGGCAGCGATCCAGTCCCATCGCGGGCCGGATGGATTCGGGGTGGAGTGTCTCGATCAGGCCGGGGTTGGCTTCTGCCATGCCCGTCTGTCGATCATTGATCTGAACGAGTCAAGGGCGCGGCAGCCCTTTCTCACCGATGACGGTGAGGTGTTGATGGCCCACAACGGTGAGTTCTATGACTTCCAGCGCATTCGCGCCGATCTCACCGCTCAGGGAGTTCGCTTCAGCAGCAAGAGCGATTCCGAGATTCTGTTGCGGCTGTATCAGCGTCAAGGCTTGAACGCGACCCTGCCCTTGTTACGCGGGGAGTTCGCCTTCGCGTTATTTGATCGCGAAGAGGATTGTCTGTATCTGGTGCGGGATCGTTTCGGGATCAAGCCCCAGTACTGGGCGATGACCTCCGAGGGACTGGTGTTCGGTTCGGAGCTCAAGGTGTTGTTTGCCCATCCTGCGGTGGAGCGGCGTTTCACCTCAGAAGGATTGTTCCATCAGCTGATGCAGACGATGGTGCCTGGCACCACCGCGTTTGCAGGGGTTCATCAGGTGAAGCCGGGGCATGTGCTGAAGGTGCAGCGTGCCCAAGGTCAGCTCGAGGTGTCCGAGTGGTCGTACTGGGATCTGAATTTCCCGCGCAAAGATGAGCGCGATCAAAGCCTGAGCGAAGCGGATCACGTGGCGGCCGTTCGCGCAGCGCTGTTGGAAGCGGTGGAACTGCGCATGGTCGCTGACGTGCCGGTGGGTTGCTACCTGTCCGGAGGGATCGACAGTTGCTCGATCCTTGGTCTGGCCTCTGCGGTGAGTCAGTCCCCGGTGCGGGCCTTCACCATCGGTTTTGATGATGCCCGATATGACGAATCACCGATCGCCCAGGAAATGGCGGAAGCCACGGGAGCGGAACAGGATGTGATGCGCCTGTCAGGGCGAGAGCTCTATGGATTCATGGAGCGCACGATCTGGCATACGGAGCGCACGATCTACAACACCCTGGCGGTGGCCAAATTTCTGATGAGTCGCCACGTCAACAACGTGGACTACAAGGTGGTGATGACGGGTGAAGGCTCCGACGAGTTGTTCGGCGGCTACCCCGCGTTTCGCCGCGACATGTTTCTGCACGGTCTTGATGATCTTCCGCAGGAGGAACGCAGCAATTGGGAGTTGCTGTTGCAGCAGTCGAATGCTCTGGTGCAGGGAGCGATGTTGGCAGCCGATCAAGTGGATGATCCTGCTCTGGAGGCCGTGGTGGGTTTCACTCCGAGTTGCCTGCAACCCTGGCTTGCCTGTGCTCCGCTCGTTCCGGCATTGCTGGCGGAGCCTCGCCGCCAGGCGCTTGAGGGCTACTCGCCTGGCCAGGCGATTGCCGCACAGCTTGACCCCGATCAGCTGGAGGGTCGCCACGCTTTGGACAAGGCCCAGTACGTCTGGATCAAGACCATGCTGGAGGGCCAGATCCTCACCTGGGGTGGCGACCGGGTCGACATGGCCAATTCCATGGAGGCCCGTCCGGCATTCCTGGATCACCATCTCGCCGCCGCAGCGGTGCAGGTTCCACCGGAATTGCGGATCAAAGGCAAAACAGAGAAATACGTGTTGCGGGAAGCGATGGCTGGGCTGCTTCCAGAGGTGCTCTACAAGCGTGAGAAGTTTGCCTTCATGGCGCCACCCGCCCACACCGAGCCGGAGAAGTGGGCGCAGATGAAACAGCTGGCGGACGACTATCTCAGTGATGAAGCGATTGATGCCGCTGGACTCTTGAGTAAAGAGGGTGTGCGGGCTCTCTTTGATCGCCATGACGACCCGCAGACCACGGATTCTGAACGTGTTCAGATGGATGCTGTGATCAACCATCTGCTGGGGGTGCAGATGTTGCATCGCATGTTCGTGGCTGCTGATGTCCCTGCTCAGGCCCGTGAGGAAGCGGAGCGGTTGGGCTGGCGCGTGTTGATGCCCGTTTGAATTCTTTGATCAGCGTTAAACCGTTGCATTGACGACAGGAGGTTTTGGAAACTCGGGCGATGCTGACCTTTGGTTTGAACCGAAGGTCACGATCGTTGCCACAACTGCTTTCCAATCGTCCACAAGTCACTCCAGTGGAGGCGGCGGTTCGGAAAACAGCGGTGATTCCCAACCGTGGTCGTCTGCTTCAAACGCTCGATCAGATGGCCTCCATCGGCCTGCAAGCGGATGGCAGTGTTTGTCGGCGCGGTTTCAGTGAGACCGATGTGCAGGGTCGTGATCAGTTAGCGGCCTGGATGAAAGAGTCCGGCATGCAGGTTCGCGTTGATACCGCTGGCAATTTGATCGGTCGCTTGGAAGGGCAGGATCCTGCGTTGCCCGTGCTGATGACGGGCTCCCATTTGGACACGGTGCCAACCGGCGGTCGCTTTGATGGGGTGCTGGGGGTGTTGGCCGGTCTTGAGGTTGCACGAGCCCTTAAGGATGCAGGCCTTCAGTTACGCCATTCCTTTGAGGTGGTCGCATTTGCCGACGAAGAGTCGACGATGGTTGGCTGCAAGGGCATGGCTGGAACGGCGTCTGCGGAGCCGACGGCCTATGCCACCAGCAATGGTGAGCCGATTGACGTCAATCTGAAGCGTATTGGTGGGCACTGGCCTGCATTGGCGTCTGCCTGTCGCCCGGATCATGCGGTTGCTGCTTTTCTGGAGTTGCACGTCGAGCAGGGGGCTGTTCTGGAGCATCGTGGTGACGCCATTGGTGTTGTTGAGGGCATCGTTGGTCAGCGGCGTTTCTCCATTCAGGTGGAGGGTCAGCCCAACCATGCCGGCACGACGCCGATGACCTTGCGCAAGGACGCCTTGGCTGCAGCGTCCAGAGTTGTGCTCGCGGTGGAGTCCATCGCCCAACAGCATCCAGGAGATCCTGTGGCGACGGTGGGTCGACTGGAGGTTTGGCCCAATGCCGCCAACGTGGTGCCCGGTTCCGTTTCGATGACGGTGGACATTAGGGATCTCAGCCCAGCTGTGCTGGATCAATTGGTCTCCAGCCTGGAGGATGAGCTGGAACGGATCTCCACAGCGACGGGATGCCCGATTCGCTTGGAGCCCCAGTTCCAGGTGGAGCCGACTCCTGCTTCTGCCATGGTGATGTCAACGATCGCGTCCGTGGCGACGGATCTCGGCTTGAACTGGAGCGGCCTTCCGAGTCGCGCCAGCCACGATGCCCAAGAGATTGGCCGTCGCTGGCCGATGGGCATGATTTTTGTTCCCAGTCGAGATGGTCTCAGCCATTCAGCGGCTGAATTCACCAGTGACCGCCAGTGTGTGGATGGCACGGCCGTCTTGCTGGAAACCATTCAGCGGCTCGATTGTGCGCTGACATGACCTTTTCGATCGTTGCCCGAGATCCAAGCAACGGCCGTTTTGGAGTAGCCGTGGCGACCTGTCACTTAGCAGTTGGATCCACTGTTCCTCACATTCGTTCTGGTGTCGGTGCTGTGGCCACGCAGGCACACACCAATCCCTATCTCGGGATCTGTGGTCTGGAACGGCTCGAACAAAGTGCCGATGCCGATGGGGTGCTCAGCAGCCTGCTTGCCGATGATCCCCACCGCGATCAGCGTCAGTTTCATCTCATTGATTCCGCAGGTCGGACAGCCTGTTGGACTGGTCAATCCTGTGGTGGCTGGGCTGGCCACCGCCATCACTTAAATCTTTCGGTGGCAGGGAATTACCTGGTCGGAGAAGAGGTGCTTGCAGCCATCGAGGAGGGATTTCTCAACAGCGACCCGACATGGAAATTGGGTAGGCGATTGATGTTGGCTCTACAGGCAGGTGAAGCCGCAGGCGGTGACCATCGTTCTGAAACATCCACATCGGCTGCGGTTCAGGTCAGTGGTGAAGCCGCCTTTCCACTTTTGGATTTACGCGTCGACTTTCGTGATGCTGCTGTCGAAGAATTGATGCGTGTGTACGAACGCAGCCAAGAGCTTTGGGTTCAAGAGTGGCGTGATTCGTTCACCGAGCTGCCACGCTTGAACCGTTTGATGGCTGGATAGGCCTCAGGAAGCTACAGAAGTTGCCCAATCCAGGCTGACGCCTGCCAGTCGGGCATCTTGAGCCAATTGCTTCATGCAGCTCACTTCAAACACGGCCTGCCCTGAGAGCAGAGCGTCCCATTCACTTTGAGGAAAGTGGCACTGAAGCCAGAACACTCCGTGGATGCTCGCTGGTTGCAGCAGCACCAGATCAGAGTCGTGGGGTTGTGCGATTAGATCCACGCAACTTATGCATCGCTGGATCTATTAACCCCTTTAGAGCCTGGCCTCAGTTGTTTTTCTTGATACCGAGTTGCGAATTGCTCAGCGTGTGTACTGAACACCGCGATAAATCAACTCCACGGGAATCCTTTGAGGAGATGTCTGCCGTGACTGATACACATTGCGGCGGTACGTCAGCTGAATCACCGGCTTTTGTGCGGCGCAGTGATTAGGGCTGTAGGTGTGTCCGCGATAGAGGAGTGTGCTCATGGTTGTTCAACGAAGCAAGCCCAGGTCCCCGTTCCATGGCCTGAGTCGTACTGCGCCACGTGTGTTACGTGGTGAACGTTTTGTAGCAACTGCTACGCAGCGATTGTCTGTAATGCGTCTCTTCTTTGGTCGTTCAGGCTGATACAAATTTAGAAAATTTTTGATTTTGATTTTTGCTTGGCGAGAACTAATTCGCTTCAGCTTCTTTTTGTTGTGAGCGGTAGCAACTGCCGCAGAGCGGCTGCGAAGAAGCGTGAGCCTTGGATTTGCAGGTCGTTCCCCACGCGTTGCCACACTCGCTTGATCTGCGCAGGGCCTTGCGTGCCCATGGCGCTCACCAAATAGGCCTCGTCTTGTGTGATCCATTGCTCGAGTGACGCCGTGCTCACCTCGAGATGGCATTGCAGGCCCAGGGCGTGGCGACCGATCCGAAACACCTGTTCCGCACAGTGCAGCGAGGACCCCAGCAGTGTGGCCTGTTCGGGAAGACGAATGCGGTCGCCGTGCCAGTGCAGCACCGTGGTGCTTGTGCCCAAGTCTTCCAGCAACGGTTCGGCGTCGGCTCCCACCAGCCAGTGAATCGCCCCGAGTCCCACTTCTTTTAGGGGGTGAGGTGGTTCACCTACCTGCAGTGCCTCGACTGAACCGCCTGCGGCGACGGCCAGGAGCTGTGCTCCCAGGCAGATGCCGATGACCGGCTTTTCAGCTTGGTGCCACGCCGCCAGCCAATCGAGTTCCGTTTGCAGCCAATTCAATCCTGCGCTGTGTCGATCGTTGACTCCCATCGGTCCCCCCAGCACCAGAGCCAGGCAGTCCGGACAATCGCTCGGTGCGGGCAGCGCATCGCCCCGGTCCGGACGCACGGTTCGAATGGTGAGGCCTTGTTGACTTGCCAAACGGCCGATCAGATCAGGCCCTTCGTGGTCCACATGTTGGACCACCAGCAGCGTGGGGCTCAAAGCAGCAGGTAGCGCTGGGCGAGGGGCAGCACCTCGGCGGGCTCACAGGTGAGCAGTTCACCATCGGCAAATACCTCATAGGTCTGCGGGTCCACACTCACCTTGGGCAGGGCTGAATTCAGCTTGAGGGCGCTCTTGCCCACGCTGCGGGTCTCTTTCACCGCCATGCAGGTGCGCTCCAGCCCCAGCTGACGTTGGATGTCGGCATCCATCCCCGCTTCGCTCACAAAGGTGAGACAGCTGGGGGCGAGGGCTTTGCCGAAGGCGCCGAACATCGGTCGGCCGTGCACCGGGCCGGGGGTGGGAATCGAGGCGTTGGCGTCGCCCATCTGGGCCCAGACGATCGAACCGCCCTTCACCACCAGTTCCGGGCGAATGCCGAAGAAGCCCGGCTTCCACAGCACCAGATCAGCGAGCTTGCCGGTTTCGATCGACCCCACTTCGCTGCTGATGCCGTGGGCCAATGCCGGGTTGATCGTCACCTTGGCGATGTAGCGCTTCAGCCGGTGGTTGTCGTTGCGAGCGGAGTCTTCCGGCAGGGCACCGCGCTGCACCTTCATCTTGTGGGCGGTCTGGAAGGTGCGGGTGATCACCTCGCCGACGCGGCCCATGGCCTGGGAGTCGCTGGCAATGATTGAGAAGGCGCCTAGGTCGTGAAGGATGTCTTCGGCGGCGATCGTTTCGCGCCGGATCCGCGATTCCGCGAAGGCCACGTCTTCGGGGATCTTCGGGTCGAGGTGGTGGCACACCATCAACATGTCGAGGTGCTCTTCGAGCGTGTTGCGGGTGTAGGGCCGGGTGGGATTGGTGCTGCTCGGCAGCACGTTGGCTTCACCGCAGATCTTGATGATGTCTGGGGCATGGCCACCGCCGGCGCCTTCGGTGTGGAAGGTGTGAATCGTGCGTCCCTTGATGGCGGCGATCGTGTCTTCCACGAAGCCGGCTTCATTCAAGGTGTCGGTGTGGATGCAGACCTGCACGTCCATCCGGTCGGCCACCGACAGGCAAGCATCGATGGTGGCGGGGGTGGTGCCCCAGTCTTCGTGCAGCTTCAGGCCGCAGGCGCCGGCACGCACCTGTTCTTCCAGCGCTTCCGGGGTGCTGGCGTTGCCCTTGCCGAAAAAGCCCAGGTTCACCGGCAGGCCTTCAGCGGCCTGGAGCATCCGCCCGATGTGGAAGGCGCCAGGGGTGCAGGTGGTGGCATTGGTGCCGGTGGCCGGTCCGGTGCCGCCGCCCATCAGGGTGGTGACGCCGCTGGCCAGGGCCGTTTCGATCTGCTGGGGGCAGATGAAGTGGATGTGGGTGTCGATGCCACCGGCCGTGAGGATGTGCCCTTCCCCAGCGATGGCTTCCGTGCCTGGGCCCACCACGATCGTCACCCCTTCCTGGGTGTCGGGGTTGCCGGCTTTGCCGATGCCGACGATGCGGCCGTCCTTGAGGCCGACATCGGCTTTGACGATGCCCCACCAGTCGAGGATCAGGGCGTTGGTGATCACCGTGTCGACGGCGCCCTCGGCGCGAGGGGTCTGGGATTGGCCCATGCCGTCGCGGATCACCTTGCCGCCGCCGAACTTCACCTCATCGCCGTAGACGGTGTAGTCCTTCTCGACTTCCAGGATCAGCTCGGTGTCGGCTAGGCGAACCCTGTCGCCGGTGGTGGGTCCGTAGGTCTCGGCGTAGGCCTGGCGGGAGATGCGGTAGGGCATGGGTCAGGCGTCGAGGGGTCCGTTGATCTGGCCGTTGAAGCCGATGACGCGTCGCGCACCGGCGAAGGGAATCAGGTTCACGTCGCGGCTGTCGCCGGGTTCGAAGCGGATGGCGGTGCCGGCGGGGATGTCGAGCCGTTGACCGCGGGCTGCGGTCCGGTCGAACTGCAGGGCGGCATTGGCTTCGGCGAAATGGAAATGGGAGCCCACCTGCACCGGCCGGTCGCCGCTGTTGGAGACGCTCAGTGTGGTGACGGGTCGGCCTGCATTCAGCTCCAGTTCACCCGGTTCGGGAAGCAGTTCGCCTGGAATGAGAGGTGCCATGGGTTCTGCCTCAGCGAATCGGATCGTGCAGGGTGACGAGCTTGGTGCCATCGGGGAACACGGCCTCGATCTGCACCTCATGGACGAGCTCGGGCACGCCCTCCATCACCTGGTCCTGACGCAGCCAGGTGGTGCCGTCCTGCATGAGCTCCGCCACGCTCTTGCCATCACGGGCGCCTTCCAGCACGAGAAAGCTGAGCCAGGCCACCGCTTCGGGGTGGTTGAGCTTGAGGCCGCGGTTCAAACGCCGCTCGGCCAGCAGGGCTGCGGTCACGATCAGGAGCTTGTCCTTTTCCTGGGGACTGAGATGCATGGCGAAGCTCGGTCTTCTTCAGTGTGTCTCCGCCGGCGTCGGCGCAGTGTTCAGTGTGGACTCTGATCGCCGCAAGGGCAGTTCCTGCAAGGGCCAAACCCGTGGAATCTCGGGTTGACTCAGGGTCCGCAAACGGCGGGTGCGGGCCCAGATCCTGCTGAACCAGAAGCGGGCATCGCGGCTGGAGTGACCCTTGTAGCGAGCCACCAGTCCTTGTGCCAGCGCGCTGCAGCGCATCGTGCCCTCCAGTCCTTCACGATCAGCCCTTGCTCCGTCCAGCAGGTTTTGGATCTGCTCCGGTTCCAGGCTGAGCGGGGCGGCCCACGCCAGCGATCCGTACACCGGGGCTCCGCCCATGCCGTGACTGTCACTCAGGCTGTCGCCTCCCAGTTCGATTCGGTCCACGAGCTCCCAGCGACGTCCTGCAGGGCTACAACGCTGAATCTCCAGGCTGGAGCGCCAACGCCCCTGGTCAAGTTGTTCGCCGGCAGCGGTGCGGCCCAGTCGCACAATTTCGGCGCTGAGGAACGAGGCGTTGTCAGGCAAGCTCACGCGCAGGCTTTGTGCGTAGAGCGCGTTGGCGTAGAGCACCAGTTCCTGGGGGAGCCACTCCAGATCCGCGTGGTCACTGAGCTCTGCCTTCACGGTTTGTTCTGCCCAGGAGCCTTGGGGCTGGATGCGGCTGAGGCCGATCGAGCCATACACCTTCTGCGCAGCCACGCTGGTCACCAGGCCGCGGCTGTGTTCTGAAAGATGCAGATCGATGCTGAGGCGGTCACCCCCAACAAGCCCTCCGGCCGTGTGCAGCAGGGGGATGTCGCAGCGGCCATCGCCGCCGATTTCGGCACGCATCAGTTTGAAAGGCGCACTGCAGCCCCCCTGGTGTCGGGTGCGGCCGAGCTGATCCAGCTGAAATTGCAGGTGGCAACTTCCGTGCCAGGGCTCAAGACCTCTCATTGGAGAAGGCTCGGATGTCAATGACCGATTGTTTTGTAGCAATGCGCACCAAAACGCGAGGACATCGCTGGGCAGGCTTTCCGCAGGCTGGAGGGTGCTTGTGAATGACACGGTGATCGTGTTGGTGCAGCGTTGTGAGCGAGACGGGGCGATGGCTGGTTTGCGGCTGCCACTGACGGCCGATGAGCGCACCGTGCTGCGGGGACGACGTCAGACGGCTTGCGGTCGCGAGGTGTTGCTGCAGCTGCCGAGGCATGGTGCTTTGAAGCCCGGGGATTGCCTGACCGATCAGGCTGGCTCCGTGCGCGTTGAGATTGCCGCCGCACCGGAAGCGTTATTGCGGGTGGAAGCGGGTTCTGCCCTGGAATTGCTGCAGGCGGCTTATCACCTGGGCAATCGCCACGTGGCTCTCGAGCTGCATGAGCGACAGCTGCTGTTGCCAGACGACTCTGTGCTGGCCGGCATGCTCGAGAGTCGGGGGCTGCGGGTGAGCCGCTGCTGCCAGCCGTTTGCTCCTGAGAGTGGTGCCTATGCGGAGCATTCCCACGGATGACGTCGCTGTCCTTGCTCCAGCTGGTGAGTCCTGCCCTTCCGGTGGGTGCTTTCAGTTACTCCGAGGGGCTGGAGGTGTTGATTCAGTCGGGGGCGATTGCGGATGATTTTCAGTTGCAGGGTTGGCTGGAGGCTGAACTGCAGCGCGGTGCGTTGCGGTTGGAGGCTGCAGCGCTTCCGTCTCTGGCACGCGAGCTTGCGGCCTGGTCGGCAGGTGAGGCTGCGGCGAAGGAGCGTTTGATCGACCTGGACGGCTGGTTGCTTGCCACCCGTGAAGCCTCTGAGCTGCGTGCGCAACAGCGTCAGATGGGCCAGTCCTTGTTGCAGCTTTTGGCTGACATGGACCGGCCCCTCCCTGAAGCGGTGCCGTTGAGCTGGCCGGCTGCCTGGGCTGCTGCGGCATTGGCGTTGGAGGTGTCCCAGGAAGAGATGGTGGAGGGTTATCTCTACGGCTGGGTTGCCAATCAGCTCAGTGCCGCTGTTCGGCTGCTGCCGCTGGGGCCGACGCGGGCTCAGGTGCTGCAGCACCGCTTGCAGCCGTTGATCCGGGGTGAAGCCGACCAGTTGCTGCGCTGTGACCTCCAAACGCTCTGGACTGGTGGCGTGGGTGCGGGGATGGCCCAGCTCGCCCATGCTGAGTTGTATTCACGCCTGTTTCGAAGCTGATGAGCAGCAAGCTGCGTCTTGGGGTGGCCGGTCCGGTGGGTTCGGGGAAGACGGCTCTGGTTGAAGCCCTCTGTCGTCGCCTCCGTGATCACCTGCAGCTGGCTGTGGTCACCAACGACATCTATACGCATGAGGACGCTCAGTTCCTCACCCGTGTTGGAGCTCTGGAGCCGGAGCGGATTCGTGGGGTGGAGACGGGTGGCTGCCCTCACACGGCGATTCGTGAGGACTGCTCGATCAACCGTGCAGCCGTTGCCGAGTTGGAGGATCAGTTCCCTGGGCTGGATCTGGTGCTGGTGGAAAGCGGCGGTGACAATCTCGCGGCCAGCTTCAGTCCGGAACTGGTGGATCTCTGCATCTACGTGATTGATGTGGCGGCCGGCGACAAGATTCCGCGCAAGGGCGGGCCTGGTATCACCCGATCGGATCTGCTGGTGATCAACAAGATTGATCTGGCCCCGTTGGTCGGCGCCGATCTGGCGGTGATGGAGCGCGACACGCTGGCCATGCGCGGGGAGCGTCCCTGGTGCTTCGCCAACCTCCACAGCGGAGAGGGACTGGAGCGCATCGTTGAGTTTGTGTATCGACAGTTACCCAATTCCTGATCGCGGCCTACCCGGAGGGCAGAAGTGTTCCAGTTGATACATTCTCGTGGTGCGTCTGAAGTGCATGGTCATGGTTCGTTCGTCGTGAGACGACCGTTCATCACCGTGTTGCACATTTCATGAGCTCCTCTCTCTCAAAGCGTTTGTTTGCCGGCCTCGCCGCAACGTCGCTGGGTCTGGCTGTGACCGCCTGTGGCGGTGGTGAGAAGGCCAGCACCAATGCCAAGTGCGATGACAATGGCGAAAACTGCACCGTCACCGTCGGCATCCTGCACTCCCTGACCGGCACGATGGCGATCTCGGAGAAGACGCTCGTCGATACCGAAGAGTTGGCGATCGAAGAGATCAACGCCGCCGGTGGCGTTGAAGTGGATGGCAAGAAATACACCATCGAAACCATCGTTGAAGACGGTGCTTCCTCCTGGCCCACCTTCGCTGAGAAGTCCAAAAAGCTGATTGACCAGGACAACGTGCCCGTGGTCTTCGGTGGTTGGACCTCCGCCAGCCGCAAGGAAATGCTGCCGGTTTACGAGTCCAAGGACGCTTTCCTCTACTACCCGATTCAGTACGAGGGTCAGGAGTGCTCCAACAACATCTTCTACACCGGTGCGACTCCGAACCAGCAGTCGGAGCCTGCCACCAAGTTCATGTATGAGAAGTCGCCTGCTGCTGGCAAGCCCTTCTTCCTCGTGGGTTCGGACTACGTCTTCCCCCGCACGTCCAACACCATCACCAAATCTCAGGTGGAGCAGCTGGGCGGCAAGGTTGTCGGCGAGGACTACCTGCCCCTGGGTAACACCGAGGTGGCTCCGATCATCGCCAAGATCAAAAAGGCTCTGCCCGATGGCGGTGTGATCATCAACACCCTGAACGGTGACCAGAACGTCGCTTTCTTCAAGCAGATTCAGGACGCCGGCCTCACGCCTGCCAATGGCTACTACGTGATGAGCTACTCCATCGCGGAAGAAGAGATCAGCACGATTGGACCTGAGTTCCTCGAGGGCCACTACGGCGCTTGGAACTACATGATGTCGATCGACACGCCTGCTTCCAAGAAGTTCGCTGCTGACTTCAAGGCCAAGTACGGCGAAGACCGTCAGGTGGCTGACCCTCAGGAGTCTGCCTACAACATGGTTTATCTCTGGAAAGCCGCTGTTGAGAAGGCCAACAGCTTCGACAACGACAAGGTGCGTGAAGCTCTCGTCGGTATCGAATTTGATGCGCCTCAGGGCAAGGTCACTGTGATGCCGAATCACCACCTGTCTCAGACCGTGCGCATCGGTCAGATCACCAAGGATGGTCAGTTCGCCATTCTCGAGGAGACCGATGGCCCCATCGCTCCCCAGGCCTGGAACCAGATCCACCCGGATTCCACCGGCTTCGCCTGCGACTGG
Organism: Synechococcus sp. NOUM97013; assembly: GCF_014279815.1. Classification (NCBI taxonomy): domain Bacteria; kingdom Bacillati; phylum Cyanobacteriota; class Cyanophyceae; order Synechococcales; family Synechococcaceae; genus Synechococcus; species Synechococcus sp. NOUM97013. Next base: position 2,472,568 of record NZ_CP047941.1, on the reverse strand, counting down.
ACCGATGCCTCCAAGGGCGGCAAGTACAAGCTCTGATCTTCTGATCAAAGCCTGATCTTTTTTCGCAGAGGAGCTCGTTTTCGGGCTCCTCTTTTGTTGTTTTCCTGAACGCTTCGTTTCAGACAGTCGTGCAATTGCTTTTTGAAAGTCTGTTCAACGGAGTGGCCATCGGCTCAGTGCTGCTGATGGCCGCCCTTGGATTGGCGATTGTTTTTGGCTTGATGGGTGTGATCAACCTCGCCCACGGTGAGCTGATCATGCTGGGGGCCTACACCACCTTCGTGGTGCAGATGATTTTCAAGCAGCCAGCGTTGGCATCCGTCTACAACCTCTACGTGCTGGTGGCGATTCCGATCGCGTTTGTTGTCAGTGGCGTCGTTGGTGTGTTGTTGGAACGCACGGTGATTCGTCGTCTTTACGGCAATCCTTTGGAGACATTGCTGGCGACCTGGGGTGTGAGTTTGATCCTTCAGCAGTTCGTGCGCAGTGTCCCGATGGCCAATGCGTCGGGCTTGATTCTTGCGCTGGTGCTGGGCTTCGGTCTGCCGTTATTTCTCCCGGATCGTTGGTTGAATGGTCCGCGCTCACGGCTGGTTCGTGCCGGGAGCTGGGGCGTCGCAGCCCTGTTCGGCGTTCTGTTGGCGAATGGCCTGGGCTCGTGGATCAGCCGACTGGCCAAGCCTGATTCCCGCAATGTGGATGTCACTGCCCCGCAGTGGATGCGTGGCGGCATCGACCTGCTTGGTATGACCGTCCCGGTGCCGCGTTTGGTGATCATTGTGGTCACGCTGGTGGCGGTGGTTGGCGTCACGTGGTTCCTCAACCGCAGTGCCTGGGGCATGCGCATTCGCGCCGTGACTCAGAACCGATCCATGAGTGACTGTTTGGGGATTGCGACCGACACGGTTGATGTTTTGACTTTCGGCATCGGCTCAGGCTTGGCCGGTGTGGCCGGTGTGGCTGTTTCCCTGCTGGGGTCCGTGGGCCCCAATGTCGGCAACTCCTACATCGTGGGCTGTTTCATGGTTGTGGTGCTTGGCGGTGTCGGCAATCTGTTCGGCACGGTGCTCGCCTCCTTCGCCATCGGTTGGCTCACCGATCTGATCGGGGCTGGCCGCCTGCTCACGCTCTGGCCTGACATGCCTACCCCGCTGGCCGGTGCGGTGACCTTCTTTGCCACCACCAGCATGGCCCAAGTGATGATCTTCGCTCTGATCGTGGTGTTCTTGCAGTTCCGTCCTGCGGGAATGTTCCCGCAAAAGGGACGCATGGTGGAGGCCTGATCCGATGTTCCAGTTCCTTCAACAGAGCCGTTGGCGTCAGCTTCTGCTTTGGGTGGTGATCATTGCCGCAATCGTGGCGGCCCCTGCTGTGCTGTCGGAGTTCAGGCTGAATCTGCTGGGTCGTTTTCTGGCTTTAGCGATCGTGGCTCTCGGCATCGATCTGATCTGGGGCTTTACGGGCCTGCTCAGTCTTGGTCAGGGAATTTTCTTCGCGTTGGGTGGTTATGCGGCTGCCATGTATCTGCAGCTCAGCAGCGCTGGCGATCTTCTCAATGGAATTCCCGAATTTTTCAGTCTTTACGGCGTCAGTGAGTTGCCGTTCTTCTGGCACCCCTTCGCTTCGCCATGGTTCACCTTGGTGGCCATCTGGCTGGTCCCCGGACTTCTCGCAGCCGTTTTGGGTGGTCTGGTGTTCCGCAACCGGATCAAGGGGGTCTATTTCTCGATCCTGACTCAGGCAGCTCTGCTCGTCTTTTACAACTTCTTCAATGGCCAGCAGAAACTGATCAACGGCACCAACGGGTTGCAGACACCGGCAACCAAATTGTTCGGTCAGTACGTCGGGTCTGAATTGATGCAGCGGTGGTTCTTCTGGGTCACCGCCGTGTTGGTGATTGGGGTGTGGGCCTTCCTCCGCTGGGTGGTGCGCGGTCGCTTTGGTGATGTGTTGATCGCCATCCGTGATGACGAACCGCGTCTGCGCTTTGCTGGTTTCAACCCCACGTTCTTCAAGACGATCGTGTTTGGTGTGGCCGGTGCCCTGGCGGGCATAGGTGGAGCTCTCTACACCGTTCAATCCGGTAGCGCCTCCCCGCAGTTCATGGAGGTGCCGATGTCGATTGACATGGTGATCTGGGTGGCGGTCGGCGGACGCGGCACCTTGGTGGGCGCGATTCTCGGTGCTGTGGTGATCAACTACGCCCAGAGTCTGGTGAGTGAGGTGTATCCGCAGGGCTGGCTGTTCGTTCAGGGTGGATTGTTCATCCTGGTGGTGACGGTTCTGCCGGAAGGTGTGATCGGGTGGTTCCGTGGTGATGGGCCTGGCAATGCGTTCAACCGTGTGGGTTCCTTGCTCAATCAATTGGGCAATCAATTGATTGCCTGGGGCAATGCGCTGATCGATACAAGCTTTGCTTCCACGGTGACGAATCGTCTTGGCATCGCGCTGGTGCGGCGTGGTCAGTCCCTTAACAGCCTTGGGATCGTGCGTCGTAGTGGGACGTACCCGCAACTCGAATTTGAAGGTCAGGAGGAGGTGCAGCCATGAGCCATGCCTTGTTGGAACTGCGTCAGATCACCGTCAGCTTTGATGGCTTTTTGGCCCTTCGCGATCTCAATCTTTCCTTGCAGCCCGGTGAGCTGCGGGCTGTGATCGGACCCAATGGAGCCGGTAAGACCACCTTCTTGGATGTGATCACGGGCAAAACGCCCCCAACGCAAGGGGACGTGGTGTTCAAGGGTCTCTCGCTGCTTGGCACGAGCGAGCACCGCATCGCACGCTTGGGGATCGGTCGCAAGTTTCAGAGCCCGCGGGTGTTTGAAAAGCTCACGGTCCAGGAGAACCTTGCCCTGGCGGTGAGTCGACCCAAGCAACCCTGGCCTTTGTTGTTCGGAGGCCTCAGTGCTGAGCAGCGGGACCGTGTTCATCACTTGATGGGCATCGTCAATCTGCAATCCCGTGCCGACTGGAAGGCCGGCTCCCTGTCCCATGGACAGAAGCAGTGGTTGGAGATTGCGATGCTTGTCGGTCAGGACCCTGACTTGTTGCTGGTGGATGAGCCGGTTGCAGGCCTGACGGATGAGGAGACGGACCTCACCGCGGATCTGCTCAAGTCTCTGGCCGGCGATCACACCGTGCTGGTGATCGAACACGACATGGAATTCATCCGGCGCCTTGAGAGTCCGGTCACGGTCCTGCATCAGGGCCATGTGCTCTGTGAGGGAACCATGGATCAGGTTCAGGCCGATCAACGCGTGATTGATGTGTATCTCGGCAGCACTGAGGAGGACAACGCATGACGACGCTTCTAGAGATCCGAGGCCTCAACACCTTTTATGGAGAGAGTCACATCCTTCGGGATGTGGATCTCACGGTGAAGGCTGGCGAGATGGTCTGCCTGATCGGACGCAATGGTGTGGGCAAGACCACCCTGTTGAAGTCCTTGATCGGCCTGTTGTCTCCGCGCAGCGGACAGATCAGTTTCGATGGCAGGGGACTGGATCGTGCGGCTCCCCATCAACGGGCCCGGGCCGGCTTGGGCTATGTCCCTCAGGGCCGTGAAATTATTCCTCAACTCACGGTCGAGGAAAACCTGCTGCTGGGGATGGAGGCGCTGCCCGGTGGCCTGGGTCGCAATCGCCGGATTGATCCCATCGTGTATGAGCTATTTCCTGTCTTGCAGGAGTTCCTCCCACGTAAGGGCGGTGACTTGAGTGGCGGTCAACAGCAGCAACTGGCCATCGCTCGCGCTCTGCTCGGCAAGCCAAAGCTGCTGTTACTGGATGAACCCACGGAGGGCATTCAGCCCAACATTGTCCAGGACATCGAGGCGGCGGTGCGGCGGATCATTGCTGAGACGGGGATCGGTGTTCTGTTGGTGGAACAACACCTTCATTTCGTTCGACAAGCCGATCGTTATTACGCCATGCAGCGGGGCGGAATCGTTGCGAGTGGCCCCACCAGTGAGCTCAGTCAGTCGGTGGTGGATGCGTTTCTCAGTGTCTGAGCTGAGGACCATGCTGTGTTCAAGGCCGAGTTGGACCCACCGGGTCTGCTCGGTCTGTGCAGGTCTTCTGTCAGGCCAGCCCTAGCCGGTGCAGTTCAGGCACTCTTCGCTGCTGCCGTCTCTTCCACATGAACGTAGTCGGTGATATCAGCACGCACATGCAGCATCTGCCCCTGGGCCGACATCTGCCAGATCTCAAGACGCGCTTGTTCCGGCGCTTCGAACCAGAACACCTCCATTGGCATGACCACCTTTTCTCGATAGAAGTGTTGATCGCCGATCAGCTTCACGATCACCATCCGGTTGGTGTCGTTGCGATATACGCACTCAAGCATTGGAGTCAAAAATAATGTTCCCAATGTTGCGAGCCCGCAGCAAGGTCAATGTCTGATTGGTCACCGAATCAGCATTGAATTGGAATTGATTTTCCCTGTTGATACCAAATGCTCGATTTGTGTAGCGATTGCTGCATGCATCGACGACTTGGATGATGGCGATTCAGGCGGCTGTGGGCGCGGAGGGTCGGCTGGGGCGCGCCGGACGAGGACTGATGGTCTCGCAGTTGGGTCTGCGCGGTCGACGCACCGTAGTGGTGCTGTAAGTGGAACGATCAGCTTGTCCGGCCTGCGCCAGGTCGTCTGCGAAGGAAGGATTGCAGCTGTTCAGGCGCGACCAGCTCGGTAGCTGATGGGCGATGGGGGATTCCATCAAGGAGGCGAGACCAGGTCGCAGCAGATCGGCGAATCGGTGAACAGCGAGTTCCTCTCCATGGCGGTCATAGGGGAGTCGATTGATGGCGGAGTCCAGACCGAACTGGCGCACGCGATCTTCTCCGACGCGTCGGTAGAGCACTTCGAGGGTCGGGAGCTGATCCATGGAGACCACGCAACCCTCATGCTCCATGAGGCTGCGAAGCACCGTGCAGAAGATCTCGCTGGCCATGCGTTGCAGGCCCTCATTGGGCTTCTGGCCGAGCCCTTTGTGTTTGTGGTCAAACAGGCCCAGATCCACTTGGGTGATGCGGCTGGGTGCCACGTGGCGGTACACCTCAGACAGCAGTCCCATTTCCAGGCCCCAGTCGGAGGGAATGCGCAGGTTCATGGCCAGATCGCGGGTGAACGCGAACTCCCCGGCGAGGGGATAACGGAAGGTCTGCAGGTAGCGCAGGTAGGGGAGTGGGCCGAAGATCTGCTCGAGACTGGCCAGCAGCGGTCCCACAAACAAGCGTGTGGCACGTCCTTGAAGTGCCTGGGTTTCCAGGGAGAGGCGGCTGTAAAAGGCCTTCACGTAGGCCATGCCGTGGGAGGGGTCCAGCAACGGCCGCAGCATCCGTTCGGGATAGCCCGATCCGAAGGTGCGGATGTCGGCGTCGAACAGGCCGATGACCTCAGCGTCCTGGCAGGCGACGCCCAGGCCTTGCCATACAGCCCAGCCCTTGCCGGGAGGGCCGGTTAGGTCAAGCCCAAGACTTGCCATGGACGACAGCACCTCGCCCACGGCGGGGCCGTTGGTCCAGTGCACGCGCACTGGGAAGGGCATGTCGGCGAAGAAGCGCTCCGCCTCCGCGACATCCTCAGCACTGTCGGCCGAGAGTGCGATCACCAGGGATGTCAGCTCGGTGAGCGACGCCAGGGTGTCGCGGATCAGCGTCAGGGCCGGACGACTGAATTCCTCCATCAGGCACGGAATCAGCAGAGCCGTTGGTCGCTGCTTGAGCTCTTTGTTGAAGGCAATGGCATCGAGATTGCCAAGGCTGTAGTCATGAACCGTGGTGATCAGACTCTGCTGAAAATCCATGCGGTGTCCAATGCGACAACAGAGGAGAGAGTCCTGCTCCATATCTGACACGTGTTCAGTGGAAGCGTGATGCAGTCTCCGCGTGATGAAACGCTGCGAGCTCTGCTGGGAAATCTCTACCCGGGTAATTCTTCCGGTGATCTCGAAGAGTTGTCGTCGCAATTGCTGCAAATTCTCGGTCACGCTGCTGTTCATGCCGACAGATCTGTCGACGTTGAGCCGTGGTCTGGCGATGACGTCGTGCTGATCACCTACGCCGATGCCGTCCTCGGCGAGCAAAAGCCTGGGTTGCAAGGGTTGAGCACGTTTGTGAACCGCCATTTGCGCCTGTTTGCGCCGGTGATCCACGTTCTGCCGTTTCTGGAATCCACCAGCGACGGCGGGTTCGCCGTTGCCAGTCATGAACGTCTGGCGTCCCGTCATGGCGAGTGGAGTGATCTTGCGGCCTTGGCTGAAGGCCGACGTTTGATGGCCGATCTGGTGCTCAATCATGTGTCGGCGTCTCACCCGTGGGTGCGTCAGTTTCTGCGCGACGAGGCACCCGGTCGGTTCTGTGTTCTGGAGGCAGAGCCGGATCCCTGCTGGGATTCAGTCGTGCGCCCCCGCAGTTCCGCATTGTTCACCCGCTTGCAGGGCCCTTCCGGCCAGCGTCAGGTGTGGACCACGTTTGGTCCCGATCAGGTGGATGTGAACTGGCGGCATCCAGAGGTGCTGCTCGGATTCGTGCGCCTGCTGAAACAGAAGCTGTCCCATGGCGTGCGCTGGATTCGACTCGATGCCGTGGGTTTCGTCTGGAAAGAGCCGCACACCGACTGCATTCACCGTCCTGAGGCGCATCAGCTGGTGGAAGTGCTGCGCCATTTGATGTCCCATGCTTGTGGCGACGGTGGTGTCGTTGTGACCGAGACCAACGTTCCTGAACAGGAGAACCTGTCTTATCTGCGCAGTGGGCGAGAGGCGCATCTGGCCTACAACTTTCCCTTGCCACCCCTGCTGCTGGAAGCAGCGATCAGTGGCTCTGCAGATCTGCTCAACAGCTGGTTGGCCCGTTGGCCGGACCTGCCGAAATCCACCTCATTGCTCAATTTCACCGCCTGCCACGACGGCGTGGGATTGAGACCCTTGGAGGGATTGATGCCGCAGCAGCGTCTGTTGAATCTGTTGATCGACTGTGAACAGCGTGGCGGTCTGGTCAGTCATCGCCGCCTGGCCTCGGGAGAGGAGGTTCCCTATGAGATCAACATCAGTTGGTGGAGTGCGATGGCTGATGGGGGAATCGATCCCGCTCACCTTCAGCGGGAACGGTTTCTGCTGACCCATCTGCTGATGTTGGTGCTGCCCGGAGTGCCGGCGTTCTATCTCCCTGCCATCCTTGCCACACCCAATGATCTGGCCCGATTCCGCATCAGTGGCCATCGCCGCGATCTGAATCGGCCTCAGTTCAAGGCATCAACGCTGGAACGTCGTCTTGAGGATCCAGAGAGTGATGCGACGGCCGTGCTGACGGTGATGAAGCAAGCACTCGCACGACGGGCGGAGTTGCCAGCGCTCCATCCCGATGCCGACATGGAGCTGCTCAGTCCCGAGAGGATGGATCGCGTGGTGTTGCGCCGCACCCATGGCGGTCAGAGTCTTGTGGCCGTGCACAACATGACGTCATCCCGTCTGACCTTGGACCCAGCACGGCTCGGCGGTGATCCAGAGACGGCCTGGACCGATTGTTTCAGCGGTCAGGTGCTTGACCCGCGCAGGCTGCATGCCCTGGAGCCTTACGCAGTGCTGTGGTTGGTTCAGTGATGACAATGACTACCCAATCCCCGACTCCGCAATCCCTGTGGTGGGTCGTCACGGATTTGGACGGCACCTTGATGGACCATCACTACGACTGGTCCCCCGCCAAAGCAGCCATTCAGCGACTGCAGCGTTGTGGTGTCCCTGTGATTCCTTGCACCAGTAAGACCGCCGAAGAGGTGGCGCGTTTTCGCAAGCAGATCGGATTGCGTGACCCGTTCATTGTTGAAAACGGTGGGGCGATTCACGGGGAAACACCGGATGGCGAACCCTGGCATCTGGCTCTGGGCCCCAGCTGGCAAGAGCTGCGACCACAGTTGAATCAGCTCGCCCAGGACTTGGGGCAACCCTTGCAGGCCCTGGATGATCTCAATGCCGACGATGCTGACCGCTTGCTGGGGCTCCAGGGAGACGCATTGCTCCAGGCGCAGCGGCGTCAATGCAGCGTTCCTTTTGTGTCGCCGACGGACCCTGCGTCACGCGACAAGCTGAAGGCTCTCGCGGCCCAACGGCAACTGACGGTGGTGCAAGGCAATCGCCTCGGGCACCTCTTGGGTCTGGGCGTCAGCAAGGGCAAGGCGTTGCAGCGGCTGAAGCAGCATCTGGGGTGTCCGGATGTGAAGGTGCTGGGTCTTGGTGATTCGCCGAACGATCTGCCCTTGCTGGACGCCAGCGATTGTGCGGTGGTGGTTCCCGGTGCCAATGGACCGCACCCGGCTTTGAAATCAGGCCTTGAGGCGGGTCTTTATCAGTTGGCACCATCACCGCACGGGGTCGGCTGGTCGCAGGCCGTGCTGCGTCTCATCCCTGGTCTGTAGGGCGGGTGGATGCTGTTCCGCTTTGGCTTGCACTCGGATGCGGGTGATCATGCAGCCAGTGGTGGTATCAAGATGAGCAGTCTGCGTTCTTGGCTCGGTTCTCTGATCACCGGACTACTTGTCAGTTCCGGATCAGCGAGTGTGGCGGCTGAGCGCATTGTGTTTCGCTTTGGCGAGTTCGCCAGAGATGTTTCTGTGCCGGAGCTGCGGCAATTCAGCGAGACCGGTGCCGTCGCGTCAGGACTGAAACCGATCCTGCGGCGTTTGAAACCTGCGGAGCGAGAGGCTCTGCGCACGGCGCTCAGTCAGCCGTTACCGGTGGATGTGGTGTCGGTGTCCAATCTGCTGAGCACGCCGCTGGGCCGTCGGTCACTCCAGCAGCTGGTGAAGGTGCTGGACCAACCGGTGACGGTCGCTGAGCCAGGGCTGGCCTCGGCTCTGGTGCTTGGTGCGGCAAAGCCCGGAGGACTGCGGTTGGTGAATGTCTTGGAGGCTTATCCCACCCAGCGGCTTCCCGTGAACGTCGCAGCGGTGTTGTCCCTCGCGCAATCCCTCACGTTGGGGCTGGCTCAGCAGGGGGCAATGTTCGACACCCTGACCAGCGGCACGGCGATCCCTTTTGCAGGAGACGAGCTCACGCCTTTGACGACTGAGGGATCCATCCCGTTCCGTCAGATCCCTTTTCAATACAAGGGTCCTGAAGGCGAGCGCATTAGCGCCATCACCTACCTGCCGGAGACGTCGACCGCAGACAGCCCTGCTCCGTTGGTGGCCATCGCCCCTGGTCTCAACACCGACATGAATGCGCTGCTCTATGCGGGGCGACATCTGGCCAGCCATGGTTACGCCGTGGCGTCGCTGAACTTTCCATTCACCAGCGCCGATGCCGTTCAGGCAGTGATTCAGGGCACTGGCTTGATTCCACCGGTGAAGGCTTGGTTTGCTCAGCCCCTGGATGTGAGTGCGCTGATCGATCAGGTGGAGCAACGTTGGGGTGCTCGCGTGGATACCCAACAGGTAGGTCTGCTGGGTCAGTCTCTCGGGGGTTACACCGTCATGGCGTTGGCAGGGGCAGAGCTCGACTGGGCGGCCCTCGAACGTCAGTGCCGTCAGCTGTCGGATCCGAAGGTCGTGGTGCTCAATCCCGCCATGGTCTGGCAGTGTTCCGGGTACGACCAAGTGATTCAACGCCAGAGCTTTCGCGATCCGCGCGTGAAGGTCGCCGTTGCCATCAATCCTGTAACCAATCCGATCTTCAGTGCCTCCTCGATGCAGGCACTGGCCGTTCCGATCCTGGTGGTGTCGGGGACTCACGACATTTTTGCTCCCTCCCTCTCTCAGCAGTTGATCCCCTTCAGTTGGATCCAGCAGCAGGGGTCGCTTCTGGTGCTGCAGAACAACGGCACGCATCTGTCGTTTCTGGAGGGCACGTCAGACCTGCCTCCCGCGGTTCTCGGCCCCGATCTGTCGTTCGCCAGGACGCAGCTCAAGGGGATGGCGCGTGGCTTCTTTGACTACCACCTGCGCTCGCAGCCGGTGTTGCCGTCGTGGCTCCCCACCCCGACGGATCCCTTCGTGGGTGCGGGCCGTGATCCTTTGAAGCTGCTAGTGATGCCTCGCCTCAGCCGTCAGCAGCTGGAACGGGTTGCACCCGGTCTCAATCTGGATCAGGCGGCTGCGTCAGGTTGGTGAGGGCATGGGCTGAGGCACGCGGCAACGCGCTGTTGACGGCCATCGGCATCACCGCTAGCGCCAGACCCGCCAGAAGAACGAGGTGCCAGCCGGTGGGTAAGGCCCAGCGTTGCCCTTGGGAAAACAGTTCCATGTCGAGGGTCAACAGACCCAAATAAAGACCCCACCACAGCCCGGCTTTGAGGTCCATGGCTTGGCCCTGGACACTGCGCACCAGCACATACATCAGGCTGGGAATGCTGATCACCAGCACGGCACCTTCCAGGGCTGTACGGCCTGTACAGCTGGTGGCCCACGTGGCCATCACGAAGGCAAGGCTGCAGAACATCCGAGGGCAGGGCACCTGAAATCTCCGCTCAGCGTCCGGCAACTGACGCCGCAGCGCCAGCAAGCTCACCGGTCCCATGGCCAGGGCAATGATCTGGGTGGATGTGAGAAAGCTCACCAGCCCCTGCCAGCTGGGTGTGAGCCACAGCAGGAGCATGCTGATGATCAGGCTGCTCAGCAACGCCCAGTGGGGAACGCCGCGGCTGTTCAGGCGTCCGAGCGCGCCGGGAAGCAGACGGCATTCGCCCATCATCCAGCTCACGCGTGCCGAGATGCCGAGATAAGCCATCCCTGTAGCACTCGGTGACACCACGGCATCGATCAACAGCACCAGGGCGACCCAGCTCAGCCCCAGGCCAACGGCCAGCGCCACCAGCGGTCCGCCATGGGCTGTGAGGCTGAGCTGACTCCAACCCTTGTGGAGTGACTCCGGAGGCACGCTCACCAGAAAACTCAGCTGCAGCACCAGATAAATCAGCAGGCAGATGCCGAGACCAACGGCCATCGCCAGCGGCACGTTGCGCTGCGGATTGCGCACTTCTCCGGCCATGTCCATGGCGGAACGGAAGCCCAGCAGGCTGAACAAAATGCCCCCGCTGCCGATCGCCTCCACCACCGTGCCGCTGGCCGGCATCGCCAGGCTGAGATTGCTCCAGTGGCCTGCGATCAGCATCAGGGTGATGGAGACCAGTAGTGGCACCAGGAGTTTCCACAACGTCAGTCCATCGATCCACTGCGCCAGGCGGCTGACGCCCGCGAGGTTGATCCAGGTGAACAGCACCAGCAGGGCCACAGCCGTCAGCTGACCGGCACCACTGAGCATCTGGGTCTTGCCCACGTCACGGGTGAGCCAGGGGAGGACGCTGGAGAGGTACTGCAGCAGGGCCAGCACACGATCGTTGGTAGGGCGACGTAGGAGATCCAGGCGCTCCACCCGCCCACGAAGCCTGAGAACCGGCCATGGCTGAGCAGGGGGATCTGGGCCAGCGCACCAGAGCTGTTCACCAGGCTCCCCAGCTCGGCGAAGACCATGGCCAGCAGGAAGGCCATGGCTCCGCCGAGCAGCCAGGCCAGCAGACTCGAAGGACCTGCGATGCGCGCGCAGAAATACGGCGCCAAAAGCCATCCGGAGCCGATGGTGCCGGTGACCACCGTGAGGATCAAGGAAGTGATGCCCAGCTCGCGTCGCAGTGTTGTTGCCACAGACCCGTCGCTCCGATGCCGTGCCGCTCGGCATCAGATTGGCAATGAAGTCAACGCGTGGCAGCCGTCCGTGTCAGGAGCTGATCAATTGGCGCCACAGCGTTTCTGCCGGGAGATCAGCGGTCATCGCTTGGCCATTGACCGCCTGAAGGGCTCGGCAGCCGAGGCTGTTGATCAGCAGCGCCTGATCGCCGGATTGCAGTTCAGCGCCCAGCGTGGCTTCCCGAGCCAACCCACGCTGGAGCAGTTGCGCGCGCATCACACCAGGCAGGCAGCCACTGCTGAGTGGCGGTGTGATCCATTCGCCCTCACGGAGCACCAGCAGGTTGGCACTGTCGCCGCAACAGAGGTCTCCACGTGTGTTGCGCAGCAGTGCCAGCTCGGCTCCATGGCGCTGCGCTTCCCGCCTGGCTTGGATCGATTGGCCGTAGGCCAGGGTTTTGCAACGGCTGAGCAGGCTGCGATCGTTGCGCTGCTCCTGCGTGCAGATCCAGGCTTTTGCCAGCGAGAAGCAGAGCTGATGGGGCTGCAGTGTTAACCAGAAGCGATGCTGCGTGGCATCAGGCGGCTCCTGGGGCAGGCCGATGCCGCGACCGGCGACGCTGCCCCGGCTCCAGTTCAGTCGCAGGGCACCCGCGCTGTTGCCGAGATTGAGATTGACCCGCTCAATGGCGTCGTCGATCAAGGGGTCCAGCACGGCCTGATCTGGCGGTGTGGCCATCCCCAGCAGCGCCGCGCTCTGATGCCAGCGCTGCAGGTGGGCCGGGAGCAGTTGGGCTTTGCCGTGAAGGATCAGCACGGTTTCGAACAGCCCATCCGCCAGCTGCAGGCCGCGATCGGAGAGCGGCAGATGGAGGTTGTGGCTGTCTCCCCATTGGCCGTCATGCCACGCCAGTGCTTCAGGGGTCATGTGAGCGCCTCCAGCAGCGGCAGCAGTTTCCAGTCCAATTCGTCGGCTTCGGCGGCGGGATCCGAGTCGGCGACGATGCCGCAGCCGGCATGCAAGCGCAGGTCAGCCTCCTTGCGCAGCAGGGTGCGAATCAGAATGTTGCTGTCGAAGCGGCCGTCCCAGTCGATGTGCAGGATTGATCCGCAGTAGGGACCACGTCCCAGCGGTTCCAGCTCCTGCAGGCGTTGGCAGGCCCGCAGCTTGGGTGCTCCTGTGATGGAGCCGCCCGGCCAGCTGGCTTCCAGCAGATCCACCCAGGTGGTGCCGGCTTTCAGCTGACCGGTGACCACGGAGGTGAGGTGGTGCACGCGTGCGTAACTCTCCAGGCGCACCAGATCCGGCACTTGCACGGATCCTGGGACACACACACGGCCGAGGTCATTGCGCAGCAGATCCACGATCATTACGTTCTCGGCACGGTCTTTGGCGCTGCACACCAGTTCGGCAGCCAGGTCATCGTCGATGCCTGGATCGGGATGGCGTGGACGGGTGCCTTTGATCGGTCGCGTCTGCACGGCTCCATCAGGCAAGACTTCCAGAAACCGCTCCGGTGAGGTGGACAGCACGGCTTCGCCTGCGGCGCCGCCGCTGCCGACCAGCAGACCGCTGAAGGGGGCGGGGCAACGGTGGCGCAGGCGTTGGTAGAGCGCCAGGTTGCTCGTGTGCTCTGGAAGAGTGGCGCTTGCACAAGCGGTGAGGTTCGCCTGAAAGAGATCTCCGCTGGCGATTAGCTCGCGGATGCGCGTCACCCCGGCCATGAACGCGTCGCGGTCGCTGTGGCGGTGCCATCGGCAACCCAGCGGTTGTGTTGCGGTCGTTTCGGGTGGAATCGCTTCGACTGGGTGGGTCTCCAGTCGAAGCGCCATCGCGGCAAGGCGGATGGGGTCGATGCCTTCGAGGTGAAGTTCTTTGCTCTGCAAGTCAAAGCGCAGAACGGGGTCGTGACGCGCGATCCAGAGGCTGGCCATGGCATCAGGCCGCCAGGGGTTGGTCGGTTCGGTCCAGGCCGCGGCGTCGTAACTCAGCCAGCCCGTCCAGTGACCAGGGCTCAGTTGTCGCAGCCTGCTGAAGGGGTTGGTGGCCTCGGGATCGCCAGGCAGGCCGCGGCAGCAGTGCTGCTCCAGAGGGTCCGCCGCCAGGGTGATGCGCCGTCCAAGTTCGCCGCCATCGCCGTCCAGCCAGATGAGGCCCTGCTCTCCATGCAGGCGGGCCAGAACAGCCGCGACTTCAGCCGGTTCACGCCATGGCAATCGCCTGCGCAGCAGTGTCATCGGCTGGCGGTGCTGCAGAGATCAGGCCGACCAGCCTCCCGCAGCGCGGCATCGCGGATCCGGCAGCTGTCACAGACGCCGCAGGGGTGATCACCGCCGCTGTAACAGCTCCAGGTGTGTTCGATCGGGACCCCCAGGCGTAGTGCCTCTTCCACAATTTTCTGCTTGCTCCACTCCACCAGTGGTGCCCACAGGCGCGGGCCCCGCCCTTCGCGGCCCACCTTGCTGCTGAGATCCGCCAGGGTCTGAAAGGCCTCCAGGTAGTCCGGCCGGCAGTCGGGGTAACCGGAGTAGTCCACGGCGTTGACCCCCAGCACCAGACGATCAGCGCTGCGGGCTTCCGCCAGGCTCAGCCCGATGCTGATGAACACCGTGTTGCGGCCGGGTACGTAGGTGCTGGGAATCACCCCGTCTTGCACGCCATCAACCGGCAGATCCTGCGCGCTGTCCGTGAGTGAGGACCCCCCCCAGCTGGCCAGGTTCACGCTGATCGTGTGGTGTTCCGCCAGCTTGAGATCGTCAGCGATTGCTGCTGCCGCCTGCAGCTCGCGTCGGTGTCGCTGGCCGTAGTCAAACGACAATCCGATCACCCGTCCGCCGGCTTCCTGCGCCAGCGCCGCCGCTGTGGCGGAATCCAGCCCGCCGGAGAGCAAGGCGATCGCAGAGAAATCGGTCATGCTGTGCATTCTGTTGCCCGGAAGGGGATGACGAAGTCCGCGCATGTTCCGTTGACCCCGATCACCGCCGCGGGATCCGGCCTGGCCCTGCTGCTGCTGACGCCGACGGTTGCGGCAGCGGTTCCTCGTCTCGATCTGAGCGGCTATCCCGCACCGGCACCGGGGCTGCAGCGTTGGGTGATTCAGCCCTCGGGTCTGTTGCCCAAAAGTTCGGATCCGATCATTTCCGCTCGGCCCATCGACTGGCGCATCCAGCTGATCGTCGGCCAGGAGGTTGACCTGGATTGCAACGTGCAGCGGCTCTCAGGCCCAGGGATGACCATGCGCATGCTTCCTGAGGCTTCCGGCAAGGCGCTGTTTGAGGTGCAGGGACCGATGGCGGTGGTCAGCACGCGCAAGGCCTGTCCTGCAGACGAACCCACCAAGCGTTCTTTCCTGTCGTTGGGCAAGCAGCCCTATCTGGTTCCCTACAACGCCTCCTGGCCAATCGTGGTTGACCTCCCCAAGGGTGCTGAGCTGCGTTGGCGTGTCTGGAAAGCGGAAACGCGCCAGCAGGAGGCAGTGAAGCTCTGAGGGACGGTGCTCACCGTGCTGTCAGTGATGGGGCAGTAGCGGTCCAAGATCCAAGGCGTAAGCCTGCTGACCGTCCAGCCTTCGCAGCTCCACATGCAGGTGGTCGGTGCTGGCGAATCCGCTGCGTCCGACGCGCCCGATCGGTTCGCCCGCTTTCACCAGTGCACCGGGTCGCACCTCAGCCGATTGCAGATGGGCATACACCGTCTGCCAGCCGCGACCATGGTCCAGCAACACCGTCAGGCCGTAGCCATCGATCGCTTGCACCAATTGTGCGCGTCCCGAGAGCATCGCCAACACTGGTGTTGCTGCGGGCGCAATCAGGTCGTGTCCGACATGCATGCGCCAGCGCTGGCGTTGGTTGGAGTAGCGCCATCCGTAGGGCTGCACCTCCTCAGCTGGAAACGGTAGTGGATAGACCATTTGCAGGGTCTGTCCGGCAAGGAAGGGTCGGTGTGAGGGCGGTAGCTGCCGGGGACGGGAACTGCTGAGCAAGGCCAGGTTCGAGACTCCGGTGCGGTCAGGAATGCGTTCCGGTGGCAGTGGCTGCGCTTTCAGTGCGCCGATGCCAGGGCTGAGTGCTAACGCCAGCGTCAGTGCTGGGAACAGCGGCCGATGGATGCCCTGCATGACGACGACAATGGCTCGCGCTTGTTGTATCGATTCAGCGCACGCCGAGCCACTTATGGCTTTGCAGACTCAAGCGCCAGCGGCCATCGCCTTGTGCCTTGGTGACAGCCAGTTGCTGTCCTTCCTGGCTGTCCCAGCCCGGTTGCAGAAGCCACTGCGCCTGTGGAGCCTGAGCGGAGACGACGTCAGCGAACAGCAGATCGTCCGGTTCATGAATCACCACCTTCAACTCATGGCAACTGGTAAGTAGCTCCGGCAGCGGTGGGCGATGCCGTTTCGGAGAGAGCGTGACCCAGTCAATTGCTCCGCTGAGTGGGTCGACGCCACTGGTCTCGATGTGCACCGGCAAATCACAGCCGCGCCGAATGGCAGCGGTGAGGGCATCAAGGTTGTGATGCAGCGGTTCTCCTCCTGTGATCACCACAAAGGCAGCGCCGGCCTTCCCAGCCTGGGCAGCTGCTGTGGCAAGGCTGTCGACGCTTTGCTGGGGGTGGGATTCTGCCGGCCAGGAGTGTTTGGTGTCGCACCAGCTGCAGCCCACATTGCAGCCGGCCAAGCGGATGAAAAAGGCGCTGCGACCTGCATGCAAACCCTCTCCCTGCAGGGAGTGAAAGGTCTCCACCACAGGCAGGCTGGTCATGGATCGCTCAACACTCAAGGGTTGAGGCTGCCTTGAGGGGTGCTGCTCACGACGCTGGCATTGCTCTGCTGCCGCAACGCTTCACTGGGGCTGGAGGGGAGTCGTTGCTGCGCCGCTTCGATCAGACCTCGGAACAGCGGGTGCGGTTGTCCGGGCCGTGACAGGAACTCGGGGTGGTACTGACAAGCGGTGAAGAAGGGATGGCCTGGCAGTTCGATCAGTTCCACGAGGCGTCCGTCCGGGGAGGTGCCGCTGATGCGGTAGCCCGACTCCAGGAACAGATTGCGGTACGCGTTGTTGAACTCGTAGCGGTGGCGATGGCGCTCATACACCACTTCATCGCCATAGAGCCGTTCGGCCATGGAGCCCTCGGCGATCCTGCAGGGGTAGACCCCAAGGCGCATCGTGCCGCCCAGGTCGACCACATCTTGCTGTTCCGGCAGCAGGTGAATCACCGGATGGGTGGTGTCGGGGGCGAGTTCGGCGCTGGAAGCACCGCTGAGCCCGGCCTGGTTGCGGGCCCATTCGATCACGGCTGTCTGCATGCCCAGGCAAAGGCCAAGGAAGGGCACCCGCTGCTCGCGGGCCCAGCGGATCGCTGCCACCTTGCCGTCGACGCCGCGGTTGCCGAAGCCGCCAGGCACCACCACCGCATCCATGCCCTTGAGCAGCGTGTCAGCTCCATCGGCTTCGATCTGTTCGGCGCAGATCCAGTGCAGATCCAGGGAAGCGTCCTGGGCGATGCAGGCATGCCGCAACGCTTCCACCACCGAAAGGTAGGCATCGTTGAGCTGCACGTATTTGCCCACCAGGGCCACCTTGACGGTGGGTCCGGGGTTGCGCAGTTTGTGCACCAGCTGCGCCCAGCGGGTCATGTCGCTGTCGTGATCCTCCAGCTGGAGCACATCCAGCACCTCACGACAGAGCCCCTGGTCTTCCAGGGTGAGCGGGACTGCGTAGATGCTGTCGGCATCGAGCGACGGGATCACCGCCCGTTCCGGCACCCCGCAGAAGCCCCCGATCTTGCGCTTGAGCTCGTCGTTGATCTCCCGGTCGCTGCGGCACACCAGCACGTCGGGTTGGATGCCGATCGAACGCAGCTCCTTCACCGAGTGCTGGGTGGGCTTGGTCTTCAGTTCTCCGGAGGTGCCGATGTAGGGCAGCAGGGTGACGTGGATGTAGGCCAGGTCATGGCGACCCACATCACCACGGAATTCACGAATGGCTTCCAGAAACGGCAGCGATTCGATGTCACCGACGGTGCCGCCAATCTCGGTGATCACCACATCGGCATTGCTGTTGGCCGCTACGCGGTGGATGCGATCGCGGATTTCACCGGTGATGTGTGGAATCACCTGAACCGTGCCGCCGTTGTAGTCGCCACGGCGTTCCTTGTTGATCACCGATTGATAAATCGAGCCCGTGGTCACGCTGTTTAGGCGTGACATCGCTGTGTCGGTGAAACGCTCGTAGTGCCCCAGGTCGAGATCGGTCTCGGCGCCGTCTTCGGTGACGAATACTTCGCCGTGCTGGAACGGACTCATCGTGCCCGGATCCACGTTGAGATACGGATCCAGTTTCAGGATGGAAACGCTGTATCCACGTGATTTCAGCAGCCGTCCCAGGCTCGCGGCCACGATGCCCTTCCCGATGCTGGAGACCACTCCACCGGTGACGAAGACGAACTTGGCCATGAACCCTCGGGCGATTCTTCAATCTACCGAGGACCCTCTGATCTGGCGGTGCTGAAGGCCTCCAGCCTGCGATCGCACGTGCCTTGCGTTCTGTTGAGCCCGGGCTTCAGCTTTCCAGCAGGCTGCGCAGCATCCAGGCCGTTTTTTCGTGGACCTGCAATCGTTGAGTCAGCAGGTCGGCCGTCGGTTCGTCACTGGCCGCTTCCACCAGGGGAAACACACTGCGGGCCGTGCGGGCCACGGCTTCATGGCCAGCCACGAGTTCACGCACCATGTCGAGGGCGGCCGGTTGCTGCGGGGCTTCCTTGATGGAGGCCAGGGACGCCAGCGTCGACCCACCGTGCGGTGCCACCACACCAAGGGACCGGATGCGCTCAGCAATGACGTCCAGCGCGTTCCAGAGCTCGGTGTACTGATCCATGAACATCAGATGCAGGGTGTTGAACATCGGACCGGTGACGTTCCAATGGAACCCGTGGGTGTTGCCGTAGAGGACGTATGTGTCAGCGAGCAGTCGGCTCAGCCCGGCCGTGATCTGCTCACGTTCAGCCTGGTCGATGCCGATGTCGATTTGGGGTGCGCTGGACATGGTGGTGGGCTGTGCGGTGGATGGAGAGGCGTGGGCTCAGGAATCAAGGCCCTGGATGTAATCCCGCACCTTGGAGCGTCGTTGCGGTTGCCGCAGTTTCAGCAGGGCGCGCGTCTCGATCTGACGCACCCGTTCCCGTGACAGTGCCATCGCTTCGCCAATTTCCGCCAGGGTGCGGGGATGGTCGTCTTCCAGGCCGAAGCGACTGCGGATTACTTCCGCCTCCCGCGGTGAGAGTTCGTCGAGCAGCAGTTCTAGATCGTCGTGGAGGGCATCACGGGTGAGTGTTTGCTCTGGTGTGGCCTTGCCGTCTTCCAGCAGATCTCCCAGCTGGGTGTCCTGGTCTTTGCCGACCCGGGTTTCGAGGGAGATAGACCGAGGAACGCGCGCGAGGGTCTGCCGCACGGTCTCTTCGCTGAGTCCGAGCTCCTTGGCCAGATCGCTCACGGAGGCCAGACGCCCTTTTTCTGCAGCGATTTCCTGCTGCACCCGTTTGATTCGGTTCAGCTTTTCGGTGACATGAACCGGCAGGCGAATGGTGCGGCTCTGGGTGGCAATGGCCCGGGTGATGCCCTGGCGGATCCACCAGTAGGCGTAGGTGCTGAAGCGGAAGCCGCGGGTGGGATCGAATTTCTCCACCGCCCGTTCCAGGCCGAGGGTGCCCTCCTGCACGAGGTCAAGCAGCTCCATGCCCCGTTGCTGATATTTCTTGGCCACGGCCACCACCAGGCGCAAGTTGGCCTGGATCATTCGATCCCTGGCTCGGCGGCCTTCCCGCAGTCGTCGCTGAAGCTCCTTGGCTTCTAGCCCAACTTCATCCGCCCAGAGGGTGTAGCCCTCATTGAGCTGATGGTTGAGTTCCTCCAGTGGCAGTGCAGCAGCCCGTGCCCATTCCTGCCGGGTGGGCCAGTGGCTGACCTGATTGGCTTCACGCAGCTGAAGTTCCTCGAGGTCCAGGAGCACCCGGATCGCTGCGTGCCGAGTGCTCAGATCACGTTCTTGCACCAGCAGCTTCTCCCGTTGCTGCACCTGGCGCGAGAGGGTCACCTCCTCCTCACTGGTGAGCAGATCCACCCGACCAATGTCCTGCAGATACAGGCGGAGCAGGTCATTGCCGCCGCTCCAGCGGATCGGGGCATGTCCCGTCGATCGTGGTTTGTCGGACAAAAAAACCCTGGAAGGCTGACTGCTCTTCCAGGGTTGATCCATCCGAGGCTCAGTGCTCGGAAACGCCGGTTTCTGTTCGGGTTCTAGTTCTGGTCTTCCTCACTTGGATTGACCCAGGTGCTGGCCACATGCAGTTCCTCGAGCTGCTTGTCGGCCACGCCGCCCGGTGCACTGGTCATCAAACAGCGCGCTTGCTGGGTTTTGGGGAAGGCAATGGTGTCGCGGATCGATTCCTCGCCGGCCAGCAGCATCACCATTCGGTCCACACCGAAGGCCAGGCCGCCGTGGGGAGGTGCACCCACATCGAGAGCGTCCATCAGGAAGCCGAACTGCTCCTGAGCTTCCTCAAGAGGTAATCCAACGGTCTGCAACACCTGGCGCTGCAGGGCGGAGTCATGGATGCGCAGGGAGCCACCGCCGAGCTCAAGGCCATTGAGCACCAGGTCGTAGGCCTGGGCCCGGGCACCCGGCAGGGTGTCGGCCCACTTCGACGCATCGCTGCCGAGATCCTCGGTATTGGGGGCGCAGAAGGGGTGGTGCAATGCCTCGTAGCGGTTCTCGTCGCTGTTGAACTCGAACATCGGGAAGTCCACCACCCAGAGGAAGTTCCACTGGTCGTTGTCCCGGTCGGCCTTGACCATGCCCAGATCTTTGGCCAAGTACTGGCGCACCCGGTCGAGGGCTTTGTTCACCGTGGCGGTGTCGCCGGCTCCGAACAGCAGCAAGGTGCCGGGTTCCGCGCCGGTGCGGCTGAGCAGCTCCTGCTTCTGCGCATCGCTGAGGTTGTCCTTGATGGCGCCGATCGTGTCGATTTCGCCGCCATCCCGAACTCGGATGAAGGCCAGGCCACCGGCACCGGCTTTCTGAGCCTCGCTGAACACATCGCCGCCAGGCTTGATGCGCACGTTGGAAAGGGCGTCATTGCCGCCGGGAACCGCAATGCACTTCACCGCGCCACCGGATTTCACGGCGCCGCTGAACACCTTGAAGCCCATGTCCTTGACGATGTCGCTCACGTTGGTGAGCTCCATGCCATAGCGGGTGTCGGGCCGGTCTGTGCCGTAGCGCTCCATGGCGTCATGCCAGGTCATGCGCGGGAAGGGCCGCGGCAGATCGATGCCTTTGACTGCCTTCCAGATGGAGCAGATCAGCGCTTCGTTTAGCTCCAGGATCTGCTCTTGATCCATGAAGCTCATTTCGATGTCCAGCTGGGTGAATTCCGGCTGGCGGTCAGCGCGCAGATCCTCGTCGCGAAAACAGCGGGCTACCTGGTAGTACCGCTCGATGCCGCCCACCATCAGCAGCTGCTTGAACAACTGAGGGGACTGGGGCAGGGCGAACCATTCGCCGCCGCAGACCCGACTTGGCAGCACGTAGTCACGTGCACCTTCCGGGGTGGAACGAGTCAGCACCGGGGTCTCCACCTCGATGAAGCCTTCGTCCTCCAGGAAGCGACGGGCGGCCTGGATGGTCTGGGCCCGTAGGCGTAGGTTGTCGTTCATGCGCTTGCGGCGCAGATCCAGATAGCGGTGACGCAGTCGCAACTCTTCGCGAGTGTTTTCCTCGTCGTGCACCGAGACGGGGAACGGCAGGTTGCCCTTGACGCTGTTCAGCACAGAGATGCTGCTGGCCAGCACTTCAACGGCCCCCGTGGCCAGCTTGTCGTTGAGGGATTCGGCAGGACGGGCGCGGACTTTCCCCTCAACCAGCAGCACGGTTTCGCTGCGGAGATGCTCGGCGACCGCGAACGCCTCTGCTCCCAGATCAGGATCAACAGTGATCTGCACCGTGCCGCTGCGGTCTCTGAGGTCAATGAAGATCACTCCACCGTGATCACGGCGTCGGTCCACCCAGCCGCACAGTTGCACCTGCTTGTCGATGGTCTGCTCGCGCAGGTCGCCGCAACCGTTGCTGCGCATGGTGAAAACAGGTGAAGTTAGTTGGCGATTGTCCCACCTTGCTGGCTGCTTGATGGAGTGGGCTGGTTGCTGAGCAGCTGGGTGGCTCATCGCTGAGCGGCACTTTCCTATTGGGGCATCCCTTGAAGCTGAACGTGACATGACCGCGTCTCAATAGCCCTGGACGCCTCAAAAGTGTTGCCAGTAGAGAATTTGAACTTGCTTGATTTAGTCGTCCTTTTCATCAATAAACGGTCTAAAATTAATCCGAATCATCGGAGAATGATTTGTTTTTTCTTGGCCTGAATGATTCCAAGCTCGCCTGCATCCCTCGAGGTCGATTGTTGGCTTGGCTTTTTGCCTTGGGTGTGGCGGGAACTGTTTCAGCAGCACAGAATTCTCGTGCTGAGAATGCTTTTTATAGCGATCAGCAAGGTCACTCTGGTCGGGAGCATCGCGGTGAGATTGAGGCGGATCTAACAACGGATCAAGAAAACAAATCTGAACGTCTTAAAGATCGGCAATCGAGCCAAGTGCTTCCGATTATTTCATTGAAAGAGGGATGGAATTTAAACCGAGCTTTGTCGACACCGGATTGGTTTGAACTTAATGCGTCGATACTGAGCCAAAATAACGCGTCGTTTTCCTCTCCTCCGGTTCAGCCAACGTCGTCAAATCTGATTAATTTAGGTTTTCGTTTGATGCCTCTGAAGGCGGTAAGCAATCTTTCTCCTCAGCAGCAAAAATCGAGTGTGCATGAACAGCACGATCATCAACCTTTTGAATCGAAGATTGCTATCAACGCTCTTTTTACGCAGCGTGCAGGTCAGATCCTTTCGTCATCGATTCCGAATCAGCTCAACACACAGTGGAATTTTGGCAATGGCCCGATCGCACGGCTCAATTATTTGAATTTGGAATATCAAGCGGAAGGTGAGCTCATCTCTATGGTCAAATTAGGAAAATTGATGCAAGCTCAAGATTTTACTGTTAATCCCATCCAATGTTATTTTTCTAGTTTTGGTCTTTGTGGTTGGGCAGAAGGGGTCCCCTCGATGATTGACATACCTGGCAATCCTTTCAATAGCTACGGTGCAGTTGTTGCGTTTGGCGATTCAAACAAAGCGAACTTAAGATATGGAATTTATCAGATTGCTCCGAACACATTTGCTCCTAAATATCATGGTATGGATTTTCGGTTCAACCAAGGAAATGGAGTTGCTCACTTTGCGGAATTGCGTGTCCCAATCGTTATAGATGCACAAATTCCTGTTCAACTCAATCAGCAAACCCGCGCTTTAAAGGTCTCCTCTCGCGATCAAGCGAATGCAATTTATCAGTCCAACTTGCCGGCCGGGACGATGACTCTTGGTGGTTGGTTTGGGTCAGGATCTTATCAGGCTGTGGCTGATCTAGGGTCTGCCGAATCTCAAAATAATGGTGCCTATGGAATTCTTAGCTTGAAGATTCCAGGGTTCTCTTTGGGTTTGGATCATCGTGTTTTCTTGAGTGGCGGTGTGGGATTGAATCCCAATGTCCAAGATTTTCTCTCAGGTGGACAAGCGGGTCTTGTGATTGAGGGTTTGTTCCCTCAAAGACCTTTCGACACATTCAGTGTTGGAACGAGCTATGCCTCCTTTAATAGTGATTATTTTTTGCCTGGTTTGGATCCAGATACATATCAACCCGGTACTGAATGGTCTACTGAAGTTAACTATAGTTTTAACCTGAACCAAAGTATCAAACTGATGCCTAATGTCCAATTAATTATGAATCGTGGTGGAGATCCTGATGCCTCACCTGCATTTGTTGCAGGATTTCAGGTTTGGTTGTTTTTCTAGCGCGTACCTTGGCTTTCTATTGGCAATGAAAGTTGTTTGAGACTGGCTTCTAATGGGTGAGAACTGATATGTTTGAAGCTAACTTTCCTTCTAAATACTGTCTTCAATCAAAGCACACTTGATTAATATAATTACAGGATAGCTGCCACAGCAGTTATGTCATCAAATTGAGCTGCTTCACCAATATGCTCATCAAGTTCATGGACAAGAGTATCAGTGATTGTTTTGGCTTTTAGATTCGAGTCACTTTTTTTGAGTTTTAAAATTAGCTGCATCAACCTTTCGTGTCCGTAAGAAATATCCTCGGTGTTCCGAGCATCGACAACTCCGTCGGAGTAGCCCACTAGTATTGAACCAGTATCATATTTAGTGGTTCCAATTGAATAATCTGTGTCTGGAAATAAACCAATCGCTGGCCCAGAATATTCAAATTCGTAGCTGTCTCCTTTCGAGCTCAGGAGGATAGGTGGTTCATGGCCTGCTAGTACGTAATCAAGTTGTTTGAGATCCCTATTGATACAGGCTAAAAATACAGTGGCAAACATAGTAGTAGCAGCATGTTTCGTGCTCATATAATTATTGACGCTCTCTATGACTTGATCCAGTGGCTCTGTCGTTTCGGGATTTTGAATGCAGAGTGACTCTGCAGAATATCGAATGAGGCTTCGAAACACAGACATAAAGAGTGCTGCACCCACTCCTTTATCACAAACATCTGCGACAACAATATAGGTCTTACTGTTAACCTCAAATATATCGTACCAATCTCCACCTGCATTGTATGCAGGGCGCATAAAGAGACTGACATCAGGTTCTTCAGCACATTCGTCACGAACTCCAAGAAAGCATTGCTGGATTTCACCAGCTGTACTCAATTGCTGTTGTGCAATATTGTTGAGCTCCTCGATTTGCTCCTTACTAGCCTCAATGACTGCTGTTCTCTCGTTGACTTTGCTCGCAAGTTCACTAACTTCACATATGGGTGAAAGTTGTAGATAAATATCCTCATCATTAGCAGCTCTTTCCTTTTTGATGCTAGCGCTTGCATGCTTGCTTTTTGGTTTTAGGACAGAAACGAATTCTCTTTGTATTGTGATTGATATAACAACACTAATAACGATTCCGATCACAAGGCTGATGATCAATATATTTAGCATGCTGCGGTAAAAACTAATGAGAGCATTAAAACTCGGTAGAGCGCGCTGAATGATTGTGACAGCTTCATTTTCGTTGTAGAGTCTTACTTTCCAATAGCTCATCTCAATTTTTTTAAGTAGCCGTGCTTTGTCATCACTTGGAGGCATCAACAACCTAATTTTGTTCGGTGGCTCTGCTAGTTCAGCAGCAAGCCTCGAGAGTGGTGTGCGAACCGATGAAGGCTTATAAGATTCCATAATTGAATCGATATCTTGATTGTTTGTCGTTACGACTTGACCTGGAGAATTTAAATTCTCCCAACGGAAAAATACATTTTGCGACTCCATATACTGAATAATTTTTTCTTGCTCCTCTTGTGAGCTGCTTAGGCTCAATGTGTCGAAAATGTATGCAGCTTGGTCGCGAAAGAATATTGAAAGATTTTTAGCCTGCATTGTATTGACATTATTAAAGAGTGCAGAAGCTGTGAATAATGAAATAAACACAATCAGGCTGTAAACGGTTGAAAGTGTTAAGGCCTGAATAGAGACTTGCGCTCTTTTGGATTTCCGTTGATTTTTAAATAAGGAAATAGCTGAATAAGCAATGAATGCAATCAATATATTGACGACACCATTCAACAGTGCTTTTTCTGCCAGTGTAAAGGCTTCATTGTGGGTTAGTCCAACCAGAAAGTAGTGAGACAGATAATGTAAAGGGGCTCCTATTGCCAGCCAAAATAGAAAACCAATAATAATAATATGACCTTTTTCTAGTAAGCGATTTCCATGGCGACTATTGATGCATAGTGTTAGAACTAATATCTCAATCATGTAGATAATGAATGAGTAATAACGTCCTAGAAAATCTATATTCATTAAACCTGCAGGGATTGCCACCGCGAATCCCCACCAGCCTCTGGCGACGAAGAGGATAAAAAGTCCGATACTCATCCCAAGCGTCAAACTCGTATTGACGTACAGCTCGTATGGGTGCAGATTGGCGAAAGCACCTAGACAGCCCGCCACAACGACGAGCCAATACTTTTGGCGCACGGACGGGGTGGTGTTAAAGAGCATTTCCCGTGTCTTTATCTACAGCTTAGGAATAAATGCCTGAACAAGCTTGTTTGATTTCCCCCTGAAATATTAATTTGCTGACATGGACGTTTTTAAATCACCAATAATGAATTAATTAGTCTTTTATGAATTTTCGGGCTTTAATTTTTGCATCCTCAGAGAATTAAATAATGCTGGCTCCAAGTGTAATCCTGCAACTCATTATGGCTAACCATTGATTGCGTACTTTCAAAAAATTAAAATATGACCTTTGCTATTGCTGACTGACTGGCTGGCTTTAACGACTAATTTGTTGGCATTGTCAAGCAATCAATTTAAATCGATTATTTTAAGTTGTTCAGCAACTCATTTTTAGTTGATATACGTTTTTGTTGTCTCTCCACTCGTATGTGGCCTTGTCCACTGATTGCTCAATCAGAAAAATTCCGAGCCCGCCAATCTGTCGTTCGGCTACTGGCTGCTCGGTATCAATTGGTGATCGATTGTAAAAGTTTGGATTGAATTGAACACCATTGTCTTTGGTCTGTAAGATCAGCCATGGCTTAGAGTCAATGGTTTTGATACTCAAAGACACTTCTAGCCTGGCGAAGTCACCTTCCTGATCAGTTGCATTATTTGCATATCGAATAATGTTAGAAATTAATTCCTCATATGCCAGCCTCAATTTGTAGGCACGTGATTCATCGAGTGGAGAATGCTTGATCTGATCAGTTGCGAAATCAGTAAAATTATCCCAAAATTCCATTGATGCTGGTGCTTCATATTTCTCTGGCTTTTGTTTGTTTATCGTGTTATCCATATCATTTAATTTCACCCTCTGCGCCCACCATGACAACTGCTTGAGCCAGTCCGGTTTTTGTGATGGTGTCTCGAATTACTGTTGAAGCTCCGATGACATACAGACTTGAGCTATGAGGCATTTTTTGTTTTGCAAAAACAAGAGCTCTGAGTCCTGCGCTACTCATGAAGCCAACCTCTGCAAGCTCCAGACGTAATTGACTAAGAGTATGTAAATCAAGTGCGGTCAGCTCTTGTAAAAGATCTGGGGCTGTTTTTGTATCAACTTCACCACTCAGAGTCATGGTCACGTAATTCTCAGCTTTGGTGACATTAATTGCAAGTGTCATGGTTGAAAATCCTGAAATTGCTTGATGGTTTTTTTGAGATTACGTCTCGGATCGAGACGCAGAAAAAATAACGACGGATCTTTCACCGACTAGGATGCCTTGATCTCTGAATGGCGAGGACTTATTAATCATGGGAGTTTTGCTGTCCCCAGTATTGAAATTTAAATGCCATTCATAGCCATTGGGTAATGAGGGTAAATCAAACCATGTCGCATAGTGAGCGGTGTTTGTGGCAACATAAACAGTGTCAGTGTCATCATTTTCTGATTTGTCGCAGCTCATAAGCCATGCAAGTTGTTTTGAATCATCAGACCAATTGACCTGCCAAGGCGATGTGCCATGGAAGCTACAGCTTGGAAAGTATTTACTTCCATGATGGGTAAAGTCGTTGATGCGCAAGCATGGATGCACATGCCTGAAGCGAATTAGTTTTTGTGTGAATTCAAAAAGCAAGTGATTGCTTTCTAATAAATTCCAGTCAACCCATGTGAGTGGTGAATCAATGCAGTAAGCGTTGTTATTTCCTTGTTGTGATCTTCCAAATTCATCCCCCATGAGTAACATGGGTGTTCCTCTACTTGTCATCAGCATGCTGAGAGCATTCATGCATTGTTTGCTTCGCAGTGAGAGGATATTGCTGTCATCTGTCCAACCTTCAGCGCCACAATTCCAGCTGTAATTGTCATTCCCACCATCTTGATTATTTTCTCCATTTGCTTCATTATGCTTTCCATTAAAGGAAACTAAGTCTGCCAAAGTAAATCCATCGTGGCAGGTAATGAAATTAATCGATGTCGCCGGTGACCGACCGTTCCATTGATAGAGATCAGGGGATCCTTGAACTCTTTGAGCCATTTCACCCAGTTGGCCGTCATCACCTTTTAAATAGCGTCTTAGGGTGTCTCTATATTTTCCATTCCACTCAGACCATCGTCCAAATGCAGGAAATGTACCGACCTGATATAAGCCACCAGCATCCCAGGCTTCTGCAATTAATTTGCACGACGATAAAATTGGGTCAAAGGCGAGCGATTCTAGTAGCGGTGGATTACTGAGGGGTGCACCCCACGGATCGCGTCCTAATATACTTGCCAAGTCAAACCTGAATCCGTCGATATGGTATTCAGATGTCCAATATCTTAGGCAATCAAGAACTAAATTTCTTACGACTGGGTTGTTGCAGTTAAGAGTATTACCTGTTCCGCTAAAATTAAAATAATATCCTTCTGGCGTTAGCATGTAGTATATTTTGTTGTCTAACCCTTTGAAAGAGATTGTCGGACCTCGCTCGTTCCCCTCGGCCGTGTGATTAAAAACAACATCAAGAATGACCTCAATACCCGCTTGATGGAGCTTTTTCACTAACTGCTTGAATTCATCAACTTGCATACCAAAACGTCCTGACTCTGCGAGTCCGGCTTTGGGAGCAAAGAATCCAACCGTGCTATAGCCCCAGTAGTTGTACAGCCGTTCTCCGGTATCTGGATGAATTCTCGAATTTTCAAATTCGTCAAATTCGAAAATTGGCATTAATTCAACAGCGTTAATGCCCAGTGATTTGAGATAGGGGATTTTTTCTACAATACCTGCATAGGTACCTCTAAATTTATTCTTGGAAGATTCACTTTTGGTAAATGATCGTACGTGAAGCTCATAAATTATAAGATCAGCATCATTTATTTCAAGCGGATGATCACTCTCCCAGTCAAAGTCATCAAATGCAATACGCGATCGATACTGGTATGGATTGTCCCAATGGGGCTCTTCTCCCCACCGATCTCTTCCTGAAATGACTTTTGCATATGGATCCATTAAGATTTTTTCTGGATCAAACCTATAGCCATCTTGTGGTGCATTGGGGCCATCTATTCTGAAGCCATATTCAATATCTTCATCGTCAAGATCATAGATAATAATCGAGTAAACATCACCAATTCGATAGTGATCGGGGATTTTGATTTCAGTCAGACATGTGTTGCTTTCTCGACTGAAAAGTACCAATGTACAGGCCGTTCCTGCAGAAGTATAGATTGAGAAATTTAGGCCACCTGGAACGTGAGAAACACCGAAGGGCAAAGGTTTTCCTGGCCTGGTCCGAAAACCTTGAAGCGTATCAGTCGGTAGATTGTCAATTCTTTCGTGATTCATCTCTCTTAGGCTCCAGGAATTGCCTCAAGTGACTCGTAGACGGTGAAAAACTGATAAAAACCAGTCACTTTCATCGTGTCAGCAATCCCCTCTCCTAGGCCGATCAGAGCCAGATCGAGATTAAGCTCTTTTGTTTTTCGTTGAAGAGTTAAGAGTGTACGTAAGCCAGCACTCGACATGAATGGCACGTCTGTGAGTTCTAGAGCAACGGGTTGGTTAGTCTTAAGCTCTGAATCGATGAAATCTCTAAGTTTGACCACTGTTTTTGAGTCAATTTGCCCACTAACCTTGATCACTTGCCAGTTTTTAAACGTTTCAGTTTGAATATCCATGATTAGATCCTCCTCACTTTGTGCTGATTGTGACTTTGACTTTTAGTCGATGATCGGCCTCGGGAAGCTTAATCGTCATTGACTGTGAATCATAATCTGTATGTTCTTGTCCATCAATTTCGCATTTACCGATATACAGAGAACCTTTAGGAAGGATGTCCGGTTCTACCCTTAGTAATCTGTCTTTGAAGCCATTAGGCATTGGCTTGAAGTAAAGATCAAGTGGTCGTTTTTTGATCATTAGATCGATATAGACTGTTGAAAGGAAACACAGTTCAGTTGAGTGATAAGCACTCATCGAATGACTCCCTTTATACCTTTCTGTTCCAACTAAGTACGGAACACCGTTCGCAAGTACATTAAAGTAGACGCCCCCATCGTTATTGTCTAAGAAAAAAGCGTTATAGAAAGCTGCGGACTCTTCCGCATACTTTTTATAATCTTGATTCTCTGGCATATGTCCTTGCAGTATTAAGTAAGCAAGAATTCCTTGCTCTTGTTGCCACCATGCTTTGCGATCATGCCATGCATAACGGTGATACTTTTCGTTTTCTCCAAGTACTCTTTCAACAACGTCGTACCATCCAAACCTTTGAGCGTCGTAACCCACCTTAGGCATTAAAGACGCTATTTTTTGTGCGATCTCAACATACTTGTCTTTGCCCATTTCGGCATAAAACCTCATTAAATTCCAGGCTATTTTGAGGTTGTGCCCAACAACCGCGCGATTCTGTTGCCATCCCCATGTTTGGTCTTTGCTCCAATCGTCGAAGAATTTTTCCTGGACAAAGGGACTTTCGTCGTAGTCTGGGAAATGACTCGTAATCGTATCGAATGTATCCTCGAGCATCGTCTTGTATCGCTCTTCGCCAGTCGCCAGCCATAAATTGATGAGATACGCGGGCGCATGGTCACCAACGGAGTTCCAGTTCTTTTTCGCCTGATTGCGGCCTAAGCTTTTATCGTGCGCACTGAGTGTTACAGCATGAATATGCGAGTAATATCCACCTTTTTCTTTGTCTTTAAAACATTCGTCGAACAAATCAACGGTTTTTTCAGCATCTCGGAGAATTTGTGGATCTCCAGTGATTCGATAGGTTTGAACTGGACCAGCTAAAGCATAGATTTGTTCGTAAGCCGGAATGCAGTCATAGTCATCACCGAATTCTGAAACTAATAACTTTTGCTCTTCACCGCCACTGCTGACTTTCTGACCGTGATACCAGTAGATTAAACCTGTATCAGTGTCCGTGAAGCGCATCTTGTCTCGTAAATATTCGGTTCCTTTTTCAGCTGCATCTAAATATAAATCTTTTCCAGTCAACATATATGCGCATGCCATGCCGTAAACCATCCTGGAAATTGTGTCTGTTTCCTGGAGATAGTCCTCTTCTTCTTTCCCCCCTGTCAGGTTAATGATTGTTCGATAGTTATTGTAATCAATATCCTGTTCTGGAGCATTGAATTGCCACTCACAATAGGATGATGCGATTTGATCGATTTGTTTGATCCACCAGCCTTGCTCATCGGCATAGCGATACTCATCCCTTGCATCACCTGCAAAGATGATGTAATTCACTTCAAATTTGACTTTGTCTTCTGGGAAGAAAGTTCCATAGACAAAGATCATTTGCCCTGGAACTAAGAGCTTGTCTAGTTGACCTGATCGATCAGGCCAGCTTTCACCTAAGTTTTGGCTTAATTTCGCGTACGAATTACCTGTGAGCTTTGCCTCAAATTCTCTTCCATCTGAAGTTTTAATTCCGATGAGTTTTTCATTCTCGTTGTACGAGGTGACGTACCCAGAGATCAGATCAGAGAAAGTGAAGGAAAGGTCGTTCATTGTTTGAGAGTGAATGTGGCTTTAGACTTCTCGTCGAAAATCAGATCGCTTCAATAGCATCCTTAAAAGCTTTTACGAAAACATCAACGCAGCCTGGATGTTTTCCTGTAATCAATAATCCTTGTTGATGTAACTCAACATTGGTCCCAGACGTATTAATTATTTTTCCACCGGCGTTTTCGACATCGCAGACAATATTATGTGCGCATGTCACTTCTCTTCCTTTAATTAGTCTCGGATCTGCACAAAATAGCCAAAGCGAATGGCAGATGGTCCCAATTGCTATTGATCCTTGATCCATCATCTCAACTGCTTTGCGTAGCAGAACAACAGCAGGTGCTTGATTGACTGCTTTGCACTTTTCTTCGTAGCGCAGTCGATCCATGGCATATCCACCAATGAGAATCAGACCTTTGTAGTTACTTAAATTGGTCTTGCTAACGCATTGCGTAACCTCGACTTTGCTCGTTTTGTCGTTCCCTTCAAACGTTAATGAATCATTTCCCCATAGGTACGAAGCATATTCAACTTCGATGCCATTGCTTGGGAAGAAGTCATTGAAGACATTAAACTCAGTTTCGTCATAATGCTCTTCAATTAGCACTAGAACTTTGTGGGTCAATTTAATGCTCCAAATGACCAAGCCAATTCAACATTAGCGATAGACTCTGCTGGCGACTTGTTTGCAAAAAAAATTAATAGACACTTCTGGCATGGTCTCTTTGTGTTGACGTTGATACAGTTTTCTTTTTTATTCGTTCAAATCTAAAAATAAGTAGAGGAGCCTTGCCTCTACCTCTTGCTTGTGTCTAACGCTTCGGTAATTGCCATGATTGCGAGAATACAATTGTCTTTAAGCGTACTCTCACGTTTGCCAGGTGATTTTTAATGTGCTACTTGTGCAACTCGTCTATTCTTGGTAGTTCCACGCGACTCTTTACGATGTCTTCTTTACATGTGATGTCTTTATCCTCTTAATTTGACAGCTTGATTTGTTTTGAATCATTGTAACTGTCAGAGCATTCCCGCGCCTTCTCTATCTTTTCACCCATTTGCTTTGAACAATGAATCTTCAATTTTCAACATCTGGGCTTGATCAGACCACGCGTGGTCTGTTCATCACTGAGCGTGAATTTCGAGAGGAGGTGATCTACTTTCTTATCGTCGATCGCTTTTATGACGCTACCAGCGATGAAGAGGAGAGACAAGGAGTCTGGGACCGAGGTTCAAAACAGGGCTTATATGACAAGACTTGGACGCAATGGGGAAAATATTGGGGTGGAAATCTTAAGGGAATTATCGAAAAAATTCCATATCTTAAACAGCTTGGAATTACAGCAGTCTGGCTTTCACCTCTGTTTGAGCAGGTTGACGATATGCAATTTGACCGTGCACCAATGCATGGTTATTGGACAAAAGACTTCAAGCGAATTAATCCTAGATTCTTGCCTACTGATGAGCCTAATAGTCTTCATAATTCCTCTACATTATGTCAACTTGTTGATGCTCTTCATGCCAATGACATTAAGCTTGTTCTTGATGTCGTTTGTAACCACAGCTCACCTGATGTGAACGGATCCAAGGGTATTGTGTTTGATGATGGTAATCTTTTGTGCGATTTTAATAATGACGTTAGTGGATTTTATCACCATAACGCTGAGATTACCGATTGGGAGGATGAGTATCAATTGATCAATGGCGAGATGTGCGGACTTGCCACCTTTAATGAGCGCAACCCGGAATACAGGAAATATATTAAATCTGCAATTATTGAATGGCTTGATTTGGGCGTTGACGCATTGCGTATTGATACTATCAAGCACATGCCTATCTGGTTTTGGCAGGAATTTACAGCTGATATGAAGGCTTACAAGCCAGAGTTGTTTTTGTTCGGCGAATATGGTTTCGGAAAGCCTTGGGAGCAGAGAACTGTGGATTATGCCAATCAATCAGGAATGTCAATTCTTGATTTTGGCTTATGTGATGCGATTCGATTTGCTTTTTCTGGTCAAGAGCCAGGTGGTTTCCAGTTAATAGAAACTTTGTTGACGTATGACCATGTCTATCACAGAGCGAACGAGCTTGTGACGTTTATTGATAACCATGATATGCCTCGATTTTTGTCTGTCTGTGATGATGAGCGCTCATTAGAACAAGCTTTGATATTGCTCTTCTGTCTTCGCGGAGTTCCCTGTATTTTTTATGGTACAGAGCAATATCTTGTCAATCAAACAGATGGCGGGGGTGATCCATATAACAGACCTATGATGGAATCGTGGGACATTACAAGTTCAGGCTTTTCTCTGATTCAGAAATTAATCTCTACACGAAGAAGCAATCAAGCTCTTACTTTTGGGTCACATCGCCAGTTGTATTTATCTGAGAATATTTACGCATTTCTTCGTTCTTATCGTGACTCATTTGCTTTATGTGTATTGAATAAAGGCCCGCAGACTAATATTGTCTTGGATTTGCCTGGCCCTCTTCGTTCCAAGCAATTGTCTTGTATTTTAACGAATGAGCAACTCTTTGCTGTGGATGGAAAAATCCATCTCAACGTCCCAAGCGCTGGTGCCTATCTTTTCAGTTCCGCGGGGCAACGTGTCGACGGTACTCTCGTGGTGACCTTTCAGCTCAATGGATTGGAGACGTTACCTGGCCAGTCTGTGATTTTGTTAGGTGATTGTCCTGAACTTGGAATCTGGGATCTTGATTGCGGCTATGGAATGGAATATGTCAATCAGAACACTTGGATTTGTGAAGTCGCCTTTAACGCCAGTGTTGGCCAGCAAATCCAATTCAAGTTTGTATTGATTGGTGATTCGGTTGATCCTGCTTATGAAGCTATCCTCCCTAGGCGCTTTTTGCTGGGATCGTCCGGACGACAAAAAGTTGACGCTCTTTGGTCTTTTCGTTAATGCATGGTGTCAATCTTCTTGTTTTCAAGCTGCGACATTGATACGAGAGTGTTGCATGACTTTTGTTCTGATCTTACACTTTTGGGATGACTAAGCTGCAACCAAAAGAACGTCATCGTTTTCTAGATAGCCTCTTCTCACGGCTGCATGTTTCCTCAATTCGAGATCAACTGACAGTAGGTATTGCTGTTGCATTAGTGCCTACGTTGGGAATTGGCTTTGTACTTGTTCATCAGCTTGTCCTTGCTCGAATTTATAAAGCTGGTCAGAGACGCCTGCAGGCTGAAGCTGAGCTGATATCTTATGGCCTTAAAGAATGGGGAACTGGAGTTTCTTTTTCTTTAAACTATTTGTCTCAGGCTCCCGCACTTCGTCAAGCACGTGCCGAAGATATTCAAGCTAGCTTTGATCGTCTGAATGTTTCAGAACCAGGGCGGCTTTGGCGTTTTTGGACCGCAAGCTCATTGGCGCCTCAACTTCTTGCCTATACCGGCACGATTAGTCCTCCACAAAAGCTTGCATCTGAAGCCAATCAGTTGAATCGTTTTTATTTTCAGGCTGCATTACGAGGCTATCCGACTTATCAGAGCGTGATGTCTCGCACGACTGATCAGGGGTGTTTAAATATTGCTCAGCCGGTTTTTAAGAAAGGCACTCTACAGAAAGATATAAATGTAGTCGCACCTGTTCAAGATCTTATCGATCAAACAGCTGTGATGTCGGTTCCTGTTCGGAATGATCTTTCTGGCATCCTTGTGATGTGCATTCCACTTGAAAAGCTTGCCGCAGACACTGGACTCTATGAATTATTTACAGATCAACGTCTTGCACTTTTATCCGGCGAATCACAACAGAATGATTTTCTAAATGATCCCGATGGAGTTGAAAGTGCTTTGATCTTAGTTAGCAATACTACAGGTCAACTTCTTTTTCCAGGAGATAGGTCTCAGCCACTGTCAATTCCTGATATTGAAGACATTAAATCCTCTAAATATGCAAGCCTTTATCCCGTCATTGCAACCGCAATGAGAGGGAAGGATGTATTTCAATCGATCGGTATTGAAGACGACCGATATCTTGTCCTCACTTCTCAAGTTGATTCAGCTTGGTCAATCGTTCTTCTCCTTAATGAGAATCGTTACTTGACTGCCATGCGCAATTTGGGGATTATTCTCTTGTCAATTGGCCTTACGAGTATTCTGCTTGCGTTTTTGATTGTTAGATCTAGGGCCTGTGCTATCACCTCTCCTATTTCATTAGCTGGCCAAGCATTGCATCGCATTAGTGACGGTGATTTTGATGTTGAGCTTCCGATTACTGCCAATGACGAGATGGGTGGCCTCTTTCGCGATATTCAAAGTGCAGCTAATCGGCTCAAAGTTTTTCTGGCTCAAGCAACCTCTTTTGCCGTCACCGAAACGCAGTTGGATACCGCCAAGGCTATCCAGGCTGACTTCCTATTGACTGATCTCCCCAAATCATCTCACTACCAGGTTGAAGCTTTCTCACGTCCTGCGTTGACCATCGGCGCGGATTGGTACGACATGGTTCAAGCGGGTCAGCATGTTTTTCTTGTTGTTGCTGATGTTTGCGATAAAGGCGTCCCATCTGCATTGTATATGTCAGTTTTTCGGAGCTTGATTCGTTCCAAATTGTTAGACCTCTCGGTTCGTCTTAATGAAGGTGAATCTATGCATGGTGTTTGCCACGCTCAAGCTGATCAAATCGCTTCCGAGTGCATTCGTCTGGCGATTGAGCAAACTAATAGCTATATGGCTTCGAATCAGAATTCCTCAATGATGTTTGCCACCGTATTTATCTCTGCGATCAATACGACGACGGGCTATGTTTCTTATATTGGTGCCGGTCATGAACCACCTCTTTTGATTGGTTCTTCTGGCTTATCCAAGTTAGATGCGACTGGTGGTCCAGCCATTGGATTGTTTGATGGTGCTCAATACTCTTTATCGTCTTTACAGTTGCAGCCACGTGATTCATTAGTGATTTATAGCGATGGTCTTGTGGATGCTCGTGGTCCTTCCAACGAGGGTTGGGGCCTCGAGAGGCTTCTGAAGCTATTGATGAAGAGTGCTGATTTCAGTCCTTCAGATTTAATGAATTCTATTCTCAGTGACGTAGACGACTTCAAGGGCGATGAAGAACAATTTGACGATTTGACTGTCATGGTTTGGAAATGGAACGGTCCATAACCATTCGTTGATAGGAGTTTGTTTGCTGCCTTACTTTTGTATGAATGGTCTCTTTACTATCTTGCAAGCATTTTTGTTGCCTCGGATCTCTACACTAAGTTGCGTGCCTAGTTTGCTGCTGCTGAGATTGACTAGTGCGAGTCCTATTCCTGCTTCTAATGTTGGGGACCACCCTCCACTGGTAATCGTTCCGACAACTTTGCCGTTTGCATCTTGAACTTTGTATCCCTTGCGGGGTATTGCTTTCTCTTCCATTTTGATGCATCTTAGTTTTCGGTTGGTGTTGTTTTGGGCTTGCTGCTCGAGCTGTTTACGTCCGATAAAATCTCTTGGAATTTCTAGATGGACTAGCCACCCCAGGCCAACTTCAATTGGTGTTGTTTCCTCTGTCATATCGTTTCCATAGAGATGCATTGCCGCCTCAAGTCTGAGAGTGTCGCGTGCACCCAAGCCGCAAAGCTGTATTCCACGTTCGCAGCATTGATCCCAAAAAAGCCCACCAGCTTCCGTATTGAAAAGCAATTCAAACCCGTCTTCACCTGTGTAACCAGTCCTGCTTATCATCACTTCCCCAAAATCTCGCGTATCGAATGTGCGATGCCCAAATGGGGGCATTTCATGTAGATCTAATTCGGTTATTTCTTTCAATCTGTCTTCTGCTTCCGGCCCTTGAAGTGCCAGTAGAACACCATCTCCCTTTTTATCGGTGATGTTTATTTCAAAGGCTTTGACGCCATTCTTGATCCATTCAGCATCTTTTTCGGCTCTTGCGGCATTGATGACAATAAACATTTCTTCTTTATCGATGTCTTCGTTCCATCCATTGTCGTAGACAATCAAGTCATCAATGATTCCGCCATGTTCATTGGTTAAAACTGAGTAACAGGCTTGTCCTTTCCCGATTCGGAAGAGGTCAGTGGGAACCAATCCTTGGAGTGCTTCTTTTGCTTGCCTTCCGCTAAGGCTTAAAATGCCCATGTGCGAAATATCAAATAGCCCACAGCGTTCGCGTACTGATTTGTGTTCTTGCAGAACTCCATCAAACTGCAGTGGCATGTCCCACCCAGCGAAATCAACCATCTTTGCGTTGGCTTCTAGGCAGCGGCTATGGAGAGGTGTTTTGAGATTGCCCATGGTGCATTTGCTGCCTTGATCGTGATCCTATGAACGCACCTCCGTTTTTCGTCGGAAGTGGAAGCAAAGCCGCAGATTGCGCCATGAATGTCGCCCGCTTTGGCAAGCGTCCTTAGCTTGAGCTTCACTTCAGTTCTTGCTTCTGTCTCAGACCACCTGCCAGTCCTGCCTTCATTGCGTTGCCGCCGGTTCAGGCTCGTCTGGTGGTTGGTGTCGTCTACGGCGTTTGCATGTGCACCCAGAGTTGGCCCGCATTCTGTTTTGCCATCACTGGACGGCCCGCGCTCCGGTGCTTCCCCCTCTGGTTTCCGTTGATCAGGCCTTGATCAGCGGTGATCGCCAGTTGGATCTTGGAGCCTCCGTCGAGGCCGCTCATTCTCAGGACACGCCAGTGCGGGTTTTGTAGTACCACGAGCAAGTGTTGAGATGACGTCAGAACGTTGACGCGTTGGCAACAATGGGAATGTCCTGTTGCTGTTCGTGTGCCGGTTCCTCAGTCCATGCCGACTGCCGTTCAGCTGATCGCTGAACATCGCAACGTGGAGCAGCTGTTGCTGCCCACAGGAAGCATCCTGTTTGAGCGTGGTGAAACGGCAAGCGCTCTCTACGCCATCCAGCGTGGATTGGTGGAGTTGACCTCTGATGGTCGTGATCGCCTCCGTTATCAGGATGGCGAGGTGTTTTTCTACGAGGATCTTGTGGCGGATGCCGCTCGCCACAGCCGCACCGCCAAGGCCATCACACCGGTGCACGCGTTGCGTCTGGATCGCAAGAGTTTCCTGGAGCTGATCCACACCCATCCCACGCTCGTGCTCACGTTGCTCAGTGGTCAGCACCGGCGGCTGCGGGAGCAGCGTCTGGACGCAACGCACTTCTACTAACCCAGCAGGAGCAGCAAACTCCGCGTCACCTTGGCGGCCAGCACACTGCTGATGCCACTGGGGTCCAACTGAGGTGCCAGCTCCACTACATCTGCTCCGACCAGGTTGTGGTGCTTCAGTTCTTCGATCAGTTCCGCGAAGTGCTGCCAGAGAAATCCCCCCGGTTCGGGTGTGCCGGTTCCTGGCATCACCGCTGGATCAAACCAGTCGAGATCCACCGTGAGATAGAGGGGCTTGCCTCGGAGCGGATGGAGTCGTTGAGCCATCTCCTTGATGGGGGTGAGTCGTCCGCTGGTGTTCAGCTCTGAAAACTCTTGCTTGGTGCCACTGCGAATGGCGATTTGCAGCAGCATCTGGCTGGGTAGCACGTCTAAGCAGCGGCGCATGGCGCAGGCATGGCTGTGCTGGGCCCCCAGCCATTCATCGCGTAAGTCGGCGTGGGCATCCAGCTGCACCATCACTAGATCAGCGTGATGGGCAGCGACGGCAGCGACAGCTCCAGACGTAATCGAGTGTTCGCCTCCCAGCATCAGTGGTTTGAGACCCTCGCTCAATACGCAGGCGGTTGCTTTCTTGACGGCGTCCACCACTGGCTCCGGAGCCCCAATGGGAATCTCCACGGCGCCCAGGTCGGCGTAGGCCATGGCCTCCAGGTCACGATCCAGTTGCGGGCAATAGCTCTCCAGTCCTGTGCTGACCTCCCTAACGGCGGCTGGCCCGAAGCGGGTGCCAGGCCGGAACGATGTGGTGCCGTCGTAGGGCACCCCGAAGAGTCCCACTTGGCAGCCTTTCGGTTCGCGCCGCGCTCCCATGAAGATGGCGCCTTCCTGGTCAAACAGGTTGTTGCGGTCATCCGTCATGGCGTCAGCTCCCGCTCCATGAACACGGGCATGGCCCCAAAGGCGCCCGCCTGCCAACGGGGGCTCCAGATCTCACAGCCCGCCGCTATCGCCGCGGTACGGGCAGGATCAGCATTTCGATAACGCGGTTGTCCCTGCGCTGCGAAGGTCCAGCTCCACCAGCCACTGGGATACATCGGAACCCATCCATAGAGGGGATCGGCATGGTCGAACACCTCCCGCAGCATCCGCACCAGGTCGATGTGCACCTGGCGGAAGGCTTCCGGTGATTCGCTCTGCGTTGCAAACACGCCACCCGGTTTGAGGATGCGTCGGCAGTGCTGGAAGAAGGTGCGGTTGAACAGACCTTCAGCGGGGCCTGTTGGGTCAGAGCCGTCCACGATCACGACGTCGTAGCTGGCATCTGGTGCGGCTGCGGTCCAGGCGACTCCGTCGCCCACGGTGAGGTGAAAGCGGGGGTCGTCCCAGCAGTCGCCGCCGACTGAGCTCAGATGTTCCTGACTGAGCGCCACAACTCGCCCGTCGATCTCCACCATGTCGAGATGCTGCACACCGTGGTGGCGCAGGCATTCGCGTGCGGTGCCGCCATCGCCACCTCCGATCACCAGCACCTTGGCGATGCCTTCAGCACCACAGAGGGCCGGGTGCACCAGGGATTCGTGGTAGTGGCGTTCCTGTCGTTCAGCCGTCATCCAGCAGCCATCGAGCAGTAGCCCTTTGCCGTAGCGCGCGCTTTCGATCACGGTGATGCGCTGGAACTTGCTCTGCTCCTCCACCAGTACGCGACCCTCGAGGCCGTAGCGCACCCCCTGGTGGGGTTCATCAATCCAGCCTGTTGCGGCTGGAGATGGTTGGGTCATGGCTGGACGCTTGGGTTCTCCTCTAGCTAAGACCAGCGTTGGTCGATCTGCTTTGTTGTTCGGCGGCTGTTGTTGGGCGGTTGTTGTTCGGCGCAGACTGGACCCATCCCTGCAGAGCTTCTATGGGCTGGATCCAATCGGCCTTGTCGGTGTTCGCAGACAAGCGGGAGCTGCTGGATCCCGCCTGCTTTGACGACCCCATTGCCGTGCAGGTCGATTGGATGCCGCTGGTGCGCGGAGGCACCAATATCTGCACCCATCGTGCGCAGCTGTGCAAGGGCTTGATGGCTTCGACCCTGACTTTTGCGGTCACGCCGCTGGTGACGTTCGGATGTGGCGCACTCGTGCTGTTGGGTGTTGTGCTCACCGTCGGTCATCTGCTGTTCACGCCCTCAGTCGCTCAGGCTCCGCTGATGGGGTTGGCGCCAATGGTGTTTTCAGTGATGGGGGGATTGTTCTTTTGGCACATGCGTCGTCAGCAGGTTTGCTTCGATCAATCCAAGGGAGTGTTTATGCAGCGGGACCGTGCGACGCCGTTGCGGGAGGTGTATGCCCTGCAGTTGCTGCGGGAGTTTGTGCGTGGCAACGAGGGCTCCTATGACAGCTTTGAGCTCAATCTGGTGTGTCGCGATGGCCGGCGGCTGAATGTGACTGACCACGGTTCGCTTCATGCCATTCGTGACGATGCCCGAACCCTGGCTGCATATCTAGAGGTGCCGATCTGGGATGCAATTGATCTGCGGCTTCCTGAGCATCTGCAGAAGCTCGACGCCAAGCAGCAGCTGCTGGGCATGAATCTGTTCCGCTAGGAGATTGGCCGGAGCGTTGTCATGGTTCAAGATCTCCACATCAATGACCGGCTGGTGATTCCTGCGGCTGAGCTGCAGTGGCGGTTCTCACGGGCTTCTGGTCCAGGCGGGCAGGGGGTGAACACCACCGACTCCCGCGTAGAGCTGCTCTTCGATCTTGAGCAGTCCAAGGCGCTTGGCCCGTTTCGCCAACGGCTGTTGCGGGAACAGCTGGCTTCGCGTCTGCAGAGTGGATGTCTGCGGGTGGTCGCGGCGGAGGAACGCTCGCAGTGGCAGAACCGCCAGCGGGCCTTGGCGCGTCTTGCTGATCTGTTGCGGGAGGGATTGAAATCACCGCCGCCTAAGCGCAAACCCACCCGTCCTGGACGCGGTGCTGTGAAACGACGGCTGGATGCCAAAGGTCGCCGTAGCGAGCTCAAGCGACGCCGACAGGGCCGCCCTTCTCTGGACGATTAGTCATTGCTAAGAGGGCTGGAAGTTTTGGTTAAGGTGGGTTTAACTCAAGTGTGTCGCGGAGGTGGACCGATGAAGCAGAACTCGTCAAGGCCCTGGCACTCCCCAACCGAAGAGCTTGTTGCTCTGATGCGTCTTGAAGAAGGTGCCCGTCGTTGCACGTCGCGAGAGCAGGCGCGGGCCTACATCCGACAGGCCGATCAGGTCAAGCGCCATTTGTGGGGTACCACCGAGGGCACGATCGTCTCCCACGAGTGATGCCTCGCTTGGCGTGATCTCCGACGTTTGCGTTCAGGACTCAGCGCGGATTGCCGCTTTGGCCTGTTGCCAGAGAGCTTCTAGCTCGCGAATGCTTTTCCCCTGAATGTCTCCACCCAGGGCTGCTTCCACTCTGGAAAAGCGATCAAGAAAGCGGTGATTGGTGCCGGCCAATCCGTCTTCAGGGTCGATTTCGCACCACCGGGCCACATTCACGAGCGTGAACAACACATCCCCCAGTTCCTCCTGGGCGTGGGTTCGGTCTCCCGATGCGACTGCCTCCTTGAGCTCATCGAGCTCTTCGTGCACCTTTTCCCACACTCCCGCCATGTCGTCCCATTCGAAGCCGGCTTTGGCTGCTTTTTTTGAAATGGTCATGGCGCCGGCCAACGCGGGCTGACCACGCACCTTGCTGCTGAGTTGACCGCTCAGTGGGCTTGCCGACTTGGCAGCCCCTGTCTGCTGGGCCCGTTCCTGCGCTTTGATCGCTTCCCAGCTCGCGCGGACCGCTGCGCTGTTGTCTGCTGTCCCATCGGCAAACACATGGGGATGGCGACGGATCAGTTTCTCGCTGATGGCGTTGGCAATGGCATCCAGGTTGAAGCGCTGGCCTTCTTTGGCGATCTGGGCGTGCAGCACAACTTGTAGTAACAGGTCCCCCAGTTCCTCCCTCAGCTGCTGGTCATCGCCATGGCGGATCGCGTCGGCCACCTCGTGGGCTTCCTCCAGCACGTAGGGCGTCAACGATGCATGGGTCTGTTCCAGGTCCCATGGGCAGCCGCCATTGGGATCGCGCAGACGAGCCACCACGGCTTCGAGGCGGCGTAACGGATCGGTGGGTTCGGGGACTGGCACGTCGTAGGCCATGGTGATGCCAAGGGTTGTGGCCACCCTCTCACCGTTGGCGACGCCGGCGCCATCGCTTGGGCCATTCGGCTGGCAAAGGATCGCCATCGAGCAGCAAGTGCAGCCACACGCTGCCTTCCAGGCCCAGCAAGGCCCCCCACAGCGCGTGCGGGTGTTGCCGCGCGGCAGCAAGCAGTCCCGGCCATGCCTGGAGGGGGGTCGGGATGGTGGGTTCCACGATCCAAGCCAGTCCGGTCCATGCCAGCCCCAGCAGCAGCAGGATCCAGGCCAGGCGCACCGTCATGCCGATCACAGGACCGTGCGACCACAACGAGCGATGCGGGACCAGCCGCCGGTAGGGCCACCAGATCCAGGCCAGCAGGCCCCAGCGCTTCAACGCACGGGATTGAACGTCAAGATCCGGCGACAGCCAGAGGCCGCCCACCAGAAAGGAGACAGCGGCGATGCTCCCAGTGCTCCAGCCCAGCCACCAGCTGGTGATCATCCAGATTGGAATGCAGAAGGCCGCGGTGGCGCGGTCATGGTCTCGGCCGCAGGCCACGGACGCAGCGATCAACAACAGATCCAGACTGCCGCGATCAGGCAGAATTAGCCCGACGGGCGATTAGCTCAGCGGTAGAGCACCTCCCTTACAAGGAGATTGTCACTGGTTCGATCCCAGTATCGCCCATCAGCCACAGCAAGGCTTTTCAGCCATTCTCAGCCCTTCAGTCGGTGGGCTTTGCTATGGAGATCAGGCTGAGGCTTCATGCTCTCAAGCCGACGTGTGGGGTTGAAGGGTGTGCTCGTCAGAGCAATGATTACTTGGTGGGATGGTTTTGAGCCATGACGTGGTTCAGGATCTTTTCTTTGATGCGAGCGCGATCACGCTCGACGTAAATGGTTTGAAACTGTTTTGGTTTCCCATTGTCAAGAACCTCTTCTATCTCCACTTCGAGTTCAAGAATGAGGTTGATCACAAAGGAGTCCGGGTCGTCACCAAACGTGTCGAATCGGTTCAATGCCTCATCGATTGCCTTGATGAGCTTGGAGGCCTTGGACATTGTCTTGAGCTCATGTGAGTTGACTTTATCCAGCCCTTGTCGCGCTTTTGGTTGTCTGGGCTACAGGCTTGTTGGCTGAATGGTTGGCCTGATTACCTGTTCTTAGCCGGATGTTGAAATGTTCTCAACCTGACTTTCCTAGTGAGTGTTTAAAGTTTTCGCGCGGCTCTATTGGAAATGAAATTACTCATCATTTTCGGTCTATTGGCAGTATGGATGTTGCTTGTTGTGGCGACGGGGCGAGCGGCTCGGGTGAGGCGTAAGATTTTATTTAAAGCAAAGCTGCTGTAATGCGGCTTTTTGATTTTAATGTTATTTGAGTGATCATTTTGATAAGGTCTTTGTCA
Organism: Synechococcus sp. NOUM97013; assembly: GCF_014279815.1. Classification (NCBI taxonomy): domain Bacteria; kingdom Bacillati; phylum Cyanobacteriota; class Cyanophyceae; order Synechococcales; family Synechococcaceae; genus Synechococcus; species Synechococcus sp. NOUM97013. The sequence goes on along the minus strand of NZ_CP047941.1, from coordinate 2,428,696 downwards.
ACCTGCGGTCACCCGTTGCATCGCTTACGTGATCTCGGTGAATGCATCGACTCCGTCCGTCGCAGGAGGCAGTCGCCGCCGAATGACGATTCCAGGTTCGATCAGTGGCTGGTTGCGTTATGGGAACAGAAGTAAATCGATTTTCGACCTCAAGATTTGGGTTGATCGTGATTGGGGAAACCTCTTTATAGGTAGCCGTCCTGGATGCCATCGTCGTGGTGCATCTGAAAAATCCCTCGAACCACTCGGCGAATCCCCTGCCGCCTGAAGCATTTTTCAATTCGTTGTCTTCCAGCTCTGCCTGCATTTCGGTGACATCATTGGCAGAGATGTTGAACCCCGCGTCTTTGGCAATGGCCAGCGTGGTCTCCAGATTGGCGCTGTTCTTGAGCTTGTTCTGAAGGGCTGTGTCCTGTTTCGCTTGGCGCAGAAATGCTTTCAGTTGCTCCGCCGGCATGGGTGGCTCCAGACCTTCTGAGCGGTCACAGCAGCAGAGCGCCACTGAAAGGTTGCGTGCCTCGCCACGCCCTTTGCAGTGTTGATCGGCTGCCCGCCGAGACTCATGAAGTCTGCGGGCACCACCGTGTGCGGAGGTCTGCTCTCCCTGAGGCTCACTCAGTGCGTGATTTCGTGAAAACTGGTTGCGTAGGGGTAGCCATAGCCCTGTTCCATCTCGCGGACCACTTCTTCGGCCCGGTAGAGGCTGTTGGTGAAATGGCAGTGGTGTTCTTGATCGCAGGCTTTGTATCCGCCGCTTTCAAGTTTGTGAATGGAGGAGCCTCGCGGTGTCAGCGCGATCAGTTCGGGTTGGGAGGCCATCGGGGTGGTTCGAAGATGCCTTGGTCATGGCTCACCCGGCGCAGTTCATGGCGTATCAAATCTCACGCTTCTCGATTTGGTCTTGTTGCGTTGCTGGGTTGCGGTTTTTTGGTTTGCCTGGTGGATGCCTGTCTTCAGCGGTCCTGGCGGCAGTTATCGCACAGTCCAAAAAATTCCAGGGTGTGAAAGAGCAGGTGAAAGTTGCTCGTCTCCGGCGCATTCACGTGAATGCCATGGATGGGGCACTGCTCGAGTGTTTGCGTTGATCCGCAGTTCACACAGGTGAGATGGTGCTCATCGCGATCCACGGGTGCATACAGCGCTTCACCGTTCGGCAGATGGCGACACCTCACCTTTCCGCATTGCTGAAGCTTGCGCAGGTTTCGGTACACGGTTGCCAGGCCCATCGCGCCGGGGCGGCCTTCCAGCTGCCGATGCAGTTGTTGCCCGCTCATTTCACTATCACTCCGCCGCAGTTCGTCCAGAAGCAGCTGCTGACGCTGGGTGGCAGTGGATCCTGGTTGCTCCATGGTCCTCTTAGGCCGCGTTGCTGCGGGTTTCGATCAGCGTTTCGCTGACTTGCCACAGGCGTTCGCGATCCTTGGCAATGCGTGCACTGGGTGCGATCGGTTGTTGCTTGGGGGCGCCGCGCATGCCGCCAAATTGTCCTGGGCCGTAGTGCTCGCCTCCCTTGGCCGTGGGGCTGGTGGCGGCATGCAACTGAGGAAGGGCACCCTGTGCAGCGCTCTGGAACAACGGATCCATCAGGCGATAGGCCATGGCTTCCTGCCAGGCTCCTGATGCCGCCACCGACATCGGTTGCAGATTCGTTCTGGCCAGTCCTGGATGGGCGGCTAGGGAGCGAACGCAGCTTCCGCGTTGTTCAAGCCGTTCGTTCAGCTCGATCGCGAACATCACGTTGGCGAGTTTGCTCTGGCAGTACGCCTTCCAGCGGTCGTAGCGGCGCTCTCCGTTGAGGTCATCCCAACCAATTGCGCCGAAATACTGAGCGCCGGACGTGACCGTGACCACCCTCGCCAGCTCTCGGCCTTCCATCAGAGGCAGCAGGGCGTTGGTGAGTGCGAAGTGTCCGAGGTGATTGACGGCCCACTGCATCTCATGGCCCTGTTGGCTCAGCAAGCGCGGTGGTGCCATCACTCCCGCGTTGTTGATCAGCAAATCCAGTCGTCCATAACGGGATTGCACCTCATCGATGCAGGCCTCCACGCTGGCCAGGTCAGCAAGATCCAGGTGGAGCAGGTCAACGCCAGAGGAGCCCAGTTCCAGCAGTTGCGAGCGGGCTGCTTCCCCTTTGCGGCGGCTGCGGCAAGCCATCAACACCGTGGCACCAGCTTTGAGCAGGGCCCGGGTTGTCTCCAGGCCCAGTCCGCTGTTGGCACCTGTCACAAGGGCAATGCGCCCCCGTTGATCAGGCATGTCGTCGATGGTCCAGCCCATGCGGCGATGGCAGCTCGAGTGCAGTTTCGCTGCTGGGCTCAGTCTTCGGGGAAGAGCAAGGCAGCTAGTTCATCGGCATCCACGTCGTAGACGCGTGCGAGCGAAGTTTCGATGGCGCTTGTGACCTCCCCTGGGAGGAAGCGCATCGCATTCAGAGCGTCTTCAGCGATTTCATCGGTGAGAAGGATGTCCTCGCCTTCGAGCTTCTCGTCGTTGATGATCGCCATCACCCAGCTCTGATAGGCGTACACCAGATCGGAGAACTCGAGTTCGGGATCGTTGAGATCCAGGGTCATGGTCAGGCGGACAGGCGCTGCACCAGTCTGACCCCCGGGGGTGAAGATGTCCTCAAGTAAGGATCAGCATGAGCCATCCGGATCCCGATCAGCTGCAGGGCACGTTGGTTGATTTCGCCTTGATGGAGCTCATCCGTCAGCATCGGGACAGTTTCCAGCCGCTTTGGACGGTTGATAGCTGGGCGAAATTGCTGATCTGGCTTGCGCTCAATTGCGGCTTGTCTGGGGAACGCGACAGCCTTGAGCAGTTCGCCAGGGCACTGGGTGATCCTCTGACGTCCCGGTTGCGACGCGTGTTCTTTGAGCGGGAACTCGGGGATCTCGAGCTGCAGGTGCTGGCGGATCCCGCCGATCAGCAGGTGTTGGTGCTGTCCCAGGCGCCTGAGGATGCCTCCGTGCTTCATCCAGACCAAGTGGCCAAGGCGCTGGAGCGCGTGGGGTTGACTGGACGGGTGCTGGAGCGCGCCCGCTGGCAGCAGTTGGAGGGGGTGATGACGATTCCCTGGAGTTCGACCGAGTCCTGAGACCGAGGCCTGAAATGGATGGTTCCAATTTGATCGGGCGTTACAGCAACGCCGGCTTTGCTTCCGTGGCCGATGGCGTGATGGCATTTTTTGATCGTCGTCAGGATCTGCAGCGTCCTGGCATTGCCTTTGGCTCCGCCAATGATCAGGAGCCCGCCAAAGTCAGCACGGACATCAGCCTCGTTGCGATCGACCGCAGTGATCCGGAAGCCTGCGCTCTCGCCGAGCTGATCCTCCGTGGCGTGACGGCTGGACTTGAGCGCTACCTGCAGGAGCGCCCGTTGTTCCGAGACGTGTGTCCCGACCGGGAACTCTTCGTGCTGCCGATCTTCAATCTCCAGCGTTATGCCCCTGGAGAAGGCTTTCGCCAATGGCACTGCGATTGGACCATCAGCGACGAAGCAACGGAGCCTGTGCACCGCGTTCTGGCTTGGATTCTTTATTGCGATTCCGTGGAAGAGGCCGGCACCGAGTTTCACTGGCAGCAGCATCATGAAGAGGCGGAACGGGGCAAATTGGTGATTTTTCCCGCAGGCCCCAGCCACATTCATCGTGGCCGTGTGAATCATCAACACAGCAAAACCATCGCCACGGGCTGGATCAATGCCGGCACCCGTGCGGGCTACCTCCAGCGGCTTTCACAGTCCTGAATTACAGCTCGCGTGCGTCGCTCGGGTGCTGATCGTTCAGCTGCGGGTCGCCGGTTTGGCCAGGGGGCCATTCGCGGATGTAGTCCACACGCTGAGGGAATGGAATTTCAATCTTTTCGCGTTGGAAGGCGTTCCAGATCGCCCGATTGAGATCGCTTTTGATCCCTGCATTGCTCATGGGGTCTTCCATCCAGAAGCTCAGGGAGTATTCAATGGAGGACTCCCCGTAGTTCACTAAACGTGCTTTGGGTTCTGGATAGTCGAGCAGCTTTGTAATACCCAGAGCCGACTGTTCCAAGATGGCGATCACTTTTTCAGGGTCGTGGTGGTAGGCCGCGCCCACTCGGATTTGGCTGCGCCGCATGCGGTCGGTTGCGGTGTAACTGGTGGCCTTATCGGTGAAGAACTGCTGATTGGGAATCAGCAGTTCGGCATTGTCTTTCCCTCGCCAAAGCAAGGTGGCGCGCAAGCCGAGCTTGCGGACTTCGCAGAGGTCTCCATCGACCACAAGAATTTCACCCGGGCGAACGGACCCTTCGAACAACAGCCAGATGCCACTGATGAAGTTCGAGAACACTTCTTTAACGCCAAAGCCAAGACCCACTGACAAACCCCCAGCAATCGTCAGCAGGGCTGTGCTGTTCAAGCCGATTTGAAAACTCACGGCTAAGACGCCGATGCCCACCAGCACGTAGCGGATGATGAGTTCGACCGCTTTGCGGCTGTTTTCCGTGCAGCCCAGCAGTTGTTTCAGCAACCAGGCCAGAGCTGCAGCAGGTGGCTTGTTGGCCACCAACAGCAAGTAAGTCACCAGCAACGAACCAATCAATGTGTTCAAGGTGATGGCAACCCCGAAAAGGTTGCCCAGCTGGATCACGCCGAGATCGGCTGGGTTATCGAATTGACTGATCAAATTGAGGCCGGCGACAACGAGATAAAGCGGCCTAAGCAGACGGCTTTCCAGTGCACGTACTTGCTCAGCGGGGATCAATCGCTGCAGCAATTTTCTGAGCAGGCTGAGCGAATTCCAGCCCAGCCAGCACAACCCGGCATAGCTGATCAATCCGGCTTTACCTCCAAAGGCACCGATCAGCCCTGCGATAAGCAGCACAGTGATCGGACCGAACAACAGGCGCAGGGATCGATTGGCTTTTACCTGCAATCGCTGATGGGCGCTCAGTCGCCAGGCCGCACTGATTCCGGCGATGAGCAGGACCTGGCTGACCACAGCGCTTCGCTGTAAGTATCCGAACCAACCGACGATTTCCCAGAGCAGCTCATTCATGGTCTGCTTTGCAGGCTCTGGACCAGCGCATCTGCGCTGGATTGTGGATTAGAGGCGCCGAAGATCAAGGGGATCAGGGTTGGCGTCACAGCGCTAGATCGGTCGGCTTGGTGGACGAGCCCTGCCAGATCCGCTTCGTGTTGTGTTGCGGCGTTTTTGGCTGACACCAGCGTCGTCAGGGTGGTGGAGCTTGGGTCGGAAATATCGACGTTGGGATTGACGGGAAGAAAGGCCAGGGAGCGCAGAGAGAGATTGCGCTGAACCATGGCGTTGGTGATGTAGTGGGTCAGGTTGATGGCAGCGGCACGTTGCTGGGCGCTTGAGTTGGAGCCCAACGCGAGCACTCTGACGTCGTTCACGGGGCTTGCTGCACCATCTGGACCGTCGGGCAGTGCAGCCACGCCGAGCTTGTCGCCCAGGGCCTCGCGCAGTCGCGGCAGGCTGTTGGCATTGCAGCTCACCCAGTCCAGCTGCTCGTCTTTGAGCAAGTTCTCCAGCTGGCCCTGGTCCTCAAAGAAGGTGATGTTGTTGTGGGCACTGGCGTTTTCCAGCCAGAGGAGCCAGTCCTGGATTGATTCGGTGTTTTGCGTGGACAGGGTCTCGCCGGCTCCGGCCCGCGCCAGGCTTGTAAGGGCACCATGGCTGCTGGCGGACCACAGCAATTCGGCGAAGGTCACCGGCAGCCCGACGCGTGCTCCGGACGTTGCCGTTTGCTGCAAGGCGCTCAATGTGGCCGGTGCTCGCTCAATCACGGTTGTGTTGAAGCAGGCGATCTGGGGGAAGATCGCGATGGGCTGCCCCACGACGTCTCCATTGCTGAGCAGCACCCGTTCCCAGAGTGAGGTTTCGGTGTCGAGGCGTTTGGCCTCTGGCAATGGAACCGCCTCCGTCAGCTGGGCTGCAAACAATTCATTGGCTTGCAGTGTGTCCGTGATGATCAGATCCGGTCCCAGGTCTGAGGCGTCGCGTCGCTTGAGCTCTTTGAGCAGGTTGCTGTGCTCGTAGAGCTCAAACTGCACTTGAACGTGCGGATGAATCTTGCGGTAGTCATCAGCAATCAGCTCGATCCTTTTGCGGAAGTCGGCCTGCGTACTGGTGTCGATGCTGGCGTCCTTGTCGATCGCCATGGCCAGATACAGCAACACCGGCATCTCGTTGCCGATGCGCCCGCAGCTTGCGAGTAGCCAAGACGTGATCAGCAGACTGACGGCGAGCTTTCGGATCAAGCGTCAGAGAGCGTGTTGATCAACATTGTCGGTTGTTTTGTTGGTCTTGGTTGAACGTTGCGGAAGATCCCTGACCTTGATGGAGAGGGTGCGTGCGGTCGGATGCCGACTTGCAGGGGCTCGGTGAGTGCGTCGCTGCGTTGGTTCGGAGCACTCGCAGCGTCACAGGCCTTGTTCTGGGGTGGCAATGCTGATGCCTTCGTGTTGGAACGCTTTCCCGCAGAAGATCAGTGCCTATGCCAGAGATCACCAGTCGAGGCTTGAAGGAGCATCGACTGTGGGCTGGCGGGTGATGCGCACGGTGTTGTGCGCTCTTCCGTCCCTTTGCGAGCATGGGCGGCTGTGTGCGCATGCCTCCCGTGCCCGAACTGGCCAAGACCTACGACCCGGTTGGTACGGAAGCTCGCTGGCAGCAGGCCTGGGAGGACCAGGGAGCGTTCCATCCCGACTCGAAGGCCCCCGGTGAACCGTTCTCTGTGGTGATCCCGCCGCCGAACGTGACCGGCAGCCTGCACATGGGCCATGCGTTCAACACGGCTTTGATCGACACGATCGTGCGCTATCAGCGCCTGGCAGGAAAGAACGTGCTCTGCCTGCCGGGCACCGATCACGCCTCGATCGCCGTGCAGACGATCCTCGAGAAGCAGCTGAAGGAGGAGGGCAAATCCCGCCACGATCTCGGCCGCGATGCCTTTCTGGAGCGCGCCTGGCAGTGGAAGGCTGAAAGCGGAGGCCGCATCGTGGGCCAGCTGCGCCGCCTTGGTTATTCCGTGGATTGGCAGCGCCAGCGCTTCACCCTCGATGAGGGCTTGAGTGAGGCGGTGAAGGAGGCCTTCGTGCGCCTGCATGAGCAGGGGCTGATTTACCGCGGTGAGTACCTGGTGAACTGGTGCCCCGCCTCTGGTTCGGCGGTGAGTGATTTGGAGGTGGAGATGAAGGAGGTGGATGGCCACCTCTGGCATTTCCGCTATCCGCTCAGCAGCGGCGACGGCCACCTGGAGGTGGCCACCACCCGCCCCGAAACGATGCTGGGCGACACGGCGGTGGCTGTGAATCCCACCGACGAGCGCTACGCCCACCTGGTGGGCCAGACCCTCACGCTGCCGTTTGTGGGGCGGGAGATTCCGATCGTGGCCGACGACCACGTGGAGAAGGAGTTCGGCACCGGCTGCGTCAAGGTGACGCCGGCCCACGACCCCAACGATTTCGCCATCGGTCAGCGCCACGGTCTGCCCCAGATCACGGTGATGCGCAAGAACGGCACCATGAACAAGGAGGCCGGTCAGTTCGAGGGACTGGATCGCTTCGAAGCACGCAAGGCCGTGGTGGCTGGCTTGGAGGAACTGGGGCTGCTGGTGAAGGTGGAGGACTACCGCCACAGCGTTCCCTATTCCGACCGCGGCAAGGTGCCGGTGGAGCCGCTGCTTTCCACCCAGTGGTTTGTCAAAACCGAGCCCTTGGCCGCCCGCTGCCGTGAAGCGCTGGAGAAGCAGGATCCTCGCTTCATCCCGGAGCGCTGGGAGAAGGTCTACCGCGACTGGCTCACCGACATTCGCGACTGGTGCATCAGTCGTCAGCTCTGGTGGGGCCATCGCATCCCCGCTTGGTTCGTGATCAGCGAAACCGACGGCAAATACACCGACACCACGCCCTACGTGGTGGCCCGCAACGAAGCCGAAGCCCTGGAGAAAGCCAAGGCGGAGTACGGCGCGGCGGCGGAGATCGAGCAGGACGAAGACGTGCTCGACACCTGGTTCTCCAGCGGCCTCTGGCCCTTCTCCACCCTGGGTTGGCCCGATGCGGGCAGCGCTGACCTGCAGCGCTGGTACCCCACCAGCACTTTGGTGACGGGCTTCGACATCATCTTTTTCTGGGTGGCCCGGATGACGATGATGGCCGGCGCCTTCACCGGCGAGATGCCCTTCCAGGACGTCTACATCCACGGCCTGGTGCGGGACGAGCAGAACCGCAAGATGAGCAAGAGCGCCGGCAATGGCATCGATCCGCTGCTGCTGATCGACCGTTACGGCACCGATGCCCTTCGTTTCGCCCTGGTGCGGGAAGTGGCGGGTGCGGGTCAGGACATCCGCCTGGACTACGACCGCAAGAAGGACACCTCCGCCACGGTGGAGGCCTCGCGCAACTTCGCCAACAAGCTCTGGAACGCCACCCGCTTCGCCCTGATGAACCTGGGTGGCGAAACGCCGGCTCAACTTGGGGAGCCCGCCCCTGCGGCCCTGCAGCTGGCTGACCGCTGGATCCTCTCCCGTTTGGCCCGGGTGAACCGCGAGACGGCCCAGCGCTACAGCAGCTATGGCCTCGGTGAAGCGGCCAAGGGCCTCTATGAGTTCGCCTGGAATGACGTCTGCGACTGGTATCTGGAGCTGAGCAAGCGCCGGCTCAACCCCGGTGAGAACCCCTCAGCCGAGGCCCTGGCTGATCAGCGGGTGGCCAAGCAGGTGCTGGCCAAGGTGATCAGTCAGATGCACCTGATGCTGCACCCGCTGATGCCCCACCTCACCGAGGAGCTTTGGCACAGCGTCACCGGCGAGCCGGAGACCACCTTCTTGGCGTTGCAGCCCTGGCCGGCCTTGGATGAAAGCGCTCTGGATGATGCCTTGGAAGCCGCCTTCGCGGAGTTGATTGGTGCCATCCGCCTCGTGCGCAACCTGCGGGCGGTGGCGGGCCTCAAGCCCTCTCAATCGGTGCCGGTGCGTTTCGTTACGGGCCGCGGCGAGTTGGCGGCTGTGCTCACCAAGGGCACGGCCGACATCACAGCCTTGACGCGAGCGGAGTCGGTGGCGGTGATGGCGCCGGCGGAAGCTGATGCGGCTCCGGTGGCCAAGGCCCTGGCGGGAGTGAGCGGTGAGCTGCAGGTGCTGCTGCCGATCGAAGGCCTGGTGGATCTCGATGCGCTCAAGGGCCGCCTCGAGAAAGACATCGCCAAGGCCGAGAAGGAGATCAAGGGCCTGGCGGGCCGGCTTGGGAATCCCAACTTCGCCGATAAGGCACCGCCGGAGGTGGTGGCGGAATGCAAGGCCAACCTGGCGGAGAAGCAGGCCCAGGCGGATCTGGCCCGCAAGCGCCTGGCGGACCTGAGCTGAGTTGGTGATTCAGGTCGAGGGGCTGAGCAAGATCTACCGGGTTGCCGAGAAGCAGCCCGGACTGGCCGGCACCCTGCGCCATTTCGTTCGCCGCCGCACGCGGGATGTGACGGCGGTGCAGGACGTCTCCTTTCGGATCGAGCCCGGCGAGATGGTGGGTTTTCTCGGCGCCAATGGCGCCGGCAAGACCACCACCTTGAAGATGCTCTGCGGGTTGATTCACCCCAGTGCTGGGGATGTGCAGGTGGCGGGGCACCGGCCGCAGCGCCGTCAGGCGGAGTTTCTGCGCCGGATCACTCTGGTGATGGGTCAGAAGCAGCAGCTGCTCTGGGATCTGCCGCCGATGGATTCACTGCGGGTGAATGCGGCCGTCTACGGCATTCCCGATGGTGTGGCTCGGCGGCGGATCAACGAGCTGGCGGATTTGCTGGAGCTGGGGGAGGAGCTCACCCGGCCGGTGCGCAAGCTTTCCCTCGGTCAGCGAATGAAGGCCGAACTGTTGGCGGCGCTTTTGCACGAGCCGGAGGTGTTGTTTCTCGATGAACCGACGCTGGGGTTGGATGTGAATGCCCAGGCCCGGGTTCGCCAGTTTTTGGCCGAGTACAACCGGCGCACGGGGGCAACGGTGCTGCTCACCAGCCATTACATGGCTGACATCACAGCGCTGTGCCCCCGGGTGCTGCTGATTCACCAGGGGCGGTTGTTCCACGACGGCCCCCTTGAAGTGCTTGCCGATCAGCTGGCTCCGGAGCGGGAGGTGCGGCTGGAGTTGGAGTCGCCCGTGGAGCCGGAAGCTTTGGCTGGTTTGGGACGGTTGGAGTTGATGGAGGGGTGTGATGTGCGGCTGCTGGTACCTCGCGATCAGCTCACTGTCGTGGTGGCCCAGCTGCTGGAACGTTTTGCGGTGCGCGATTTGGATGTGACTGATCCGCCGATTGAGGAACTGATCGGTGGGTTGTTCCGCCAGGGCCGGGTCTGATGCGGATCTTCGGGCTTAACCGGCGGATCATCCGGGTGTTGCTGGGGTCCCAGTACGCCCACATGCTCGAGTACCGCGCCGAGATCGCCCTCTGGGCTCTCTCCGGAGTGCTGCCTTTCATCATGCTCAGCGTCTGGAGCGGCAGCGACGCGCGCTCAGGGCTGGGGCTGGATGGTGTGGCCCTGGATCGTTATTTCCTCAGCGCCTTTCTGGTGCGCCAGTTCTCGGTGGTGTGGGTGGTGTATGCCTTTGAGGAAGACGCTCTTCTCGGTCGGCTATCGCCCTATCTGCTGCAACCGCTGCATCCGCTTTGGCGTTATGTGGCAGCCCACCTGGGCGAGCAGCTCACACGTTTGCCCTTCGCGGCTCTGATCGCGGCCGTGTTTTTTGCAGTGCAGCCCCAGGCCTTCTGGCTGCCGTCGTTCGGGGGGTTCCTGCTGGCCTGGTTGGCCACCTGGATGGCCTTTGCCATCGCCTTCCTGTTCCAGAGCCTGATTGCAGCCCTCTGTTTCTGGAGTGAGAAGGCCAGCGCCCTGGAACGTCTCCAGTTCATCCCCTTCCTGTTCCTTTCCGGGTTGTTGGCGCCACTCACGGCTTTTCCGCCGGCGGTTCGGGCCGTGGCCGAGTGGACGCCGTTCCCGTATCTGATCGATTTCCCGGCGCGCGTGCTGGCGGGCCAACCCGTGGATCTGTTGGCGGGTTTCGGGGCCCAGTTGGCCTGGATCGCCTTGTTGTTGCCGCTGGTGCTGCTGCTCTGGCGGGCTGGCGTGCGGCGTTACAGCGCCATGGGGGCCTGATGGGACGGTACTGGCGAACCCTGCGTCGCTTCTGGGGCACCGCTGTGGCAGTGCAGCTGGAATATCAAGCCAATGTGTTGATTGAGCTGCTAGCGGTGGCGATGAGCCTCAGCGGCAGCCTGTTGCTGCTCTCGCTGTTCTATGGCCCCGATCAGACGTTAGGGGGCTGGAGCTGGGCCCAGGCTCTGATGGTGCAGGGGCTCTACACGGTGTTCGACGGCATGGCCACCACCTGGCTCCGACCCAACCTCGGGGCGATCGTCACCCATGTGCGGGAGGGCACCTTGGATTTCGTGCTGCTCAAACCGATCGACAGCCAGTTCTGGTTGTCGTTGCGCACGTTGTCGCCAGCAGGGCTGCCGGAAATCGGTCTTGGATTGGGGCTTTTGGCCTGGGGCAGCCATCAGGCCGGTGTGGTGGTCAGCTTGCCTGCCCTGTTTGCCGTGTTGGTCATGTTGCTGGCCGGTGGCCTGATCCTCTATTCGCTCTGGTTTCTGATTGCCGCCACCAGCATCTGGTTCGTCAAAACCTGGAATGCCACTGAGGTGTTGCGGGCACTACTGGCCTCCGGTCGTTATCCGCTCAGTGCCTATCCGCCGACCCTGCGCCTGTTGTTCACGTTCGTGCTGCCGGTGGCCTTTCTCACGACTGTTCCCGCCCAGGTGTTGCTGGGTGAGGCGGCGGTGCCGATGTTGTTGGCGGGCTTGGCTTTGGCGCTGCTGTTCTTTGCGATCGCACGTGCCTTCTGGTTGTTTGCCCTGCGCTTCTATACCTCCGCGTCCAGTTGAAGGAATGGATGACAACGGCGTCAGCCAGGACTCCGGTCGAAAGGCTTGATGCTGAGTGTTGCACTGACTCGCGGAGAATGCAGGTGACCATTGCACCAGGTCGGGCACCGTTGAATCGGTTTCTGTTTATGCGGCCTGGCTGATTTGATCGACGGTGCTTTTGAGGGCTGTGACTTTGGCGTCTGGTGCGGGGTAAAGGGTGGTGCAGTTGAAGGCAAAGTCAGCGCCACTGCGCTTCACGATCGCGGCAATCTGCAGGAAGATCTTTTGCTGGATCTCCAGCCACTCTTTCCAGACCGTTGTGTCGGTGAAGCAGTAAACCATCATGTTGATGGAGGATGAATCCCAGGCATTGAAATTGACCAGGATGATCTGGTTGTGGTCGATATCAGGATGCTCTTCCAACATGGTTTTCACGTCTTCAGTGATTCCCTGGATGCGGTCCAGGTCTTCGTAGCGCAGGCTGATGTTGGCCTTGATCCTGCGGTTGTACATCTGACCGGGATTGGTGATCGGCGTTGTGGCAAATACTGAATTGGGAATGTGCAGCGGTCGCCGCTCAAAGGTGCGAATTCGTGTGTAATACCAGCCAATTTTTTCCACCGTTCCTTCCAGGTTGTTGGCACTGATCCAGTCGCCTTCTTTGAAGGGGCGATTGAAAAACAGCATGAAGCCGGAGAGGAAGTTCTGGCTGATCTGCTGTGTGGCGAACGTGAAGCCAATTCCCGCGCCGCCCAGCACGGTGGCAATCGCTGCTGATGGAATTCCGAAGTTCACCATCAATGCAGCTGTCGCGATCAGCAGTACCAGAATTGTGTAGAGCCTGCTCAACACATTGATCAGCATGGCTTCGTCCTGCTGGTCTTCAATCTGAATCCAGTGGCGCATGGATGCGGAGAGCAGCAGCGTCTGCCCCACGTTCATCACGGCCCAGGTGATGCTGGCGATCAGCATCGTCATCGACAGTCGATCCACGCCCGATTGCGCCACCAGAGTCAGTTGGCGATTGGTTTGGTGCGTGATCCAGCTCACATACAAGGTGAGTCCAAGACCGATGAGCACCGGTCGGCGAATGGCCTTGGCCAGGCTGCTGCCCAGATTGCGTCCATGCCGGCTCAGCAACTGCAGCAGCATCCAAGCGGCGATCAGGACCAGCGTCCCTGCAATGAGCCCGCCATTGCTCTGCAGAAATTCAATGTTGGGCTTTGCGGCTGCTTGGAGATCAGGGATGAGACTGATGCGACGCGACCGAAAACTTAGCTGACGTCCTCTTGGCTCTCGGTTTCTGGAAGGATTTCGGCTTGGAGTTGGGGGCGGAGGCTGGTCTGCTTGCTGGGTGGCCATTCCATCGGATACACCTGACGCTGCGGGAAGGGAATGGTGATGTTCTCTTTGTCAAAACGTTTCCAGATGGCGCGTCGCAGATCACTGCCCACAGCAAAGGCATCCAGGGGATCGGCAACCCAGAACAGCATTTTGTAGTTGATGGAGGAGTCGGCAAATTCGGTGACAAAGGCCGATGCCGGTGGATACTCCTTCACTTTTGAATGTTCTTTTGCGACCTCCAGCAGAATCTTGATCACGCGATCGGGGTCATGGTCATAAGCAGTGCCAACTTCCACGCTGTCGCGACGGGAGGTTTCCGTAGCTGTGTAAGAGGCCGCCTCTTGGGTGAAAAAGTTCTGGTTGGGAATCAGCAACTCGGCGCCGTCCCGCCCTCGCCGCAGTTGGGTGGCACGCAAACCAAGTTTGCGCACGGTGCAGGGATCCCCGTTGATCATCAGGATTTCTCCTGGTCGGACGGATCCTTCAAACAGCAGCCAGATGCTGCTGATGAAGTTGGAGATGATTTCTTTGGTGCCGAAGCCGATGCCCACTGAGAGTCCACCGGCAATGGCAATAAAGGCGTTGCCCGTGATCCCGATGTAATAGGCAACGCCGATTACGCCAATGCCGATCACGCTGTAACGGAATAGCAGCTCGAGGCCGCGCTGGTTCCGTTGCTTGACGCCAAACACCACACCGCTGAGCCAGGCCATCAGAGCCGCTGGTCTTGAGGCAACGGTCACGATCAGATAAATCGCCACGATGGCGGTGTAAATCTTGCCGAGGGTGATATCAACACCAAACAGTGTGGCGATGCCGATTCTCGCCAGGTTTTCCCGGCTTCCGAGCAGGCTTAGCAGTGAAAGCGTGGCACTAAACACATAGATCGGCTTGAACAGCGTGGTCTCCACTTCTCCGATCGGAAAGCGGGGATTGACCCGCTCCACGAGCAGCTTGAGAGGTGTGAACAGGTTCCATCCCAGCCACAGAAGTCCGAAATAACGCAACAGGCCAAATGGGGCCTGCGCCAGGGCGAAACCACCCGCTGTGATCAAGATGAGCGCCGGCCCAATCAGGACGCGCAAGGCTTCAGGGACCAGTTGCTGAAAGCGATGGCGATAGCGACTCATCCCGAGCTGCATGCTTCGGGTTCTTGCGATCACCATCACTGCCAAGACCACCAGCAGTTGGGTGAGGACGGTCCAGCGCTGCAGGAAGGCCAGCCAGCTCAGGATCTCCACCACAATGTCTCCAGGGGAGACGGTTCCAAAGAGTGGGGGGAGGACGAAATTCATCAGGCTCGCTTCAGAAGGTTGTGAATCTTTCCGGCTGCCTGTGCGGGTGATTCCGTTCCGAAGATCACGTCATTGATGATGTCTTGCAGGCCTGCATTCAGTTGTGGATTGGTATCCAGGTTGGCCATGATTTCATCGCCAATCAAAATGCCCTGCTTGGATTTCATCAGATAAAGATCGTCGGTTCCTGGGATCTGACTGTTCACGATTGCCGCTGCCACGGGGTTGACCGGATAGCTGGTTCGGTAGCGCAGTGACCAGGTTTTCTGAGCCCAGGGTTGAACGATGAATTGCATCAGTTCTTCGCTGCTGGCGCGTTGGCGCTGGCTGGAGTTGCGACCCAACCCCCACACCTGCAGTTTGCTCACGGGAGTGGCTTGACCGGCTGGCCCAGCGGGCAACACACTCACCCCGAGTTGGTCTTTCATGGCTTCTCTGAGTTGCGGTAGCTGTGTGCTCCAGCAGCTGATCCAGTCGATTCGTCCTTGGATCAGTTGGCGTCTCAGGGTGGGCTGATCGCGCAGAAAGACCACGTTCTGCTGAAAGCTCGTGTTCTGCAGCCAGCCG
This sequence comes from Synechococcus sp. NOUM97013, assembly GCF_014279815.1. Lineage (NCBI taxonomy): Bacteria > Bacillati > Cyanobacteriota > Cyanophyceae > Synechococcales > Synechococcaceae > Synechococcus > Synechococcus sp. NOUM97013. The sequence continues at coordinate 2,413,582 of NZ_CP047941.1, read as the reverse complement.
AGCCAGCGAACCAACTGATGCGTTTCGGTGGCGGTTGGTGTTTCTCCGCGCAAGGACTTCACGAGGGCTGGGCCTGCGTTGAAGCTGCCCATGCTCCAGTAGAGATCTTCGAAGTTCTGCGCGATCCCGAACACGGACTCACCACCGCTGGCTTTGGCGAGTTCTTGCAGGGAAGCCGGTGCTGTTGTCAGTTTGCTCTTGTCGTAGCAGGCCAGTTGCAGCGACTGGGACACGGGCAGACCTGTGACCTGGCCTTGGTCGTTGGTCAGTCGTTTGAGTAGTGCCGGAGCGACGGCCTCCCGTTGCTCTTTGGTGAGGGGAACGGGGTCGAGCACACGGGCTTCGAACAGCGCGTGAATCGTGCTTGCATCGCTGATCACCAGATCGGGGCCGAGTCCGCTGTTGGTCTGACGCCGCAATTCGGACTCGATTGATTTTTGGGTGTAGAGCGAAGGCTGAAGCTGAAGCCCCGGCACCACTTCGCGCACGCTGACCTGGAATTGGCGCAGCAGTTTGCGATCACGTTCGCTGTCGGCCGTCGTGACGGCTTCGCTGCTTGGCAATGTTCGTGCCACCCGCAGCAGCGTTGTGGGTTGCTTGCTGCTTGTGTTGCTGCAGGCGGTCAGAGTGATGCCGACCGCGAGCAGTCCGATCCGCTGCACAACCATGAAGGGCTTCGGATGACGGCTTCGACAACGCATGGGTCAGGCGTGTGGATGCTCAGGGACTGAGCAAAGCGTTGTCGTTGTCTAGAGCACTGGCCGCGAAGTGCAACCAACTCGCTGCAGACCTGCACTCTCAGGATCGCGATGGCTGTTCATTCAGCGGTCAACCAGCCGCAGTAGAAACGATCGGATTGCAGGAACGGAACCGTGTTTGATTGGCTGGGATCCAGTGAGCTGATCACCTGGTTGGCATCGCCTCTGGGGGCTGTGCTGTTCGTCCCGCTGTATGCGATCTGGGTCACCCTGTTGCTGCCGGGAATCTGGGCTTCCATGTTGGCTGGAGCCTTGTATGGCACCTGGTGGGGAAGCCTGATTGTGTTCATTGGTGCTTGTCTGGGCGCTGAAGCAGCCTTTCTGCTCGGCCGTTATGGGGTGAGGGATTGGTCCCGGCGCCGACTCGCTGGATTCCCCAAAGTGCTGGCCATCGAGCGGGCGGTCAGCCGTGAAGGTTTCAAGCTGGTGCTGCTCACACGCCTGTCGCCGGCGTTTCCTTTCTCATTGCTCAACCTTGCCTATGGGCTGAGTGAGGTGAGCCTGCGCGACTACAACCTGGGTTTGATCGGCATCATCCCGGGGACGATCCTGTTCTGTGCCCTCGGTGCCTTGGCCGGGGATGTGGCCCGTTTCGGCGAGGTGCTGAGTGGCGAGACGAGCCCTGCCGGATGGGGACTGCGAGTGGTGGGGGTTTTGGCCACTGTGGCAGTGGTGTGGCTTGTCGGCCGAGCCGCCCGGCGGGCCCTGGAGTCTGGATCGGATCAGTTGGAGTGCTGATCGGGATTCGGTAAGGGGGCGTCGCGGAGAGCCGCGATCAACACGAACCAGAGCAGTCGCATTCTGGCGATCGCGCCGGGCCGTGCTGAGAGCTCCTGATACTTGGCGCGGCCACACTCGGTTTTGATCCAGCGGTGAATGTTTGGCTCAGTCATGGGGAGATGCCAGCGCCGGCGCCAGGGTCGAAGTTGAGGATCTGGGTGGGAATCACGCTGATATTGATCTCAACCTCCTTGAGACCGTAGTCCTGAATAGCACTGCTGCGAAATTCTTCTTGAACCTCTTGAAGTCCAATCTTGCCGACCAGTTTGGTGGGCACGTTCAACACCATGTCAATGGTGGCGGTGTTATTGACGACCCGCACATTGCTGTAAAGCATGCGAATCCGACGCAAGGCGTTCACATTGGCACCCGCGTACTTGCTCTCCTGGATGAGGCCGGCTTTGAACGTCGTGAATCGGCTGTTGATCTGCTGGCGCACGCTGAAATCATGCAGCGCCGAGGACAGTGGGATGCAGAGCAATCCCAGCAGTCCTAACCACACCAGGAGTTGGCGCCAAGCCCTGCGGATGTCGCCATAGCGCTGCACCATGAACACCACCAGGCTGGTCACTGTGATGCCGATCAGGTTGGCCAGGAAGAGCAAGAAGGATCCTTCCGCCACTTGATTGGTGAGTCCAGCGACTGTGCCGCGTCCGAACACGGCGACCAGCTCGGGGCCAAGGCTGAGGCCAATACCACTGACGCAGAGCGGAGGCACCAACGCCACCGCGATCGCCACACCAGCGATCGAGTTCGACAGCTTGTCGCGGGTGATGGTGAAGGAGCCGGCGACAGCGGCCGCCACCGCAATCACGAGATCGATCAGGTTGGGTGCTGTGCGAGCGGTCATCTCGCGGTTGATTTCGTTGACGCCGAGCACCATCGCCAACAGCCATGACGTGAACACCACCGTGGCGACGCCGATGACCACAGTGATCGACGATCGCTTCACCAGGCGGTTGTCGGCAATCGAGAGTCCAAAGGCAAGGCTGAGGATCGGGTCCATCAGCGGGGCCACGATCATGGCGCCGATCACCACAGCGGTGCTGTTGGAGATCAAGCCGAGGGTGGCGATCACCGCAGAGCAGATCAGCAACACAAAAAAGCCAAGGGAAGGCTTCGAGGAGGCGATCCGTACGGTGTAGAGCTCCTTCAGGGGCACCCGATTTTCCAGGTTCAGCCGCCACTCGCCGGAGATGTTGTCGAGGGCACGCCTGAGCAGGGTGCTCATGTGGTGAATCCAATTATCAGGATTGTGACGCGTTCACAAGATCCTGCAGACCTGCTTCATCCAGGATCGTCAGGCCCAAGCTTTCAGCCTTGGCAAGCTTGCTGCCGGCCTCTTCACCGGCAACGACGTAGCTGGTTTTTTTGCTCACGGATCCACTCACTTTGCCGCCGGCGGCTTCAATCAGCTGCTTGGCTTGAGAACGGGTGAGGTTCGGCAGGGTTCCCGTGAGTACGAAGGTGCTGCCGCTCAATGGTCGATCGCTTGTGTTGGCCTCCACGAGGCTTTGTTCGTCAGCACTGAGGGCAAGGCTGAAGCCGCAGTTGCGTAGACCGTCCAACAAGTCGAGGTTGGAGGGATTGGCAAACCATTGCTGAAGGCTCTGGGTAATTTCAGCGCCGATGCCAAACACCGCGGTGATCGATTCCGGCGCGTCGCAGGCAGCGGTGCGCAGGGCGATGGCATCCGGGAAGCTGGTCGCCAGCGCCTTGGCATTCACTTCACCGATGTGATGAATGCCAAGGCCATAAAGCTGACGGGCCCAGCCCTGATCACGGGAGGCTTCCAGGGCGCTGATCAGATTCTCTGCGCTCTTCTGGCCCATGCGTTCGAGACTGCTGAGCAGCGCCGTGTCGAGTCGGTAGAGGTCGGCAATCGATCGCACCAAGCCGCGATCGACCAATTGTTCGATCAACTTGCCTCCGAGTCCGTCCACATCCAGGGCGCCTTTGCTCACCCAGTGGCGCAGGGCACCGCGGAGGATCGCGGGGCAGCTGCTGTTGATGCAGCGCGTGGCGGCTTCGCCGTGTTCGCGCACCAGCTCTGAACCGCAGCTCGGGCATTGGTGGGGAAGTTCCAGGGGCTGCGCGTTTGCAGGTCTGAGTTCACGCAGCACCCGCAGCACTTCTGGAATGATTTCGCCCGCCTTGCGCACCACGATGGTGTCGCCGCTGTGCAGATCCAGTTCCGCCAGGCGGTCGGCGTTGTGCAGGGTGGCGCGACTGACGCTGGTGCCGGCCAGCGCAACCGGTTCAAATTCGGCGACGGGTGTGACCACGCCAGTGCGGCCCACCTGACAGGTGAGTCGCAGCAGTTTGCTGGGTGCTTCCTCGGCTGGGTATTTGAGGGCGATGGCCCACCGTGGCGCTTTCTGGGTGAAGCCGGCTGCGTCCTGCAGGCGCAGGTCGTTCAGCTTCACCACCACGCCATCGGTGGCGTAATTGAGGTCATGGCGGCGGCTGTCCCAGTCGGCAAAGAAGGTTTCCACCGCTTGGAGATTCGGCAGCAGCGCTGCATTGGGATTGACGCGGAAGCCAGCGTCGCGAAGCCAGTTGAGACACTCCCACTGACTCGTCGGTCGTGCCCCCTGCCAGTCATCGGGGAGGTGCAGGGTGTAGGCGAAGAAATCGAGACGTCGCGCGGCGACCACTTTGGGGTCGAGTTGGCGCAGCGTTCCTGCACAGGCGTTGCGGGGATTGGCGAACAACGCTTCCTCCCTGGCGGCTCGCTCCTCGTTGATGGCTGCAAAGGTGCTGTCAGGGATCAAGGCCTCGCCGCGCACCTCCACCCAAGCCGGCGGCTCGTCCAGGTGCAACTTGAGCGGAATTGAAGCGATCGTGCGCACGTTGGAGGTGATGTCCTCCCCCTGCTCGCCATCGCCGCGCGTGGTGCCTCTCACCAGCACACCGTTTTCGTAGCTCAGGGCCAGGGCGTTGCCGTCGATCTTCAGTTCACCGACCATGGCCAGGGCCGGTGGCGCTGTGCCCGCTGCCGGCTCGCGATCGAGCACTTTGAGCAGCCGCCCGTACCAGCTGCGCAGCTCGTCGGTGCTGAAGGCGTTGTCGAGGCTGAACAGGGGAATCCGGTGGGCAATGCTGCTGAATCCCTCTGCCGGTGTCGCACCCACGCGCTGGGTCGGACTCTCGGCGACCACCAGCTCAGGGTGAGTGGTCTCCAGCTCCAGCAGCTCGCGGTAGAGGCGGTCGTACACCGCGTCTTCCATCTGAGGCGCATCCAGCACGTAATAGGCGTGGGCTGCGCTGGTCAGCAAACGCCTGAGCTCGCCGGCGCGTCGGTGGTCGTCGTGCGAAGCAGTTTGCGGAGCTGATGCGGTCACTGGTCAGCGGATTCAGCTCTGGACAGTGGCGATCCGCTCGATCTTCCAGTTGTCTTCGACCTTGGTGAAGGTGAAGTCGAGGGGCATCTCCTCTTTGTTTTCCGCAATCAGTTTCACGGTGAGGATCATGCTGCCTTCTTGGAGGCGAGGACGTCCGGATTTGAGGTTGCTGAAGCGGTTGAGCTTCAGACCGGCCAGATAGCGGATGAACTGCTGGCGATTGACATGCTGGCGGTAGTTCTTGGTGGTGAGTAGGTAGGCAGCGTCAACGCGGCCTGCCGCCACCTGCGTGAAGAACTGCTTGATCAGCGGATTGATGCCGCGGGCGCTGAGCACCAGCTTCACGGCCGTGACCGTCCAATACAAGAGCAGGGCGCCGCCACCGGCCAGCAGTGCCTTGCTTCCGATCTCACGTACCAGACCCAGATCCATCAGCCGCTTCCAAGTGAGTGGTGAGTCTGACTGACGGACTGCGGGATGGAGGCAGACTGGGCCGACGTTGTTGTGCAAGGCCTGCGCCAGCCATGCCGCTTGAGCCCCTGCTGCCTTTGTTCCATCGCTTGAACCGGGAGCATTTCGAGGGGACGCTCACCCGCGGACATCAGCCGTTGCTGGCGGTGCGCTGGAGTGATGGACGCCTGCGGCGGACAGCGGGTTTCTATCGCCGTGGACCCGCCATCGCCCCCCCCTTCGGTCGGGAGATCGTCCTGTCCAAGCCATTGCTGGATCCCTTGCCCCGGGAAGCCACCGAAAGCACGCTGTGCCACGAAATGATCCATGCCTGGGTGGATCTGGTGCTCAAGCGTGATGAGGGGCATGGTCCTCATTTCAGGGAGCGGATGGCCGCGATCAATGCATCGCAGTCGCGTTTTGAGGTGAGCGTGCGCCACCGCTTTCCTGTGCCGCAGACCCCTCCGCGCTGGGTGGCTGTCTGTCCCTCCTGCGGTCGGCGGACGCCCTACCGCCGCCGGATGCAACAGGCGGCCTGCCGCGCCTGTTGCAATCAGCACCATGGGGGTCGCTGGCACGCCAGTTGTCTGCTTCGCTACGAACCGGCGCCGGAGCAGAACTGAGGCCGATGGAGGTTTTTTTCTGGGCGTTGGAGTTGGGCGGGGTTTCGATTGTTCTGATCGGGCTGCAACGGGAGCGTTGGCTGCAGCACAGGCGTCGGTAACGTCAGATCATGGATTCACGTCGACCACGCCCCCAGCGCAGTCCTGATCCCTTCGATCGACGCTTGGATCGTTGGCTGGACACGGGCCGCCAGCTCGTTGATGGCGTGTCCGGTGCTCGCCCGGGACGACGGGGTGTTGATCGTTTGGATGGGGCATCCCGCCTGGATGCGATGGGTCGCTGGGTGGGTGACCGCATCGATTGGCTGTTGGATGAAGAAGACGATTGGCGGGAACCGCCTGAACCTTCGTCGCGTTGGGACAGCCCACGCTCGCCATCGCGCTCCTCTGAATCTTCAAGGTCTGTTTCAGCCAGATCGTCGTCTGCCAGTCGGATGGAGCGACCAGTGTCTGCTGGGCGGAAGCGTCCCCTCGAGGCCATGTCGCGTCGGCAGCCCGTGCTTCCACCACCGCCAGCGGTGGAGCCGTCACCACCGGCACCAAGCGTTCAGCCCGATCCGGTTGTGTCGGAGGCGGATGACGCCTGGCCCGACGATGACAACTTTCGCGTGGATCGCTGGAAGCGATCGAGCGGCCCATCCAGTCCATCACCGGCTGATCCATCACCGGTTGACCCTGCACCGATGGCCCCGCCACGCACCAGCGCCAGGCGACCGTTGCCCCGCTCCAGTCGCCGCCGCGACTGAGCGGCTGTTAGCTCTTAAGGCCGTCTGCTCAACAGTCTCAACGGCTCAAACTCCAGAGCGTTCCTAGCCTGGAATTCGCTGGATCCAAAGCATGAGCAACCTCGTGGTGGTGGGATTTCCCAAGGTCGAAGAGGCCGAGGAGGTGCGGCTTGAGCTGGTCACCATTCAGCAGGAGCACCTGATCACCCTGGAAGATGCGGTGGTGCTTGAGCACGGCGAGGATGGCCACGTGCACCTGCGCCAGGCGATCAACATGACCGCGGCGGGAGCGATGGGGGGCAGCTTCTGGGGTTTGCTGATCGGATTGCTCTTTGCCAATCCACTGCTGGGTGTTGCTGTGGGTGCCGGAGCCGGTGCCGCCTCCGGTTCTCTCAGTGATATCGGCATCAATGACAAGTTTCTGGAGGAGCTGGCGGAGACGTTGCCCCAGGGCACGGCTGCCCTGGCATTGCTTGTGCGTGATTCCACCCCTGATCGGGTGATCGAGCGCCTGCGTCGCCATGCGCCCCACGCCCGGCTGATCCACACCAACCTCAGCCATACGGATGAAGAGACGCTCAAAGAGCAGCTCGAGCGTGCGCGCAAGCAGGCCGAAGCCCTGCGCCTTGGTTGATGGCACGCAGTGCTTGAGGGCGCTCGCCTGAGGACGCTCAGTGCCTGCCGCTGAGCGGACGGTGCACCTGGTAGCGGCAACCGCGATTGGAGAGTTGACGGTTGACGTCCTCGACCAGCTCCGGCGGCAGCTCCTCGGCCATCTGATCAGCGGTGGTGGTAATGGACGGAGAGCCATGGTCCATCGCTTCCAGTAAGTCCACCCATTGCCCCACGTGTTCGGAGCGGGGCAGTGGTTGATAGCCGCGTCGCTCCAGCGCCACTGCGCAGACGTCGGCATTCCAAAGGAAGCTGCGCCCGTGGCTGTGGGGTGTGCGCTGCTCGACCGCACCGGCTGAGAGGGCTGCGGGTGTCGGTTGGCCATGCCGGTCTCGCCATCCTTCCTGCTCGAGAGTGCGTCCGCATTGGATCGAAGAGATGCCGAAACGGCGGCCCAAATCGTGGAGGGTCACCCAAGTGGAGTTCGCCATAGAACCGTTGCCGATGCGGTCATGATTGCTGCAGCACATCACCCCGCAAGCTGTCAAGTGCGAATCCGCATCAAACGCTGGCTTTCTTCATGACGCTGCATGAAGCGGTCGTCTTGGCGCTTCCCCCAGCCAGCGCTCCAGCGCCGGGCTGAACACTTCGCGAATCACGGTGAGTTCACGGCCTTGGCGGAAAAAGCGGTAATGGCGACTCCAGAACGGTCCGCGTTCCCCGAAGCCTTTCTCCAGCCAGGATTCGTTCACGAGCGCTAGACCATCCACCTCCCGGAACAATTCCGAGCGGCCCTGGGTGAGGCTCAGCCAGATGGGCTGTTCCTTGTTGCGCAGATTCTGTTCGGCTTCGGCTTGATTCCACCAGCTTTCGGCCCAGGCCAGGGTGGTGCCGCCGCAGTCCAGCCAGACCTGACGGCGCAACAGCGGTGGGTCCAGTTCCTGCACCTCCGCAGGGCGTGCGCCGCCGATTGCGGCATCACTGGTGTTGTCTGCAGCCATAGCCACAAGGCGCACCTGCACGCTGTGGCCGGTGAGCAGACGCAGGTGGCGGGTCGGGCTGCCATCCCCGAGCAGCATCAAGCGCCAGGGCCCGGGCAGCCATCCGGGCTCTTCTCCGGCCAGCACCGAAGCGGTGGGTGCTTCCCAGAGGATGGTTGGCGATGGCGACAGCGTGTTCGAATTGTTCAGAAGGCACCCCCCACGCTCAGGGAGCGCTGGGCCCCCTCGCGTTCCATCACAGCGCCATTGGCGCTGACGCTGCGCAGGGTCCAGCCGCTGTTGCCAATGGGTTCGCCCGGGAAGGACGAGACCGAGAGGTCTCCGATTTGAAAAATGGCCGATCCGCCGCCGTTGCCGCTGTGGACGACGCCGACGAGTAGTGGTTCAGCGGGAATGGTTAACGGCTCGGTCGTGACCGGTGGTGCGATCGCCGCCGATGGAATGGGAAGCGTGATCGGTTCCAGCTGCGCCGGCGGGGCGCTCGGCAGGGGGGTGATGGTGAGGCCGCTCTGGGCGAGTTCAGGATCGGAGGCAGCGTCGCTGCTGGAGCCTTCAGATAGTTCCCCGTCGTTTGGCGGACTGGCAACGGTGCTGGCATCCGTTGCTGGGGAGGGTTGCCGTTGCAATTGCTCGAGCAGAGCGAGGTTGCGGTCGCGTTCCAGGGCCTGTTGGCTCTGGCGCCAGTGCAGCGTGAGCCCTGCGCTGCCGAGCACGGCCACCACACCAACCGCTGCCAGGCACACCTGCGGCCATGTCAAAGGCTTGTTGTGGCGCGTTGTGGTGCTGGTGGCTGGTGCTGTTGGGGGCGCTTCCACCTGCACCTCCACGGCCTCGAGCGTGTGGTCGTCATCGTTGAAGACGCGATCCATCACCTGTTCCGCACGCAGGTTCCAGTAAGCCTTGGAAGTGGAGAGACGAGGTGGCACCAGAGCCAGTTCAGTGGACCAACGCTATCGAGCGTTGGCGTTGGAAGCGAGGGATGCTGCGGATGCATCGCGCCGTTGCTGCAGTTCCAGCCACATCAGCAGCGCGGTGAGGTCCGCCTGGCTCACGCCAGGGATCTGGCTGGCCTGCCCAAGAGTGAGGGGGCGGACGGCCGCTAGTTTTTCCCTCGCTTCCCGCGAGAGGGTGCCGATGCTCGCGTAGGCAATATCTGCGGGCAGCTTGCGCTGGCCCTGACGTTTCACCTGGTCGATCTGTTGCTGTTGGCGGGCCAGGTAACCGCTGTATTTGATGTCGATTTCGGCGCCTTCTCGCACCGGCAGCGGTAGATCGCCGTCAGCCAGGCCATGGCGCACCAGATCCGCAGCGTGCATCCCCGGTCTGCGCAGCAGGTCGGCCAGGGTGATGGACCCTTTGATCGGCGCCCCGGTCTCCTGCTCCACGGCGGGGGCGACGGGATCGCTCACCTTCAGGCGCTGCTGTTCCAGCCGCTGCTTTTCCTGCTCCATGGCCGTGAGCTTCTGCTCAAACAGCTGCCAGCGCCTGTCATCAATCAGTCCGAGTTCCCGCCCCAGGGGGGTGAGACGACGGTCGGCGTTGTCGCCGCGCAGCACGAGCCGGTACTCACTGCGACTGGTGAGCACCCGGTAGGGCTCGCGCAGATCTTTGCTCACCAGGTCGTCGATCATGGTGCCGATGTAGCTCCCCTCTCGCGGGAAGTGCACCGCCGCTTCAGCGCGGATGCGCCTTGCGGCATTCAGTCCAGCCACCAACCCCTGTGCCGCGGCTTCCTCGTAGCCCGTGGTGCCGTTCAGCTGACCAGCGCTGAATAGCCCTTGCACGCGTTTGGTTTCCAGCGATGGCAGCAGTTGTGTGGCCGGCAGATAGTCGTAATCCACGGAGTAGGCCGGCCGCAGCATCACGGCCTGTTCCAGGCCAGGCAGGCTGCGCAGCAGTTGCAACTGGATCGGTTCGGGTAGGCCGGTGGAGAAGCCCTGCACATAGATCTCCGGCGTGTCGCGCCCTTCAGGTTCCAGGAAGATCTGGTGGCTGTCCTTGTCGGCAAAGCGCACGATCTTGTCTTCGATCGAGGGGCAGTAGCGCGGGCCCTTGCTGTCGATCACGCCGCCATAGATCGCGGTGAGATGCAGGTTGTCTTTGATCAGTTGATGGGTTGCTGCCGTGGTGCGGGTGATGTGGCAGCTCATCTGTTCGCCGCTGCTCCAGGCGGCGGGGTCAAACGAGAAGAACCGGTCTGCAGCGTCGCTGGGTTGCTCTTCCAGTTGATCGAGGGCGATGCTGCGCCGGTCTACCCGCGCTGGGGTGCCGGTTTTCAGTCGGTCGGTGTGGAACCCAAGTTGTTGCAGGGCTTCAGTGAGCCCTTCGGCGGCCTGCTCACCGGCCCGTCCTGCGGCCATCGACTGGTGGCCCACCCAGATGCGTCCGCCAAGAAAGGTGCCGGCCGTGAGCACCACAGCTTTGGCCCCGTAAAGGCTGCCGAAATAGGTGCGCACACCGGTGATGCGTGCAGCTGGACCTTGGCTCGGGTCCCAGGACTCTCCACCGCCAGTGGGATCACCTTCGATCTCCAGCCCTGTGACCATCGCCTCACGCAGGGCCAGGTTGGGGGTGTGCTGCAGCAGCTGCAACATCTGGCGTGAGTACTGCCGTTTATCGGTCTGTGCACGCAGGGCCCAGACCGCAGGGCCGCGGCTGGCGTTGAGGATCCGTTTCTGGATGGCGGTGGCGTCGGCGAGGCGCCCGATCACACCACCAAGGGCATCCACTTCATGCACCAGTTGGCTTTTGGCGGGGCCGCCCACGGCTGGATTGCAGGGCTGCCAGGCGATGCGATCCAGGTTGAGTGTGAACAGTGCCGTGCTCAGCCCCTGGCGAGCACTGGTGATGGCGGCTTCGCAGCCCGCGTGACCGCCCCCGACGACGATCACGTCGAAAACTTCCGTGGCGGTCGAGCTGGTCGTCATTTCCCCATTCTCCCCCTTTAGTGATTTGGGTTCGCTGGTGTCAGCAGGTTTCCTGCTGCGATTGTTGAACGGGTTGTGCGTCCTCCTAAAACCTTTCGAAGGGATTGGGATTGTCCGTTAGCAAAGACGCTGGTTCGAGTTGTCCGATTTGGTTTGCAGTGTCTCTTAAGACGTTGGGTGTGGCTGTTTCGGACATGCTGCTCAAGTCGATTGGGGCAAACACGTGGACGTTGTCGACCTTTGAATCGGGTGTTTGCTCTTGAACCCTTTGATTGTCTGCTGCAGAGCTCAGTTCCAGTGAGGCGACTTGTGTTGGCTCTTCTGGTTGTAGTTGGCGAATCATGTGAAGCGCCATGTTTGTGAGCACAAGAAATGGAGATAAAGAAGACCTCAAGAATAAGAAAAATGCCGACCTTTCTTCCGCTATCGTTGAAAGCTCAAGGTCGAGATTTGGATCGTCTTCGCCATCGATTTCTCTAGCTTGAGCAGCTGCTTGTCCGCACTTTGATTCTGCACATGGTGTCGGGTCTTGAATTTCGATGTTCAGAATCTCAATATCAACGGTGTCAGGATCGGTGGCGGATAGAAGCCCGACCTTAAGTTCTAGTGTTTCGCTTTCTCCTTCGAATTCGATCTGATTGGCATCAATCCAGATGAGTTGAGGTTGATTCCAGTTCTCAGGCGTGAAATTAAAGTCTGCTGATCCAAAAGCATTGAGATTGCTTGCCCTCAGTTGAACGATCATGTCCCCTTGGGGACGAGCATTGAGTGAGATCAGCAATGGGATCATGCCTGCTTTGTCGGCAGGAGCAAACTGTTGCCAGCTCAAGAGATCCGAGGCCTCAGAGTCAATATTTTCAGGGTTATTTCCTTCTTCGTTGTTGTCAAAATCGAGTGTCTCAGGCGCAAGTGTTGATTCGTCTTGGTCCGATGGCCCCAGGGTTTGTGGCGTCAGTACCTCTGCGGAGCTTGTTGGCAGTTGAATGCGAACGCCGTTGTTGCTATCAATCGTGCTCAGGATATTCGCGATATCTTGTTGAATGGCGCTTAGGAATTCATCTGAGCTGTCGATTGCGGCGGTTGATGGGATGAAGAGATTGTTTGTGCCGCCATCTCCAGAATTGTTATTCTGAATTATTTCGTTCTCTGCTTCGTTGGGTTGGATGTTTTGAAGGCTGCTAACACCCGCGGATGCTACGAGAAGTGTTTGGGGTTGAGTTTCAAGATCGAAGCTATTTTCCGACCCTGTGATGGGATCTGCCAGCAATGAAGCGATCGCTTCGCTGGCAAAGTCGCTGCCTACAAAGCTGGTTTCTGCGAAGCCACTGTCTCCTAAGCCAGCACTCGCTGTTTCTGTGCTGGTGGTTGTACTGCTTGCGCTCGATGAATCAGATCCAGAATCAGAGGATCCAGCACCAGTCGACCCTGTGCTTGATGATCCTTCAGTATCGGAAGATCCGCCGCCAGAGGATCCTGGGCTTGTGCTGCCAGTGTCCGGCGATTCGGTTCCGCTTGAACCTCCGTCTATCGATCCTGAACCTGTGTTTCCCGTGTCTCCTGGATCAGTTCCCGTTGACCCGGAGTCTGTGGAGCTCGAGCCACCACCACCGCTCGTTCCTGAGCCCGCAGAATGATTCGCTCCAGTCACCGTAATGTTGTATGACTGATTTGATGTCAGGCTTCCATCGCTGACAAAAATATCGAAGCTATCATTGGCTTGTTGGCCAGCGCTTAGGCTGTAAATAGCCGTTGAATTAGGTGTGTATTGATAGGACCCCGTTGTTGGGTTAATCGTTAATTGTCCGTATGAGCCTGTGTAAGTTGTCGAAGATTGATTGGCGTTGACTCTTTGTTGAGGGCTGGATGCGAAAGCAGTTTTTGCCGACGAAGTAGAGGTCGAGATGCCGTACGTTAGTGATGCTGATTCATCAGCATCTGTTGCGCTGAGTTGGCCTGAAAGATTGTTGCTTGTGAAGTCAGTTGTATTGTCTTGTGCAGCAACGCTTCCGCCGGTAATTGCTGCTAAGACCGGCGCATCGTTAATACCGCGAATCTCGATTTCAAGTTCTCCTTGATCTGTGCTTTCACCATCGCTAAGTGTGTAAGTAAAGATGCCCGTGACCAGATCGCCTTCGTCTAATGCATCTGCTGCATCTTGATCAGCGGCGTAGCGATAGGAGCCATCCTCATTGATGTCTACAGTTCCATAGGTGCCTGTGGCAGTGCGGCTGCTGGTGGTGGAGCTTGAAACTGACGCTTCGTTCCCAGTTCTGACGGTTGTAATCGAAAGGGCGTCGCCATCGACATCCGTGTCGTTGGCGAGCAGTCCTTGTACATCGGGCCTAAATTTTGAGCTATCTTCTTCGACTTGGAAGGAATCGTTAATAGCGACTGGGCTGTCATTGATGCCAGTGATTGTGATTTCTATTTCGCCTGCGTCAGTGTCTTGAGAGTCGGAGACCGTGTAAGTAAACGTTTCGGTGCGTGTTTCGTCTGTAAGAAGCCGTTTTGCTCCTGTTTGATCGGCAATATAGGAGTATGAACCATCGGCTTGAATGGTCATTCTTCCATATAGGCCCGTAATTGTGTTGCCTGCTTGAAACTCTGTGCTGCTTTCTTTCTCTGTACCCAGGCGGAATTTTAGGATGCTAAGGGAGTCTCCCTCCGGATCAGTATCGTTACTCAAGAGATTTGTTTGAGTTGTCGTTGAGATGGTTGAACTGGCATCGACTGCAACGGCTTCGTTATTGCTTTCTGGTGCATCATTCGTTCCGCCAACGTCAACGATAGAGGTCACGTCTGTTGAATTGGCATCTCCGTCATTAACTGTCCATTCGATTGTGCGCTCCCCGATGACAGGATTGACATTATTGGTATTGGTATAGGTGATCGACTCCAGTGCCTTGATGTAGTTAGAAATTGAGGTGCTGCCGGTGAGTGAAAGTACACCTGTTGCCGCATTCCATCCGCCTTGAATGCCATAGGCATCATTGAACCCAAGCACATCTTCTGTCGCTTGATACGTCTCCGATGAGAATTGAATCGATGCGCTTTCGATATCAGTATCGTCAGGATCAATGATGTCAAGGCTGCCATCAATGACGGTTACATTTGATTGTCCCTCGATGTATTTTCGCTTTTTGGTTGTGTCTGCAAGAAAAGGGGCGTCATTGACCCCTTCGATAGTGAACGAGATGTCCGCCTTTTCAGTTAGCTTCCCGTCACTTACTACGTAGTGGAACGAGTCCACAGCTGTTTCGCCTGAACCGAGTGCATTGGCGTTATCTGCTGAATATTGATAGGAGCCGTCTGAATTGAGTGTGAGTAATCCATAGCTGCCGTTAATGGCTTGGCCAAGGATTCCTTCTATGGGGGAGCTCTCTGTGCTTTCTCCGAGGTAGAACTTGTGAACTGTTAAAGAATCGCCATCTTGATCGCTGTCATTGCTTTGGATGATGCCACTGGAGGCAGCAACATCAACGCTGCTGTCCTCATTCAGGGTTATGGCATCATCAACCGCATCAGGGGCTGTATTGGAATCTTGAACATCAATGGTGATTGTTGCTGTCCCTGAACGTCCGCCAGTATCTGCTGCCTCGATGGTTAAGACGTGTTGATCTGATGTGTCATAGTCCAGTGATTTTCCAGTGGCTAGCGATAACTTTCCTGTTGTTGCATTGATGGCGAAGAGTTTATTTTCATTGCCTGCCGTGATCGAGTATTCGATCGCATCGCCGTCGCGGTCCGTGTCATTCGAGGTATTGGAATCCTTGAGGTCGGCCAGTTCAGTGCCAGCACTGATGGAATCCAGAACGTCAACACTTTGTGCCGCTAGGGCTGGGTCATTGTCATTGACATTGCCAACATTGATTTGGAAGGTTTCCTCTGTTGTTTTGCTACCGCCGTTGCTGTCGGTGGCAGTGCCAACAACTTTGATGGAATGGCTCGTGGCAGTTTCATAGTCCAGGCTCCCTGCGAGTGTGACAACGCCTGTTGTTGCATTCAGGTCGAATAAAACGTTGGGGTTGCCATCGCTGGCGAAGGCATAAGAGAAGCTGGTTCCTGCATCGCCATCACTGCCCTTGGCTGTGACGCCCACAGTGGTGCCAGCTGTTGCATCTTCTGCAACTGTGTTGGCTGTGCTATCCCCATCGCTGAGGCTGGGAGTGAATTCATCAACGTCGGTAACGGCAATGGAGATTTCTTTGGTGGCGGTTGAGGTATCGCCGTTGGAGTCGGTGGATGTGGCGCGAACTTTGACGGTGTGGGACTGAGCCGATTCGTAATCGAGTGTTTTGTCAGTCGCGAGAGTGATGACGCCGGATGAGGCATCGATGGCAAAGAGGTCGCTTGGGTTGGAGGTGAAGTCGTAGGCAATGGAGGTGCCGTAGTCGGCATCGGTGCCGAGGGCAGTAACACCAACGGTTGCGCCGGATGAGGCATTTTCAGCAATGGTGTTGGTGGCTGAATTGCTGTCAGCTACCGAGAGTGTGTTGTCATCAACGTCGGTGACGGCAATGGAGATTTCTTTGGTGGCGGTTGAGGTGTCGCCGTTGGAGTCGGTGGATGTGGCACGGACGGTGAGGGTGTGGGACTGGGCTGATTCGTAATCGAGTGTTTTGTCAGTCGCGAGAGTGATGACGCCGGATGAGGCATCAATGGCAAAGAGGTCGCTTGGGTTGGAGGTGAAGTCGTAGGCAATGGAGGTGCCGTAGTCGGCATCGGTGCCGAGGGCAGTAACACCAACGCCATCACCAGCTGTGGCATTTTCAGCAATGGTGTTGGTGGCTGAATTGCTGTCGGCTACCGAAAGTGTGTTGTCGTCAACGTCGGTGACGGCAATGGAGATTTCTTTGGTGGCGGTTGAGGTGTCGCCGTTGGAGTCGGTGGATGTGGCACGGACGGTGAGGGTGTGGGACTGGGCTGATTCGTAATCGAGTGTTTTGTCAGTCGCGAGAGTGATGACGCCGGATGAGGCATCAATGGCAAAGAGGTCGCTTGGGTTGGAGGTGAAGTCGTAGGCAATGGAGGTGCCGTAGTCGGCATCGGTGCCGAGGGCAGTAACACCAACGCCATCACCAGCTGTGGCATTTTCAGCAATGGTGTTGGTGGCTGAATTGCTGTCGGCTACCGAGAGTGTGTTGTCGTCAACGTCGGTGACGGCAATGGTGAAGTCTTTAGTTGTTGCCGAGTTATCGGAGGATGTAGCTTTGACTGTGATCGTGTGAGATTGCTTGCTCTCGTAGTCGATCGCTCCGTTAACGGTGACAACTCCGGTGGAGGAGTTGATGGCAAACAGGCCGCCGGCATCGTCGGTGAGTGCATAGGAGCTGATCGATACGCCGCGGTCAGCATCACTTCCTAGGGCAGTGATTCCAACAGGTGTTCCAGTAGACGCATTTTCCGCAACTGTATTTTGACTGATGTTGTTATCACTTAAAACAACATCATTGTCATTGAATGGGTCGACATTGACCGTGATAACTGCTTCTGTTGATGCAGTGCCGGCTTGGGCGCTGATAGTCAGTGCATAGCTGGTTGTTGTTTCGTAATCCAGGTTGGTACCAGCTTTAATTGTGATGACGCCGGTATTGGAGTTGATGGCAAATACGTCCGTATTGCCTGTCTTGATGCTGTAGCTAATGGCTTCACCATCTGGACTCTTGTCTGTGAGGGTGTTGGAGTCTTGCAGGTCAATAACTTTGACCTGAGATGTTGTGTCAGTATTTTCAGCAAAGCTCTCGGTGGCTGACTGGATGCTTGGTGGAGCGCTGGTGGCAATCGCTAAGTAATGGATACTTTCGTTGCCGTGTTCAAGCTCACCGTTAGCTGAGCTTTCTTCTTGAAGAGCAACTGTGAAGCCGCTGGTGTTGAGAGCATGAACTCGGCTAAAGGAAGTATCGTCTCCTTCAAATGTGCGCAGACCAGCCAGTAAGAGTGGCGTTGATGCGTAGCTGTTGAGAAATGATTGTTGTTTGGGCGTGTGGGTAAAGACTTTGTCTAGTGCTTGTCCTTCAAGTTCAATGCCGCCACTGTTGCTCTTGCCGCCCGAGTAGGCCATCCAAGCAAAGGTTTCCTGAGCTGGGTGACTTCCTTTGTTCTCTGCCTCCTGAAAGCTGTATTGAAAACCTGTTTTGCTGACATTCTTCGTGCGTGTGGTGATGAAATCTGCACCAGCATGCGTTTGTGACTGACCAAACAGAACAGGAATCTCGCTGAAATTGGCATCAGCGTATGAGATTGTGCTTGACCAACTTTGTGATTTCGTTGAGGGATTGCTGGGATGCCTCTTTTGGCCTTCCGATTTTGCGTAAAAAATCTTGCCGTCGGTGAGTTCGTGCTTGCCTGATTCGATAACAAAGTAGCTGATGATTTCATCGGTGTGGAAGCTCTTTCCTTTTGAGGTCCCGTAAAACTTTGGTTCGTCAAGTTGTACTTGGAAGGAGCTGCTGGTGACCGCGTTCAGTCTTGTTGCAACCGGGTCGCGCTCATTGCGGCTAACAACATTGCAAAAGACCAGGGGAGATGAGAAGCCCCCTGAAAGATTGAGATCAACCTGGGTAAAAGCAGGTCCAACTTTGGCGTAGCCATACTCTGCAAATATATTCCCATCTTCATCCTCTAAGAATCGGCTGCTGAGGTCAATGACGGAGAGATTGGTGACCGATTGATTGCTAAACGAGCTGGCGTCATTGCCGCTGAAATCCTGTGCTGCAGCACTGTCATCACCGCCTGATGCGTCGCTGTAACTAACTTGAATGTTGGTATCGCTGCTCTTAATCGCTTGATCGAGAGTTAGTTCAATGCTTGGTCCCTTGGCCTCAATCCCCGTGATTGTTCTGGTTGTCCCATTGACCGAAATGCTGAATTGGCTGCTATTTGGTCGATCTGCTGACAGGTTTTCGCTAAATGTGACAATGACTTTTTCGCCATCTATCGATGTTTGGCTCGAGCTCAGTGTTGGTGTGACGCTGTCATGGAACTTGAAGACGCGAACCAATCCTTCAGTATTTGGAGCTGAGTCATTGGAAGCCGGAGATCCAATCGCCAGATGGGTGCCATCACCTGACAGGCTGATTGCGATATTCTCGTTATTTCTAAAACTTTGTTGGGTGGGTCCATCAAGGTCAATGCCTTGCTGTTGCCATGAGCCATCAATGAATTCGTAGAGCCGAACCTGGCCTGAATCAGTTCCCCCGCCATCATTGAGGTGGGCTGCAATGGCTATTCGCTTGCCATTGTCAGAAAGGCTTACAGCAACACCTGACTGGTCATCATTGGCTTCTCCATAGATGGGCAAGCCAAGGGGTTGCAGGTCTCCGCTTTCTGATAGTTCAAACAGATCAACACGGCCTCTGTTGCTGCCGGCATCATCATTTTCCGGTCCACCAACCGCTAGAACTGAGCCATCAGCTGAGATGGATAGTGATCGACCAAAGTGGTCATCACCGGCCACTCCATATTTGCCTACTCCTAGTTGCAGCCATTTCTCAGTGCTTTCGTTGTATCGGTAAACAACAACGCGCCCTTGGCCCGCCGAACCACTAGCGCCAGGGCCTCCTATTGCTACCGTTTTGCCGTCGCCAGAGACAGCTATTTCTCCACCAAAATAGTTCTGTGTTATTGATCCTCTCTTGAATAATTTTCGGACCCATTTGTTTGAATCATCGTTGAAGTGATATATTGTTATGTAGCCAACATCTTTTTTGTTGCTGTAATCGTGTCCGCTTGCACCAGCAGCTAAAATTTTTCCGTCGGCTGACAGTGATACCGAGACGCCAAAATAGTCTTGTGTGTTGTTGCCTTTGATTTCATGATTGCTGCCATAGTCGCTATAGCTTGAGCTTGACGTGTCGTATTTGAATGTGCGGACATGTCCAGCATCCGATTTGCTCCCGTTGTCATAAGCCGCGGCTCCAATCGCAATAATGTTTCCGTCGGCTGATAGTGATATGGCTTGCCCTTGCTGAGCTAGGTCTTGGGTTCCATTAATCGTGTCAATGAGATTCCAATCGTCTCCACTGCGCTTGTAGATACGAACTTGGCCTCTTCTTGTACCGCCACCAGCTGCTCGCGGTACACCGACAGCCATCGTGCTGCCATCTTTTGAGAGGGTGACAGCGGTGCCATACCAATCGTCTGTAGTGCTGCTTTTGAGTGTGCTTTGGTCGCCTGCTTCTTCGAAGGCCCTGCCTTCCACCGTTGAATTGTTGGTGACGGAAGTGCTGCTTAGCGATGCAGCGTCATTGCCTTGGCCGTCTTGAACGGCATTGTCGTCGTTGGAGCTGGATGGATCTGTGTAAGTAACGGCGAGGTCATGCCAACTGGGAATGGGCCGGCTGACGGTGAGCTCAACGGTGGAACCGGAGACAGCAACAGCTGTGACGTTGTTGGCAATGCCGCCTGATGTGACTGTGAAGGCCGAAGCGGCAGCGGTTGTGGCGGAGAGGGCCTCGTCGTAGGTGAGGACAACTTTGGTGCCGTCGGTGCTGGTGGCCGCTGAGGAGAAGGTGGGCGGAGTGCCAGCAACGGTGGAGTTGTTGGTGACCGAGGTGCTGCTCAGATCTGCGGCGTCATTGCCTTGGCTGTCTTGAACGGCATTGCTGTCGTTGGAGCCGGATGGATCGGCGTAGGCAACGGTGACCGTTTGATCGTTTTTAACGGTGTCGGTGAGTGTGAGCTCAACGGTGGAACCGGAGATGGCAACGGCGGTGACGGCATTAGCGCTGCCAGCGGTTGTGACTGTGAAGGCCGAAGCGGCCGCAGTTGTGGCGGAGAGGGCCTCGTCGTAGGTGAGGACAACTTTGGTGCCGTCAGTGCTGGTGGCAGCGGATTGGAAGGTGGGCGCTGTACCAGCAACGGTGGAGTTGTTGGTGACCGAGGTGCTGCTTAGCGATGCAGCGTCATTGCCTTGGCTGTCTTGAACGGCATTGGTGTCGTTGGAGCCGGATGGATCGGCGTAGGCAACGGTGACGGCCTGATCGTTTTTAACGGCGTTGGTGAGCGTGAGCTCAACGGTGGAACCGGAGATGGCAACGGCGGTGACGGCATTGGCGCTGCCACCTGTTGTGACTGTGAAAGCAGAAGCGGCAGCGGTTGTGGCGGAGAGGGCCTCGTCGTAGGTGAGGACAACTTTGGTGCCGTCGGTGCTGGTGGCAGCGGATTGGAAGGTGGGCGCTGTACCAGCAACGGTGGAGTTGTTGGTGACCGAGGTGCTGCTTAGCGATGCAGCGTCATTGCCTTGGCTGTCTTGAACGGCATTGGTGTCGTTGGAGCCGGATGGATCGGCGTAGGCAACGGTGACGGCCTGATCGTTTTTAACGGCGTTGGTGAGCGTGAGCTCAACGGTGGAACCGGAGATGGCAACGGCGGTGACGGCATTGGCGCTGCCACCTGTTGTGACTGTGAAAGCAGAAGCGGCAGCGGTTGTGGCGGAGAGGGCCTCGTCGTAGGTGAGGACAACTTTGGTGCCGTCGGTGCTGGTGGCAGCTGAGGAGAAGGTGGGCGCAGTGGTATCAGAGAGGCTGAAGACTCTTACGTGGCCAGCATTGGTGCCATTTCCGTCATTTCGAAGACCGCCAATGGCGACGGTGCTGCCGTCGTTGGATAGCGAGACTGAGTGGCCAAAATTGTCATTTGCCGCCTCTCCATCGAGATCACTGCCGACTTGACTCCAGGCGCTGCCATTAAATTGGTAGATGCGAACGGAGCCTGGTAAGCCGCTACCAGTGCCGTCCTGATCTGCGCCAATGGCAATGATGGTGCCGTCGCCGGATAGGGAAACCCAGTTGCCGCTGTGATCATTGGCAGACTCGCCATCGATATCGCTACCGCGTTGATTCCAGCTGGAGCCGTCCCATTTGTAGATGCGTGTATGGCCTGATTTGTTGCCATTGCCATCGTTGTTGATGGCACCAATAGCAACTGTGCTGCCATCGCTGGAGAGGGAGACGGAGACACCACTTTCATCACCAGCGGCTTCTCCATCGATATCACTGCCGAGCTTGTTCCAGCTGGAGCCGTCCCATTCGTAGATGCGTGTATGGCCTGATTTGTTGCCATTGCCGTCGTTGTTAGTGGCACCAATGGCAACCGTGCTGCCGTCGTTTGAAAGCGAAACGGAATGGCCGCTGTAATCACCAGCAGCTTCTCCATCGATATCGCTGCCGAGCTTGTTCCAGCTGGAGCCGTCCCATCGATAGATGCGTGTGTGCCCAGAGTTGGTGCCATTGCCATCGTTGTCAGTGGCACCAATGGCAACCGTCGTTCCATCATTCGACAGGTTGAGAGCTATGCCGCTGTAATCACCAGCGGCTTCTCCATCGATATCGCTGCCGAGTTGGTTCCAGCTGGAGCCGTCCCATTTGTACAGGCGGGTATGGCCTGATTGGTTGCCATTGCCATCGTTTTTTTGAGCGCCAACGGCCAGGACAGTGCCATCTCCAGAAATGGAGACGGTGTGGCATTGGTCACCGGCGGCTTCGCCCTCAATATCACCGCCGAGCTTGCTCCAGGAGGAGGAGCCCGAATCCCACTGATAGATGCGGACGTGTCCGGCTAAGTTGCCATTTGAATCGTTGCCATCGGCGCCAATAGCGACGACGGATCCGTCGGCTGAAATGGAGACGCAGGTGCCGAAAACGTCATTGGCAGCCTCTCCATCAATGTCGTTGCCGAGCCGGGTGAACGACACCGCTACACCTCCTCAGGGCGTGCGAGGCATCGTTTAGCGAGTATTCGTGCCAGGCCGAAGCCAGCCAAAACCCAACTCTTAGGAAGCTCTAAGGTGTTTCTAAGGGTTTTTCACTGTTAAAACGCCGCCTGTTGATCCCATTCGTGCGCGATCAGCGATTCCATCAGTGCGCGATTTTTTTATTGGTGGTGAGCACCCGCCATCGGCTGTGTTTCTGTAGCAACGAATACTTTTGGATTGATTTCTTTGCTGGTCTGAGCAGCGACAATCCACGTCGCTGCGGCTTTGAGAGCTGAGCTTGGCGGCTAAAGCTTTGATGCTTCCGTGACTACTGTTCTAGGCCGATTCGCTTTGGATTCGCGCCTGCACAACCGTCGCGGCAAGTCGTTGTCCAGGTTTGCGGTTGGAGAAGGCAGCTCTTTGATGCGTTTGTCGTCCACGATCACTCTTTCGGGCCGTTGGCGAGTGTGTCCTGCGGGTGTTCTCCGTATTGCTCCTGGTAGCGCCGAGCGAAGTGGCTGCGGCTGGTGAAGCCCATCGATGCAGCAGTGTCGCCAACACCGGTGAGGCCCTGGTTGGTGCGACGTGTTGGGTTCAGCAGCAATTGCCGGACGCGGTCCATGCGCACGGAGCGTTGTAACTCCAGGGGTGTCTGCTCGAAATGCTCCTTGGATCCCTTGAACAATGACGTTCGGGATTGGAAGAGCTCGGCGCTGAGAGCTTCAACGGTGACTACCTTCATTGGGTTTCTGTCGCACCAGTGCAGTAGATCGATGGCGGCTTCATGGCGTGCCTCTCGTTTGGCAATCTGCTTTGTGCGTGCCTGGGGCTGTTCAAAGCAGCGAATCACGCTGTCGATCAGTTGATCGGGGTCTTCGGGATTCCATCCCTGTGCATCGCGATGGATCAGTTGGTTGAGCTGATCTTGCAAGCGTTGTTGCAAGTCCGGCAGCAGTTCCAGCTGATTGGTGCCTTCCCAGCGTTCCAGGGTGCGTTTGCTTCCTCCTCGGCGCTCCAGCTGCTCCAGCAGCACTTCCTTGGCAATCACGATCGTGGCCAGACGGGCACCGGCAGGCAGCTTCAGATCAAAGTCGGCGAGGTGGCGGTTGTATCCCATCAGGGCTGGCCACTCCACAGGAATGCCTTGCGCTCGATAAGGCGACGACGTCTTGGTCTGCTCGAGAGGGACCGCCACCGTGCATGGTTTCGGCCGGCGGGTTCCGCTGAGAAACAGGCTTTGATTGGTTTCCAGCAGATTGAAGCGAATCGCGCCAAGGTGAAAGATCCTCAGTCGGCCCTGGAGCGGCCCGCGGCTCATCTGCAGCGCTACAAGATCGGGTGACAGTGGTTGGAAGAGCTCCTGCAGGCCTTGGCAGCTGGAAAATGTGCTGTCGAACTGGATCACCGACGAGCTGAAGACCTGCTGAAACTGTTGCTGTTAGTGCCCCCTATCGTTTGCGATGGTGAGCCGATGCGTACGCGATTGTGTTCATTCCTGGATGGCGGCTGCGTAGTCGAGGCTGCTGTTGAGGTTTTGGTCAGACACTGGTGCCGCTCGTTGCGCGCTGGTTGTTGTCAGTGGTGGTTCGTTCTCTGCTCGTTGGCCTTGCGGCGAGCTTGTTGATCGCCGAGCCTGCTGCCGCCCAGCGCAATCCGATCACCTCGTTCACGCGACTGTGGGGTGAATGGGATGTGGTCCCGAACTCGCAATGGGCTCCCGAGGCTGTGGATCCATCCGCGCAGCCCGATCGCTCGATCCAGATCTTCAAATTTCAGCCCGTTGTTCCCTTCCGACTGAACGACGACTGGACCGTGCTGACGCGCACGATCTTTCGCTTCATTTCTTTGCCCACGGCGGATCCCTTGATTGGGCTGTCGCCGGCGGGTGGGCCCGCACTGCTGGGCTGGGATCAGCGCAGTCAGGCCGGCTTGGCCGACATCAGCCCCACCGCCTTTTTGGTGCCGGATCTCGGCCCTGACTTCACCATCGGCCTGGGCTCATCACTGGTGGTGCCAATCGGTGATGGCGCGATCGACAGCGGTAAGTTGTCCGTCGGTCCTGCACTTCTGGCCTTTTTTCATCGCGGCCCCTGGGTCGTTGGGGCTCGCATGCGCAATGTGTGGTCGGTGGGTGGCCAGTCCGATCGCGACGACGTCAACCGCATGGTGGTGCGCGGACTGCTGCGCTACCAGTTGAATCCCGACTGGTATCTGATTTCCTCGCCGATCATTGCTGCCGATTGGACCCAGCCGGATGGCAAAGGCTGGGTCGTTCCGGTCGGCGGCGGTGTGGGTCGCTCGTTCCGACTGGCTGGTCAGCCCATGCAGGTGTCGGTGGAGGGCTACTACAACGCGGTGAAGCCTCAGGTGTTGGGTGAGGAGTTGCTGGGTGACTGGACGATCCGCACCCAGTGGCAGATCCTCTTCCCCAACTGAGCCGAATCAGCGCCGGTTCGAGCGGCTGAGGGTCGCGATAAAGGTGCGCCGACCGAAGCGGCGAA
Source organism: Synechococcus sp. NOUM97013 (assembly GCF_014279815.1). NCBI lineage: Bacteria > Bacillati > Cyanobacteriota > Cyanophyceae > Synechococcales > Synechococcaceae > Synechococcus > Synechococcus sp. NOUM97013. The sequence goes on along the minus strand of NZ_CP047941.1, from coordinate 2,389,168 downwards.
TCCTGTGGCGCCCCCGCGGCAGCCAGCGGGTGGTGTTGCGCAAGGCTTTCAGCCAGCCGGCTACATAGTCGCGATGGCGCTGTGGACTGAGAACCCAGCGCGCGATGTAGGACGAGCCAACACCCAGGAGCAGAATTCGACCAATCCACATACGCGGTTTCCTGGCTCAGGCTGCCAGGTTGCGGAAGCGGGTGAACTGGGGCTCAAACAGCAGCTTCACGGTGCCCACCGGTCCGTTGCGATGCTTGGTCACGATCAGGTCGACAACTTCGGTGGGGGCGTCGATGAAGCGCATGAATTGATTCTTCGATGTTGGAGTCGCGTCGGGATCGCCTCAGAAGTTGAAGTCTTGCATTGAGTTGATGGTTTGCTGGGAGTAGCTCCAGCTGCTGGCGGAGTTGTCGAAGATTTGGTTGGAGAAGAGGTCTTGATAGGTGGCATTGAGGGAGGTGCTACCGGCGCTGTTGAGGCCATAGGCATTCACTTGAATCATGGTGGCTGGATCGGTGGAGAGTTCAGCAAGACGATTGAGGGCGGCATTGAGATCGTTTTGCATTTCCTCCCACTGCAATTGGCCCTGATTGTTTTTGAGAAAGGTCGGGTTGCCTTGGTTGTCGTAGCGGAGGCCTGAGGTGGTGATGTCTTCCTTGCCAAGGGTTTCCGGTAGCGGAATGGCCTGGCCGATGATGGAATCGGAGGCTGAATCGGTTCTGGTGTCCCACCAGCTGCGTCGTACCGGCCGCCCATCGAGAACGAGGGCGATGGAGGTGGATAGAGCCTGTTGGTTGGGGTCGTTGGCTTTTTGGGTAAGGAGATAGTCGAGCCCTTCCAAGGCGCCGAGCAGTTCGGTGCCGCCATAGAGGTTGGAAGGTCTGTCCGAATTGCCTTTCTTAAGGTCGTATTGATTGGGTTTAGGTAGGCCAAGCTCTTCCCAATGGTTGTTGTTTTCGATTGAGTTGCCAAGCCCTTCTCCTGCCATTTTGAGCGACAGGATGGATTGCATAGTGTCGATGCCGCTGCTGGCACTGCTGCGCGAAAGGGTGAAGGTTTTGTGTTGAACGTAATAGTTATAGGTGATCAGGTGAATGTCGAGATCTTTGGCATTTTTATCATCGTTGGGGTTGTCAATAATGGTGTAGTTGTTGAGCTCTTGAATGGCTTGCTCGGTGGTTTGTTCGGTAAGTACTTGGAGTAACTGTCCTGACGTGATGGTGTTGTTGGTGTCGAGGCGTTGAAATGCATAGCCAGCGCGTTCAGCGTCTTTTGCGAAGGCTTCTAGTGCCAGCAGGCTTTGAAATTTGCTGTGATTGTTGCGGTCGCTGCGGAGCATGGACGTGGAGGTGTCCAGTACGAGAAAAAGATCGCTTTTTTCTAAGCTGAGCTCTGGAGTTGGAGTTGGAGTTGCAGGTGGAGTGGGTGAGGGAGAATCTGAGGATTCTGAGGAAGGTGTTGAAGGTGTTGAAAAAGAAGAAGTCGACGTTGGAGTTGTGGTAGTGGTATCGACGGTGAGGGTGACGGTGTTATTGGATTCGGCCCCGTCTTGGTTGTTATTGCCAGATGAATCTGAGAATTTGTTGCTGTCAACGTGGATCACACCATTGGTGGTGCTGTCAGTGTCTGGTGTGAAGGTGGCGGTGTAATCGGTGCCGGAGCCAGCGAAATCAGAGAGGGTACCGCCAGTGACATCGATATCGGTAAAGACGAAATCGCTGGACGACTCTGTGAGGGTGAAGGTTATTGCAGCCGTATCGCCCGCTTGAAGAGTGGAGACATCAGAGGAGAGGGCGATTTTGGGCCGAACGGTATCGACGGTGAGGGTGACGGTGTTATTGGATTCGGCCCCGTCTTGGTTGTTATTGCCAGATGAATCTGAGAATTTGTTGCTGTCAACGTGGATCACACCATTGGTGGTGCTGTCAGTGTCTGGTGTGAAGGTGGCGGTGTAATCGGTGCCGGAGCCAGCGAAATCAGAGAGGGTACCGCCAGTGACATCGATATCGGTAAAGACGAAATCGCTGGACGACTCTGTGAGGGTGAAGGTTATGGCAGCCGTATCGCCCGCTTGAAGAGTGGAGACATCAGAGGAGAGGGCGATTTTGGGCCGAACGGTATCGACGGTGAGGGTGACGGTGTTATTGGATTCGGCCCCGTCTTGGTTGTTATTGCCAGATGAATCTGAGAATTTGTTGCTGTCAACGTGGATCACACCATTGGTGGTGCTGTCAGTGTCTGGTGTGAAGGTGGCGGTGTAATCGGTGCCGGAGCCAGCGAAATCAGAGAGCGTACCGCCAGTGACATCGATATCGGTGAAGACGAAATTGCTGGAAGACTCTGTGAGAGTGAAAGTTATGGCAGCCGTTTCGCCCGCTTTGAGAGTGGAGACATTGGAGGAGAGTTCAATTTTGGGTGGAGTTGTGTCATCTATGAAGCTCAGGCCGAAATTAGTGATTCGAGCATCGGTGATTGAGCTTGCGCCTACTGAGCGCACATCAAAGGCGCTGTTTTCAAATTCAAGCTCGATATTGCTTAAGTCATCGGATGCCGTGTGATTGGTTGCGTTCCCTGTGACCGAGAGTGTTGCGGTTGTGTCGGATGTACGTGTGACAACAGTGGTCAGACCGGCTGGAACATTTGATGCGGTGTGGGTGATTGTGTCGCCGTTCGATCCAGCAAATATTGTTGTTCCTGGATTGTTAAAGGTAATGGTGGCTGTTTCGGTGAATGAGCCAACATTGGCTGCGTCTTCGGTTAAATTTCGAGTGCTCCAAGTAAAGTTTGCTGCCGGAGTGTCTGTTGTTGTGGTGTCTCCAGTCCAGGCGGGGCCTAGTTGAAAGTCGAGGTAGAACCAAATACTCCCCCTGTTATCTGAGCCCATTTGCATCTCAAATGTATCGATAGCGTCGTAATAAATTCTTGCTCGGCCTTCGTCTTGCGTTCCAGTTGTATTTTGATTGCCGGCATCATCAAATTTTACTGACCCGTCGCTTTGAGTGGTAACTGTTAGCCCTGTGTTGTTGGCTAATTCATACGATTGGAAGTCTTTAAATACTTGATATTGATTGATGTCAATGTCGTAAGTATTTAAGACGACATTCTCTAGGGTGACTTTATTGCCTGTGCCTGCCCCTGTGTATGTACCGGCTTCATAGAAGCTGATTATAGTGTTGATGGTCTTTTCGCCTGATGCGAGGCCGTATAGATCTGTGGATATGTAGTCACTGTCGACCCCGCCGTCATCAAGTCTGTCGAGTCTTATATTTGAATTGATGCTCTGGACTGTGTAAAGCGCATCAACTGCTTGGCTGCTAATTGTGATGACATTTTTGAATAGTACTGACTGCCCTGCAGCCACACTTCCATTGGGATCGGAGAAGGATGTGTCGTAATTGGTGTGATCAAAAACAAGTTGTTGATAGTTTGCGTCAAGAACTTGAGTGCTTGAAAATTCAACGCTAATCGGTTTGCCATTGATTAAAATTTGTCCGCTATCGTTTGCCTGGCTTGCAAATGATTGGCTTGATGCTGCGCTGGGGCTGATTAGTAATTGTGCGAAGTATTGGCCTTCGTCTCCTGGTGTGTCGGTTTCGTTGAGGAGCGCGTCTAGATGATGCCCATATTCTTCGGTCAGAACCTTGATGGCTTCAATGTTGCTGGCTGTTTGAACCCATTCATTGTTGATATAAATCGTTTGATTCGAAGTTGCGTAGGCGCCCATGGCGCCGCTCATGTCTTCTTGCTGCAGGAGTTCAATCGCGGGAATGTCACTTGTCTCGCCTCCTGCAAGGCGTACGACTAAGGCTGCCAGCTGGTCCGATGGGTCGCTGGAATCAAGCTGCAAGGCCTCGTTGGCTGCCTCCGATAGCGCACCCTCTGCCGCCCACTCCTGGAGTTGTGGGTGCCACAGCTCCTTCAGGCTGGCCGCTGTAACTGGTGTTTTCGTTGTGGCTTGCTGGGCCTCGCTTGTTGATGCTTCAGCGTTGCCGGTCAGGCTCGAATCGGGATCCGAATCTTCAGCTGTCGTTTGAATGCTGTTGCTTGAATCTGGATTGAGAGGTGTTTCGTTGCTGCTTGATGCTGTGTCTAGAGCTAATTTTTGACCTGTGTTTTCAGAGAAACCTGATTCATTAGTGTTGATGGTTTCACTGCTGACGGCTTCGCTGATTGGAACAGCGCTGCTTTCATCGTTTTCTGAGTTCGACAGATTGCCTTTCCATTCTTGAAGTTTCTCTTTGCCGATTAGGGTTCTGAGAGAGGCTTTGTTGCCATCACTGCTTAAAAGTGTGCATTGATGGCTGTTGATTTCTGATTTGCTTGAGAAAACATCAGCTCCTGTCAGTTTTTCGAGCGTTTTCTTGAGTTCTATGTTTTGTCCTGCTTCGCAGCTCCAAAGGAAGATTGCTTCAAGAGTCCATGCCTCAAGTTGCTGCGCTGCATGCTCAAAATAGGTTGTATCGAGAACGGTATTTCCGAGCTTGACCTCTCCTTCGCTGCCGTGGGCAACAATATGCAGCTCACTGGCGGGATTTCCCTTTTGTTGTTTCTGCTGTAATTGCTTCGAGATTTCTTGAATTGGATCGCCTTGGATCCAGGTGATCTCTTTGTCTAAGTCCTCCAGCCAGTTAACGCCCTGAATGTCGTGGGTGGTCACGATCAAACGCGGTTTTGGTGCTTGTCGATTCTTTTTCTTATGCAGTTGCCATGATTTGAGTCCTCGCGTGCTCTGAAGACCAGCACCTGCCCAACGCGTGTCAGCGGTAGTGGCCCGAGACGCGGTTTTCATGCATCATTTGCATTCTCTGAGCTCAGTCTGAGATCTTGCTGAGATGTGCGCCTCCCTCAACTGAGGGAAGCGAAGCATCTTGCACTTTTAGAACCATCCTCGTTCGGTTCAGCTCAGGCTGCCAGGTTGCGGAAGCGGGTGAACTGGGGCTCGAACAGCAGCTTCACGGTCCCTACGGGGCCGTTGCGATGCTTGGTCACGATCACTTCGGTGATGCCGCGGTCGGGGGTTTCCGGGTTGTAGTACTCGTCGCGGTAGATCATCAGCACCAGGTCGGCGTCCTGCTCGATCGAGCCGGATTCCCGCAGGTCGCTCAGCATCGGTCGTTTGTTGGTGCGCGACTCCACGCCACGGCTGAGCTGGGAGAGCGCGATCACCGGCACGTTCAGTTCCCGGGCCATTTGTTTGAGGGCACGGGTGATCCGCGAAATCTCCTGCACGCGGTTGTCAGGGCTCGATCCCTCCATTAGCTGCAGGTAGTCGATCACCACCAGGCCCAGTTCCTTGCCCTGCTCCGCCATCAACCTGCGGCAGAGCGAGCGCATTTCCAGCACACCTGAATTCGGTTTGTCGTCGATGTAGATCGGCAGCTGGCCCAGTGTGTTGATGCCTTGCCCCAGCAGCGGCCATTCCTCCTGTTGCAGGCGACCGGTGCGTAGACGACCGGCTTCGATGCCCACCTCCATCGACAGCAGCCTGTAGGTGAGCTGCTCTTTGCTCATCTCTAGGGAGAACACGCACACCGGTAGGTCATGCAGCTGTGCCACGTTCTTGGCCAGGTTGAGCACGATCGAGGTTTTGCCCATGGCGGGGCGTCCGGCCACGATGATCAGGTCACTGCGTTGCAGGCCCTGGGTCATGGCGTCCAGGTCGTAGAAGTTCACCGGGATGCCGGCCACCGAGGTGCCCAGCGAGCGGCTTTCAATTTCGTTGAAGGTGCTGGTCAGAATCTCCGCTGTGGGGGTGAGTCCCTTCGACGGTTTCTCCTGGCTGATCGCAAAGATCGTTTGCTCGGCTTTGTCGAGCACCTGCTCCATCGGCAGGCTTTGATCAAAGCCCAGCTGAATCACCTCGTTGCCGGAGCGGATCAGCTGGCGGCGCAGGAACTTGTCCATCACCAGCCGGGCCACCTGCTCGATCGAAGCGGTGGAGGCCACGCGTTCCACCAGCTCCACCAGCCGGCCACTGCCGCCCACTTTCTCGAGCGCTCCTGTGTCGGCCAGCCAGGCCGTCATCGCCGTCAGGTCGGTGGGTTTGCCCTGGCTGTGGAGCATCACCGCCGTGCGGAAGATCTCCCGGTGGGCATTCAGATAGAACGCTTCCGGCTGCAGCACATCCGCCACCCGGCCGATGGCATCAGGGTCGAGCAGGATGCCGCCGAGGACGGCTTCCTCGGCCTCCAGGTTCTGGGGAGGAATCGAATCCGGCAGGGCTTCAAAACTGGGCTCCTCGCGCTGGCGCCCTTTACCGAAACCGCGGCGTCCCTCTTCGGCGGACTCGCCGCCAGCACCAGTCATGGGAACGCTCACCATGGCGGCAGCTGCTCAAAGATGATCAACACTCTGACGCACCTTCACCGGCCACGTCAGAGTGTGTGCGTGGTCGCGATCAGTAGCTGACCACTTCCAGGTTGATCTCAGCGGTTACTTCGCTGTGAAGCTTCACCTGCACCTTGTAGTTCCCGGTGCGGTGGATGTCGGGAACGGTGATGTCGCGACGATCCACTTCCTTCTTGGTGGCCTCTTCGATCACTTCGGCCACATCGCCGTTGGTGACGGTGCCGAACAGCACATCGTCATCACCGGTCTGCTTCTTGACGGTGAAGCGGCCGATGGTGTCGAGAGCGGTGCGGAAAGCGATGGCTTCCTGCTTCAGGGCTGCCTGACGCTCGGCTTCCTTGGCGCGGCGGTGCTCCACCTGTTTCATCACCGCGGGGGTGACAGGAACGGCTTTGCCGAAGGGCAGCAGGAAGTTGCGGGCGTAGCCGGGAGCCACTTCCACCAGATCGCCGTCACGGCCGAGGCTGAGAACGTCCTCGTTCAGAACGACTTGTACGCGCTTGGCCATGGAGAACGATCCCTACGACGTCGAATGAGCAGTCGGCAACTTTACGACGCCGCCGGTAGGCGCACTTTCTTGGCTAAGCCGAGGGCGCGCATCAGGCGGATGTGCTCCCAGGTGAGGTCGATCTGACCCGACTGAAGGCCGTGGCGTGCGGAGTGGGGGAAGGCATGGTGGTTGTTGTGCCAGCCCTCGCCGAACGTCAACGCTGCCACCCATTTGTTGTTGCGAGAGGCGTCGCCGCTGTCGTGGGCCACGGTGCCCCAGCAGTGGGTGGCGGAGTTCACCAGCCATGTGACGTGATAAACGAGCACCAGGCGCAGGGGGATGCCCCAGAGCACCAGGGCCCAGCCGCCGGCGCCGGTGGTGCTGCCGATCCAGAACAGCAGCCCGGCCAGTGGCAGTTGGAGCACCAGGAACCAGTTGTTCAGCCAGCGGTAGTAGGGATCCTTGGCCAGATCACCGGTCATGCGAGGCACGGCCTGCATGGCAGGGATCGGCTCGAACATCCAGCCCATGTGGCTCCACCAGAAGCCGCGATGGCTGTTGTGGTGATCAGCATCCGTATCGGAAAACTTGTGGTGATGGCGATGCAGCCCCACCCAGTCGATCGGGCCGTGCTGGCAGCTCAGCGCTCCGCAGGTGGCGAAGAAGCGTTCCAGCCATTGCGGCAACTGGAAGGAGCGGTGGGACAGCAGGCGGTGATAGCCGATGGTGACGCCCAGGCAGGCGGTGACCCAATAGAGAACCAGCAGGCTGGCCACGGCTTGCCAGCTCCAGAAGCGGGGGGCCAGAGCCAGCAGGCTGAGGGCATGAATCACGATCATGAATCCGATCGTGGCCCAGTTTTTTCCGCTTTCTGCGGGCACCGGCTGTTCGCCCTTTCGCGGCTGGTGCAGCAGGGTTGCCAGCTGCAGGGCGCGGTGCGAGGCTGCGGGGCGGCTGGGCGGTGACGGCGTGTCAATCACGCTGGATACCATGGTCTGATCCGTTAGATGCCCAAACATTACATCCGATACGGATCCGTATCAAGAAATGAGCAGCGTGAGTGGTTCTGATCATGTGACCAAGGGTTACCGGCAGCGCCTCGAGGAGGGGCGGCAAGCCATGGCTCACTTGATCCATGTGTGGCACGAGCGCAATGGCTGGTCCCACAAGGTCTTGCCCGCTTTGGCCGATGCGCTGGACCTGGGCCGTGTGCACAACTCCCAGATCTCCAACCTGCGCAACGGCAAGCTTTCATCCCCAGGACCTGAGCTGTTTCTGGCCCTGGGGCAGGCCAATGGGGTGTTGCATCAAGGCGTCGAGCCGATTCGCACCCACCTGGCTGAAGTCCACCCCGATCTGCTGCGGGTGCTCAGTGAAAGTGCGGTTCCCCTGCTGGGCTCCGACGGGGCGCCCCTGGGTGCTGGGGACTTTCTGGAAATCTTTGTGGGCCTCGGGCCTCTGCCGCCTGGGTTCGACTGGCGCATCGATGCTGATGAGGCTGCTCAGCTGAGTGCTGCCATGGCCGACAGTCTCTGCCGCGGGCAGGCCTGGCGGCAGTGCCGAGACGCGGTGATGGAGGCCTATCCCGTCACCAAGCCCCAGCGTCGGGAGCGTTTTGCCGAGGTGATGGCCGGCCTGAGGGAGTACAGCGCTGAGGAGCTCGACGGTGAGTTCCTCGATCTTTATGCCACGCATCTGGCCCTGGAGGGGAACAAGGGCCAGACCGCTGAAGCGTTTTTAGGGGAGCTGCGCGCGGCGACTCAACCGGGGTAGCGCGCTTGACGCACCCGGCGGGTGAGGCCGAGTTTCTGCAGCAGCCGGATGTGCAGCCAGGTGATGTCGATCTCAAACGGGCGCAGGCCGTGGCGTGCGCTGGCGGGGAACGCGTGGTGGTTGTTGTGCCAGCCTTCGCCAAAGGACAGCACCGCCACCCACCAGCAGTTGCGCGACAGGTCGGGGCAGTCGAAATTGCGATACCCGAAGGCGTGCGTGGCGGAATTCACCAACCAGGTGACGTGATACACCACCACCAGTCGCAGTGGAATGGCCCACAGCACCAGGCCAAGGCCGCCGCCATGGACGCCTGCAGCGTTGCCGTACCAGTACAGCGCCAGGCCGATGGGGATCTGCAGCAGCAGGAACCAGCGATCCAGCCACACGTAGAAGCGGTCGTTGATCAGATCGCCGCCAAAGCGCTCTTTGTGCTCCAGTGCCGGGATGTCGTGCAGCATCCACTCGCTGTGACTCCACCAAAGGCCCCGGCCAGCGTCGTGGTGATCATTGGGTTGATCGGAATATTTGTGGTGATGGCGATGCAGCGCCACCCAGTCGATCGGTCCGCTCTGGCAGGCCAGGGTGCCCATCACCACCAGCACGCGTTCCAGCCAGCGCGGAACCTCGAAGCTGCGGTGGGCCACCAGGCGATGCAGGCCAAGAGTCACACCCAGCACGGTTGCCCAGTAGAGGACGCCGAGGGCGATCACTCCTTGCCAGCTCCAGAAGCGTGGCAGCAGAGCCACGGTGGCCAGCACGTGCATCACCACCATGAAGGAGGTGGTGCCGCCTTTGAACTTGCGCTGTCGGCGAGGCAGGCGTTCACGGGGCGCCATCACCGCTGCGCGCATGCGCAGTTCGCGGGTGGAGCTTGTGTCTGCCGGAGTGCTGGTAACCAAGAAGTTTCTCCTTGAACCGTTTTTGCTGCGGTCGGAATGGCGACAGCCGAGACCCAGGCAAATCGGTTGGAAATGTGAATGTAAGAGAACGCAGCAGGTTCATCGCGGCTTTTTGATGGCACAAGTTTCAGAAGGGCAGGGCGTCAACACCGTTGCCAAGCGGATGGATCCCAGCGAGGCAAAGGCATTTGCCCAACGTCATGTGCTGGCGGTACGTGACCGTTTGGAGCCCCTGGCCCGTCAGCGCACGGCGGAAGTGACGCTGCGCCTGCAGAAGGTTCTGGATGCATTGGCCGCCGAGCGGGTGGGCACGCAGCACTTCGCTTCGGTGAGTGGTTATGGCCACGGTGATCAGGGGCGTGAGGTGATCGACCGTGTGTTCGCGCGCGTCCTGGGTGCTGAAGCGGCAGCGGTGCGGCTGCAATTCGTCAGTGGCACCCATGCCATCGCCGCCGCCTTGTTCGGTGTTCTGCGGCCTGGAGATCAGATGTTGTCGATTACCGGTCGTCCCTACGACACGCTGGAGGAAGTGATCGGTCTGCGCGGGGAGGGACAGGGGTCGCTGAAGGAGTTCGGCGTCGCTTACGACGAACTGCTGCTCACCGCAGACGGTGCCGTGGATCTCCAGGCACTCGATCAGGCCCTGGAGCAACCGCGTCGCCTGATCCTGATCCAACGCAGCTGTGGCTACAGCTGGCGCCCTTCCCTCACCGTCGACGCGATCGGCCAGCTGTGCGCCCGGATTCATGCCCGCCAGCCCGACTGCGTGTGCTTCGTGGACAACTGCTACGGCGAGCTGGTGGAGCCGCAGGAGCCCTGTGATGTGGGGGCGGATCTGGTGGCGGGCTCGTTGATCAAGAACCTCGGCGGCACGATTGCACCCGCTGGCGGTTACGTGGCTGGGCGCGCTGATCTTGTGGAACAGGCCTGCTGCCGCCTGACAGCGCCGGGGATCGGCAGTGAGGGCGGCACCGGTTTTGACCTGCATCGTCTGCTGTTGCAGGGGCTGTTTCTGGCACCACAGATGGTGACGGAAGCGTTGATTGGCGCTGATCTGGTGGCTGGTGTGTTTGCGGACCTGGGCTATGCGGTGCAGCCCGCCGCCGGTGCCCAGCGCGGTGATCTGATTCAGGCGGTGCAGCTCGGCAGCCCTGAGCCGCTCAAGCTGATCTGCCGCGCGTTCCAGGCGTGTTCACCGGTTGGTTCCTATCTGGATCCGGTGCCCGCTGCGATGCCGGGGTATGCCAGTGATCTGGTGATGGCCGGTGGCACCTTCATCGATGGCAGCACCAGTGAGTTCTCCGCCGATGCACCCCTGCGAGAGCCGTTCAATCTTTATGTGCAGGGAGGAACCCACCGGGCCCATGTGGAGCTGGCGCTGATGCGTGCGCTGGAGGCGCTGGCGGAGGCAGGACACTTGGATCTGGCCCAGACTGAGTGAACTCCGCCGACCACCGGCTCGATGGCCTTCGACTTTCCCACCAACTACCGCTACGCCGACAGCCACGAATACGCCTGGCAGGACGATGGGTCGGTGCGAATCGGTCTGAGTGCCTATGCCGTGGATCAGCTCGGCGACATTGTGTTCGTTGACCTGCCGGATGTGGGCGCGGAACTCAACCGCGGCACCGGCTTCGGCACGGTGGAATCCGTCAAAGCGGTAGAGGAGATGTACGCCCCCCTCAGCGGTGAGGTGATCACCCGCAATGAAGCGGTTCTGGCTGATCCTGAGCAGCTGCAGAACGACCCCCATGGCGAGGGCTGGTTGTTGGTGATCCGTCCCAGCGATCCTGCGCAACTCGAGCAGTTGATGGATGCCGCCACCTACGCCACCAAGGTTGCGGCGGGTTAGATCTTCAGCGACGGCTTCGTCAGGTTGCCTACGATTCATTCGGACGCTTGCGCACCATGACTTTGCTGGAACAGCGCATGGTGGAGTCGCAAGCCAAGGACCATCTTTCTCCGTTTGTTCAGCGCCACATCGGGCCCGGCGATGCGGCGACCCAGGCCATGCTCGCCAAGCTCGGCTTTGCCGATCTCGAGACGTTCGTGCGGGCTGTGGTGCCGCAAGACATCCTGGATCCCGAGCCCCCGCAGGGGGTGCTTCCCGCTGGCGCCGATGAAGCCCAGGCGCTGACGGAACTGCAGCAACTTGCCCAGTCCAACCGCGTGATGCGCTCCTTGATCGGCCTGGGGTATTACGGCACGGTCACCCCAGCTCTGATCCAGCGTCAGGTGCTGGAGAACCCTGCTTGGTACACCGCCTACACCCCCTATCAGGCGGAGATTGCCCAGGGCCGGCTGGAGGCCTTGCTCAATTTCCAGACGCTGATCAGCGAGCTCACCGGGTTGCCGATCGCCAATGCATCACTGCTGGATGAATCCACCGCTGCCGCTGAAGCGATGTCCATGAGCTTCGGGGTGTGCAAGCGCTCCGAAGCCAAGCGTTTTCTGGTGGATGCCGCGGTGCTGCCACAGACCCTGGCGGTGCTGCGCACCAGGGCTCAGCCCATCGGGGTGCAGCTCGAGGTGGCTGACCCAGATCAGTTCCAGTGGGGATCTGATGTGTTCGGGGTGTTGCTGCAGTTGCCTGGACGCAGCGGACGCCTTTGGGATCCGAGCGCTTGCATCGCGCAGGCCCATGAACAGGGTGCGCTGGTCACCGTAGCCATTGACCCCCTGGCTCAGGTGCTGTTGGAACCTGTGGGCCGTCTCGGGGCTGACATCGCCGTGGGCAGCTCCCAGCGTTTCGGTGTACCGATGGGCGGCGGTGGCCCGCACGCTGCCTTTTTCGCAACCCGTGAGAGCTACCGGCGCCAGTTGCCAGGTCGCATCGTCGGTCAGTCCCGCGACGCTGAAGGGCGTCCTGCCTTGAGGTTGGCGCTGCAGACCCGCGAGCAACACATCCGCCGCGACAAGGCCACCAGCAACATCTGCACGGCGCAGGTGCTGCTGGCCGTGATGGCGTCCTTCTATGCCATCCATCACGGTCCGGAGGGGCTGGCGCGGATCGCCCGGCGATTGGTGATGTTGCGCTCTCAGTTCGAGCAAGGCCTGAGGGCCTTGGGATTGCGCCTGCCCGATGGCTGTCGCTTCGACAGCATTGATGTGATCTGCCCTCAGGCTCCGGAGATTCATCGCCTGGCGCTGCGGGAGGGGTTCAACCTGCGCTGTCTGCCCGATGGCGCTGCGATGGAGGCGGCGGAAGGGTTCGGCATCAGCCTGGATGAACACAGCGATGACGCCGAGGTGCAGCGGTTGCTGGCGGTCGTGGCCGAGGCGCTGCAGGTCGATGCTCCTGCTCATGACGCGCATCGGGCTCTTGATTCAACGCTGGCCGGAGTGCCCTTGCGGTCTGCGCCCTGGTTGCAGCAACCGGTGTTTCATCGCTACCGCAGCGAAACGGAGCTGCTGCGCTACATCCAGCGTCTGGTCAGCAAGGACCTCTCGCTGGTGCACGGCATGATCCCGCTCGGCAGCTGCACCATGAAGCTCAATGCTGCGGCGGAGCTGGCGCCGGTGAGTTGGCGTGAATTCGGCGCCATCCATCCGTTTGCTCCCGCAGATCAGCTCCAGGGCAATCAGCAAATGGCGCGGGATCTGGAGCGCTGGCTGGCGTCCCTGACTGGGTTTGCTGGGGTGTCTCTGCAGCCCAATGCCGGCTCCCAGGGGGAGTTTGCGGGTTTGTTGGTGATCCGTGCCTGGCATCAGTCCCGCGGCGAGGGCCACCGCGATGTCTGTTTGATCCCCACCAGTGCCCATGGCACCAATCCGGCTAGTGCCGTGATGGCCGGCATGCGCGTGGTGGCGGTCGCCTGCGACGCCCAAGGCAATGTGGATGTGGATGATCTGCGTTTGAAGGTCGGGGATCACGCCGAGTCCCTGGCGGCTCTGATGGTCACTTACCCCTCAACCCATGGGGTGTTCGAGACCCGCATCCGTGAGATCTGCAGCCTGGTTCACGACCATGGCGGCCAGGTGTATCTGGATGGGGCCAACCTCAATGCCCAGGTGGGCTTGTGCCGCCCGGGCGCGTTCGGCGCCGATGTCTGTCACCTCAATCTGCACAAGACGTTCTGCATCCCCCACGGGGGTGGTGGACCCGGGGTCGGCCCCATCGGTGTGGCCGAGCATCTGCTGCCCTTTTTGCCGGGTCATCCCCTGACGGACTGCGGCGGTGCGCAAGCGATCTCTGCGGTGTCGGCGGCGCCCCTGGGAAGCGCCGGGATTCTTCCGATCAGTTGGATGTACCTGCGCTTGATGGGGGCTGCCGGATTGCGTCAGGCAACGGCGGTTGCTTTGTTGTCGGCTAACTATCTCGCCCAGCGTTTGGATGCCCATTACCCCGTGTTGTTCCGGGGCGAGGGCGGCCTGGTGGCCCATGAATGCATTCTCGATCTGCGCGGCCTCCGTCGCAGCGCCGGTCTGGAGGTGGATGACCTGGCCAAGCGTTTGATGGATTACGGCTTCCATGCCCCGACGGTGAGCTGGCCTGTGGCGGGAACGGTGATGGTGGAACCGACGGAAAGTGAAAGCCTCGAGGAGCTGGATCGTTTCTGCGACGCCATGATCGCCATCCGCGCTGAAGCGGCTGCGATCGAGTCGGGCGCCAGTGACCCTGACAACAACCCCCTGCGCCGAGCGCCTCACACCCTGGCAGCAGTGACATCCGATCAATGGGATCGTCCCTACAGCCGTGAGCAGGCGGCCTTCCCCCTGCCGGATCAGCGGCTCAGCAAGTTCTGGCCGGCGGTGGCGCGCATTGATAACGCCCACGGTGATCGCAACCTTGTCTGCACCTGCCCGAGCGTGGAAGAGCTGGCTTCTGTTCAACCTGTGCGATAAATTTCACCGAAATCGGAAATTAAGCTTCGATTTTTCATCGGGAGAACAAATTGTTCTCCACACTGCACAGCATTCACCAGTCGCAAAGAGGGAACCGATGAGTCGCGACATGAACCACCCCTCCGATTCCAAGCCCCAGAACGGGGATTCGCTGCAGTTGCCCGAAATCCCCGACTGTCTTCAGGCCGCTCTGGGCCGTGGTCACACCTTGCCGATTGAAGGCACCAACGTTCTGCGGGTTCCCTTCGGCGTTCGCCAGGCCCGTCGTCAGCGTCCCGAACGTCCCGAGCGTTGGGCGACGCTGGTGATCCCGATTCAGTCGCAGGGATCACCCACCCCGCCGCCTCAGGCGGCCTGAGCCTGATCTTCTAGGCGGCTGAGAGCAGGCTCTGCTCCTGTTCCAGTCGCCAGTCCACCAGTGCTTTCACGTCGGCCAGCGAGCAGGTGGGCGTGCGAAACGGCAGCAAGGTCATCGGACTGCGTTCCGGCCTGACGAGCCAGCTGTGGTTCTTTTGTTGCAGCAAAACAAAACCGCGATAGCGAACCGCGTACTGAGGCTCCTGATTGATACCCATTCGCCGAATGGAGCTGTGTGGTGACGTCGTTATTTCAGTCCGCCAGATGTGGTGTGTGGCGCAAATCCCGAATCTCTTTGGGATTGATGTGGGCGACTCCGCACCGGCCGTGGCTTAGTTCAGGGCAAATAAGAGGAGATCGCTTTGATCGCAACGGCTTTCGAGGCTCTGCAGGCCTGTGGGACGACCGCGGAAGCCCAGGCCATCTCCTTTGCGAAGTGTGTTTCTGCTGCTGAGCGACTTCAGTTCGATCTCGCCATCAATGACCTGAAGCCAGTACTGCGACGCTTCAACGCTCGGTAGTTCAAGGGTCTTGCCCCTGGCGACCTGGGCGCGCCAGAGGTGGACAGGGCGCTGGATGGCCATGGCCTCGGGGTCCAGAGGATCGAGCACCGGAGTCCAGTCGTTGGCGCGGAGGTGCACCGCCCGCTGTTCATAGCTGGGAGCGAGGCCGTCCTTGCTGGGTTCAATCCAGATCTGCAACAGCCGGCAGCTCTGGTCGGCCTCGTTCATCTCGCTGTGCACGATGCCCGTGCCGGCGCTCATGCGCTGCACCTCTCCGGTCTGCAGCAAGCCGCTGTTGCCCAGCGAGTCGCGATGGGTGAGTTGACCGTCCACCATCACGGTGATGATCTCCATGTCGCGGTGGGAGTGCATGCCGAATCCACGGCCTGCAGCAATGACGTCGTCATTGATCACCCGCAAGGGCCCGAAGCCCATCCAGTCGGGGGAGTAGTGGCCTGCGAAGGAGAAGCTGTGGAAGGAGTCCAGCCACTCGGTTTGCGTGTGAAACCGTTCGGGGCCCGGGCGCCGCAGTAGGGCCGCGTCCTGCTGCTGGGCTTCTGCGGAGAGGTCGGACATCGGCTCGCTGGGATCGCTCAAAGGCTCAGGGGCGACATCTGCAGCAGGCGCTTGAGCACATCCTGGATGGAGCTGTCCTGGGGTGGCCGTGACCGATTGCCTGCCAGCGTGCGTCCCACCACCTGCGCCCCGAGATGGGTGAGCTGGATGCGCAGCACCGTCAGCAATTCGATGCCGGCCCCGCCAGAGAAGCTGGCCATGGCCACCGGTCGACCGTTGAACAGCGTTCGGAAGTCATCCCCCTGCACCGACAGCCAGGCGATGGCGTTGGTGAGCACCGGCGGAATGGAGCCGTTGTATTCCGGCGCGCAGATCACCCAGCGGGGTGCCGCCATCAGTTGGTGGTGCAGGGGCCTCACGCCTGCGGGCATGCCTTGCTCCTTGACCCGCGGTGTGAACAGGGGAAGGTCGAGGCTGGTGAGGTCCAGCAGTTCGGCGCGCTTCCCCTGGCTGTGCACCTGCGCCACAACCCGCTGCGCCAGGCTCAGGTTCTCGCCATTGCTGGCGGCGATGACGAGCACATCAGGACTGCTGGTTGAGCTCATGGGCACACCTTCGCTGTCGAACACTGCATTGTGACCATGCCGCCTCAGGCTGCCTTCAATTCCGCGGCCCTGTAGGGCACGAAGCTGGCCTTCCGGGCGCCACAGATCGGGCATTCCCAGTCGTCGGGAATCGCTTCAAACGGGGTGCCGGGGGCAATGCCGGAATCAGGATCGCCGGCCACGGGGTCGTAGATCATCGAGCACTGCTTGCAGATCCATTGGCCCGGGATCGGTTGCTCGGCCTGCCCTGCTGTGCCTTTGCCCTGCAGTGCTTTCAGAGCCACGCCATAGGTTTCGGCGTGATGCTTCTCAATCGGGGTGAGCAGGCCGAAGTTCTTGGCTGCAGTGCGGAAGCCGTCGGCATGGGTGGCGGATTCCTGGGACTGCTCGGCGAATTCCGCCGCTGCGCCACCGTCTCGGTCTTTCTGGGCCTGGGCTGTGAACTCCGGATACATGGTGGTGTACTCATAGGTTTCGCCCTCGATGGCGAGCTCGAGGCAGCGGCGGAGCATGGTCTGCTTCTGCTCATCGCTCAAGGCCGCCGGATCCTCCACCACCAGCTCAGGATGCAGCAGGCGGAAATGGGCAAAGGCGTGTTCCGTTTCCTGGGCGGCGGTGTCGCGGAACAACTTGGCCAGCTCCTTGTGGCCCAGTGCCTTGGCCACATCGGCGAAGAACAGGTATTTGCGGTTGGCCATGCTCTCGCCACCAAAAGCGGCCTCGAGATTGGCGTGCGTATTGGGTTTGGAGAGATCCATGCCTGGGTATCAAATGATCAACAGATTAGCCCTAACTCATAGCGAGTATGAGTTGCGGGGCGTGCAGTCGGTTTGATCCCCTGCTCAGGGGGGCAGATCCGCCTAGTAGTTCGCACCGCTGCGGCGCTGATGCACGGCGGTGCTGCCCTCCTTGTCGAACAGGCCGCCATGCAGAACTTCGGCATAGATCAGCCAGTGGTCTCCGCATTCCATCCGCTGCTTCACTTCGCCTTCCATCCAGGCCAGAGCGTTCGGTAGAAGCGGTTGCTCGGAAGGACTGCTCTCCAGATCCAGTCCTGCGAAGCGGTCCGCCCCCGGTTCGAATGGCTGCAGAAATTGCTTCATCGGACCGGTTTCGCGTCCTTCGGCCAGCACGTTGAGCGCGAAGCGATCGCCCTTATGCAGCAGCGCTTCCACTGCACGATCTTTGGCCACCGCAACGGTGAGTCCGGGAGGAGAAAAGCTGGCCTGGCTGACCCAGCTGGCCACCATCGCTCCACTGAGCTCAGCCTTCCGCGTGGTGAGAACGCACAGGGATCCCACCACGCGTCCCAGGGCCAGCACCGCGGGATCGCTGCGGCTTTCGCTCATGCCACCGGCACTGCGCCTCTGCGCCCGCTGCTCCGCGCGTAGCAGTTGCCTGGCAAAGCGGGTGCCGGTTTCCTCCAGCTCCTTCACCTTGGTGCGGTCCGGGCTGAACTTGATGCGGATCGGCTCAAAGCCGAAGCTGAAACCGCCGTCCCGCAGCTTGTTTTCCAGAAGATCCACCGCTTCTCCGCTCCAGCCGAAGCTGCCGAACACCCCGACGGGTTTGCTGCGATCACCCTCCGCCAGAACGGTTCCTAGAGCTGAAACGATCGGAGTGGGCGCGTGGCCGCCCAGCGTCGGTGACCCCATCAGGATGGCGTCGGCGGAGCGAATCGTTTTCAGCAGTTCATCGCTGGGGGTGAACTCGCAGTTGAGGCTGCATACGGCGACACCCGTGCGGCTCACGCCGCGGGCCAAGGCATCCGCGATAGCGGCGGTGTTGCCGTAGGCGCTAGCGAACAGCAGGGCCACGTTCAGCGTGGCGTTCTGGTGGGTTTCGCCCCAGCGCCGGTAGTCATTGAGCAGGCTGCGCCAGCTGGCTTCGATGGCGGGACCGTGTCCCGGCGCGATCGTGCGGATGTCGAGCTCTTCGAGGCGTCCCACCACGGCATCCACCTGGCTGGCCATCGGGGCCATCAGCGAGTCGTAAAAGTGGCGTCGCTCCTCTTCGGTGGCGCTGCGGTTGCTTTCGGCCCAGTCCGGGGTACAGACATGGGCGGAGAAGAGCTTGTCACTCATCAACAGCCCCTCGCTCTGCTCAAACGCCAGCAGGCCGCCAGGCCAGCGCGGGGTAGGTGCCGGCAATAGGTCCAGGGTGTGCCCATGGCTGAGGGGCAAGCTCTGCTCTTGGCGGATCACCCGCAGCTCCGGCAGCGATGGCAGTGGCGGACGCTCGTCCAGTTCCCCTGGGGGCAGGGGCTTTCGCTGCATCCACAGCTCCTGCAGCAGCTTGGCCCCGGGGTTGGAGCAGATCAGCGTGATCTGGGAATAGATCTCCGCCAGGGAGCGCAGCAGAGCCACCCGGTTGGGATTCACATGGCCCACCACCACCAGCAGCTCATCACAACCGTCGGGG
This sequence comes from Synechococcus sp. NOUM97013, assembly GCF_014279815.1. Classification (NCBI taxonomy): domain Bacteria; kingdom Bacillati; phylum Cyanobacteriota; class Cyanophyceae; order Synechococcales; family Synechococcaceae; genus Synechococcus; species Synechococcus sp. NOUM97013. Next base: position 2,370,420 of record NZ_CP047941.1, on the reverse strand, counting down.
AGAGCCGACGCCAGGGCGGGCAGGAACACATCCGCATAGGCCGCTCCGGGGGGGTGCACCAGCAGTGCAGGACAGGGCTGGCCATCGGCTGCAGAGCCAGCCTCAAACAGAAAACTGTTGGCGGTGCTGCCGCGCTCCAAGGCATATTCCAGCTCGAAGCGGAGCCGTTGCGGGCTGAGGCCGCGCAGGCACACCAGTCCGGGGCTGATGGGCAGGGTGATCACGTCCCGTTGGCTGGCGGCTGCGGTCGGCGCTGACGTCTCAGCCATCAGTAGTGGTTCCCCACTTTGCGGTGATGCACGGCGGTGATGGCTTCGGTGTCGGCCACGTTGCCCTGTTCCACAACGGCGTAGATGATCCAGTGGTCAGGCCCTTCCATCCGCTGTTCCACCCGGCAGCCGAGATAGGCCAGGGCATCACCGAGCACCGGACCACCGTCCGCAACGCCCTCCAGAACGTTCACACCTTCGAAGCGATCGGCACCGGGAAGGAAGCGCTTGAGGAAGTGACGCATCAGCTCTTGATGGTTGTCGTCCCGCAGCACGTTGAGCACGAACCGATCGCCCACCTGCATCAGCGTTTCGATCGCGCGGTCCTTGGCGACGGCCACGGTCAGGCCTGGGGGCGCAAAGCTGGCCTGGCTGACCCAGCTAGCGACCATGGCACTGCGTCGTTGGGCCTCGCCTTCGCCCTGACTGGCGGTCACCACATACAGACCACCGCTGAGCCGTCCCAGTGCTTTGTCGAGGTCACCATCGAGGCTCTTCATGGCGGCGATGGTTTTGGCGCGTGTCAGCAGTTGACCCAGGTCCGTTCCGGCTTCTTCGCAGCGCTGGTAGTCGGCACCGGAGGGAAGCTGTCGGATGCGCAGCGGCGCAAATGCTTCCTTTTGTCCTTGGCTGCGCAATTGGCTGGCCACAGCATCGATGGGCGCGTCATTGCCGCCAAAGGCGTCGTAAACCCCGACCGTCTGTTTGGGACCGAGGGCAGCTAGAAGCGTGCCGATGGCTGCCTGCAGATCGCTGTCGGGCTCTGCGGGCCAGGTGGGCACCACCACCGCCTTGGCATCGCCAATCAGTGCCGTCAGTTCCTGGGGATCCGTGGCGCGCAGGTCCACGAGTTGCACCTGAGCTTCGGCTTTGCCGATGCCATGGGCGATGGCCTGACTGATGCGATCAGAAAAACCGTATTGGCTCAGATAGCAGACAGCGGCATAGCTTTCGCCTTTGCTGCGCTGACCGCTCCAGGTGCGGTAGTCGTCGAGCCAATGCTGCAGATGTTCACGCAGCAAGGGTCCATGGCCCACAGCAATCGTGTTGATCTCCGGCAGCCCATCCATGCGCTTGAGCGCCTGCAGCACGCTGCGGGCATTGGGGCCCATCAAGCAGTCGTAGTAAAAGCGGAAATCGGGCGCGATCGCGCCTGGATCGCAGTCGAAGACATCATCGGAGCAGTAATGCAGTCCGAAGGCATCACAGGTGTAGAGAACGCCCGTGCCGTGATCGAAAGAGAAGATCGTGTCCGGCCAGTGCAGGTTGGGAGCGCTAAGGAACTCAAAGCGATGGCTCACACCGCTGTCGCTGTTCGTGCCGAGATCCAGTTCGTCGCCACTTTTCACCGCCCGTGATTTGAACGGCCTGTGCACCTGGTTCTCCAGGAACTGAATAGCAACCTTGGATCCCACGATTTCAATCTCGGGATTCAGATCCAGCAGATCGCCAATCAGGCCGGAGTGATCGGGTTCGGTGTGGCTGACGATCAAAACATCGATCGCCTTTGGATCAATCTGCTCCTGCAGCATTGGGATCCAGGTGTCACGGAACTTGGCGTGGCTGGTGTCAATCAGGGCGGTGCGTTCCCCGCGCACCAAAAAGCTGTTGTAGGTAGTTCCGTTGCGCAGTCCAAACTCAATGTCGAAGCGGCTGCGTTCCCAGTCGAGGGAACGGATCGTGCTGCTGTCGGACGCAATCGCCTCGCACTGAAGACTCAAACGTCCGGTGACAGCCGGGGCGGCGGCGACCATGTCGGGAAATGCGACGGAAATCAACTTTAGGAAGGGTGGGTTGGAAGATGGCTTGCAGTGCGTTCAGCTGTCATGTCATCCAGCGCCGTCAACGCGATCTCAGGCGTGCGACGCAGCCTCGGCCCCGGCATCTTGTTGGCCGGTGCCTGCATCGGTGGCTCCCACCTGATGTCGTCCACCACCGCCGGTGCCCGTTTTGGGTTTGCTCTGGTGGGCCTGATCCTGCTCACCAACTTGGTGAAATATCCCTTTCTTCGGGTCGGAAGCCGCTTCACGGCTGCCACGGGGCTGTCTTTGCTGGAGGGATTTCAGCAGCGCAGCAAGACCTATCTGCCCTTGTATCTGCTGGTGAGTTTGTTCACCGGGACGTTCACGATTGCGGCGGTGAGCTTCGTGGCGGGGCTGCTGCTCACCAACGTGCCCTTGCTGGTTGACAGCAACCCCTTTGCCTTGTCGATCGCTGTTCTGGCGGCCTGTGGCTTGATCCTTCTGTTTGGTCATTACCGGGCTCTGGATCGATTGTCGAAGGTGCTGGTGGCGTTGCTCACCCTGCTCACCGGGGTGGCCGCGGCGTCCTTGCTGATCCGCGGTCCCGCCGGCGATGTGGCCTCCACCTGGCTTGCGGCCGATCCTTCTCCTTGGCAGCTGGCCGACCTTGGTTTTCTGATCCCATTGATGGGCTGGATGCCGGGGCCCGTGGAGATGTGCGTGTGGCCATCGCTCTGGATGTTCTCCCGTGCCCGCGACAGTGATCACACGGCATCGCTCAAGGAGGCCGAGACCGACTTCAATCTCGGTTACGGCATCACGGTGGTCACGTCCATGTTCTTCGTGATCCTTGGTGCCTACACGATGTATGGCACCGGCGACGGAATGATGCAGGGAAGTGGCGTCGCTTTCGCCCAGAACCTCATCCGCATCTACACCGACGCCATGGGCACCTGGGCCGCCTGGATCATCATTCCAGCGGCCTTCGCTGCCATGTTCAGCACCACGCTCACTTGTCTGGATGCCTATCCGCGCAGCATCTCCGCCATTCAGGGTTTGTTGCAGGGCGTGGATCGGGGCGACTCGGCGCCCGGCCCCCAGCGCCGGCGGCTGGGGCTGTGGATCCTGCTTCATCTGTTGGCGGCCCTGGTGGCGCTGCTTTGGGCTTACAGCGGTGGCATCACCGTCAAGGATTTCGTGTTCGGTGCGATGACGGGCAGTTTCCTCACGGCGCCGGTGTTCGCCTGGATGGCGATGGACACCATGAACAGTCCCTTAGTGGAGCCGCAGCATCGCGATGGACCGGCCATGCGGGCGCTCAGTTGGTTTGGTCTGGTGTTTCTGGTGGGCTTCAGCTTGTTGTTCATTGGCTGGTCGCTCACGCGTTGATCCCTAGGGGCCCGCTCGCCATGAAAAAGCCCTCGCCGGAAAGCGAGGGCCAGGGTCTCGTTCTCTTCTCTGTTGGTCATGCCTGTGTGATGGCTGCAAGTCAGGCGTCCACAGCCACCGTCACGCTGGTGTGACTTTGGGTTTTACCCGCCGTGATTTCCAGCACGCCGTCTCGGTAGTTGGCGGTGATGGCCTCTCGGTTTAAACCCTGGGCAAAGCGGAAGCTGCGGCTCCAGGTGCCGTAGCGGAATTCGCTGAGTAGGGCTGTTTCGGTGGAGTCAGCCGCTTCTTCGGACGCTTCAGGCTGCAGGGGTTGCCGCTCGGCGCTGACGCTCAAGCTGCGGTCGGTGGCCTTCACATCGATCGAGTCGCGGGCGACGCCGGGCAGTTCCAGGCGCACGGAGTAGTGGTCGGCGGTTTCGTGAATCTCGGCTGCGGGAACCCGCTCCGCCTGGGACAGCTGCTGGTCGAGGCGCTCGAACAGATCGAAGGGGGATTGGCGAAGGGTGATCATGATGAACTCCTCAGGAGTGATGTTGATGGGGTGTTGGCATCACCCACGAGATCAATCTGCGCCGGTTGATTGAATCTGAAGAGGTGGAGAACCGTCCGGTTTGGTACGGTCAAGACCACCGAGTTCGGTTGTTGCGACAGCCTTGGCGTGAGAGCCGAACCGTTCGCTCTCAGGGCACAATCCAATACCAGTTGGAGAAAGCGGCAGCCTGTCCGAAGCTGCGATTTTCTTCATCCCAAAGGGTCCAGATCCTGGCGTTGTTGATCATGAATCGGCGTCCATTTCCGCTGACGCGGATGCCTCGGTAGCCCTCGATGGCGTCCTGGCGCTGTGCCTGCTGTAGGGCGGAGGCACGCTCCCGTCGTGCCCCTTCTTCAGCGGTGTAACGCGACGGCATGCCGATCATCTCGGGCCAGGGGCGTTGCCAGAGGCGTAGAGCCGTGGCATTGGCATAGATCAAGCGCGGGTCGTTGCTGCTGTCATGGGCCAGCACCGCCATGGCGCTGCTGAACAGCTCCTGGTTGGTCAGCCGCCGTGACGTCCCTGGACGATCGCAAGCAAGCAGTGCTCTCCCGAAGGCCCGTTGATGCGATCGCAGCAAAATGGAGGTGAGCCCCTGACTCTCTTGTGTCAGCCAGGGTGCTGCCTCAGCCACCGGCGGCCATCGCCTCCAGCATGGCCCGCTGCGCCAGGGCCTGTCCCTGGTCGCGCAGGTGCTGAATGAAGCGTGGCTTGGCCTCTGGGAAACGTGGTTCCTCGGCGAGGGGCAGTTCACCTGCGGAGTCCAGACCGGTGTCTCCTTCCATGGCTGGGGTGATCACCACCAGATCACCGTCCAGGTTGGCGTCGTAACGCCACCACAGCGTCGGGTCCAGCACCGCCGGATGGGGAGGCGTGATCGTGCCAGGGGTGTCGGGTTCAGCGGCAGTTCCCGCTTCCGCAGATGCGTCGCTCGCGGCGGACAGTTCCGCGGCCCGGGCCTGGAGCGCTTTGAGCCGGTGCTCGGCGAGGTCTTCCAGCAGTTTGGCCCGGGTGCGGCCTCTGAGCTGGAACAGCACGAAGGGATCCTCGCTGAAGCGTTCCCCCATCAGGAAATAGACGGCACTGATGTGTTTGCAGGGGTTCGCCTTGTCGGGGCAGCTGCATTCGCTGCGCACCTCCTGGAGCTTGAAGGGGAAGAGGCGCCGGCCACTGGCGGCGAAGGCCCGCTCGATGTCGGCCGGCATGATTCCTGCCAGCAGCTGGGCTGACCAGCGGGCTTTCTGGGTGAGGGCCTCCAGCACGTAGCTCCAGTCCTCGTCGTTGAGAACGTCCAACCAGAGCTTCACCTTGTAGGGGTCTTCGCCGGTGCCTTGCACCCGGGCGTGCACGCGACGTCCCTCGAAACGGATCGAAGTGACATGCCCTTCTCGGGCGTAGGTCCAGGCGCGCTCTAGGCGTTTCTTGAAGCGGTAGGAGTTGATCAGCTCCATCCACTGCTCAACCCACCAGGGCTGCTGGCCCAGCCCTTCATCGCCGAGGGAGGTGTTGATGCCGCTGGGAGTGATGCTCATGGTTTCAAGACGGGGTGTCGTCGAGGCTCACCAGCTCCTTGAGCTGGCCCATGTCGAGGCCTCCGAGCCATTCTTCGCCGGAGCCCACGATGTCTTCCGCCAGTCTGGACTTCTCCCTGATCATTCGGTCAATCTTTTCTTCTACGGATCCGCTGGTGATGAATTTGTGCACCATCACCCGGTTGGTCTGACCGATTCGGTAAGCGCGGTCCGTGGCCTGGTTTTCAACGGCGGGGTTCCACCAGCGGTCGATATGAAACACGTGACTGGCGCGCGTCAGATTGAGGCCCACACCGCCGGCCTTGAGCGACAGCAGGAACAGTTGCGGCCCCCGCGGATCTTCCTGGAAGCGATCCACCATCGCTTGACGTTCGCCCTTGCTGGTGCTGCCGCTGAGGAAGGGCACCTCGCTGCGCCAGCGCCGTTGTAGGTAGCCCTGTAGCAGCTTGCCCCACTCAGCGAACTGCGTGAACAGCAGCGCCCGATCGCCCGCTTCGATCACCTCTTCAAGAATCTCCTCGAGCCGTTGCAGCTTCACGGAGCGTTTCAGGAAGTCGTCGCTCGCTGATTCTTCCTTGAGCGCAAGGGCGGGGTGATTACAGATCTGCTTCAGGCGGGTGAGCAATGCCAGCACCTGGCCGTGCCGTTTGCCGCGGGGGGCCTGGGCAATGGCATCGAGGGTGTCTTCGACGGTCTTGGCATAGAGCGATTTCTGTTCCTTGCTCAATCCCACCCATTCGCTCAGCTCCACCTTCTCCGGCAGATCCGAGATGATCGCTTTGTCGGTCTTCAGTCGGCGGAGGATGAAGGGGCCGACTCGGGATTTGAGATCCCGCAGCGATGACATGTCGCCATAGCGTTCGATCGGCATCCGATAGCGCTGGCGGAAGAATTCCTCCTCCCCCAGCACGCGGGGATTGAGGAAATCCATCAGCGCCCACAGTTCACTGACGCGGTTCTCCACCGGAGTACCGGTGAGGGCAATGCGGAAGCGGGTGCCTTTGCGGGTTCGGGCCAGGTCACGGGCGGCCTGACTCTGTTTGGCCGAGGGGTTCTTGATGGCCTGGGCTTCATCAATCACCGTGCCCTGCCAGTCGAAGCTCTCCAGCAGCTCGCTGTCCCGTTGCAGCAGCCCGTAGCTGGTGAGCACCAGGTCCACATCCTTGAGGGCCTTTTTCAGGGCTGCTGGCGTCGTGGGGCGTTTCGGGCCGTAGTGCTCACACACCTGCAGTTCAGGCGTGAACGCTGCGGCTTCCCGCTTCCAATTGGTTAGCACCGATGTGGGAGCCACCAGCAGCACCGGTCGCTTCAGTTCCTTCTCCATCTTCAGGTGCTGGAGAAACGCCAGCAGCTGGATCGTTTTGCCCAGGCCCATGTCATCGGCCAGGCAGGCGCCCTGATCAAAACGATGCAGGAAGGCCAGCCATCCCAGTCCCCGCTCCTGGTAAGGCCGCAGCTGCCCGCAGAAGCCCTCGGGGGCCGGCAGTGGATCCGGTGATTTCTGCTGGTGGTATTGCTCCAGCACCGCCTGCAGCCGAGGTCCTGCATCGAAGGCATGCACCGGCAGCCGCATCATCGTGTCGCCTTCCGTGGCGGTCAGGCGCAGCGCATCGTCGAGGCTCAGTTCCGGGTTGGCGCCGCAGAACCGCTCAGCGTTCTTGAGGTCATTGGGTCGCAGTTCGATCCAGGCCCCTTTGTGGCGCACCAACGGACTGCGTTTACCGCTCAGACGCTCCAGCTCACGCAGCGTCAGCGTGACGCCACCGATCATCAGCTCCCAGCTCCAATCCAGGCTTTCGCCCAGGGTGAAGCCGCGGGACCGTTCGGGAAGTTCGGCCTTGATGGCCAGGCCGAGTCGGCTGGCTAGACCGCCGGAGAGGCTCGGGGGCAGATCGACGCCGACCCCCACATCCCGCAATTGGCGTGCTGCGGTGCGCACCAGCACGAAGGCTTCGGCCGGGGTGAGCTGCATCGCTTCCGGCGTCGCGCTCTCCAGGCCGCGTTCGATCGGCGAAAATACGGTGAGTGCCCGTCCCATGCCTTCGAGCAGCACTTCACTGGGACGCTCCACCGGGATCTCTCCCAATTGCAGGCCGTCGGGCCCGGCGGCCCAGGCCGCACCGGCCGGCAGTTTCAAGGTGGGATCCGCTTCCGCCTGCAGGAAGAAACGCAGCGGCCAGAGGTCCTCACCTTCCTCCGGGGTCTCCAGTTCCAAGCAGGCACGGGCGGCGGCCACATTGCCGGCCACACCCTCACGCCAGTGGTGACTGGCGGTGGCCAGACGTTCGGCGTCCTCGTCTTTGAGGTTGATCACGCCCGTGTCGGAGCTGAGCGCTTCTTCCCAGGCGCAGAGCAACGGGTCCAGGCCTTCCTGATCCGGTGTGAAGCCCTTGCGCAGCTGGGCATCCACCAGGTCTTCCAGCAGGGTGGCCACCCGCAGGCGGCCGCTGCGGGGGCGGCAGCAGGCCACGGGATTGGCGGCCCGCATCGCTTCAGGTCGCAGGCGGGTCATCCGATTGCTGCGTTTGCCGGTCGGTTCACGCCAGGGCAACGCACAGGTCGCCACTAGGGGAAGTCGTGCTGCCAGGTCTTCCAGGCGGCGGCGATCTTCTTCCCGGTTGAGCAGCGGCACCCAGCGGGCGCGATGGGGATAACCCTCGCCCTTGCTCAGTTCCACTTGCGGCAGCCAGCGCCCCCTGGCCACCAGGCTGAGCGCCCAGCGCTGCATGTGGCTCCACCAGCGCAGCTCGTCGGCCAGATCCGGATGACGCCCAGAGAGGGGCAATCGCGCCAGCCACTCCGTCGCTGCCATCGGTTCAATCGCCAGGCCTTGCACCTGCCAGGGCCACCACTCCGTGGTTTTGGGGATCGGCTCGCCCGCCTGCAGCGGCAGACCGCACCAGGGAGGTTCCTCGTCACTCGACGACTCTTGGGCGGCCTTGGCCTTGCGCTTCGGCTTCACGCTGCGGCTCGGCAGGGTGAGACAGGCGGTGGCATCGATGATGCCGTTGGGCAGCAGATCCCGTTCGCTCAGCAGGGCCCGCAGGTCTTCGGCGTTGAGCGTGAATGGATGGATGGCCGGTGTCGCTCCGGGTCCCATCGGCTCGGCCACCCTCCAGGTGTCGGCCCACACGAGCAGCGCAGCTCGCCCGGAGCTGCTGGGAGTACGAATGGCCGGAAGCCAGGTGGCGTGCAGCAGGCTCATGGCCGCGACGCAGACAACATGCGTTGGAACCCGTGAAGCAGGAGCGAACTGCCGATCAACGGCAGCCAGCCCATGACGAAGTCCTTCACTAATGATGCCAGGGCATCCGCACCATCCCAAGGGGAAGCCAGCGACATTCCCAAAGTCCGCACCCCGCAGATCGCTCCCACCAGTCCTGCCTGGAGATGGGAATCCTCTGGATCTACCCGCTCCAGATGGAAGGCCAGCAGGCCGTAAAACAATCCACAGCCTGTTGATCGCACGGCCTGGTCGATCCCGAAGGGCAGGCTGATCAGCCCTGCTGTGACCCCCGCGATCAGGGCCCAGCTCAGGGAGCGCAGCCTCAGGGAAGCGCGGCTCGGCTCGGCAGTGCTGTCAGCCAACGTCGGTGGCGGCTCAGGGGCGATCATGGCTGCTGGACCCGCTTTTCGAGCCCGAACCCGCCATGGCTGTTGCACGATCGTCGCGAACCGATGCAGCGCGTCCCTGCACCGGTGCAGAGATCCGAGAAGCGTTTCTGGCCTTCTTTGAAGAGCGCGGCCACAAGCGTATGGCCAGCGCCTCGTTGGTGCCTGACGACCCCACGGTGCTGCTCACCATTGCCGGGATGCTGCCGTTCAAACCGATTTTCCTTGGCCAGCAGGAGCGTCCAGCCCCTTGTGCCACCAGTTCTCAGAAGTGCATCCGCACCAACGACATCGAGAACGTGGGCCGCACCGCCAGGCACCACACCTTCTTCGAGATGCTCGGCAACTTCTCGTTTGGGGACTACTTCAAACAGCAGGCGATCGAGTGGGCCTGGGAGCTGAGCACGCAGGTGTTCGGTCTCGATCCCAAGAATCTGGTGGTGAGTGTCTTCCGGGAAGACGACGAAGCCGAGCAGATCTGGCGTGAGGTGGTGGGGGTGAACCCCAAGCGGATCATCCGCATGGATGAGGAAGACAACTTCTGGGCCTCCGGTCCCACCGGACCGTGTGGACCCTGTTCGGAGATCTACTACGACTTCAAGCCGGAACTGGGCGATGACGGCATCGATCTGGAAGACGACGACCGCTTCATCGAGTTCTACAACCTGGTGTTCATGCAGTCGAACCGCGATGCGGAGGGAACGCTCACGCCGCTCGCGAACCGCAACATCGACACCGGCATGGGTCTGGAGCGTATGGCTCAGATCCTGCAGAAGGTTCCCAATAACTACGAAACCGATCTGATCTTTCCGCTGATTCAGGCGGCTGCTGAGCGGGCTGGTGTGGACTACCACCAGCTCGACGACAAGGGCAAGACGTCGCTCAAGGTGATCGGTGACCACAGCCGTGCGGTCACCCAGCTGATCAGCGATGGCGTCACCGCCAGCAACCTCGGCCGCGGCTACATCCTGCGGCGCCTGCTGCGCCGTGTGGTGCGCCATGGCCGTTTGCTCGGCATCGACAAGCCGTTTCTTCAGGCCATGGGCGAGGCCTCCATCGCCCTGATGCAATCAGCACACCCGCAACTTCTGGAGCGCCGGGAGGTGATCCTGGCGGAACTGCAACGGGAGGAAGCACGCTTCCTGGAGACGTTGGAACGCGGCGAGAAGTTGCTCGCGGATGTGCTCGCCGCCAAGCCGTCGCAGATCAGTGGTGAGCAGGCGTTTGAGCTCTACGACACCTATGGCTTCCCTCTGGAGCTCACCCAGGAGATCGCTGAGGAGCATGGCCTTGCTGTGGATGTCGCCGGGTTTGAGACGGCGATGGAGCAGCAGCGTCAGCGGGCGAAAGCAGCTGCGGTGAGCATTGATCTCACGCTGCAAGACGCGATCGATCAGGTGGCCGCAGGACTGCAAGACACCGAATTCCGGGGTTATGAGCAGCTGGAACAAAGCAGCAGCATTCAGGCCCTGGTGGTCAACGGTGAGCCGGCGCAGACCGCTGTTGCTGGCGATGCCGTGCAGGTGGTGCTGGATGTCACGCCGTTCTATGGCGAAGGCGGTGGCCAGATCGGTGATCGCGGCACCCTGGTGGCGGACGGCGAGGCTGGCGATGGCTTGATCGTGATGGTCGAGGCCGTCAGCCGCAATCGCAGTGTGTTCGTGCACAGCGGTCGTGTGGAGCGTGGTGCGCTGTCGGTAGGCGATGTGGTGCACGGCCGGGTGGACCGTGCCTGCCGCCGTCGTGCCCAGGCCAATCACACCGCCACACACCTGTTGCAGTCAGCGCTCAAACAGGTGGTGGATCCCGGCATCGGTCAGGCCGGCTCTCTGGTGAGTTTTGACCGCCTTCGCTTCGATTTCCACTGCCCGCGAGCCGTCACCGTCGAGGAACTGGAACGCATTGAGAGCTTGATCAACGGTTGGATCGCCGATGCCCATGCGCTTGAAGTGCAGGAGATGGCGATCGAACAAGCCAAAGCCGCCGGCGCGGTGGCGATGTTCGGTGAGAAATATGCCGATGTGGTGCGTGTGGTGGATGTGCCGGGCGTGTCGATGGAGCTCTGCGGTGGCACCCATGTGGGCAACACGGCGGAGATCGGTCTGTTCAAGATCGTGAGTGAGAGCGGTGTCGCCGCCGGCATTCGCCGCATCGAAGCTGTGGCCGGTGCTGCGGTGCTGCCTTATCTCAATGAACGTGATGCGGTGGTGAAGCAGCTGGGTGAGCGCTTCAAGGCGCAGCCTGCGGAGATTGTGGAGCGGGTGACGGCTCTGCAAGACGAGCTGAAGGCCACCGGCAAGGCGCTGGCCGCGGCGCAGGCTGAACTGGCAGTGGCCAAGTCAGCGGCACTGGCTTCGAAGGCTGTTGCGCTGGGCGACTTCAAGCTGCTGGTGGAACGGCTCGATGGTGTGGATGGCGCAGGTCTGCAGGGGGCTGCCCAGAGCCTTGCGGATCAGCTGGGGGATGGTGCTGCGGTGGTGATCGGTGGACTGCCGGATCCAGCTGATCAGGGCAAGGTGATTTTGGTGGCGGCCTTCGGTAAGTCGGTGATTGCCGCCAAGCTCCAGGCCGGCAAGTTCATCGGTGGCATCGCCAAGCTCTGTGGCGGCGGTGGCGGCGGCCGTCCCAACCTGGCTCAGGCTGGAGGGCGCGATGGGGCGGCCCTGGAGGGTGCTTTAGAACATGCAAAAACTTCGTTGCAGCAAGAGCTGCAGGGGTAATTAACGCGCCATGAAGCAAGCCAGTGGCTTGCTTCATGCGGAACACCGTGAGGCGTCATCGGTGATCACCTGCACGCTCAGATCCTGCCTTTGGATCTTCAGCGGCAGCTTCAGCAGTTCGAGCAAGGCTTCCAGTTGCGGTTCGTCGACGCTGGGTTGTCACCGACGGATTGACTGTCGAAGGTCAATTTGGCGAAGTTAAGGCGACGTTCGAGCGCGATGAAGCATGCGTTGGTTCAGCCAATGGCCAGAACACCAGGCGCGGGTGGTGCGCTGGGTTTTATTGACGGGTTGGTGTTTGTTGATCCTGTCGCTGCTGATTCCAGCATTGACGTTGCCAACCTCGCTGGCTCCAGGTTGTGAACCCAATGCGCTCGAGTGTTTGATGCATCGCCAGCCTGGTAATCGTTTGTTTTGGGGCGTCATCGTTCCGGCTGGGTTGTTGATCTTGGTTGTTGGTAGCCATGAGTTCTGGCGCCGAATTTGTCCATTGGCTTTTGTCTCCCAGACTTCTCGAGCACTTGGAATTCAGCGCAAAGTTATGAATAAAAAGGGTCGTTTTGAGCCCATTAAAGTCAAGCCGGATTCATGGCTTGCGCGTCATCATGTGCAGTTGCAGTGGTCGCTTCTAATTGCTGGACTTTGTCTGCGTCTCTTGGTCGTTAATTCCAGTCCAATAGGTCTAGCGTCGCTACTGATTTTTACTTTGTTAGCAGCTGCATTCGTTGGTTGGCTTTATGCCGGGAAGGCATGGTGTCAATACATCTGTCCGATGGGTCCTGTTCAGACCATTTTGACTGGTCAGCGTAGTGCTCTTGGAGGAGCCGCTCATATCGGGAGTACCAGCAAGATCACCCAGTCAATGTGTCGCTCAATTGCTGATTCAGGTAAGGAACAAAGTGCATGTGTGGCGTGCCAAGCCTCTTGCATTGATATTGATTCTGAACGCCATTATTGGAAGTCTCTTCGCGGTAAGCGTGGATTGACTTGGGCCTGGTATTCCTATCCAGGCTTGGTCCTGATGTTCTTTGAGTTGATGATGGCCGTTGAGGCTCATATGGCCCCTCAAGATTCAGAATTGACATATTTACGTCAGGGTCACTGGGCTTTTGATGCAACACTGCCTGCGCGTGCTTGGGATCCTCTACGCGGCTGGCTTCCATTCCCAAGGGTTGTTGTGATCCCGCTGCTGTTGGTCTTGACTGGCTGGGCTTCTGTTGCTGTATTCCAAGGGATTGAACGCATTCTTTTGCGTCAATATGAAAAGCTAGGTCTACCCTCAGCGGCAGACTTAGCGGTCAGCAGGACTCGTTTGCTGGCTACTTTTTTATCAGTCAACATTTTTTTCTGGTTTGTTGACCCAAGTCAGGGTGCTTTTGGTCCCCATGGGGCTCAATGGATACGCTCATTGGTTTTAGTTTTCTCTGCGATTGTTTTATTCCGATCTTGGGCACGTGATCAGTCGACTTATCGCCGTGAGAGTACAACCGACAGTTTGAGGAGACAATTGAAGCAGCTGCCAGGCCTTGATGCTGCATTGGATGGAAGGAGATTGCAGGACTTGTCGGCGCAAGAGGTGTTTACTTTGGCCAAGGCTCTTCCTGTTGCTGTTCGTGGACGTGCCCGTGAGATTTACCAAGGAGTTATTCGTGATTTGATTCGTAATGGCTCTCTTGATCGCGCCAAAGCCCTAGTGGAATTAGAAGAGTTGCGTCAGAGTTTGCAGCTTTCTGAAGAAGATCACCACGCGACCATCCGTGTTTTAGCGGCCGATGAACCAACTTTGTTGCAGCTTGATGAGCGAACTTTGCAGCTTCAGCAATTGCGTGAGGAGGCTTTTGCCGAAATCGTTGAGGATTTTCTGGAAATCTCCGGCTTGCAAACTCTCGATGTTGATTCTTTGCCTGTGCAGTTGCAGCCTCGATTGGAGCGTTTGAAGTTGGATTCAGGTTTGGAGGATGTTGAGGCTGAGCGTGTGCTGAGACGTTTCCACAGTTCTGGTGATTTGGCGCAGCTGAGGATCCAGACACGTCTGCAACAGTTCAAGCAAGAGCGTGCCTACTTGTTGGCATTGCAAGAGCAAGCCTCTGACCAGGTTTTGCTGCATCCATTGGCGTTGGCAATGGAGCAGCGTTTGAACGAAATTGCCCAAGCTCTTCCGCCTGATGTTTTGGAAAAGGAGTATCAGCAAATCCCAGAACAGAGCGCTTCTTTGGATGAGGCGCTCGAGACGTTATGGATGGATCCTGATCCAGATACAGCCGGTTGGGTCTTGATGGTGGAGCGATTGATCAGGCCTGGGGTTGTTGCGTCGCGATTGCAGTCTGGCCGGCCAGGACTAGGGACATCGATGTTTTTGGAGAGTCAGCTCAAAGGGCAACCGCATCGTGATCATGATGAATTTCCACACTTGGCAAATTCGAGCTTGTTTCGTGACTTATTGCCATCTGGATTGCTATGGGTTGCTGAACATGGCTGGTTGAAATCGTGGTCAGCTGGAGATGCTGTCAATCAGAAAAACTTAATCCTGGTCGTTCTTCGTGGTGGTGCAACCGAAACAACCGAGGGTGGTCAGCTCTTGCATCATGATGCTGGTTCTGTCATCGGTGCGATGGATGTGATCTCCGGAGAGCCATCCATGGGCTTGCTTCAGGCCAGTCCCGATGGCCTCGGTGTCTTTGTTTTCCCGGCTCACGCCTTTGATGAATTGTTGCAACGCTCGAGCCATTTCACCCATGGCTTGCTGCGTCAACTTGCCAAGCGATTGAAGCGATCAGGTGCCACACCTATTTGATTTTATCGAAGCTGGCAAAATGACGTGTAGCTCCGTTTGAAGACCTTCTTGTTCAGCATTCCAATTGCTTTAAATCTTGCTTGTTTGGTGCGAACAAGTTCGGGCAATTTTTGTGCTCCTTGAACTTTGATCCCGTTGCTTGCATTGCATGATTTTGGAGCCAATTGCGCTCCGGTGGCACACGGTGACCGAGGAACAGAGTCGTTTGCAAGTTGTCGATCTTCAGTTTCTTCAGAAGCCCGGCTCGTTGGTGTGCGTTAGCGCTTGCCTCAGAATCGATAGCGCACCTTGCCGTAGGCACCGCTGCCGATCAACCAGTCGTTCCAGATCCCGACGTTGTCGTTGGCATTGAACTGATCGACCCAGCCCACTTCCACAGACCAGTGTTGGCCCCGCAGCCAGCGCAGTAGTAATCCCCCCGTGCCGATTGTGTCGTCCATGGTCACTGAGTCGCGAGTGGTTTGGATGCCTCCAATCCCCATGAAAGGAACCAACTGCAGGGCGTTCTTGCTGTTTTGCCAGAACGTCCAGTTCAGTTCCCCTGTGCTGAGCCAGCCATTGTCTCCACTGATCAATGTTCCTGGTAAGCCTCGAAGCCCAACATCGCTCCCTAGGCCAAATCCCATGTCACTTGTGAGTTCGTTGAAGGCCACTTGGCCGGAAGCGCGCAGATTGAGTTGCAGATTTGGCTGCATAGTCCATCCCAATGATGCGACTCCTCCAAGTGCGCGTGACTCTCCGGGGTGAATGCCGAAAAAGGAGAAATCCTCCAGTTGGGTTTGAGAGCTCAATCCTGCGATTCCCTGTAGGCCGTAAATTTGCGCGTTCCATCCCAAGTTGCCGTGATTGCCGCCATGGCCTAATCCCAGACGTAAATATCCCGTGGTGAGGTCGCCGTCGGGACCGCCGCCAATGATCAGAGGAACAGAGTCTCCGTCGAGATAGCTGTTATTGCGGTTGATGCTGAGTCCCGCTGAGGCATACCAGGTTTGATTGCTGGACTCTGCAAACGTCCATTGCAGCTGGGCCAAGCCCTGAAATTGACGAAAGCTCAGATCATTGGCGGCTCCTTTGGCTTCCACTAGCTTCCGGCGACTGGCACCAAAGGAACCAGTGAGCGTCCAGGATTCGCTTATTGGATAGGTGTAACTGAGAGAGCCCAATGTTGTGCCTAATTCCGGAGTGCCATCGGCACTGAGTTCTCCGTAGAACTGAAAAACGTCGCCATTGGTGAGCAGTGTGGGCTTTTGCAGCACCGCCACGCTGCGCCATTCCCCGCTTCCAGCGTTGCCGTCGTTGCTCATGCTCAAGTCCCCGCGCCAGGGCTGTTTGGCAGGCGTCACTACCAGGTTGAGCACCGCTTGGGTGGGGTCACTTCCCAGTTTCCCAAGGCTGCCTGCCACCGTGCCCACCACAGAACGCTGTTTCAGGAGCAGCAGTTGTTGTTGGAGGTCGGGCAAATTCAAGGTGCGGTTCAGCAACGGGCTGAGCCGCTGGCGCACCCGTTGCTCAAGTCCGGCGTTTTCGCTTTCGATCCGCAGCTCAACGAGCTGTCCCATGACCACGTTGAGTTGACCAGGGGCTGGTTCAGCCTCGACGTACACCCTGGAGTTCACGTAGCCATCTTTTTGCAGAAGGCCTGTGAGTGCTTCGGCGCACTGCTGCAGTCGGCTGGCTTGGTCGTTGGCTTTGCTGCAGCGTTCGAGCAGCTCTGAAAGATCGCCGTTTGAGTAAGGAAGATCCCCGACGATGTTGACGGTGCGACTGGACCCTGGCGTGTCGTGACCGGCGGGGCTTGAGTCTTCAGCCGCTGGCGTTAAGGGTTCATCGGAGGGAAGCGTGATGGAGGGTGTTGTCTCGCTGTCTGTTTGCGATGGCAACCGTGGTTGCTGATTGGGTGCGCGCTCTGCTGGTAAGCGAGCTGGACCCGGCTGAATCGGTGGTGAAGCCAGCTGCGCCAACAGGAGAAGCATGGAGGCAGCGCTTGAAACTGAGCAGAACTTTAAGATTCCCTGAGAGAATTGTCCTAGCGTTTCAGGACGCTCAAAACAGTGTTGCTCTTAAGGGCTTAGGAGACGTGGCATGAAACGACTGGCATTCATTCCACTGTTGCTCCTAATCACCGGCGTCTCTGCACGTGCGGATGTTGCCAGTCGTGCTTCTGATTCTCTGGGAACACGAATTAACGGTGTTCTTGATGGTCGCTGCCAGAGTGGTTTGTGTCGGATTAGTGGTGGCAGCGATAGTGGTCGCAATCGCTTTCACCGCCTGAGTGAATTCGACACCCGAGGGGCCATCCAGGGTGTGTCGATCGATAGCGATGGCATCCGCAACCTCGTGTTGGGTGTCACCGCAGCCGATGGAAGCTTCATTGATAAAAGCGTTTCACTTTCATCGCCGGCCCATCTGTTTTTGCTTTCTCCGGGCGGTATTCAATTGATGCCCGGCGCATCGTTTCAGCAGATTCCCCAACTCACGTTGAGTACTGCCTCCCAGCTGCGTTTTGCAGGTGGAGTCTTTGATGTTTTCAACTCACCCTTAACGGCGATTCCTGGGTTGGGTGGCGACCCATTGCCTGGTGCCCTGGGCCTGCTTTCGGGTGATTTGGCTGGTCGGCGTCCGTTGATCCGCATGGAGGGGGTGTCGCTTGATATCGACGAATCGCTGTTGGTGGATGCGCCGGGTGGCCATATCGATGTGCTGAACAGCCGCCTTTCCGTGAGCAATGCCGCAGGTGACGGTGGTTCGCTCACGCTGACAGGGGATTTAGTGAGCGTTGGAGAGGGATCGCAACTGTTGGCGACGGGCACCGTTGAGGGCGGTTTGGTGCAGGTTGGTGGCAGCTGGCAGAACAGTGATCCGACGGTGCGTCAGGCCAGCCAGACCTGGATGAAGCCGGGATCTGTTGTGGATGCCTCATCCACGGGCTCCGGTAATGGTGGAACGGTGGTGATTTGGAGTGATCTCAACAATCCATCCGGTGGCACCGTGGCGCAGGGCACGCTTTTGGCACGCGGTGGTGATGTGGCTGGCAACGGCGGCCAGATTGAAACGTCGGGGCCTGTGCTGGTAGCTGAGCCGGAACGCTTAGATGTCACGGCTGCGAATGGATTGTCTGGCGATTGGTTGTTGGATCCTTTCGACATCACAATCGGTTCAGGGCAAACAAACATCACTCCAGATAGTTCTGTCTCTGGACAGCTATTCCAGTCAAGTAGCTCTGGATCATTTGTGAGTGCTGCTGAAATAGGATCTGCTTTGATAAGTGGCAATGTGATTATTCAGACAGGACCTTCTGACGATTCATCAGAGTCCGGAAATATCACATGGGAATCTGGAGCTTCGATTGATTACTCAAGCTCTTCTGCAAATCTTGTTCTAGATGCAACTGGAGATATCGAACTGAATTCCAGCATCACTACGGGGTCGGGCGGGCTCTCTTTGGATGCCGAACAAGGCTATGTAGCGTCTTCTTCGGGCATCACTTTAGCGCTGAATGGGCCGCTCAATATTTCGACTGGGAATACCACGATCGGTACTTCTGGCGATTCCTCTCCTCCACTGATGGCCGCCACGCTCACCGGCTCTGGAAATTTGAATAAATCCGGAGCTGGTCGTTTGATTGTTTCTGGGGATAGCTCTTCTTGGTCAGGCAACACCACGATCCAAGCCGGTACATTGCGCGCAACAGCAACTAACGCGCTGGGTACTGGCTCTTATACTAAGGCTCAATCTGGTGCCATTTTTGAGGTGGCTGGCGGGATCAGTCTTGGTGAAAATGTCGAGCTTGATGGGGGTAAGTTGCTCAGTCTTTCGGGTGATAACTCAATTACTCTGCCTGTTTTGCTCCGATCGAGTTCAACGATTGAAGTGAAGCAAGACAGTCTCACGCTCAGCGATACAGTGTCTTCCGATTCTGGTGTCTCAGCTTCTTTGACTCTGGCGGGGGCAGGTGATATCACGCTGCAGGATGCGTTGAATCTTGGTGATAGTCAAATTGTTGTGAGCTCTGTTCAGTCAAGCTTCGGTTCGGGTGGTCTTCAATCTTCCTCGGCTCCTGGTGACATTCTGCACATCGGCTCTGGAACAGCTCGGTTCAAGGGGTCCTTAAATGTCACCAAAGTTGAATCTACTGGGGGTGGCACGGTCTGGATGGATCAACCTTCTGGTTCGGAAGTGTTGCCAGATATCTCGTCTATCTTTTTGGACAATGCATCATTTCTGCGCCGCGATAGCAGTGAGACTGTCACGAATACGAGTTTGAAATTAGGTTCTGGGGGTGGCGGAATCAGTGTCGGCAGTGGTTTTGATCTGGTTTGGGATGCCCCTGTGACTGGTAGTGGTTCATTCACTAAGGCTGGCGGCGGAACGCTTACATTTCCTGCTACGGCATCCATCAGCTATACGGGGTCAACATTTGTCAGTGACGGGTCGCTCGTCGATCTTTCTTCTTCCGCTTCTCCTTCTTCCGTATCCGGTGGATCAGGGTCTGATGCGGTCACGAGTTCCCCAACTGATACATCAATAGATACATCAACAGAAACCACAGATGCGCCTACAGACCCGCCAACGGATGTACCAATCGATGAAATTGATGAAGTCGAAATTGACGAGACGTCGGACTTAGAGGAACAGCAAGATGTCGCTGAGGTTCCCTTCGATGATGACCAATTGGAAGAGTTGGTTGTAATCGCTGAAGTTTCCGTTTTGACTTCTAATGAATCATCTTCAGCGGCAGGGTCTGACTCTTCTTCCAGTGCTTCAGGTGGTTCCATAACGACGCAGTCGCAGGCTGTTGGCCCTGTTTTGCAAGTTGATGTTGGTAGTGGCGGTGATTCCGCCGCCTCTGTTGCAGGCACCACGGCACCACCGCCTGCAGCGTCAGGTAGTCCTCAAACTGTGTCTCCTGAGCAAGCCGTCGCAGAGTTTCAAAAATCGGATGAATCGGCGACAAGTCGCACAGCATCATTACTTGGACTTCCTCAGGATGCATTGCGTACGTCGCTCCGTAGCGTTGAGGACGTTCAAAACATCTTGAGTCGCGTTAAACGCGACGGTTTGGCTCCCAATCCTGCAGTGCTCCAAGTTCGGTTTACGCAGCAGACGTCGGCATCCAATGGCCAAGACGAAGATGCCTTCCTTGATCTGACCTTGATCGGATCGGATGCCCCCGTGGAGGCTCGACGCGTGTCGCTCAACCGTGGACGATTTTCCAGTTTGTTGAAGGCTCTTTACCGTCAGTTGTCACGGCAGGAGCCTCTGGCCGTTGATGACCCAGCTTCGCCATCGCGTCAGTTGCATGCCCTGTTGGTTGCTCCCATTTGGGAGTCGCTTCAAGGCCAAGAGATTGAGACTTTGCTGATCGCAGCCGATCAGGGCTTGCAAGCTGTTCCTTTCGCTGCACTCAGTGACGGGACAAGCTTCTTCGGTGAGAAGTACGCCTTCGGACTGACGCCTTCACTCGCACTCACTCCATTGGCACCATCTCAGTCGTCTTCTGGGCGGCAGCTGGCACTGGGGGCATCTGAATTTGAGACCCTTGCGCCGTTGCCGCTTGTGCCTCAGGAACTGGAGCAACTCGAAGCTTCCGCTGGTGCTGATCGATATCTCAATGACGACTTCTCACCACAGGCTTTGTTGAATGGCGCCGCTGATCAGCGTTACGACCGGGTACATGTGGCGACCCATGCCGATTTCCGGCCTGGAGGACCCGCGCAATCGGTGCTCCACACGGGCACTGGGCCGATGTCGATGGCGCAATTGGCCAAGTTGCGCAGTGAGCGACGTGACACGCCGCTTGATCTCATTGTGTTCAGTGCCTGCCGCACGCTCCTTGGTGATCCGGACAGTGAGCTTGGTTTTGCTGGTCTTGCGCTTCAGGCCGGAGCCCGCAGTGCCGTGGGCACACTTTGGTACGTCGATGATGTGGTGACGTCTGCTTTCTTTGTGCAGTTCTATCGCTTGCTCGATCAGGGTTTGCCGAAAGCTGAAGCGCTCCAACGCACGCGCCAACTCTTTGCTTCTGGTGCGATTCAATTGCAGGGCGATGTGGTTGTCGGTGCTGGTGAAGTTCCTTTGCTCACCGAGCTGACCCCCGCCCAGCGTCGCCGCATCGCAGGTGGTGTTCAGCACCCTTATTTCTGGTCTGGTATTGAGCTCATTGGTTCAGCCTGGTAGCCCTGAGTGTCCCTGCTTTGTGATTCACATCACAGCTGCGCGTGATGTGAATCAGTTGTGTCGGTGCTTCTTGTGATCAAGCTGAAGAGGTTCACACCATTGCTCTGTAGGTGTTCGTCATCCGATGTCTCGCTTTCAGTCTGTCAATGCCGTAGCCGCGCTTTTGATGAGTGCATTGGTGGTTCCCATGATCTGTGCTTCGTCTGGGGAGGCGGCTCCGCGCAGTACCTTCC
This sequence comes from Synechococcus sp. NOUM97013, assembly GCF_014279815.1. Lineage (NCBI taxonomy): Bacteria > Bacillati > Cyanobacteriota > Cyanophyceae > Synechococcales > Synechococcaceae > Synechococcus > Synechococcus sp. NOUM97013. Next base: position 2,349,417 of record NZ_CP047941.1, on the reverse strand, counting down.
CTGGCCGTCGCATTGGCGGCGGCACACGGGGTGAGTGTGCTGCCCGGCCGATGGTGCATCTGGTGCCTTCCTCCAATGTGTTCTCTTTGGGGAATGCCAATTTGATTGCTTTGCTGGAAGGGCCAGCGGCCAATCCGATGCCCTTGGAGGTCATCTTGCGGCCCGCATCAGATGACGGGTTTGCCGCGCAAGATGTCAGCCCTTTGCTGCAGCAATCGTTGGGCGCTTCGGTGAATCGGCTGGTGCTGCTTCGCGTGCCGGCAGCCTCCAGCCCTTTGCTCTGGGAATCGTCCTACCAATGTGACGAGGACGATGGAGCGGATGAATTCGGCTTCGTCACGGCATCCGCTCCCCCAGCCCTTACGTTGCTTCTGCCTGAAGCTGATTCGCAGGTTGGGTTGCTCCAGCAGCAGTTGGCTTCGTTGCAGGCTGTCTGTGGCAGCTCCACCGCTGTAGCACCTCTCAAGCAGGTGTTCGACTTTGGCGATGAGGTGATCGACGACTCCTGGCCAGAAACCGTCACGGTGCAGTGCTTTTGAGCGCGATCGTCTGCAGTGGCTCAAGCTGGCCTCTCGCATGGTCCACGTCCCGGAGCTTTTGCTGAATTTGCACTTTTAACGCGGTGAGGCAGCCACAACCGCCAAAGCGGATGATGCGCATTCGGTGAAGCTGAAATTCACGCCGTTCAATCGCATGAAGCTTGTGCGTAACGGGTCGCGTTGTTCTGTTGAAATCTTTTGGGGATGAGCCACGATGAAAGCAGGTTGTGGATTCCCGCAGATGCTTGACGTGGCCTTGCTTGCGGAGCAGCCCTTTGAACTGCTGATTCTGCTTGTTTTTGGCCATTTTTTGGCTGATTTTCCGCTTCAAAGTGACCGGATGGCGGTTGAAAAGTGTCCGGGAAAGGATGCTGTTTTGGATTGGCGTTGGTGGTTGGCTGCTCACTCGGCAACGCATGGTTTGGTGGTGTCCCTTCTCACTGGAGTTCCATTCGTCGGACTTGCCGAAATGATCTTTCATGCTGCCATTGACTACGGTAAATGTCGTTTTCGTTACTCGTTAGCTGCTGATCAGCTGATGCATGTGGTTTGCAAGGTGGTTTGGGTGTTGGTTCTGACAAAGTGGTTGTAAGACTCTCCTGAGGCTTGAAGCATCGTCATGTCGTTGTTCTGGTTGGTACTGCTTTGGCTGCTGACGTTTGTCTTGGGCCGTGTTCGTCAGTCCCGGTCGTTTAAGTACAGCCGTTGGATCCCCGGAATGCTCTTTTTCCGGGTGTCACTGACTGCTGCAATTTTGACGCGGTTGCTTCTGTTGTTTGAGCAGCAGGGTGAAGCACTGATTTGGCTTCGACTGGTTGAGAGCGGCGCATTGTATGTCGCTCTTGTTGAGGTTTTTCTGGATGTGCTCTGGCTTGTTTTGGCCAGGTTGGGTCGTCGACGCGTTGCGCCGCCCAGGATTCTCAAGGATCTGCTGTTGGTTGCTGCCACGATGTTGATCGTTGCGGTCCAGCTTCAGAGTCAGGGGCTGTTGACCACCCTGGGTTCGGCCGCCGTACTGGGGGGCCTTGCGTTTGTGGTGGGTCCTGGCACTGCTTCGCAAATCAGCAATATTTCTTCTGCGCTCACGTTCCAGGTTGAGCGGCAGTTTTCAGTTGGTGATTGGGTGGAAATTGATGGTTGTGTTGGCCGTGTTGAGACTGTGTCATGGAATAGTGCCTACCTCTATGACAACGCGCGAGACCGAATGATCATTCTTCCTAACTCTGTGATTGACACTGGAAAAGTGATTAATTTTTCCAGGCCCACTGCGCGTCGTTATCAACTCGATATTGTTATGGGCCTTCCCTACGAAGCGCCGCCTGGGAAGATTATTGCAATTTTATCCACTGTTTTAGATCAGCATCCTGGTGTCGTCGATGCGAATGACGCACATATTTTAGTCGAAGAATTTAGTGATTCATCGATTAATTATCGATTATGGTTTTTCATCGAAGACTACATGCAAAGGGCTGTTATTAAGTCAAGTCTTTTTGCTGATGCTTGGTATGCGGTGCATCGTGCGGGTTACTCATTCCCCTATCCGGTCGAGGATGTCAGAACATTTGCTGATACCGAACGGAGAGATGGGGAGCTTGAACAGCAATTGCAAGATGAAAGCTTTGCTGTTCTGCGTCGTGAGCCTCTGTTGGCGTCGCTGAACGATGCTCAAATCAGAGACATTGTTGTTCACGACCCTGTTTTGTCGTTCGGTGACGATGAGGCGATTGTTCGCGAAGGGGAAGAGGGAGGTTCGATGTATGTCGTGCTTGAAGGGACATGCTCTGTTTATGTGAATGCGGTGATGGGTTCCAAGGACCAGATTGAGGTGGCTGAGTTATCGCAGGGTGATGTTTTTGGTGAAATGGCTGCTTTGACTGACGAGCCCCGAAAGGCATCTGTGTTGGCGAAGGGGCATGTGATGGTTCAGAAAATCAGTCAGCGCACGATCAATGATCAGTTCCTGAAGAACGGTGATGCCATGGAAGCTTTCGCCGCCTTCATGGCGCATCGGGAGGCACGCCGTTGCGAATTCACTGCGGATCAGACCGAAACCTATGAGCTTGATTTGGTTGAACGCATGCGCAAGACCTTCGCAAGGTTGTTCTCTTCAGGATGACAACGCGGCTTAAATACGGTTATTGCTCGTTTTTTTGGACAGCTGTCTGGATTGTGGCCAAGCTGTATCAGTTGTGAAAACCCTTCGGGTTATGGGAAGCGTCTCAGTGCGATCAACGTTTACTTCAGCTGTCGTAGGCGTTTTGGCTTTCAGCTGTTTCGGGATAATGGGCGACGTCCACGCCAATCCACGCAGCACGTTCCCCGGTCGTCGTGTTGGCGGAGGAACCCGAGGTGAATGTAGTGCGCGCACTTTGATCCATCTGGTCCCTGAGACCAGTGTCTTCGCACCTGGTGCATCAGGTCTTGTGGGGTTAATCCAAGGGCCGTCTGACAGCCCTGTCAGCCTTCAGGTGAGCTTGAAGCCTGAGGATGGCTCAGCTGAGAGCACGCGCACGCTCTCTGCGGGGCCGACCAGCATTGTTCTGTTTGATGCGCAGATTAGTCGTCCGACGGTTTGGGAGTCGAGTTTCAATTGTGTGTCCGGAGAGGATGTTGATCATTCCGATCCCATGGCGTTTGTCCAGTCCACGTCTCCTCCGGCCTTGAGCTTGTTGGTGTTGGATGTTGAATCCAATGATCAGTCAGTTCAGTCTCTTTTGAATGGTCTGCGTGCCAAGTGTGGAACCAGTGTTTCGACTGCTGAAACGTTGGCGCACTTTGGTCTGTCTGATTTGGTGACAGATGATTGGCTTCAGCAATTGCCTGTTCGTTGTGAAGTGTGATTTCAGCTCTTAAGTTATAAAAGTTTCTCCTTGTTGAGACTTTGATTCGTCTCGAAACGGCTTCAGGAGCCAATTCCCAAGCTCTTTTAATCGTTCAAATTGTCGAACTTCAACTGGCTGACTTCTAACGGCTCTTCGCGTCCTTTGACCTGAATAGGGCCCCAATAGTCCAAGTTTAAGGATTGGCGGAATTCGGTTGGGAGGAGTTCCAATGTGGTGCTGGAGATCAGAACGCGCAGTACTCCTTTATGGCGATTTTTGTCATAGCTTTCTAGTCTTGATGCGCAGTTCACAGCGTCTCCGATCACTGCGTATTCGATCCGTTCAGTGCTTCCCATCGAACCCACCAGTGCCTCACCGGAGTGAATGCCCATGCGCACGCGCATGGTGGGTGTTCCTTCGGCCTGGAGCTTCACGTTGAGATTCTCCAGTCCCTCTTTGATTTCAAATGCGGCTTCAATCGCCGCCTGAGCTTCTGCCGATGGATTCCCTGGTAACGGCACCCCGAAGACGGCCAACATCCCATCGCCGGTGAATTTGTTCACCATGCCGTCCCTTTGGGTGATGGCGGGCACGCAGATTTCCATGCTGCGGTTCAACCAGTCCATTAACTCCGGCGGACTCATGCTTTCGGACACAGTGGTGAATGAAGCGATATCTGTGAACAGTGAAGTGATCGGTAGCTGTTGTCCTTGGAAACGTCCGTTGCTGAGCAAGGAGTCGCGTTGTTCCCAGAGTTGTTGCGCAACCGCCGGCGATGTTGTTTGGCCGAGTAATTGTTGAATTTGTTGGGAGTGTTGTTGGCTTTCCATGCCACGGCGCAGCCAGGCAGCACCGCTGAAACTGAGTAGACCTGTGATCGGCATTGCCATGCCGATCCAGATGTGATTCCAGAGCAGTGCTGAGAGCCCAGCAGCGGTTCCGCTGGCCACGAGGCCAACAACAAGAATGCTGACTCGTTGCTTTGGGATCCGCTCTCCGAGCAGCAGTCCGGTGCTGGCAAAGCCGATCACCATCAGCAGATTGCCCCAGCCAGGCATCAACCAACCCGCTTGAAAGCTTCCGTTGCGCTCGTCCATCAAGGTGGCCAGCCGGTTGGCATGCACTTCCACACCCGAAATTGTGAAAAGCCGCTCGCCCCGGTTAAACCGCGTGTGTGGCATCTCGAAGACATCACGAAGAGAGGGTGCTGTGCTGCCGATCAGCACGATGTGGTCCCGAAGCATCGCTTCCGGCACCTCACCGTCGATGATCTCCGCCAAGGTGTAGGTCGCGAAGCTTCCCGGTTCGCGGTAACGCATCAACCGCTGCATCCCGAGCCCCGCATCAATTTCGTTGTGATATCCACCACTATTTGCCGACAACCATGGGCCTTGATCCGCACCTGCATCCAAGGCGTCCCGTAAGGATCGATCGCCGGTGGCGACTTCCAGCACGCGCAATGGAAAGGCCACCGTTGCTTCGTCCTGTCCTGTGACATGCACCAGATCTCGACGCACCACTCCATCAGCATCCAGGGTGAGGTCGTTGTACGACTGGCGTTCGACCGGTGTGCCGGGAACAGCTGCAATGCCGGCAGCTACGTTGAAAATGGCCACCAGGGTTGGCTCATCACGGAAGCGGTCACGCAGGCATTGCTGCTGTTCTCCTACACCCTGGTCTCGGTAAATGTCGAAGCCGATGGCGGCGACGCCGCTGGCATTGAGCGCGTCAAAGGCTTCGCAAAAGATGCTGTCATCAATGGGCCATCCAAAGCGTTGGATGTCGCTTTCTTCAATGCCCACCACAGTGATCGGTTGGTCTTGCCTTGAATCCTTGGATCGCTCACTTGTGATCAGGTCATAGATCACCAAATCAAGAGTTTGGGCCAAGCCCGTGCTGCGCAGAAGCACCAAGATTCCCAAGGCGGCGAGATAGGGGCCGGTGGATTGCAGCAGTTGGCGGAAGCGATTCATCGCCGGTTCAACCTTGGATGCGCCTGATTGGTCCCAGGTTGGCTCCTTATGTGTGGCTGTTCTGCATTCTGTGGTCGAACTGCAACGTTGGAAGTTCCAGTACCCCTTCGTCACCCTTCATGCGTTTTTCTGCAGTAGGCGTGCACAGGGACTGTCTGGTTCGCGACTCGTCGTGTGGCTTTGCCTCTGATTTGCGGTTATTGAGCAAGGCTGAACTCAGCCTTGATTGAGTTTCGAATTTTCCTGGTATTTGCCTCGTGTCGTTGCGTTTGTTGTGTGTCTCCCTCGGAGATTGAGCATTTAAATCATTATATTGTGATTATTTTGACTATTGGTGTATAATTGGAATTATGAGCTCTTTTTGAGCGGATTCTTTTTCTCTCAGGCAAATGACTGGCTTTCCTTGTAAGCGGATTGTTTTGTCTCTTGGGCTGCCCTTTGCTTTGATTGCTTCCGCAGCCCAGCCAGCAAGGTCGCAGATTGCAACGTCAGGTCGGTTTGAGACATCCATTAATGGCGGGTCTGGTACACAGTCCTGCGTTTCGGGTGTTTGTGCCATTAGTGGTGGAACCGATGCTGGCTCGAATAAATTTCATCGTTTCACTTTGTTTGATGCAAATAGAACTTCCGAGTCTTCCATATCTGGAGTGACAATTGAAACAGACTCCCAGAGCAACGTCATTCTTGGAGTGGCTTCGTCATCCAACGGCTTCAATCTTAGTGTTCCCTTGAGTCTTGACTCGAATGCCAACTTGTTCATTGTTTCCCCTGATGGCGTTTCTTTATCAACAGGTGCTTCCTTCTCCAATGTTACTGATCTGACGCTTGCTAATCTCTCCGCATTCCCGATCGGTGTAGGACAGTTTTCGGTTAATTCAACTAAAAGTGAAGTTGAATTGTTGACTGGTTCACCAGTGCTTAGCCGTACAAATCCAGGCTTGTCAACTGTTGCGTCCAATTCCCCGATCACCATTAGTGGCATCACGCTCTCTGTTGATGGCTCGTTGTATGTGCATGCAAATTCTGATTTAACAGTCTCGAATACGGTCCTCAATGCATCGTCTACTCTTGATGTTGGTGGCACGCTTTCAATTGCTGACTCAATACTTGACGATAATTCGTTGATCTCGCTCTACACAGAATTTGGTGATATCGATATTGTTGATTCAAGTATTAGCGGCAATTCGAGTGTGACCATTGATAGTGGTGCCGATTTTGTATTTTTTGGTTCCGATCTGATTGGGAATTTGCCGTACACAAGCTCGCAATTTCTGTCCAGCTTTGAAGTTGTTGATGCACTGCCTTTCTTCACGATTCAAGCTGTTGGGATGATTGATATTGATGATTCAAGTTTTGACCTCAATGGTCCCTTCACATTGATCTCGTCCACGTCTGACCTTTTAATTACTAATTCTGATTTCTTGGATAATCTCTATCCTTACTTGGAGTCAATTGAGGGTAATGTGACGTTTGACAATTTAGCGTTGTCTAACAATGCTTACTTTGACGTCACTGCCTTTGCTGATGCCACTTTTTTGAGTTCTTCCGTGGCTGGAAATGATCTCGTGTTTCAAGCTCTGCAGGGCGATGCTGTGATTTTCAACTCTTTGGTTGAAGGCAATGATCTGCTGATTCGTGCTCCGCAAGGAGACGCAAAGATTGTCAGCTCAGACCTTTTAAATAATGTCGCCACCGTGCGATCTACCGACGGTGATGCATTAATTATTGATTCAAATTCAAGCAGCAATGTTTTGGATGTTGTCTCTGAATCTGGTGATGCTGCCATCGTTGATTCTGATGTCGTTGATACTGATGTTGTTGTTGTTTCCACCGATGGCGATTCAGGCATCGTTGATTCGAGCGTTGTGAATACCGTGGCCGATGTGGGCTCTGAAACGGGTGATGCAGCGATTGCAGGCTCTGAAGTGATCGGGAGCGACGTTCTCGCTATTTCTTCTGAGGGTGATGTTGTTGTTTTGGGATCGAATGTTGATGAGAGTGTGTTTGAGGCTGCGGCGCTGACGGGTAATATTGATGTTTTTAACTCCGAGTTTATTAATAATCAAGAGCTTGCCTTTGTTGCTGATTTTGATGTTGCGATATCAGAATCTTCTGTGAGTGGTAATGAGCTTGTGGTGATTGATGTTGGTAATGATGCGCTGATTGACTCCACGACCATGTCTGACAACGAAGGTCTGGTGGTGGATAGTGCTAATGATTTAATCATTGCGTCTACAAATGAGAGTGAGAGTGGTTTAGTTGATATTTCACTAGGTGGTTCGACGCAAGATTCAGGCTCTCTTGGCCCAGAGACTTCCTCTTCAGACACATCTTCTTCGTCACAACAATCGTCATTGTATGGATCTTCATCTTCATCTTCATCTTCCTCTTCCTCTGAGTCGGATGGAGACAGCACGAGTGCAACAGGATCGAATTCTGAATCAGCTGCCGAGACCAGTTCGGATTCCGAATCTGAATCCAATGCTGAGAGTTCTACTGATGAAGGTGGCAATGAAAACGCATCCACTACGGCGACGAATGAAGACGCTTCTGATTCACAATCGGGTGAATCAACCTCCAGTGAGCCCGGAGACTCATCAGCTCCTTCCTTCCAGATTTCAACCATTGATGCAAATGTTGTTGCTTCAAATCTGAGGGATTCGATTGATTCCAATACGGTAGAGGTGCTTTCGGCTCTCGGTCTTGATGACATCAGCCCTATTCCTGCCAGCGAGTTGACACCGGCACGCATTTCCCAAAGTTTGAATGATGCACGTCAGGTTTATCAGTCCCTAAGTATTTCTGCACTGGACCAATCGACATCGATCATTGCCAGTGAGCTCTCTAGTAACAGTGCTTTCATCAGCTCAAGCTCATCCGAGTCAGAGTTTAACCCTGCTTTTTTAAATATTTCATTTACCCAAAACTCTGATCTTGGTGTGGGTGATTCTGCGAAGGGGTTTGTTGATCTTACTTTGATCACATCAGATGGAACCGTGACTGGTCGACGTACAGAGCTTCCTGTCGCAGAATTTTCAAATCTTCTGCGTGGTTTTTATGGAAAAATTACCAGTCAACGTTCATTAGATCCTGCTCTTCAAACATCAGAAGCATCACGGCTGTATTCATTGTTTCTTGAGCCGCTTCAGGATGTGATGACCACCGAAAAAATCACAACTGTCTTAGTTTCCGCTGACCGTGGTCTACAAGCAATTCCTTTCTCTGCGCTTGCCCGACAAGGACAATACACTGTTGAAAACCTTTCATTCTCGTTTACACCTTCGCTATCACTCACTGATTTATCCATACCACTGGCAAATTCTGAACTGGATCGAATTCTGATCATGGGCTCCACCCAGTTTTCGGAATTATCCCCGCTTCCATATGTGAATCAAGAAGTTGAAAATATTGGTCAATATTATGGTGGTCAATCTGTGCTTGGAGAACAGTTCACTTCATCGAGGGCTGTTTCAGATTTACGTTCATCGAATGAGTCTCTGATTCATTTGGCAACCCATGCTGATTTCAAAGGAGGAAGTCCTGATCAATCAATGATTTATACAATTGATGGCTCAATTTCTTTTGAAGCCTTCAAGTCGATACGTCGTAATCGAGAATTGAATCCTATCAACTTGTTTGTTCTCAGCGCTTGTCGTAGTGCTCTAGGCGACAGTGATAGTGAAATGGGTCTTGCTGGCTTGGCTCTTCAAGCTGGTTCCAAGAGTGCCATTGGTTCCCTTTGGTATGTGGATGATTTGGCTACTTCAGCATTCTTCTCACAGTTTTATCGCTATTTGAGTCGTGGAGTGTCTAAATCGACCGCGTTGACGCAGACCCAGCGCGACTTCGCTTCGGGAAAAATCAAGATTGAAGGTTCAGACGTTGTTTTCGAAGCCGGTGATGTCCTTTTGTCGGGTCTGTCTGCATCGCAGAAATATAATTATCCAAGCGACTTTCGACATCCATTCTTTTGGTCTGGATTTATTCTGCTTGGTACGCCCTGGTAATAGCAGACTATTAAAACTGGAATGTCACCTTTGAGTAAATTCCGTCACCAATAATCCAGTCGTTCCACAGTCCTTCATTGTCATCCGTATTGAATTGACTCGCCCAACCAAGATCAACAACGAGTTGATTTTTATGTTGCCATCTCAATAGCATTCCATAGGAACCAATTGTGTCGCTGAATGTTTCTCCCAGACGTGTTGTCGTAATTCCTCCCGCCCCTCCGAAAGGGACAAGTTTGAACTGGTTATTTTTTAATTTTAGGAATGACCATTCCAACTCTAAGTTGCTGATCCAACCGTTGTCACCACTGATCAAGGTTCCGGGCAACCCTCTTAAGCCGTTGTCGCTGCCGACGCCAAATCCCATACTGCTGGTTAAAGGGTTGAATGCATATTGTCCTCCAGCAACAGCCTTTGCAATCAAGTTCCGATCGATGGCCCAGAGCCCTGTTGCATAAGCGCCCACTGCTTGTGCACTACTTGGTTGAATTCCAAGTGTTTTGAGGTTATTCAGTTCATCGGGGCTGCTGAATGAATTGATCCCCTGTAGTGCATAGATCTGTCCCGTCCAAGACAGTGAATTTCTTGCACCTTGATGCCCAAGACCGATGCGAGCATATCCACTGGTTAGGTCTCCATCAATTCCTCCACCGGCGATAACTGGGAACGTCTCATTTTTGTAGTAACTATTGTTGTGGTTTGCACTTACTCCGAGAAAAATATAGGTGTTCGTTGATTCAGTTTCTAAAAAGGTCCAATCGGTCTGGATTAATCCCTGATATTGTCTAAAGCTTAAATCGCGGAATGGTTTTGGATATTCAACCAGATAGCGCCTGCTCGCGCCAAAAGATCCTGTCACTCCCCATGTTCGGGATAACGGGTAGGTATAGCTGATGGAGCCAATGCCAGCACCAAGTTCTGGGTCTCGGTCAATATTTAATTCTCCATAAAATTGAAATTGATCGCCTCGAGCGAAGAGATCTGATTTTTGCAGGACAGCTAAGCCTCTCCACTCGCCGCTCCCCGCATTTCCATCATTCCGAACGGACGACAGCCCTCGCCATGGTTTTGCTGCGACTTCCGCTGTGATGTTTAGTGTTGCTTTCGTTGGATTGCTGCCTAGTTTCCCAATACTTCCTGAGAGGCTGCTGACGATTCCCAAGCGCTCCAGATTCAGCAGTGCATTTTTGATTTGGATGATGTTAAAGGGTTGATCAAGAAGTGGGGCTAATTTATCTTTGATTTCTCTGGCAAGCTCTTCATTTTTAGAGTTGACATTGATTTCAACTAATTTACCAGGAATGATGATCAACTTGACCTGTCCATCGATTTCCTCGGCAACGACGCGTGTATTGATGTATCCATCTATTTGCAACTGAGCATTGAGTTGATTGACGCAGCTGTTTTCGAGGCTGGTGTCGACCGATAATTCGCAGTTTCTCAGGATTTGCTTTGTTCTTTCAGCATTGTATGGGGATGAACCCTCTAATTCGATCGATTGTCCATCGCTTTGCTCATTGATTTCGCTTTCATTCTGTTCTTCTTTTTGATCCTCCACCTCTAACTGAATGGCGTCATCGTTTGCAGCAGGACTCTGTCGCTCAGGTATGCGTGCTGGTCCGGGTTGGATCGGAGGTGCGACTAGTTGGGCTAAGAGAGGAAACATGACGACTGAATTGAGTATGAGCCCTGCAGCCTCGACTTCATTCCTGTTGGAGGGACGCTGCCAAGATGAGCAATGCTTTTTATCGTGCCATTGTAGTTGACTCAGTCATGTAAATGAATTCGCCTTTGGCTTATGGCTCATTGCCTGAGCTGACACTTTCTGCAAGTCATTCCTTTTATTTGATTCTGGACTAATGCCATTATCGCGATCATTGGGTTGATTGGTTTGATTGATGCCCTTGTTGCACTCTCCTCAAGAACTTTTATATATTGACTCATCGTTGGTCTGTTGATCAATTTCTAAGTAAGCCTGTTTTGCTCACTCGTCTTGTCGTGTCGCGCTGATGACCCCTCTCCATAAGGCGCCGTCCAGGTCGACCATTCTTCGTTCTTTTGTGGCGAGCTTGATAGGCACATGTGTAAAGAAGTTGTTCCAGTATCCAATGACCAGGTTGGTTTTTCCACTCATTCCGGCATGAACAGCATATTCTGCGAGAAGATGGCATAACACGGCATCTGAAGCGTTCGCCGCAACGCTTCTAATGTGGTAGCTGGGGTCGAGGTATTTGATGCTGATCGGAATGCCCTTGCTTTTGAAGTGAGTTGTAATTTCATTTTTTAGTAGCTCGCCGATATCGTCTTTTAAAATATTTCCGGATGCGTCTTGTTTCTTCTCGCTGTTTTGGAAGAGCTCTTGCCCTGCTCCCTCTGCGACGACGATGACTGCATGATTGTTTCGATCCAGCTTTTGCTCCAAATCTCTGCAGATCCCATCGGTCCCGCCGATTTTGAATGGTGTTTCAGGGATTAAGCACACGTCAACCACTGAATTGGCCAGTGATGCTGTTGCTGTGATGAATCCTGAATCTCGACCCATCAATTTCACGATGCCAATGCCATTCTCCGCTCCCTCCGCTTCGTGGTGGGCTGATGTGATGATCTCTGATGCGACCTGAACAGAGGTCTCAAAGCCGAAGGTTTTTTCAACAAAGCCAAGATCATTGTCGATTGTTTTTGGCACGCCGACGACGCTGATATTGGCCTTCCGTTGTGTTGCTGCCTCTGCGATCGCCCGAGCCCCTTTTAAGGTGCCGTCTCCACCGATGCAAAAGAGTAAATTGATCCCTTTGGCTTGAAGCGTGTCAACCATTTTTTCAGGGTCTTGATTCCCCCTTGATGATCCAAGAATAGTGCCACCTTGCTTGTGAATCTGGTCGACAAATTTTGAATTTAATCGAATTGGATCGTGTTCAGATGCCTCAGTCAGTCCCTTGTATCCATATCTGATGCCATGGATTTCTTCGACTCCATAATCTTGCTCAAGGACATTCACTAATCCTTTGATCACGTTGTTTAAGCCGGGGCACAAGCCGCCGCAGGTGATGATCGCTGCTTTTGTTTGAGCGGGATTGTGGAAGATCTTTCGACGGGCTCCTGCTTTTTCAAATGTCGGAATCTCTTCGCATGTCTCCAGTTGTCGCTTCAGGTTCTTCAGTTGGCTTGAGAAGATGATTCTTTCTCCTTCCTCCACGAAGACCTCTTTGCTGCTTGGATTGGCAAACTGCGCTTCCCCCAACTGTTCAATCTCGAAATTGAACCCAGCGGGGTTGTTGAGCACTTCTTCGTATGCCATCTGTATCGAGGTGACGCATTGCCCCAATCTGACGATGCCTGCTTGTGTTTGCAACGCGTTTCGGTTCGTTGACCTCCTTGTATCCCTCGCTGCCGCTCTGTCTGACTCCTGTCAGGATCCTCCAAAGCTGCAACGTTCAGTTGGGGTTGTCGTTTCGCGTTCAGGCTCTATCCCTCGCCATTGCTGGCATCGTTTTCTCGGGTCTACCGTCAAGAGCCATTCAGCCTCGCATTGTTGAGGTTCCCAATGGACCTGCTTTTGTGCGACTTCCCGGTATGTCGGAGGTTGATGCCATTTCCGGGCAAGTGCTCAGTACTGATGCGCTGTTGCGAACGACGAAGCCTGGGCGAATGCAGGTGATGCTTGGGACCGGGCGTCAATTCAGGATGGGAGGTGATGCTCAGCTACGTCTTGGCAATTCCGGTGTTGAGCTGATCAAGGGAGCCATCATTGGATGGATTAACCCCGGCACGCAAAATCGTGCCCCGTTCACGATCAAGACACGTCTGGCCACAGCCTCGATCCAAGGCACCACCGTTTTCATTCAGTACACCGATAACCAATTCAAGATTTTCAGTTGGGAAGGCAAGGTCACTGTCACGACCAGTAGTGGACAGCGTTTTACGTTGAACAGTGGTCAGCAACTGTTGTTGGATTCCGAGTTTGTTGGTTCCATTACGGATCTTTCCCTGGATGCTGCGCGTAATGCGATCTGGGCCCCGCCCGTCGTGATTCCCGAGGCAGACATCGAGCGCCGTCTTCAGAAGAGTCGTCTGATCAACGGCTTTTCTTCCCCTCTCGACACCTTGCCCGTGATCGAGCGTGAATTGGGCGTCATGGCCCCTTCGCCTTGAAAGGCTTGATCCGTCAGCGTTTGATCGCCATTGCATGGCGCGCATCTCTCCTTGCCCCACTTGCACTCTTGCCGTGGTTGACGCGCCTGGATGCAGCCAGTCGGCAGCTTCTTTTTCAGGTGCGTGGGCCAATTCCTCTGGCTGAAGATGTTGTTTTGCTGGGGATTGATGAGGCGTCACTCGACCCTCAGCTCACTGAATTTGGACCTTGGCCTTGGCCGCGAGCAACGCAGGCAGCATTGGCACGTGAGGTTCTTCGCCTTGGGGCTGCGCGTGTTGTGTTCAACATTGTCCATGCCGGCCCCAGTCGTTTGGGTTCAGCCGATGACATGGCGTTCCAATCGCTGTTGAAACCCTGGCAGGACAAGGTTGTGCTCAGTGCGTCCTTGGTGCGTCAGCAAGCACAGGATTTCGAGCAGGTCGAACTGCGTCGTCCTTGGGATGCTTCGTATCCAAGTGGTCTGTCCGCATTCTCGATGGACGACTTCGGCGTTGTTCAGTCGGTTCCGGGCACAAAGCAATTGCAGTTGTTGCTCGCGCCATTCCCGACTCCCCACCCTGCCTCATTGGCTCACTTAGGAGCGGGTGTCTCTCCGTCAAAGGGAGACGATGGGATCGATTTTCTTGGCCCTAGTGAATCGATTCCAGTGATTCCTGCCTGGGCAGTCAGTTCGCTCCCTGAAGACACTTGGCGAAACAAGATCGTCATCATCGGTTCGACCGCTCCGTCCCTTGGCGATCAGTTGGAGACGCCATTTGGACAGCAAAGCGGATCTGAGGTGCTGTTATCAGCGATTTCAGGTCTGCGCAGCGGACGTGGTTTCCGAAGTTTGGATTCCTTCCCGCTGGCGTTGATCGTGATCAGCTGGTTGTTGCTGTGCAATTGGCGTCTTGCCGCGCCTTCGACTGCTTCCGGCTCCGCGATTTCCGCACTGCTTCTGGGGTGTTTTGCGATGGGGCTGACGACTTTGGCTTGGCTTTGCGGGTTGTGGTTGCCTGGAGCGGCCTTAACGCTGATGCCATTGGTGGCTGGCGCCGTGCGGTCTGGTGATCTGTTCCAGAAGGAGAGTGCTCAGCGTCGATTTCTTCACTCTGTTCTGTCCAGGAGGGTGTCTCCAAACCTCCTGCGCGACATGTTGCGCTCAGGTCAGGAGAGCTGGATGCGCTTGGGCGGAAGGCGTGAGCAATGTGTGGTGCTGTTTACCGATTTGGTCGGATTCACGGCCCGCAGCAATGTGATGGATGCAGAGGGTCTTTTCCGTTTGTTGAATCGCTATTTCGAAGCGATTGCTGCACCTGTGCTTCATGAGCAAGGCCTGCTGGACAAATTCATTGGTGATGCCTTGATGGCCGAGTTCGGTGTTCCTGTGCATCGTGGAGAACGTGCTGAAGCATTGGCTGCTGTGCGCGCCGCCCTGGCCATGCAGGCCAACTTGGATGCACTCAACCGAGAGCTGGAGATGGAGGGTCAAGCTCCGTTACGCCAGGGCATCGGCATTCATTGTGGCGAAGTGATTGCCGGCAACCTTGGTTCAAGCGATCGTTTGGAGTACACCGTGATCGGGGCCACGGTGAATCTTGCGAGTCGACTGGAATCGTTGACACGACAATTTCCCGAACATCCGATCTTGATGAGTGCGGATGTTCGCGACTTGCTAGATGACGATGTTGTTGTAGAGGAATTGGGCGATCATTCCGTTAAGGGTTGGCCAGAGCCGATCACTGTTTTTGGCTTGATTGCTCTTCGGTCCCAGCCTTGATTATGTTCAACCTTCACCCGGCTTCGACGACCTTTTTTTGTCCTTTGACGTAGGCCTCTAGCACGCGATTGGGAAGGGGGTCGTGATCAGCCTTTCCAGAGAGAAGATAATCAAGAATCGCCTCTCCGCTTTGAGGGTTCGTGGCAAAAGGAACTTGGTAGACGTCGCAGAGTCGTCCAAGGGCTTCGATGTCGGCGTGGTGCGGGTGTGACGAGAGTGGATCTCGGAAGAAGATGACGCCGATGATGTTTTGTGTGGAAATCAGAGTCCCAACAGCCTGGTCCCCACCCAAGGGACCTGAAGCGACTTTACGGCTGAGGCATAGGCCTGTTTTTTTGAACAGCATGCTGCCGGTCGTTCCTGTCGCAATCAGAGGGAATTGTTCCAGCTTGTTGGTGTGCATGCTGCAGAACTCCATCAGGCTTTCTTTCATGTTGTTGTGGGCAATGAGGGCCAAGTATTTGCGCTTGTCTGTGTAGGTTTCGGCGGCATGCTGCTCGGCACGGGCCCGTCCGACAGCTTTGAAGATTTCTCTGAATTGCAGTGCCAGTCTCTGATTGGTTTCCAACAATGCATGGAAGTCGTCGATGCTGAACAAGCCGACTTTTGTGGCCTCTAGGGCCTGAACGCTGGCCACCCGCGTTGCCTCTTCAGAGAACATGCTTTCGCCAAAGCAGTCCCCAGTTGTCAGGATTGCAATCTGTCTTTCGTCTTCAATGATTTGAACCCTGCCACTGATCAGAAATGCCATGCAGTCAGCGGGCTCGTCTTTGTGCATCAAAATCGCATTGTCGTCGAATGATTTGATCGACATGTGATGCGCCAGGACGGCGATGTCTTCGGCGCTGAAGGAATGCTTCAGGTTCCCTTCATCCTGGAGCGTTGAGATCAGCTCGTTCCGGTCCATCGAGACGCCGCGTTTTCCCAAACCTTAAGTGCATTGTCCGGATCGGGCTGTGTTGTGACTAAAGCCGCGGTTGTTTGGTTTTGATCAGGCTTTTGTCGCTGCGTCTGCGGCGCTTGAGCTGGCTCTTTGCGTCTGCCAGGCAATTGTGCCGCCTGCACAGTTCTTCAAGTGTTCCGGCGGCATCGCTCACGCGTCAATGTGAGTATTTCGATGACGTGATCCGTGCACTAAGCATGAATGCATTATCCAGCGTCGATGGGCTCATCCTGTCGACACAGGACGGCAGCTTCCGGCAATAGAACGTTGTGTGGATTCAGCTCCTGTTGATGCTCCTGGTGAGTCATCGCTGTCCTCTCCGAGTTCTGCTTACTGGTCACTGTTCACGGCAAGTTTCAGCTCTTGGCGCCAGTCCTGCAGAGGCCTCTTCCATCCTTCCTCAAGCTTGCACGCGATCACCAGATCAGCATCCAGGCCCAGTTGAAAGCCTCGTGCTAGGGCTCGCAGCATCGGTGCCAGTGGCTCGTTGTCCTGAAGCGCGGCCAACATGCCGCCAAAAATCAGCATTACGGCCAAGGGGGATCGTGTCTGAGCAAGGTTGAAACCTTGCAAGCCGAGCTCGCTGTCGCCGTCGATCCCGAAGCCTGTGAGCACGTGGATGATGTCGTGTGTTTCCCGGAGCCTGTGGGTGATGTACTCAGCGTCATTGCTGATGGGGGACGGGTCGATCAGTGCGTCCGGTGTGATGCCCTGGCTGATCAGCTGATCGGCGTAGCAGCGTCCGAGGGTGCCTTCCGGAAGTTTCTGCAGTTCGCCCAGGTCGATCGCCTTGGGTCGCCAACCTTCCTTCACCAGTGCACCGAACTGGGGGTGCCCGAGCAGGTGCCGCTGCATCTGCTCAGCCAGTGGGCTGTCCTTCACGCTGTTGGCGACAGCAAACACGCTGTCGAGCGAGCCAGGGTTTTTGAGAAACGTGGCCAGGCTGGCCACCATCTTCAGGCTTTGCAGGCGTTCCTGGAGTTTGAGCTGCATGACAGTGCGGCTGTGGCGTGTGTGTGGTGGAACTTGGGGCTCGTGATTCGATTAATGGACCTGCTGACCGGTGGTTTCCAACCATCCAATGCAGCAACAAGGGCACAACCGTCTCATGCCGTTTTTTGGGCCTGCCCCAGTCGTCTCAACCGTTGTGCCGTGCTGAAGAGTCCTGGATCAGTGCAGCGTTCTAGTTCACTGCAGCAGCGTTCCAGTGATGCGTCATGGGCTCGGTCCAAGGCCTCTAAGGCTTCCAGAACCAGTGTCAGATGGCTGTTGGTTTGACGGCAGCGGTTGCTGCTCAAGGCCAACAGTTCCATCACTAGGTCGCTGTCATAGATCGCGGCCTGCAGCAGATCATCCGCCTGAACCACCAGGATTTCTGCGGGTCCTCTGCTGACTTTGACGGTTGCGCTGTGGTGTTCATCACCGATCAGCGCCATTTCTCCGACGAGTTCATTCGGGCCGATTCGGGCGATCACCTGAGGGCTGCCACCGGCTTCGCAGCGCTCCACTGTCAATTCCCCTGTTTGCACCAGCAGCACCCGTCTGGCCGGACTGTCCTGTTCGATCAGCACCTCACCCACTGGAGCCATGAGCGTTTCATGGCTGACGGTGGAGAGATGGGTGTTCACCAACATCCGCAGTCGGTCACGAATTTGGCTGAGCTTTGGGTTGTCGCTCGTCATGCGTGGCGGGGTACCGCTGCACGCATGCTGGCCTCTCTCGGCCGATCAGGCACCCTCCCCGGTTTGAGCGTCACGTTCTGATCGAGATCACGCTTGTTCTGTTGTCGGCGGCCCACTTCTGCGTTTTGTCGGCAAGCTGGACTTGGCCACTCCGGTCGTTCTGGTCTGAATCATGTCTGCGCTCACGCCTGAGGATCTCGTGGCCATGCCTCTGTTCGCAGAGCTGGCTGAAGAACAGCGCAGCCTGCTGCTGGATCGCCATCGTGAGACGAGCCATCAAGTCGATCAGGTGATCGTGATGGAACAGGACTGGGGTGAGTCGCTGTTCCTGATCCGTGAGGGGCTGGCCAAGGTGCGCACTTACACCGCAGATGGTGATGAAGTGATCATGTCGTTGCTGGGTCAAGGCGATGTGTTCGGTGAGATGGCCGCTCTCGATGGTGCGTCGCGTTCGGCCGATGTGGTGGCGCTCACGCCATTGCACCTGATCAAGTTGCACTCGGTGCCGTTTGTGGCTCTGCTCGGTCAGCAGGCGTCGTTCGCTCTTGCCTTGGCGCGCTTGGAGGCTTCGCGTTTGCGTGATCTCAATCAGCGCTTTGCGCTGCAGAGCGCCGATGCCACCACGCGCCTGCTGGATGCCTTGGCCTACCTCGCTCGCAAAAGTTCTCGCGATCAGAATCCTCAGGCGGAGATCCCACTGCTGGCCCAACGGGAAATTGCTTTGCTGGCTGGATTGGCGCGGGAAACAGCGTCTCGCACGCTCAGCAAGCTGCGCAACCGCGGCACCGTGATAGAAACCAACGGGCAGTTCCGGATCGTTGATCTGCAGCCACTGATCCAACGCGGGTTGTTGCCTGGTTAGACGCGTCAGGCCTGCAGATAAGTGCTCTGCTGCAGGCTGCTGGTCACATGGTTGATCAGTCGTCGTGCATCGCTGACGGCCAGGCGTCCATCTCGGATGGCCGCTTCGCTCGCAAGTCTCAGCCGTTCCAGCATCTGGTCGGGGTCGTGTTCCATGGCCTTGAGAACATCGGCGTTGGTGTCACCCCGCACCACGTGTTCCAGTTGATAACCACCACCGGGTGCCAGGCGGATGTGCACCGCATTGGTGCTGCCAAACAGGTTGTGCAGGTTGCCCATCACCTCTTGGTAGGCGCCGGCCAGGAACAGGCCGACGAGGTAAGTCTGTCCCGGGGCTGGGGTGTGCAGCTCCAGCAGCGATTTGCTTTGGCCGCCTTGAATGAAGCGAGCCAATTTGCCATCGGAATCGCAGGTGAGGTCCGCAATGCTGCCCAGTTGTTCCGGCTGTTCGTGCAACCGATGAATGGGCATCACCGGGAAGAGTTGATCGATGGCCCAGGTGTCCGGTGCCGACCGAAATACTGAAAAGTTGCCGTAGTAAGTGCTGGCCAGGCTGGCGCGCAGACTGCGTAGCGCGTCAGGACTGTTGTCATCGGTGGGAAGCAGCTCGACGATGCGTCGGGCGCATGCCCAGGCCAGTTGCTCTGCCCGTGCCCGCTCGGGAAGTCGCAGATAACCGAGTCGGAAGGCGCTCAGCGCATCCTCTTTGAACTTGATGGCGTCATTCCAGGCTTCCTGCAGGTTGGCTTCGGAGATGCCGTCGAGGGTGTCATGCAGATTGCGGACGATCAGGGGGTCGTCGTCCCTGCGCTGTGGACGCTCGTCGGGAGCGCCACCGAGGCCCAGGATGTCGAACACCAGCACACTGAATTGACTGGCGAGGGCCCGTCCGCTTTCGCTCACCAGGGTCGGGACCGGCACGCCACATGGTTCACAGCACTCCTTGATGGTTGCAACGACGTCGTTGGCGTAGTTCTGCAAGGAGTAGTTGGTTGAGGCTGCGGTGGCGCTGCGGCTGCCGTCGTAGTCGATGCCAAGGCCACCACCGACGTCGAGATACCCCATCGGGGCTCCAAGGCGGTGCAGTTCTCCATAGATCTGCCCGGCTTCCTGCAGGGCATCCTTCAGAACCGCGATGTCGTTGATCTGGCTGCCGATGTGAAAGTGCAACAACTTCAGATCGTCCAGCAGTCCTGCGCTGCGCAGTCGTTCGGTGGTCTCGAGCAGTTCCGGAATGGAGAGCCCGAACTTGGCCCGATCGCCCACGGAGCTGCCCCAGCGGCCTGTGCTGCGGGTTGAGAGCCGAGCCCGGATTCCGATCATTGGTGCGGCGCCCAGTTCCTGGCTGGCGGCGATGATCCGCTCCACCTCATCGGGTTGCTCGATCACCACCACGGGTTGCCGCCCGAGTCTCCGCGCCAGGATGGCGGTTTCGATGTAGCGCTGATCTTTGTAGCCGTTGCAGATCAGCAAGGCCTCTGGATCGTTCAGCAAGGACAGGGCAATCAGTAATTCAGCTTTGCTGCCGGCCTCGAGGCCGAAGTGCCAGCGCTGACCGGCTTCCACCAGCCGTTCCACCACGTGGCGCTGCTGGTTGCATTTCACTGGGAACACGCCCTGGTATCGGCCGCCGTAGCCGTAGTGCGCGATCGCTCGGTCGAAGGCCGCGTGCAGCCGCTCGAGACGATCCTCCAAGATGTCGTCGAAGCGGATCAGCAGCGGCAAGCCGAGATCTCTGGCCTGCAAGCCCTCCACCAATTCGATCAGATCGATGCTGCCTCCTCTGTCCCCGCGGGGCTGCACCGTCACATGGCCGCGGGAATTGGCCGCGAAGTAGGTGTCACCCCATCGGTCCAGACCGTAGAGATCCGCTCCGTCCTGGATGGTCCAGGTGCCAGCTGTATCGGAGCGTGCCATCAGCGTCACTCAGCGCTCCAGGAGCATTCGCAGCAGGAATCTAGGCAGAGTTGTCGTTCAGGACAGTGCACCGGTAGCCGGTTGGCTTGCCAATCGGGCCGTCGGCCACGGACGATAGCGGCGGTTTTATTCGTTGTTATGGCCGCCGAACGCACCTTTATCGCCATCAAGCCCGATGGTGTTCAGCGTGGACTTGTGGGTGAGATCGTTGGGCGCTTCGAGCGCAAGGGTTTCAAGCTGGTCGGTCTCAAGCAACTGACCCCCAGCCGTGAGCTGGCTGAGCAGCACTACGGCGTCCACAAGGAGCGTCCGTTCTTCGCTGGTCTTGTGGAGTTCATCACTTCCGGCCCTGTGGTGGCGATGGTGTGGGAAGGCGATGGTGTGATTGCCAGCGCCCGCAAGCTGATCGGTGCCACCAAGCCCCTCGAGGCTGAGCCCGGCACGATCCGCGGTGATCTGGCTGTGAACATCGGCCGCAACGTGATCCACGGTTCCGATGCCCCCGAAACAGCCCAGTTCGAGATCGGTCTGTGGTTCCAACCTTCCGAGCTGAGCGAGTGGACGCCTTCCGATCAGGGCTGGCGCGTCGAGGGCTGATCTCGACACCCTTAGAGCTCAAAAAAAACCGCTCTGCAACAGCAGGGCGGTTTTTCTTTGGATGTGTTGATGCACGCTTCAGACCACATCTGCAGGTGCTGCGGCGATGACCAGAGCGGAGCCACGATCGGGCCCGGCGATGGATGGGCTCGCTGACACTGAATTGAAGTTTTCAGCGGAGGCCTCCACAGGCGTGGTGCTTACGGCAGGGCTTGCGTCCAATTCCGGCAGAGCGGAGATCGTCACCGGTGCTTCGAGTCCTGCAGTCGCCAGATCAAGAGCGGTGCTGGTCAGAGGCTGGTTGGCCTCCATTGCCATGGTTGTGGCCTCGTTCGCTGGGGTTGCAGCAGGCATCGGCAGCGGTTGAACCATGCCGTTGACGACGGTCTGATCGGCGCCGATTCCGGTCACGGGGTCAACATTGGTGTCGACCGCGAGTTGGTCATCGAGCGTTGCTTGGAGCACAGGGCTCTCAATCGGTGTCTCCACCTCAGACCCTGAAACGTCTTCTGACTGTTGCTGCTGATTGAGAAGGAAGTCGTCTTGATTGATCAGAACGGAATCAAGGTTGTTGCTGCTGAAGGCCGAGGTTTGGACTCCCTTGAAAACAACAAGAGCGGTGTTGCCTTGTGCTTCCTGGGAGGCGCCATCAGCATCGAAGAAGAGCACGCTGTCGTTTCCGTTCTGCTGGAAGCTCAGGAAGCCATCGGTAAAGATCGATTGCCCTTTCAGGCCCACTCCATAGCGGCGCAGGATGTCGTCAACATTGACGCTGTCTCCATTGATTCCTGTGGTGAAATCCTCGAATTTCAGGGCGTCACGAAGATTCAATCCTGAAACTGCGTCTTCCAATTGCGCCGACTCAATGACGTTCGGTTCGACCACTTGGGCGATCGCTGCTTCGGCCTTGAGCGCTGCGTCCTCGTTGCTTTCCAAATCGTTGTTGTCGGCCTGCAGCAGGCTGGCGAAGTAATTGCGGGTCAGCTGCAGTTGGTCGGAACCCTCTCCGGAGACATACGAAATCCGGGTGCCGCCATCGACTTTGAGCACGTCGTCGTTGGCTCCGCTGTCAATCTGGAGTTGATCGGTTTCGAGTCCTGAGATGCGGATGGTGTCGAAGCCATCACCGGTTTGGATTCGGCTTTGCAGAACATTGCCCTCGATCTCGATGGTGTTGTCTCCTGCTCCGGCATCGAGGCTGCTGTTGCGCATGGCCCAAGCCATTGAGTTGCGGCCGTTGGCAGTGGCGCGAATTCGAATGAGGTCGTCATCGGAGCCAGTGGTGGCTGTGGAGGCATCGAGGCCCAGGGCGAGAGCTGTGCCCCGGCGGTTGAAGGCTTTGGCGTCAATTTCAAAGGTGTTGTCTCCAGCGCCAAGGTCGATTTGTGAGTTCAAGGCGCTGTAGGCGGCAATCGTTCCCGTCGTGTTGCCGCGGGCATTGGCACTCATCCGCAGGACGTCTTGATCCGCGTCAGCTGTGATCGAGCTGTTGTCGATGGCAAAGGCGGGGTCGACACCGAAGGCAAGGGTTGAGGCACGCAGGTCGATGACGTTATTGCCGCTCCCGGCATCCAGGGAGCTGTTACGCAAGGCCCAGGCATAGGTGTACTGACCGCTTGCGTTGGCCTGAATGCGAACTTGGTCATCCCCGCCTCCGGTGGCCAGATCCGAGGCATCCAGACCAACGGCTTCAGCGGTTCCGCCGCGGTTGGATGCGGTGGCACGAATATCGATGCGGTCCTTGTCGGCGCCTGTGTTGGTGCGTGAATTGACGGTGCCGAAAGCCCCAACGGTGTCGGTGCTATTGCCGCGAGCTTCCGCGTTGATGTTCAGATTGTCGCGCCCGGATCCAGTGTTGGCTTCGCTGTCGCGCAGGCCGGCTGCCTGAGTGTCTTTGCCAAAGGCTCCTGCGCTGACCCGAATCAGGTCGTCGCCACTTTCCGTCTCCAGCAAGGAATTGTCGATGGCAACGGCGTCTGCAATGCCACGGCTGTTGGTTGCTGTGCTGCGGATCTCAACTCGGTCGTTGTCTGCACCAGTGTTGGTCTGGGCGTTCAGCGTTCCGAATGCCGCGATGGTGTCCGTGGTGTTGCCGCCTGCCTTGGCGAAGATGCGCAGGCTGTCTTCACCATTTTCAAGACGGAGACTGCTGTTCAGTGCTCCATACGCAGGGTCAAAGGCTCCAGCGCGTGTGGTGGCCCGTAGTTCCACCGTGTCGTCGCCGTTGCCCACATTCAGGGTGCTGTTGCGCATGGCCCAGGCATTGGTGCTGAGGCCACGGGCATTGGCCTGAATGCGCACGATGTCGTTGCCGTTTTCGGTTTCCAGAGTTGAGGAATCCAGGCCAACGGCTTCGGCATAACCGCTGCGATTCACGGCACTCGCGAAGATTTCCACGCGGTCGTCACCTGAACCCGTGTTGGTTTGGGAGTTCACCGTGCCGTAGGCCGCAATGGTGCCGGTGGTGTTGCCACGGGCGTTGGCGTTGATGCGCAGAGTGTCTCGACCATTACCGAGATTGATGGTGCTGTCCTCTGCGCCGTAGGCGGGATCAAAGGCTCCAGCACGTGTGGTTGCCCGCAGTTCAACGTTGTCGTCGCCGTTGCCCACATTCAGGGTGCTGTTGCGCATGGCCCAGGCATTCGTGCTCAGTCCGCGCGCATCAGCCTGAATACGAACAGAATCATTCCCATCCAAGGTGGAAACAGTGGAATCATTCAGTCCTGTGGCTTCGGCGTAGCCGCCACGATTGAAAGCGCCAGCGCGGATGTCAACGCGATCATTGCTGTTGCTTGTGACAACGTTTTGTGCATCAATGGCGACGCTTGAAACAGATGGTTGGGTGCCCACATTGCGTTTAAAGGCCCTGGCAATGAAATTCATGTTGGTAAGTGTGAGTGGAGCATGTGCTCTCGAACTCATTCACCATCGGCGCGATATTGCTTTGTTTTGTTGATTCAAGTCAGCGTTAATTGGTCATTTGGTCAATCGCTGTAGTGACTTAAATCACACCCTGGTTGTTGGGCTTGCGAAGCGCTTCCAGCTGAAGGCTTCCAGCAGATCTAGGTCTGAGCGTGAAAGCGGGGTGTTGAGGATCTGGCCGGTGAGCAGCTCTGCGCTGATCGCCGCTAGAAGGACGCCATTGCGGTGGTGTCCGCAGGCCAGCCATAGTCCGGGCATCGGGCCCGGGCCAAGCAGGGGGCCTTCATCCGGTGTGCAGGGCCGGAAGCCCCACCAACGCTCCATCGGCGGCCAGTTCGCTGCCATCGGCAGCAGGCTCGTGATGCCCCTTTGCAGTTGTTTTTGGCCATCGGGAGTGAGGCCTTCGGTGAATCCGGCCTCCCGCTCGCTGGTGGCGCCCACCACGATCAGTCCGTCCTCGCGTGGAACGAGATAGGTGCCGGGCCCGAAGATCACGCGTTTGAGCGCTTGCCGCGGTCCTTGTAAAGACAGCATCTGGCCTTTGACAGGAAATACAGGCAGTTGCGGCACCAGCTGTTGGCTCCAGGCGCCATTGCACAGCACCGCCTGTTGGCAGCTCAGTTGCTGCTGCTCCCCTTCGGCGCTGCGCAGATCGACTCCACACAGCTGTCTCGTGGAATCACACTCCAGGCCATGCACCTCAGCGCCTTCCATGAACTGCACGCCAAGTGAGACACAGGCTCGCTCCAGGGCCCGCATCAATTGCCTGCGATTGTCAATCTGGCCGTCCTGCTCGAACAGCAATCCGGTGCTCCATTCAGGTCCCAGGCCTGGGATTTCTCGCTCTAGGTCGCGTCGGTTCAAGCTTTGCCCAAGCTGAGCCGTCGGGTAGGCGTCACGTTCGGCTGCTGTTTGAAACGGCACCACGATGCCGGTGGAGCGCAGTCCACAGGGCAGGCCGCTGTCCCCTTCGATCTGGGCCACCCAGCTGGGAACTCGGCCCAGGCTGAGTTGTCCGAGTTGCAGCAGGGCGCCGCTCAGGCCTTCGGCGTGGGGGGCCAGCATGCCGGCGGCGACAAATCCTGCCGCTTCACTGCGCCGCCGGCTGATCACGGTCACGGCTTGTCCTCGGCGCGCCAGTTGATGGGCGATTGCCAGGCCCATCAGCCCTCCGCCCAGGATCAGGATTGGAGCGGGTTGGTGCAGGCTTGTGCGCGGTTGCTGGGGGATCGTCATAGGCCTGGACGCCATGAGCGCAGATTGTGGCGGACCACTAATTGACGGCAGGTGAAGACCGTGCCCCAGCTCAAGACCATGGCGGCGAGGACCGGCCACTGCAGCGTCTCGAAGCGGTCTGCGATCCAAAGCCCCAGGCTCAGCACCAAGGCGCCGAGCACTGCAATCTCTTCATAGGGCTCGCCCTGAAAGGTTCGCGGCTCACGGCCAGTGACCACATCCAGCAACATGCCGCCACCCGCGCAGGTGAGTGCAGCACAGATCGCCATCCACCACCAGTTCAAGTCCGCCTCTAAAGCGACCTGCGCACCAATGATGGTGAACGTGGCCAGACCAACGCTGTCGCACAGCCCGAGCACCTGGTTGAACCCCTTGCTGTCCGCTGCCCCAGCGCTCAACAAGCTCGCCAGGATCGAGCCAGCACTCACGACCACTGCAACCACAAGCAGGTAGCTGTTGTCTTTGAAGATGAATGGCGGCGAGCGCATCCCACCGATCAACAGGTCGCGAAGGGTGCCGCCCCCCACAGCGGGAAGCAGCGTGAGGATGAAACAACCCCACATGTCGTAGCGACGTTGTAGCGCTCTGATGAAGCCTGAGAGCGCAAAGGCCGTGGTCCCGATCAGATCCAGGCCATAGAACCAGGGGGATGCCACCAAGGTGGCGAAGGTCTGACGCCCTGCGGGGCCGAGAGGTCCTCGCTGCGGGCCGCCGAGTTCGGAAGCCCGCCAAATGCCAAGGTTCCAGGCGCCCTTGGCCGCACGGTTGATGGCCGTTGGCTCACCGCTGCCTTCGCCGACGATCTCCGCACTGCGGGCGAAAGCCCTTGGATCCAGCAACCCGAAGCCTTGGTCGAGATCCATCAACCGGAGGATCTCATTGAGCATCGCCTGTTGATGTTCAGTGTCGCTGCCATCCATGTAACGCTCAGTGATGGCCACCGCTTCAACCCGATGGCGAGCGGCGTATCGCCATCCGTCGGCCAGGCACTGCAACAACGTCACGAGCTGATCGCGTTTGCGCGCATCGTTCAAATCCTCGGCCCGCACGTAAAGGCCGTCTTCGAGAAACCCGCTGTCTTCTTGCGCGAAACGCACGCTGAACAGATCGGTTTTGAGTTTCCCCGCTTTGAGAATGGTCTGAAATTCGTTGTAGCTCATGGCAGTGGCGCAATCGACGTTGCCGCTGAGCAGATCTTGTGCCGCTGGACGTTGCTGAATCAGTTCAATGGCTTGCAGGTCGAGTCCATGGCGCCTAAGCCAGTACCCGACATCGAATTGATCTCCGATTTTCCAAGTACCCACCCGCTTGCCAGCGAGATCCTCAGCTCTGGTCACGCCGGAATCGGCATTGCAGACCAGCATCGTTCCAGGCCGTTGCAGCAGCTGGGCAATGTTCACCACATCACCCCCCTGGCGTCGCAGATCCAGCGCGTCGGATGACCAGGCGACGGCCACATCCACCTCGCCGTCAAGTAGTCGCTGCAGACCGTTGACGGCGGGTCCACCTGGCTCGAGCGTCACATCGAGGCCTTTGTTTTGAAACAGCTCGTGATCCTGGGCCACGTAAAACCCTGCGAATTGCGCTTGCGGCAGCCAGCGCAACTGGACGCGGAGTGCTTGTGGATGGTGCTGCGGACTGGACGTTGCTGGATTGGCGATCAGAGCGATGGCCAACACCGTGGCCAGCAGGATGTTCTTCAGAAGCCGTCGCCAGCGAAGACTGCCCATGACGGATGGCCGGTGAAGCTGCATTGTGCGTCGCTTCCATAAGATCAGCGAACGCATGGAGACAAGAGATGGCTGCGGAGAGCGCCTGGGAAGCCGTGATCGGTCTGGAGACCCATGTGCAGCTGGGTACAGACAGCAAGATCTTCACAGCGGCTTCGACCACGTTTGGGGATGAACCCAACACCCACATTGACCCGGTGGTCTGTGGTTTGCCGGGAACGTTGCCGGTGCTGAATCAGAAGGTGCTCGAGTACGCCGTTAAAGCGGCGATGGCTTTGAATTTGAATGTTGCCGAACACAGCAAGTTCGACCGCAAGCAGTATTTCTATCCCGATCTGCCCAAGAACTACCAAATCTCCCAATACGACGAACCGATCGCTGAGGACGGTTGGATCGAAGTGGAGGTGGCCGAAAAGGGCAAAGACACTTATCTGAAAAAGATCGGCATTGAGCGCCTTCACATGGAAGAAGACGCTGGAAAACTCGTGCATGCCGGCAGTGATCGCCTGGCTGGCTCCACCCACTCGTTGGTGGACTACAACCGCGCTGGGGTGGCGTTGGCGGAAATTGTCAGCAAACCGGACCTGCGCACGGGCCGTGAGGCGGCGGAGTATGCCTCGGAAATCCGTCGCATCATGCGCTACCTCGGCGTCAGCGACGGAAACATGCAGGAGGGTTCGCTGCGCTGTGACGTCAACATCTCCGTTCGCCGTGGGCCGGATGCGCCGTTCGGCACCAAGGTGGAGATCAAGAATATGAACTCGTTCTCGGCCATTCAGAAGGCCTGTGAATACGAGATCCAACGGCAGATCAAGGCTTACGAGACCGGTGAGCCGATCGTGCAGGAAACCCGTCTTTGGGACGAGGGCAAGCAGCTCACCAAGAGCATGCGCAGCAAGGAGGGCGCCAGTGACTACCGCTATTTCCCCGATCCTGATCTGGGACCGATTGAGGTGAGTGTCGATCAGCGCGAAGGCTGGCGTTCGGAATTGCCGGAACTACCTGCGGCCAAGCGCCATCGTTACGCCGATGACTTGGGGCTGTCTCAATACGACGCCCGGGTGCTCACGGATGAACGCCCGATGGCGGATTACTTCGAAGCTGTTGTGGCGGCAGGGGCTGACGCCAAGCTCGCGTCCAACTGGATCACGGGTGATATCGCTGCCTATGTGAATAGCAACCGCCTGACCTACGGCGCGCTGCCCTTCCGTCCTGAGCAACTGGCCGAGATGGTGCAGCTGATTGATGGCGGCAAAATCAGCGGCAAGATCGCCAAGGAAATTCTTCCGGAATTGCTGGAGAAAGGCGGTTCACCCAAGTCGATCGTGGATGAGCGTGGCCTCGGCATGATCAGTGACCCTGCAGCGATCACGGCCATCGTTGAGGAGTTGCTGGCTGCTCATCCTGCTGAGGTGGAGGCCTTCCGCGGTGGCAAGAACAAGCTCCAGGGCTTCTTTGTCGGTCAGCTCATGAAGAAGACCGGTGGCAAGGCTGATCCCAAGCTGGCGAACCAGATCCTCAGTCAGAAGTTGAAGGGTTGATCACATCGTTCTGGTCGATCTGAAGCACAGATCGACCGTCCGCGGCAATCAGAACTCGCGTCATCACCGATGGGGCGTCGCCTGCTTCCTCCCACCCTGGCGATCCACCAGGAATGTTGAATTCAAATCCAGCTGGTCCTGCATGAATCAAACAGGGATTGTTGGAGGCACTGGCATACATACAGATTCCTGGGCGGTAGACCCTCAAACCGCCATTCCTTCGCGTTGCAGCACCACGGGCCAGATTCATGGAGCGTCGTGCGGCTAAAGGGTTGTTGCGCACAGTCGCATTTACGGCGTCCGGATCGGCCGTGACATCGGCGTAGGGGCTTGGTCCGCTGCTGATCTCGGATTCTGTCTCGACTTGTTCCGGGGATGCTGTTGTCCCAAGTTCGGAGGAGGTGTTCTTGGGTTGGAGCAGCGTTGTTGGTTCGCAGCTGACTTCCGCTGTGCTGAGGTCAACAAGGCTGGCGGCGACCGGACGACGCGTTGTTCGGTCGAAGCATTGGTAGGGCATCGACTCGCTCCGTGCCGTCTGCGCTGAGAGCATTAGGAGTGCGGACCATCCCAAGGAGAGGCTCAGCCGTCGCGTTGACATGGTGAAAGTTGATCAGAAGCGGAACGTAGTGAATTTGTGATGGATTGGTCAAGACGGCTATGTGTGTCGGGATGCGACTGCTTGTGGGCGTCTATTGATGGCCATTCATCGCGTCAGTTGATGCGGAAGCTTGCTGTGTTGATGGCGTTAAAAGCCCACGAATCTGAGCTCGCCAGCGTTGTGGGGGGCCGCTGTTGTTGATTACTGCATCAGCGAGTTCACATTTGCGGGTCAGGGGCCACTGGGCTTGGATTCGCTGATCGGCTGCTTGTGCACTCAAGGCGTTGCGTGCCATGAGTCTTTGACGTTGTTGCTCGAGTGAACAGTTCACAACCCACACCTCACTGCAGATTGATGCCATCCCTGTTTCAAACAGAAGTGGGATCATCAGCACGACAACCGGCTCATTGCTGAGTTTCAACAGTTCGTGTTCGAAGCGATCTCGTACGACGGGGTGAATCAGCCCCTCCAGCCAGCGCCGCTCCTGAGCATCCGCAAAGACGATGCTGCCGAGTGCTGCACGGTTTAAAGCAGGTTGTGTCGGGTCAGATCCTGGATGCAGGACTGCGCTGCCGTAGCGATCGATCACGGCCTGCCAGGCGGGCTCCCCCGGGGCAATGACGTCATGGGCGTACTGGTCGGCGTCCAAGACAGGCACGTTTTGCTGCGCCAGCCAGCGGCTCACACTGCTTTTACCGGAGGCGATTCCACCGGTCAGGCCGATGCGGCGTTGGCGAGACATGACGCGGCGGCAGGATGACACCAGTGTCTCGCGTGGATCCGTGGTTGCCGACAACAGCAGGGCTTCCTCTGAGTGGATGGTGGTGGAGGGAGGCGTCACCGCTCCCACCGGCTTTCTTGGTGCCGGAATCACGGCCGGGCTGAAGGCGTCGGGTAAGCCGGATCTTGCACTTGTTCTGGCGCCAGAGGGTGCGGTCTGTGCCGGCACCTTCACCACCTCGGTGGTGCGTGCCGCTTGCGTGGATCTTTGCGCTGAACGTTTGCTCGCCACTGGAGGCCAGGCCCGAGCGGTGCTGATCAATTCCGGACAGGCGAATGCCTGCACGGGTGATCGCGGCTTGATTGACAGTCAGCGTGCGACGCAGGCCCTGGCAGATCGTTTGGGTGTCGACGCTGATCAGGTGCTGATCTGCTCCACAGGTGTGATCGGCGTGCCGATCCCGATGGAGGTGTTGCTTGGTGGCTTAGACCCGCTCGTGGACGCTTTGGATCCCGAGGGTGGAGCTGCCGCTGCTGGTGCCATCCTCACCACCGATCTGGTGGAGAAGCAGATCGCTTTGGAAGCCACCCTGGCTGGGCGTAGGGTCCGGCTTGGGGGCATGGCCAAAGGATCGGGGATGATCCATCCCGACATGGCCACCATGCTGGGCTACCTCACCTGTGATGCCGGGGTCCCCGCTGATGTGTGGCAGGGAATGGTGCAGCGAGCTGTACGGCGATCGTTTAATGCCATCACGGTCGATGGCGACACCAGCACCAATGACACGGTGTTGGCCTTTGCCGCTGGTGAAGCGCTTCCAGACACGGCTTATGCAGCGTTAGAGGAGGGTTTGACCCGGGTGGCGCAACATCTGGCGCGTGCTATCGCCCGCGATGGGGAGGGAGCCACCTGTCTGATCGAGGTGCAGGTGCAGGGAGCTTCATGCGACCAGGACGCTGTGCACATGGCTCGCACGGTCTGCGGGTCCTCGCTGGTCAAGACCGCCGTGCATGGCAGAGACCCCAACTGGGGTCGGATTGTTGCGGCGGCGGGGCGTTCCGGTGTGTTGTTTGACCCTGACGCTGTTGCCCTCTGGATCGGTGACCACCAGCTGATGGCCGATGGTCAGCCCCTCGCTTTCGATCGCTCGGCGGCCTCCATCTATCTCAGCGAGCGGGCTTGTGGGCGTTATTTGGACGATGACGTCGTCGTCATTCGTCTGAATGTCGGCACGGGGCCAGGCTCTGGATCCGGCTGGGGCTGTGATCTATCGGATCAATACGTGCGAATCAACGCCGATTACACGACCTAGAAATCTGTTGGAGGTGGGATGTCTCCGTTTCCATGGGCAAAAGTCAAAACTCATGATTGGCGACTGCGTAATTAAAGCGTTTTGCTTCAGCGATAGCTCACTCAGTGAAAAAGTCTTGAATTTCGCGTTTTTTCAAGATTTTAATTCTAGATTTGAGGTTTGCATCAAAAGTGCATTTACGTTGGATATCCATATTTCATGCTTCTCTAAAAGCCTTTTACGAAGCACTAATCCATCCCATCTTTTCTCGAAGCATTTGATCGACGTGTTGGGCGTATTTGCTCTCGTATAAAGATTGTATTGCCAAAGAAAATTCGCTGGAAAAGGGCAAGAATAATTCACTTTTGCTTCTGCCGTATTGTGCAGCGATTGATCTGTAAGCTTGATTCATCTGACTCACCTTTTCCGACGAGCTCGCCGAAAATAGTGAATACGATTTAATTAAGTTGTCAGTTACCACCTCGAAAAACTCATTTGAGTTCGAATATTGACTTGCGGATAACTGTGAGAATATTTTCAGAAACTCGTCATTTTTGTGGACGTTGTTACCAAGAAACTTAATTTTTTGGGTTCGTCCAAATCGGCATGCGATGGAGATGGATAACGACTCGTAGCGAACAAAATGCCAAATTCCAGCCGGGAAATAAAGTGTCTCACCTGCAGAAAGTTTGATACAGCTTCCACCTACATAGTGAACAAAATCATTCAGCTCTTGATTCGAAAAATTTTGAAGACAGTGCCCTGACCAATGCGCTACTGGTAAAAGTTTATCAGTAGAAGATATGGGGATTAAAACAATTGTCTTCTCCCCTAGCAATTGATGAAAAAGAACATGTCTTAGGTCGCCGTCGAAATGTAGATGTGCATAGTTTTTTTCTCCTCCAACAAAGAATCGATAATCAACATCATCAAGCAAGCCAAGTTCCGTCAGTTTTGGTCTCGAGTAGTCAGAGAGAATCGCTTTCGGCAAAGCCACCTCATTGCAATAGAGTCCCGAAAATTTTTCGGTTTGATATTCATTTAAATAATCAGACAAGGTGACGCAAGGAGGCGACTTTACTGCCGCACTTTCTTCTTCCGTTAAGGCTCTATTTTGCTGATCTAAAAAATTTCCAAACCCATAAGAAAGTGGTATCAAGCTATGGAGGTAGCGTTTTGGAAGCCTCGCTTTGTGGGCGAACGAATGCAGAGCTCTACCGCATAAACTATCTTCGATGATTAAAGGCCTTGCGGGAAGAATATAATCATCAAAAAAGTTTTTTGGCGAGATTGTTTCTACACGATCGATGTTTGAAAAAGGGTTCATCGCAGGCATAAATAATTGGATGTTGATTTTGGGTGAAGAACACTTAATAAGGCAAGGCCAATGCCGGCATGTCCATCTAGTAATCCAGGAACTAGGCAACTCGATGTAATAGATTGCATCATCAGATATCCTGTATCCTCATATTGCCTTAGCAGATTAACTGATTGGTTGACAGCTAAATCTGATAATTCAGGGCGATTTAGCTGTTCACCAGCTGTTGCTAAAAAAATCAAACGACCAGACTCCCCACAGCAAAGATGGGCAAAATCTTGGCCGAGACTTCTTTTCGTGAGCTCTATTGTTGTGTCAATATAATCATTTGTCATCATTGATAGGTGAGAATTGAGCAGGAGTTGGTTATCAAGAATTGCAAGGCCTTCACCAGCGGGTCCACGACACCAGCCTGTAAAGCGCTCATCACGTTCGTTGGGTTGATCAAGGTACCGTTTCATTTCCTTGTATCCATAGTGAAGAATGACTGATCGATAAATGTCTTTCGGTTCAACATCATTAGCCCTATCGATTGCCAATAAAATTCCAAAGATGCCATGGGCAACTCCTGGCTCTATGGGTTGTAGTTGTGGATTTGTGTTTAAAAAAGAATTCAGAGATTCAAGTGCCATTACAAGTTTCATGGCCAAAACATTGATAATCTCTTTTAAAAGAGGTCGTTGAGTCCTTTGATATAGTTCACTTAATACAATTAAGTCTGCGGAGGCTCCTGAGATAAGAGATAAATCTCTCAATTTTATGTTTTTATAGTTTGTGCCCATCGTTTCAATAAAATCTGCCGCGTGCTCCAAAGCTCTTTCGGATTGTGAGAGCCGATGCGCGCACAAACAGGCATAAATTGGTGATGCAATTCCTTCAAGCCCCTTGCAAAGTGCAATTGAATATTGATCGGCTAATCCAAAGTTCTTTATGAGCTCACTCAATGAGTTCACTGATAATTTTTCGGCTAATGTAGATAAACTCGAATCTTTAAGCATAGTTGCTGCATTGTTTAAAAATATGGATGTTCCTGCAGTACCCGCACTCGTCCAGGGGAGTGGAAATCTGTAGGATATAGTTGGATTTTGCTTGTAAGAGTAAACGCTATACCAACCATTGAAGCCAGCAATGGTCACCATTGAGTTGAGAAACAGATCTGTGAGATTGCGCACTCCTTTGATTAATATGTCTTTGTTCGTTTGTGGCGCTTGTGTTGCTTTAACGGATAGCGCAGGCGGTTCGATAGATTGTTGGTAGGAACCAAATATCGATTTGATCTGCTGTTTATAGTCTTCAAGCTTGGCTTGACTGGCAATTTTAAGTTTATAGGTGAATGCTTTGGGATCGTTGCTTCCGTAGGGTTTTTCCGTTTGACCGTCAGCAGTTGTCCTTCCAATTCTTCCTGAAAAGTACGGAATATCTCGGGAAAATAGTGAATTTGCTTCTGATTCTGAAGTGAAATAGAGATTATGTGCATAATTGCCCAGTTGTCTGTGGCATATCTTTTCTAGGAAAGTACAATAAGCCAGGCCACTTGTAAGGATGTCGTGTGAGGTTGCTGGCTGTAGGAGATCAAAATACTCTTGTGTATTGCGAAGCACAACGCGTGTGTTGAGTCCGTCGAATGCCAAAAATGGGGACTCTTTTGACTTCAAGAGAAAAGATCTGTTCTCTAAACAATGTAAATATGCATCTTCAAAGCCTGCCAAATAGTCTTCAATATAGTGAACTAATTTTTGCTCCTCGCCGTTGATTTGAGGAGACAGTGATATCCAACCAACAGGTCCTTCCACATATTGATAGTTTAAATCCGCAGTTCCAACCTGATTCCAACGAATGACAAGCGTATTGTTGTCAATGGATTGACGACCGGCTGAGCCCCCGAGTGCTATGGCCGGTGCCCCTGCGCTTTTATTTTGAAGCCAACGTGGGTAAGCGCCTAGTGCTTGGATTGAAAGTGATAACGACTCAAGATAAAATGGCAGGTCAGAAGTATTCTCTGGCGTATAATACGACATGCAACTTGATCCAATTGTCTCTAGGTCGACTGGAATTGGATCGGATTGTTGGATGATGAAGTTTTCTTCGTGAAAATCTGTCGCGTTAAGCAAAAACAGTATCGCACAATGTGCGCCAAGTCGTTGAAAGTAATCACTGGCTTCTTTCCGACTCGCTACGCTTCTGTTCGTGTCAATCCATAATGTCCACCCATAATGTTTTCTTGAGATAAAAGGAGCTGTTTTTAAAGATTGATGTTGGCTTCCGTTGTTATACCACTTAATGATGTCGGCGTAAGCTTTGTCAATATCAAAGCTTCTTGGCTTGTACGCTAATGAGAAGGAATGATTGGTTGTGACCTTCCAGACTTTTTGGCCTTGGTTGTGAGGGTCGGAATGGGTAAATGACAGCCTGATGATTGAAAGATCTGGTTTTTCATAAGTTTTTTCTGGTTTAAAGTATTTTGCGATCTCAGAGCGATCGCTTTCAAAGCGATGTGCAAATGTTGTAAGATTTTCCAGCGTTTGTGAACATATCATGCATAGTAAACGCGCTAAAACGGGATAGCGTAGAAAAAGCCTGATGTGTTGCTGCGGATTGTCGACAAATTGATCCATGTAGTCTTGATATCTTTCTTTGGGTTCTCGTGTTGGTTTATTTTTCTCGTAAAAATATTTTTTCATTGACAGTTCTGTGCTGACGACCCTCGCTGTCACCTCTGATAGTTCAATGAGAAGTTCAGTTTTTAAATCCAGGATTGCTTGTAATTCAAATATTGAGGGGTACACCGCCAGTAATTTTTCTAAGTTTTTGTCGAAGTGGTTTGTGAATGGGGCCAGTAGTTTTGGAAACAGCAAGAATCCGTCTTCTGTTTGATGTCTAATTTCTTTTGGCTTGCATTCATTTAATTCATAAGTACTCATTATTTCTAAAAGCGTTTGTGCCCATTTTGGCAGGGTGAATGATGAGTAAATTGGCATGCAACTAAAGGCCTCAACAAGCTCATCTTTATGAATGGCTAGATATTGAAGTCGAGATCTCAACAGGTTTTCATTCTGAGTCTCAGGAGTAAGGTTTTTTATGAATTCATCTGAATAGTATTTGCCTTGTGGGTCATATGCGCAATGCTTTCGTGACCGATAATGCGCAATGCGCTCACGGATATTTGATGCCCTTTGGGCGATTTCAACAATCTCTTCGATCAAGTCTTGCTTATGCTGGCATTATTATTATAGTTCGCAAAATGAATTTGTCATGTTTGGGGTTGAGCGGTATTTGCAGCATTTGTCGCGCAATTTAAAGTCAACTTGTGACAATTTGCTGGTTTGTAGATGCTCTGATTGGAGGATATTGTCAGTACCTGGTTGATCGTGCCAGCTGGTTGTTTTAGTGTGGGCAGCTAGTTTAATTTTGTGTACTATTGTCGGGTTTTAAGCTGAATGTTTTGGGATTCAAGGGCTGATAGCTGTGAGTGTGATGGCTGCTCTCCTTGGCTGTCTTGTTTGGAGTTTTATAAGTTGAAGGTGTGCCTTTGATTCGCTTGACTCTGCCGAGATGATTCAGCGACCCCAAGGAATGAATAATTGGCATTGAAGGTTTTGCTGGACCTGCCTTTGCTATTGCACGTTGATCCGACCTTTTTTATTGGTTCGCTTTTTTCTTGAAGCTTAAACAAAAAATGTTGCCGAAGTATTGCCTCTTGTTAAAAGAGTCTTCGGCAACATGGTTTGTTTGTTTTGTGTTTAGGTTGATGCGTCTTTGGAAAAGTATTTCTTTCGGCTCTGGATTCAGCCGCTGGCAACAGCTGAGCCTATGCCAGTTCCACCAGCTGCTACGGCAGATGTGCCGCCGGCTATTGCAGCTGTGGCTCCTGTGCTAAAGATACCAAGGCCAATTGCAACTGCGCCGCAAGCCACCGTAGTACCTCCAGCGCCGACTCCACACTTGGCGCCTTGGCTCAATCCTCCAGCTGCCAATTCCAGTTCTGCATTTGCTTGCGCTATCGCTGGATTGGTCGGAATTACGACATGCATCTCTGTCGCGGTGTTTGCAAATACTTGGTAATTGATCCCTGAAATGACCGGTACTCCATTATTGGCTAAAGTTGTTTTTCCGTTTTCGAGTAATTCTCTTTTAAGAGCTTCATCCTTGCTGGCTTTGACTAAAGTATTGATTGCTGGGTCGGCATTGCCTTGAGCTGCAGTTTCGACCTCGGGAGTGCTTTCGGGGACTACTAAATTTACGCTGGTTTCATTGTCAAAATGAGGAATGACCCTCACGTTCTCTCCGTAGCTGAATCCAAAGCGTTCCATAAACGATTTTGGATTATTTGCAAATTCTTGGGTTGAAGCATCGCTGCTCCATACGGCTTGGAGAAAATCTTGCGGTGAACCACTCATGGCAAGCGCTCGTGTAAGTAGTTGTGCTGTGCAATTTCATGCTACGCAGTGTGTTTTCCTTGGCTTTTGGGGTTAATGCTTTCTTTATATTGGTTTTAACACTTATGGGTTTATTCTATTTTTAATCTTGCCTTGATTCGTAGCCTGCCTGGTTGCGCATAGCTCCGAGATACTAAAGGTTTGACGATTATTGTTCGTGTTATATGTAGTCGATTCATAATGTAAATTGAGCGTCAGGGTTGAATACTTGTTTTTGGCCGAACGGTTCTCAGCTTTGGTTTTACTCGTTTCTGTCCGGATCTCGCTTTTACCGAGTGGGTAGTTGGCGTCTCGTTGCTGGTCGTGACAGCACAGAGGTTGCCTGTCGCTACTCGCGATCTATGACGTTGAGCGGCACTAAGCCTAATTCGGGGTGAGAATGGGGGCGTTCGACGGCTCGGTGTTCATCAATCGGGATCTGATATGAGTACCACCAGAAACGCTGAAAAGAAGCGGCCCAAGCGCCCTCGGTTCTGGGTGGGACCTCTGGTGGCCGGCTCTTGCTTCGCTTTGGGCTATGGCATCACGCAGCGCATCGTGATGCTGCGCCAAGGTCAGCAGGGCACGCAGCAAGCATCCTTTCAACAAAGTAGTTTTCCCGGGCAGTCCCTCGATTCCCTGCGGCGTCTGTATGGGGCCGATCAGCCCTTGATGGGTGATGTGACGGCCAAGGAAGCCCGGGATGCAGAGAAGCGCCAGATCAATGGTGAGGCCGAGGCGATTGCTGCAGAAGCTGAACAACGCGAGACACAGCAGCAGGCGGCTCTGCGTGAGCCAGCTCTCGATTTGAGCCCCCAGCCGGCCCCTGTGCTGCCGGTTACAGCAGAGCAGCTGCAGGATCCAGCATCTGTGACCTTGCCGGCGGCGGCGGAAACAATGGCGCCCGATCCAGGCACTCCGCTCTCTCCAACGCTCGAACCTGCAGTGCAGGAGACAGATGCTGGCTTCCCGACGACTCCTGTGATGGAGGCTCCGGTTCAAGCGGACTCAGGGCCATCAGAGGTGTTGCCCGTGTCCGAACCCGTCAGCACACCGCAACCCACGTTTGATTCGCAGAACTTTCTTGCTCCGCCGATTGCGCCACCAACCCCTTGATGCAGGTCACGTGAGCGCCTTGGGATCTGCCACAGTTTCATGACTGAATCAATGGCCATGACTCCCCCGGACGCCCTGTTCAGAGCGGCCATGAATCGCCTCATTGCCCGCGTCGGCGAAGGCGTGGCCGATGCGGCCGCAGGTGTTGCTGTGGCGGTTCAGGACGCTCCCGATCGCATCCGTCAGGAATGGGATCTGTTTCAGGAGGAAGTGAAGGCTGAGGCCGAACGCTTGCAACAGACCCGTGACTCGGGGTCGGCATCAGAACAGGCAAGCGACCCGGAGTCACACGAGCCGCTTCAGCAACGCATCGATCGCTTGCGTGCGCAGGTCGCTGAACTCAGCATGCGACTGGAGGAGCGACCTTGAACCGTTGGCGGGCTCGCGCTCTCCCCTGGCGCAGGGGCCTGAGGGCGTTGCGGATCTGGCGGTCGGTCCTGGTCCTGGTGGTGCTGTTGTGGTGGGACAGTCGCAGCTGGAGCTATCCCGGTGGCATGACGCCGGAGCGGCGTCAGACCCGTCAGCAGCAGAGGGCCCGCTGGTTGACGGCGGAGCTGCTGCATCTGGGTTCTGCCTTCATCAAGCTTGGGCAGCTGCTGTCGGCTCGGCCCGATGTCCTGCCAGCTGGCTGGGTCGCTGAACTGGCCGACCTGCAGGACAACGTTCCCTCCTTCCCCTTCGATCAGGCGCAGGCCTTGCTGGAGGAAGAGCTTGGTGCCCGCTGCGCCGAGATTATCGATTTGGATGAGCAGCCACTCGGGGCGGCTTCCCTCGCGCAGGTGCATCGCGCCAGCCTGCGCAGCGGACGCCAGGTGGTGCTCAAAATTCAGCGCCCTGGGCTTGAGGTGCTGTTCCGCCTTGATCTTGAGGTGATGCAACAGGTGGCGGCAGTGCTGCAACGCCATCCCCAGTGGGGGCGAGGACGTGACTGGGTGGCCATTGCCCAGGAATGTCGGCGGGTACTGCTGCGTGAGCTTGATTTCCGTCTTGAAGCGCAGCATGCCGCCCGCTTCCGTCAGCAGTTTCTGGATGAGTCCCGTATCCGGGTTCCTGGAGTGATCTGGGAGCTCAGCACCCGTCGGGTGTTGTGTCTCGACTATTTGCCTGGTATCAAGATCAACGATCGTCCGGCTTTGTTGGAGGCGGGAATTGATCCGTCTGAAGTGGCTGAGATCGGAGCGGCCAGTTATCTGCAGCAATTGGTTCGCTACGGCTTTTTCCACGCTGACCCGCATCCCGGCAATCTCGCTGTGGCCAGCGATGGTGCCCTGATCTATTACGACTTCGGGATGATGGGGCAGTTGTCTGAGCGCCTGCGTCGCCGGCTCGGCTCCATGGTGAGTGCAGCGGCGGCGCGTGATGCTGCCCTGCTGGTGGAGGAGATGCAGGCTGCCGGCGTGATTGCTGCGGATGTTGACCCCGGTCCGGTGCGTCGGCTGGTGCGCTTGATGCTCAAAGACGCGCTGACGCCTCCCTTCAGTGCCTCGGTCATCGACAAGTTGTCCACCGATTTGTACGAGCTC
This sequence comes from Synechococcus sp. NOUM97013, assembly GCF_014279815.1. NCBI lineage: Bacteria > Bacillati > Cyanobacteriota > Cyanophyceae > Synechococcales > Synechococcaceae > Synechococcus > Synechococcus sp. NOUM97013. The sequence goes on along the minus strand of NZ_CP047941.1, from coordinate 2,309,753 downwards.
GTTTACGGCCAGCCTTTCCGGCTGCCCGTGGAGCTGATTTTTGTGATGCGGGCCCTGTCCACTTTTGAAGGCGTCGGTCGCAGCCTGGATCCTGGATTTACCCTGGTGGGTATCGCCAAGCCCTATCTGCTGCCTCTGATGACATCCAGTGGATCCGGCTCCAGTGATCTGTTCAATGAACTCGGCCGTCAGGTCGGTGCCTTGAGTTCCCGGGCGGTTGGGATTCCGCGCCGTTTGGATGAAAGTCTTGAACGGCTTGAGCAAGGCGATCTGCAACTGCAGATCCGGATGGGCGAATCCGACCGCCAGTTCCGGCGGATGGTCACGGCGCAGCACTCCATTGGTCAGTCCGTGTTGCTCGGTGGCCTGGCTGTGGCGGCGGCCTTGATGGGAGCCAGTGCCCGCCCTCTCTGGGCGTTGCTGCCCCTGGGAGCTGCGGTGCCGGTGGGCATGGGATGGCTCAAGCTTCAGGTCAAGTTGCGTAAGGACGCTCGCCTGGAATCGCTGTCATCTCAGCAACGTTGACTGCTGTTGAGATTCCAGCCATAAAAAATCCACCCAAGGTGCCGATGCTTCGGAGGTTTGGGTGGATCGATTGAACTGACTTGAAAGGGTGAACGGTCAGGCCTTGCCGCGGGGGCCCTGGCCGACAGCACCGGCGTACACCGCCTGGCTGCCCAGCTCGTCCTCGATGCGCAGCAGCTGGTTGTATTTGGCCACCCGCTCACTGCGGCTCAGGGATCCGGTCTTGATTTGCCCGGCACGGGTGGCGACCGACAGATCCGCGATGGTGGTGTCTTCGGTTTCGCCGCTGCGATGGCTGATCACGCTGGTGTAGCCGGAGCGGCCAGCCAGATCGATGGCCTGCAGGGTTTCAGTGAGCGAACCGATCTGGTTCACCTTGATCAGGATCGAGTTGGCAGTGGCGCTGTCGATTCCCTGCTGCAGGCGCTTGGTGTTGGTGACGAACAGGTCGTCACCCACCAGTTGCACCTTGCTGCCTAGGCGCTCGGTCAGCAGTTTCCAACCTTCCCAATCGTCCTCTGCGAGGCCATCTTCGATGGACACGATCGGGAACTTCTCCACCAGCTGCTCCAGCTGCCCGACCATCTCGGCGCTGTCATAGCTGCCGCCATCGAAGGCGTAGCGGCCGTTCTCGAAGAATTCGGTGCTGGCGACATCGAGTGCCAGGGAGATCTGTTCACCAGGCTTGTAACCCGCCTTGGTGATGGCTTCCACCAGGATTTCGCCGGCTTCCACATTGCCCAGGTCAGGAGCGAATCCCCCTTCATCACCCACGGCGGTGCTCATGCCTTTATCGCTGAGCAGCTTCTTCAACGTGTGGAACACCTCGGTGCCCATACGCAGGGCTTCACGGAAGCTGGGAGCGCCGTGAGGCACCAGCATGAATTCCTGGAAGTCCAGGCTGTTGGCGGCATGAGCGCCACCGTTGATCACATTCATCAGCGGCACCGGCAGCAGCGATGCCATCGGTCCTCCCAGATAGCGGTAAAGAGGAAGGCCAAGGCCGTTAGCGGCGGCGCGGGCATTGGCCATGCTCACCGCGAGGATGGCGTTGGCTCCGAGGTTGGACTTGTTGTCGCTGCCATCCAGCTCGAGCATGGCGGCATCAACCGCGGCCTGATCGAGAGCGGAGAGGCCGCAAAGGGCCGGAGCGATCCGCTCTTCGATGTGATTCACCGCCTGGGTCACACCCTTGCCCATGTAGCGATCACCGCCGTCACGCAGCTCGTGGGCCTCATGGGCTCCGGTGCTGGCACCACTGGGGACGATGGCGCGTCCGCTGGCACCACCTTCGAGCAGAACCTCAGCTTCCACTGTGGGATTGCCGCGGGAGTCGAGCACCTCACGGGCCACGATGGTGTCGATGACGAGATCGAGGGAATCGAACACGTGATGTGGATCGAAGACCCGGGGATCCTATGAGTCGCCCTGCCTCCCGGCACTGTGTCGGTCTGCACCAACGCCAACCGTCCCCCTGTGGTTGGGCATGAATAAACCGGATGCACCATGCTGGTAGCAGCGATAAGTCCAGATCATGCGCATGCTCCACACCATGCTCCGGGTGGGTGATCTGGACCGTTCTCTGGCGTTTTACACAGACGTGCTGGGCATGCAGTTGCTACGCCGCAAGGACTACCCATCAGGTCGTTTCACCCTGGCGTTCGTTGGCTATGGGGATGAAAAGGACAACACCGTGCTTGAGCTCACCCACAACTGGGATACGCAGAGCTACGAGCTCGGCGATGGTTATGGCCATATCGCCCTTGGGGTGGAAGACATCTATTCCACCTGTGCTGGCATCGCCGGCAAGGGAGGCCGGGTGGTGAGGGAGCCCGGTCCGATGAAGCACGGCAGCACGGTGATTGCGTTCGTGGAAGACCCTGATGGATACAAGGTGGAACTAATCGCGCTGTCCTCCCGTTCGGCGTCCGTCTGAGTGAGGCCGACTGCGATGACGTCTGATTTCGGTGTGATGCCCCAGCCTCCTGCCAGTCTCACGGTGGAGCCCGATCGCTTCAGTGATGACGCATGGGAGCTTCTGCTCTGCGCTCAGGACTGCGCCCGTCGGTGGCGTCATGGCGACCTGGATGTGGAGCACCTCATTCAGGCGCTGTTCACCGATCCACGCTTTCAGGCGGAGGTCGATCCCCTGGCCTTGCCACGCGATCAGCTGCTCGATCAACTCGAGGGGTTTCTGGCTCAACAACCGATGGCGCGCGCCGATGAGCTGTTCGTCGGTGAAGACCTGGAAACCCTTCTTGAAGAGGCTGACCGGGTTCGCGGCCTTTGGGGGTCGCGCTTGATTGCGTTGTCGCATCTCCTGATCGCTATCGGACGCGATCCGCGCATTGGGGCGGACCTTTTCGCGCGTTTTGGCTTGCCCGCCGATCGGCTTGAGGCTGAGCTGCGTCGCCCGACGCCGCCAGCCGCACCGCGTGTCCCTGAGCCTGAGTCTGTGGCACGCACTGCGGCGCCCGTCTCGTTGTCTTCCTCGATGCCGCCCCCAGCCGAGGAGCCACCTCCGGTCTCCGCCACCTTTGATTCGGCTCCAGGGGGGAGCGAACGCTTCGCGCCAACCGATGACTTGGAGCTTGAGCCCGTTCCTGAGCCGGAACCAACGGCATTGGATCGCTATGGCCGGGACCTCACCGCCGCAGCGGCAGCGGGACGGCTGGACCCCGTGGTCGGTCGCGATGCCGAAATCCGCAGCCTGATCAAGGTGTTGTCCCGTCGTGGCAAAAACAATCCGGTGCTGATCGGCGCTCCAGGGGTGGGCAAAACTGCAATTGCTGAACTGTTGGCCCAACGGATTGTTGCCGGCGAGGTGCCGGAATCACTGCAGGGTTTGCGGCTGGTGGCTCTCGATGCTGGTGCGTTGATCGCTGGTGCCAAGTTCCGCGGTCAGTTCGAGGAACGCCTGCGCGAGGTGTTGCAGGAGGTGAGCGATCCGGAAGCGGGTGTGGTGCTGTTCATCGATGAGCTGCACACCGTGGTGAACAGCGACCGCTCCAGTGCCGATGCCGGCAGTCTGCTGAAGCCGGCGCTGGCCCAAGGTGACTTGCGCTGCATTGCGGCCACCACCCCTGAGGACTACCGCCGCACCGTTGAAAAGGACCCCGCTCTGAACCGACGTTTTCAGCAGGTGCCGATCACAGAGCCCTCCATCGATCTCAGTGTGGAGATCCTGCGCGGCGTGAAGGAGCGCTATGAGCTGCATCACGGCGTGACGATCACGGACGCTGCGGTGACGGCTGCGGCTCGCCTGGCGGATCGCTACATCAGCGATCGCTGCCTGCCTGACAAGGCCATTGATCTGATTGATGAGGCGGCGGCGCAGCTCAAGATGGACGTGACCTCCAAACCGCAAGTGGTGGAGGACGCTGAGATGGATCTGCGCCGGGTGGAGATGGCGGTGCTTGCAGCTGAGCAGGCCCCGGAAGCGGAACGGGTGCAGCTGCAGCGGCAGCGACTCGAAGCCTCGGCCCAACTCACGCAGCTGCGTGAGCGCTGGCAGGCTGAGCGGGAACAGCTGCAGGAGTTGCGTCAACTTCTCCAGGAGGACGAAGACCTGCGCCATGCCATCGCCGAGGCGGAGCGTCAGGGCGATCTGGAGGAAGCGGCCCGCCTGCAATACGACCAGTTGCACCGTCTCCAACAGCGACGCAGTGATCTTGAGGAGGCCCTCGCGCAGGATCAGGCCAAAGGCACGTCCTTACTGCGTGAGCAGGTGGAAGCGGAAGACATCGCCGATGTGGTCGCTCGCTGGACCGGAATTCCGATTCAACGACTGCTCGCCGGAGAGCGGCAGAAACTGCTGGAACTGGATCAGCGGCTCGGTGATCGGGTGATCGGTCAGCTGGATGCGGTGCAGGCAGTGGCAGCGGCCATCCGTCGTGCTCGTGCCGGCATGAAAGATCCCCGCCGGCCTGTGGGGTCGTTCCTGTTTCTGGGCCCCACCGGCGTTGGCAAAACGGAGTTGGCCAAAGCTCTCGCAGACCAGTTGTTCGATGAAGACGAGGCGATGGTGCGTCTCGACATGAGCGAGTTCATGGAGCGCAATGCGGTGGCGCGCCTGCTTGGAGCACCTCCGGGATACGTGGGATACGAGGAAGGCGGTCAGCTCACCGAAGCGGTCCGTCGCCGGCCTTACGCCTTGCTGCTGCTGGATGAGGTGGAGAAAGCCCACCCCGATGTGTTCAATGTGCTGCTGCAAGTGCTCGATGACGGGCGTCTCAGTGACTCGCAGGGGCGCACCGTCGATTTCCGTCACACCGTCGTGGTCATGACCAGCAATCTGGCCAGCCGCGCCATTCTTGATTCAGCCCGTCAGGCGCAGTCGGGTGAGGCTCAGGTCGACGACTCGGCCCTCGAGACCGCTGTGGATGAGGCCCTGGGACGGCATTTCCGGCCGGAATTCCTCAACCGGATCGATGAAGTGATCCGCTTCAAGCCGTTGGGGCTGCAGGATCTGAGCCGGATCGTGCGTCTGCAGTTGGCCGATCTCGCCAAGTTGCTTTGCGAGCAGGGGTTGGAACTGCGTGTTGATGACAGTGTGATCGAGGCGCTGGTCACCCAGGGACATGAGCCGGAGTACGGCGCCAGGCCATTGCGCCGGGTGTTGCGTCGCCGTTTGGAAAACCCGCTGGCCACCGAGCTGCTGGAGGAACGCTTCAGCGGTGCGCAAGCGGTGCGGGTCTTGGCCGGTAGCGATCCGTCTGAGCCGTTCCGCTTTGAGCCGGAATGACCCTCTGAAGGCGTCCGGTACGATTGTTGTTTGCTGTCACGTGCCATCTGAGCCGGCGTCAGCACCGGCCCAGACGAGTTTGTGATCCGTCATCCGTGACCAGCCCTACTTCCGAGGACACCGCAGCAGCGACGCCGCCGCCTTCATCCGGCCCTGAACAGCCTGGGAAAAAGGGTGGATTCCTGCAGGCCACCTTCGAGGAATTGAAACTTGTCGTTTGGCCCAGCCGGCAGCAGCTGTTCAGTGAATCGATTGCGGTGATCCTGATGGTCAGCCTCTCCGCTGCCGCCATCGCAGCTCTCAGCCGTTTCTACGGCTGGGCAGCATCTCAGGTCTTCCGTTGACAGCGTTTCCGTCTGCCATCGCTACGACCTGCTTCGTTCGTCCCTTTTTTCTGTCCTGACCTGTGTCTGATCTCGATCAAAGCCAGCCGGAGACCAGCGAGGTGCTGGATCTGCCTGCGCCGAACGACGGCGAGGAAGGCACGCTTGAGACGCCTGCAGTGCGCACCGGTGTCGCCCGTTGGTATGCCATCCAGGTGGCATCCAGTTGCGAAAAGAAGGTGAAGGCCACGTTGGAGCAGCGGGCCGTGACCCTGGGTGTGAGCAATCGCATCCTGGAGATCGAGATTCCAGAGACGCCCGCCGTCAAGGTCAAGAAGGACGGCAGCCGCCAATCCACGGAAGAGAAGGTGTTTCCTGGCTATGTGCTGGTGCGCATGGTGCTCGATGAGGACACGATGATGGCGGTGCGCAGCACGCCGAACGTCATCAACTTCGTCGGTGCGGAGGATCGCCGCGCCACGGGTAAAGCTCGGGGCCACATCAAACCCCGTCCGCTCAGCCGCCAGGAAGTTGACCGCATCTTCAAGCGCGCCGCCGAGAAGAAGACTGTCGTCAAGGTGGATCTCACTGAGGGCGATCAGATCCTTGTGACGGCCGGACCCTTCAAGGACTTCCAGGGTGAAGTGATCGAGGTGTCGGGTGAGCGCAGCAAGCTCAAGGCATTGCTGTCGATCTTTGGCCGTGAGACCCCAGTCGAACTCGAGTTTTCGCAGGTGAGCAAGCAGAACTAGTGCTGGCGGCGGCCGTCTCCCTGCGGAGGGCGGCCTTTGGGATGGTTTCCATCCCGCCGCACCTGCCCCGAGGGTCAGGTGATCCGCAGATGTTCAACTCCGTCCGCCGATGGCCAAGAAAGTCGTAGCTGTGATCAAGCTGGCCCTTCAGGCCGGCAAAGCCAACCCTGCACCGCCCGTGGGCCCTGCCCTCGGTCAGCACGGGGTCAACATCATGGCGTTCTGCAAGGAGTACAACGCTCGCACCCAGGACAAGGCCGGGTTCGTGATCCCGGTGGAGATCTCGGTCTTCGAAGACCGCAGCTTCACCTTCATCACCAAGACGCCTCCCGCGTCGGTGCTGATCACCAAGGCAGCCGGTATCGCTAAGGGTTCCGGTGAGTCCGCCAAGGGAAGCGTCGGCTCCATCAACCGCTCCCAACTCGAGGAGATCGCCAAGACCAAGCTGCCCGATCTCAACTGCACCAGCGTTGAGTCGGCCATGCGCATCATCGAAGGCACCGCCCGCAACATGGGCGTCGCCATCAGCGACTGACGCCACGTGCGCCAGCTCTCATTCCACTTCTGATTCCTTTTCGGGGGAGACCTCGCGGTCGCCTGAACCCCATCCAAGCCATGCCAAAACTTTCAAAACGCCTGGCCAGCCTCGTCACCAAGGTTGAAGAGCGCGCCTATGAGCCGCTCGAAGCCATTCAGCTGGTGAAGGACAACGCCAACGCCAAGTTCGACGAAACCATGGAGGCGCACGTGCGCCTGGGGATCGACCCCAAATACACCGACCAGCAGCTGCGCACGACTGTGGCGCTGCCCCATGGCACCGGTCAGACCGTTCGCATCGCTGTGGTCACCCGCGGTGAAAAAGTGGCTGAGGCCAAAGCCGCTGGTGCCGAGCTCGCCGGCGATGAAGATCTGGTTGAGGCCATCAGCAAAGGCGAAATGAATTTCGACCTGCTGATCGCCACCCCGGACATGATGCCCAAGGTGGCCAAGCTGGGCCGGGTGCTTGGTCCTCGTGGTCTGATGCCGAATCCCAAGGCCGGCACCGTCACCACCGATCTGGCTTCCGCCATCAACGAATTCAAGGCCGGAAAACTGGAATTCCGTGCGGACCGCACCGGCATCGTCCACGTGCGTTTCGGCAAGGCCAGCTTCGACGCTGCCAAGTTGCTCGACAATCTGAAGACCCTTCAAGAAACGATCGATCGCAACAAGCCCAGTGGTGCCAAAGGTCGTTACTGGAAGAGCCTGTACGTGACCTCCACCATGGGCCCTTCGGTCGAGGTTGATTTCGCTGCTCTGCAGGACATCAATCAGGACGGCTGATTCAAGTTCGCCATCCGTCATGCACTGTGAGTCACATCACGGTGCATCACACTTCAAGGCCCTCACTTCGGTGGGGGCTTTGTTGTATGTTCAAGAGCTGGCGAAAGCCAGACAACGGGCACGCGCCCGGCCTGAGACAGCGGGTTGTCTTGATCAATTCCTTGAATTGATTCGAGTCATAAATCCTGCCGAGGCAGACGCGACGATTTTTCTCCCTCATGGGATTGGATCGACACGCGGCCTCGTCTCCTTCGGGAGCGCTGATCGGCCGTGTGTCCAGCTTGTTCCCCCGATCCGATCCAATTCCTATGGGCCGCACTCTGGAGAGCAAGCAACAGATCGTCGAAGAGCTCAAGCAGCTCCTCGGTGAGGCCGAAATGGCACTGGTCCTGGATTACCAGGGTCTTTCCATCAAGGAAATGTCTGATCTGCGGACACGTCTGCAGTCCAGCAACGGCGTTTGCAAGGTGACCAAAAACACCTTGATGCGTCGTGCCATCGATGGTGACAGTGCTTGGTCCAACCTCGATTCTCTTCTGAGCGGAACCAACGCCTTCGTCCTGGTTAAGGGCGATGTCGGCGGCGCCGTGAAGGCTGTTCAGGCCTTCCAGAAGGAAACCAAGAAGTCCGAAACCAAGGGCGGCCTCTTTGAAGGCAAGCTCCTGTCTCAGGACGAGATCAAAGCCATCGGTGACCTTCCCACCAAGGAAGTGCTCATGGCCCAGATCGCCGGTTCCATCAATGCCGTCGCCACCAAGGTGGCTGTGGGCATCAACGAGGTTCCCTCCGGTCTTGCTCGGGCGCTCAAACAGCACGCCGAATCCGGCGAAAGCTGAACGTCTTCGACCTGACTGTCTATCTGATCTGTTGCTGATTCCCAACCATGTCTGCAAAAACCGACGAAATTCTCGAATCGCTGAAGTCTCTTTCTCTGCTTGAAGCTTCCGAGCTTGTTAAGCAGATCGAAGAGGCCTTCGGTGTGTCTGCTGCCGCTTCCGCTGGTGTGGTGATGGCTGCTCCTGGCGCTGCTGGTGCCGGTGGTGGTGAAGCCGCTGAAGAGAAGACCGAATTTGATGTTGTGCTGGAAAGCTTCGAAGCTTCCGCCAAGATCAAGGTCCTCAAAGCCGTGCGCGAAGCCACCGGTCTGGGCCTGGGCGATGCCAAGGCCATGGTCGAGGCTGCACCCAAGACCATCAAAGAAGGTGCGTCCAAGGACGACGCCGAGGCCCTCAAAAAGGCCATCGAAGAGGCAGGCGGCAAGGTCACCCTCAAGTGATCGCGTCAGGACAGCAGCATCGTCTGCTGTCCACTGTCCATTCACTCGGCCGACCTTCGGGTCGGCTTTTTTTGTGACGCATAAAAAAGCTCCGCCGAAGGCGGAGCTTTTGAGATGAAGCGCTTTTCAGGAGTCTGTCCTTGTTTCGACCCTGGAGAGGCGCTCAGCACTCCTCACACATCCACAAAATAAAAAACGCCACCCAGGGTTGTGTCTGAAGCTGGGCGAATTTTCAACTGTCCCTGGTTAGGGCCGATAGGGAATGACCTGCAGGCGGATGGGCCCCCGTTGCATTCCCAGGTTGGATTGTGAAGGTCGCGACGGCATTGGAGGAAGACTGGCGGTGAAGCCTGTCGCCCGGCGTCCTGAGGCCTGATTGGCGGCTATCAACGTCTGGATCGGCTGGGCATTGGCGAAGTAGACGTGACTGAGAGTCCGCCCTTGGTACACCCGACGCTCAAGCGACCAGCCGGGCTCCAGTGTCAGCTTCACAAAGGCATTTTTGTCGCGTCGAACATTGCTGGCCCGGGCCACGGTGATGGCACTGCCTCGGTCGGGATCCATGGCCTGGAGGCTGAGGCCATTGCGGCTTTGGTTGAGGCGCAGGCGGAAACGTCGATCGGCGTCCGCTCCTGACGTGCGCAGCGAGTAGCCATTGCTGTCGAGATACCGGCTGCAGATTCCGGTGAAATCGAAAGTATTCAGCGAAGGATTCATCAAGCCATCGCGGCGCTCCTCCCAGCAGAGAGGGCGCGCCTTGATCTGCTCCAGCACCAGCAGTTTCCAGCGATCCTGGCCCACCGGTTGGGCCAAGATCGCGAAGCGTTCCTGTTGAAGAGGGCGGCTGTCGAAGAGGGCACGTGTCCAGCCGGGGAGGCTGCCGGCCGCCACCGTCAATCCCAGCGCCGCAGCACCCAGCGCAGCTCTGCGGAAGTAGGTTCGGCCCATGGCCCAGACCTCCTGGGTGTCGAAGAACCGAGTTGTACCGAGAAGGGGTGGCGTGATCAATGGCTAAGGCCGATGGCAGAGGTCGTGTCGTGGCTGCCGCCACCGACGGAGCATGCAGCGGCAACCCAGGTCCAGGAGGCTGGGGCGCCTTGATTCGCTTTGAAGACGGCAGTGTGGAAGAGTTCGGCGGCGCCGACTCGGCCACGACCAACAACCGCATGGAGCTCCAGGCGGCCCTGGCGATGTTGGAGCGATTGGCGGAGCTTCCCCGTCACCCCGATCTGGTGCTGCGCACCGACAGCAAATATCTGATTGATGGCCTCGGTTCCTGGATGGCTGGGTGGAAGCGCAAGGGATGGAAAACGGCCGCTGGCAAACCGGTGCTCAACCAGGATCTCTGGCAGGCTCTCGATCAGGCGCGCCTCGCAGACGTGCCGCTGCGTTACGTGAAAGGCCATAGCGGTGATCCCGATAACGATCGTGTGGATCAGATCGCCGTCGCCTACTCCAAGGGCACCGCGCCGCGCCTGAAGCAGGGGAGTCGATCCAGGCCAACCAAGGCTGTTGATCGGCCTTCTGTTGATCTGCCCCCTGCCGATGCGCCGGCTCCAGCAGCGTTGCAGCAGTTGCTGACGCGTCTGGAATTGGCCGATCGTCTTGCGGAGGGTGGCTTTGCCCTGTCGGCCGTGGAGCTGGCCCAGCTGGTGGAGCAACCACTTACGCGTCTGGCGGAGCGTCAGGACATCTGGCGCTGGCGCGACTGGCTGGTGGAGCCAACGGATGGCGATCGCTGGCGGTTGCGCCGTGCCGAGGCAGGATCAACACAGTCGAGGAATGCCGATGGCTGAGCCGTCAGCCTCCGCGGTCATGAGCACCGCAGGTTTTTATCGGCGCTGGCTTGGTCCCGTGCTGGCCAAGGATGAAGGTGTGGATGCCGAGCAGCTCAGCCGTGCAGCGCTGCAGGCCCTCGCTCAGCTCAGTCTTCGCCGGCAGTGGCCTGGGCTGTCGGGTGTCTTGGATGGTGTTGGTGCGGAGCTCCAACGCCGTGATCTGCGTCTTGAGCAGGTGCTGTTCGGTTGTCGCTTCAGCAATCCCGTCGGTTTGGCCGCCGGATTTGACAAGAACGGTGTTGCAGCGGGGGTCTGGGATCGTTTCGGATTTGGCTTTGCTGAGGTGGGCACCGTCACCTGGCATGCCCAGCCCGGCAATCCGCGGCCGCGGCTATTCCGCCTGGCCGATGAGCGGGCGGCGCTCAACCGGATGGGCTTCAACAACAACGGTGCGGAAGTGATGCTTCGCACGTTGGAGCGTCAGGCGCTGCCGCCGCGCGGCCAGCGGCCAGCGGTGCTCGGCATCAATCTGGGCAAATCCAAAGTCACGCCGCTGGAGCTGGCGCCCGATGACTACGCCTCATCGCTGGAGCTGCTGGCTCCCCTGGCCGACTATGCGGTGATCAATGTCAGTTCACCGAACACCCCGGGGCTTCGGGATCTGCAGGACGCCACCCAGCTACGCCGCTTGGTGGAACGGTTGCGCCGGCTGCCGGGCTGCCCTCCGCTGTTGGTGAAAATCGCGCCGGATCTGGAAGATGACGCGATCGATGGCATCGCGCGCTTGGCCTATGAGGAAGGCTTGGCCGGCGTGATCGCCGTGAATACCAGCCTTGATCGCCTTGGGCTGGAGCGTCGGGTGATCAGCCAGACCGGGCGAACCCTGCGCGAAGAGGCGGGTGGTCTCAGTGGTGATCCACTCCGGCAACGGGCCCTCGAGGTGTTGCGGCGCCTGCGTGCTACTGCCGGGCCTGCCTTGCCCCTGGTGGGTGTCGGTGGAATCAGCACGCCGGAGGCCGCCTGGGAGCGGATCGCTGCGGGTGCATCTCTGGTACAGCTCTACACCGGCTGGATCTTTGAAGGCCCGGATTTGGTGCCGCGGGTGCTGGAAGGTTTGCTGGAGCAGTTGGATCGCCATGGCTTCCGCAACATTCGTGAGGCGGTGGGTAGCGGCGCGCCCTGGCAGTAATCGATACGCTGCGATCAAGTCACGGGTTCACCGGCTCGGAGTTGCATCGTGGTGCTGGCTGACCTGCGTGATCGTTTCCCCGCCCTCGATGGCTGGATGGTGCAGCTGCAGGGGTTGCTGGAGCCCAGCCATGTGGTGCTGGCTCCGGAGGATGACAGCCTGCACCTCGCCTTGTCCTCACAGGGGGAGCGGCAGATCGCTTCGCTGGCCTTGCCTCCGGATCTCTGCCGCATGGGGCAACCCCTCGACCGCCAGGCGTTAGGGGAAACGATTGCGGATCTGCTGCTGGAACGAGGGCAGATCCCGGCCAGAGTCAGCGTGGAGTTGTTGTTGCCGCTCCCCAGCTGTCAGTGGCGGGTGGTTCAGGTGGCGGAGCCTGGCCAGGCCTGGGATCTGGACGCTCTGAGGGCGTTGCAGCCTGATCTCGGCTGGTCGCTGACGCTGCAGGAGAGCTATCTCGATCTGCTGCCGTTGGCCCACGACGACCGAACGCTTGTGATGGGCACGGATCGTCTGTTGCTGCAGTCGTGGATCGAGACCCTGGCCGCCGCTGATCTGTCCGTGCGTCGTGCGGAATGGTTGCTGTCAGCGGCGTTCCGGGGTCTGTCCAGCGCCTGGGGGGATCGCGAAGAGCGACTGGTCTGGCTGGTGGAACACGCCGGTCGCTGGCGGCTGTTGTTGCTGGATGGGGGCTGTCCGGATGTGGATCTCGCGCTCGAAGCTGTCGAACTCCCAGAGCTGCGGCGGGAGGTCCTGGAGCTGGTCCAGGCCTGGCGCCAGCCGCAGGAGCGGATGGGGTGGTGGGTGAGCGCGTCCCCCCAATGGCAGGGGCAGTGGGCTCCTGAGCACGACCCTCAGCTGGGTGTCCTGCACTCCGATGCCGAGATGACGCTGCTGGATCTGGCGTTGATCGCCCCCCGGGAGGTGGTGGTATGAGCGCCAATCCTGAGCAGCAGTTCCTGCCCAATCTGTTGCGGGAGCGTCGCCGGGAGCTGGGTTTGCCCGCTGAGCTTCCGCCATGGCGTTCCAGCCGTTTCCTGCTGCTGCGCGGCTCGCTGGTGGGCGCGGCAGGGCTGCTGATTGCGCTGGCTTCGCTTGTGTTGCTCCATTGGACTGAATCACGCCAGAAGCGGCAGTTGCAGGCCCTGGAGCCTGTGGAGCAGCAGCTGCAAGCGCTGGAGGCGCGTCTCAGCGCGGGCCGGCGTCGCGCGGATGCGCTTCGCAAAGACAACCTCAAGATTGCCGAGACCTTGGTGGCTGTTCCTTCCGGGTCGCCTCTGCTGGAGCAACTGCGCCGGGTCACACCGGAGGGCATCCAGCTCGAGGATGTGTCCGTTCAGGGGGCTCGCATTCAAGTTTCAGGAACGGTTGCCGCCGGCGGCGCTCCGGGACCGCTGGAGCGGATCAATGCTCTGGTGCTCACTCTTGGGGCTTTGCCGATCTCTCGCCCTGGAGGGGTAGATGTGGTGAAAGTGACCCGGGATGACGAACAGCCGTCGGTCAGCTTCAGTCTCGACTGGGCTCTGGATGCGCAACGCAGCCCTTCGATCCAGCAACTGCAGCAGTTGGGGGCCTCGGGCTTGGTTCAGCGCTATCGCCTGCTGGAACGCCAGGGAGTGGCGCCATGACCAACCTCAGTCCTGATCGGCCGGCCTGGCGAGCTCAGATCACCCGGGAGCGCGTGCTGCTGCTGGCGCCAGTCTTGATCGGTTGCGCACTTGCGGGTGGGGTCTTTGTGCTGATGGGTCTGCCGATGCTGGGCCGCATTCAGGCGCAGAAGCAGCGCCTTGTGGAACTCGAGAACAAGGGGAACTCGCTGCCCTTGCTGGCGGGGCAGCTCGAGTCAACTGATGCGAGCCTCGCCGAGCTGGAACTGCAGCAGGCCGTGCTGGTGGATCTGGTCGCTGGCCGCGGCTCTATGGAGACCTTCCTGGCCCAACTCAGTCGTGAAGCTGCAGCAACCGGAGTGGTGATCAAGCTCTATGAACCAGTGCCTGTGCCGATAGCTGAGTCCGAGAGCTCAGGCGCCCAGTCTCCGTCGGGGGCTGATGCGCAGAGTGATTCTGGTCCTAGAGGGGCTGCGGGAGCACTGCAGGCGCGTGGCTATGACAAAAGTTCGGTGCTGTTGCAGGTGGATGGGCCCTATGTGGGCTTGCTGCAGTTCCTGAGGCGCATGGAACAACTGGAGCTGCTGGTGCAGCCCGTTGATCTGGAGCTCACGGCGTTGGAACAACAGGAGCCTGCCGATGATGAGCAGACCGGGCCCATCAGCCCACCGCGCACGCGCTTGAAGCTCACCCTGAATTTCTTCGACAAGGCTGCTGACTCTGACGGAGCGGTTGGTTCTGATGAGGCTGCTGGGTCGGATGGCTCTGTGTCAGGGGCCGACGCGGAGGCTCAAGCGCAAGAGCCTTCCTGACACTTCCTTCTGACGGTTGGATGTCAGCTCTGCCGCCAGGGCTGGCTCTCCACGATCGCGATCGATACCATCCGCCAAGTTGCGTGGCGTTTCAGCCCCGGGTATGTCTTGCAACCTTTCCCGGCTGAGCGCATTGATGCTGGTGGCCGGCCTTAGTGCTGGTGATTTGGGTCTGCTGCACGGCATAACCCAGGGCGGCTCCGCAGTCGCGATGGCCCAAGGAATGCTGTCCCTGCAGATCCGTCGCACGCAGGATGCTGTGGAGGTGGTGATCGATGGCGTGGGTGCGCAGCCGGTGCTGCAGCAGCGTCTCAATGGCCAGGTCTGGGAAGGGCGTTTGCAGACCCAGGGCCCAAGGGGGCTTCGAGAAGGTCTTCAACAGTTGTCAGATCCCCAGGCAGGTCTGGAGCGAGTCGCCCTCAGTGGTTCTGGTGATCAATTCAACCTGCGTGTCACTGCCGAAGGTGGTCAGCTTCTTCAAGCTCCTGTTGTGAGCGCTGCCGGGAACTCTTTGATCCTTCAGTTTTCTGGCTTGCGCGTTGCTTCGTCGCGTCAGGTCGGACAGCTCGATCTTGCAACGCCTGGGGCCGTTCCCCAAAGCCGCTACGCCCCACAGCTGCGCCCCAGAGCTGTCGCGCCGCCCCTGGGCGATATGGCGGTCGGTTCGATGGTGTTGCAGAACCGCAGCTTTGTGAATGTCAGTGGCCCCCCCGTGACACTCACACTTAATAACGCGCCTGCGAAGGATGCCCTGATGGCATTGGCGCGTTTGGGGGGGTATGGCTTTGTGTTTGTGGCGGATCCGACTGCGAGTTCTGCGGATTCAGGCCCAAACGATCAGGACGCTTTGGTGTCGATGGCTTTTCGAGATGAAAGCTACGCGCGTGCGCTGAATGGTGTTCTGCTGGCTTCGGGGCTGCAGGGCAAGCTTGATGGACGCACATTGTTGGTGGGCCCTGCTGCAGCTTCCAAAACGTTTGGGCCTCAGTTTTCGAAGGTCATTCGACTCAACCAAGTCAGCGCAAAAGCAGCTGCTGAGTATCTTGGGAATCTTGGTGCTACTGTTAATTTTACGAATACGATCCGAGTGACTTCTGGGGATCCCGCTTCGCAAGGCACCGCTGAGATTAGTAATCGAACATCGCAGGAAAGTTCAACGATTACTACTGCTGAATCTTTCGGCGCTTCGGTTGGTCCCTTGCGGGGGCTTGTGATTACTACAGATTCCAGGTTGCAAGCAATTACTCTTGTGGGTGATTCTGGATTGGTCAGAATTGCGGAGGGTTATTTGCGTCAAGTGGATCTCCGTCAGAGGCAAGTGGCTCTTTCGGTGAAGATTTTGGATATCGCGCTCGATAATGACTCTTCTATCGCCAATAGTTTTGCTTTTAGGAGTGGCAATAACTTTATTGTTAGTGATCGTGGGGAGCTCATCGGTGTGTCGGGTTCTTTGCTGCCTCCAAATGAAGGTAATTTTGATGTGATCGCGGGGGAGGCTGAAAGTGGAAAGCCTCAAACAATCACGGCGACTGGTGAGAATGCTGCTGTTGCTCAGGAAGTTTTGCCTCCTGTCGCTCCTGCAAGAATTAACCCAGGTGATTATTTCCCTGAGAATGAATTTCTGGATTTTTTGAGGGCCAAGATTGAGTCGAACAGTACAAAGACACTGGCGTCTCCAACGCTCATTCTTTCCGAGTCACCAGTAGAGCTGCAGGGCGGTTCGTCTGACAGCGTTTCGGATGCTGATCGGGCTTTGTCAAGCGGAACGATTGGACGAGATAGGGCCAATGAGTCTTTTGTGACTGTTGGTACTCAGGAAATTGTTGATTACACTGTGCGTGCGGGTCAAAATGGAGCTCCTAATTCTTGCCAGCCTGAATTTCAAACAGCAGGGCTGACATTCGGCGCAAGAGTTTCGAAGATTGATGATAATGGATTCGTTAGTTTTGCTCTTTCTCCATCGATTGCTGCGGTGACGCGTACGCAGGTAATTGAGGGTTGTGGCCCTGTCAGCATCCTCAGTCTCCGACGTCTTGATACAGGCTCGTTAAGGGTTAGAGACGGTCAGACGTTGATTCTTACGGGTGTGATCTCAGAAAACGATGCTCAAGTTGTCAGAAAGTGGCCGATTTTGGGTGATATCCCGCTCATTGGCCAGTTCTTCAGGCAGAGCGCTGGAAGTAGATCAAAAAGGGAGTTGGTCGTCTTAGTTACGCCTCGAATTATCGATGATGTTCAAGGTGGGAGCTTTGGTTATGGATATCGTCCAAATCTTCCAGCGGCTCGACAGGTGATGAGTGGCTACTGATTGGAGCTTCTTTTAGAGCCCCAATCCGAATGGCATGAATGCTTTGGCGGCCAGCGGCGCGATCATGCGCAGCCCTGAAATGGCGCCGCCCAGCAGTTGACTGCCGATACCGCTTCCTTCCTCCGTTGCGTTCTCTTCGAATCGGCGCTGGCTGATGGCATCAGCTGCTGCCTTGAGCTGATCAGCCCAGGCTGAGCTCCCTTGTTGCTGATACAGCGAAGCGGCGTAGTTGAAATCGGCTGCCGCCAGGTCGTCTTTGGCCTGTTCGCTGCGGCTGATGCCACGGGCCACCCAGCTCAGGGGTTCTTGCGGTTGGCTGCGGATGGCATCGCTAAATAGCGTTTCTGCCGATGTCCAGTTTCCGGCTAAGAACGCCTCCACTCCAGCGTTATGCAGCGCTGCATGGCTGCGACTTCCCCCTGCAATTCCCTGGGCTCCTTGCCAATGCGCCTGCTCAAGGGCGTCCGGGTCGAGCTGAGCACCGCTGAGATTGGCGTCTCGCAGATCCGTTCCGTAGAGCTGGCTCCCTCTCAGATCCGCTCCGCGCAGTGATGCGCCGCGCAGGCTGGTGAAGCTGAGATCGGCGCCATTGAGATCAGCGCCGTCCAGTTGGGCCCGGCTGAGGTTGGCACGCATCAGCCGGGCTTCACGCAGATCGGCATCGCGTAGGTCTGCATGGACGAGGTCCACATCGGCCAGCCGGCATCCGCGACAGCTTCGTTCCTGCAGGAGTTGAAGCAGCGCTTCATTGGCTTGAGCGGCCCCTGCTCCAAGACCGAGCAGTCCACCAAGCATCAGCGATGCCCACATGGTGTTGATCCGGATGGTGTTGATCCGGAGCGGAGTCCCATCGTGGGCTGGCATCTCAGCAGCGCAGCGATCCTTCGGGTTGTATCGGTCCCGGTGGCTTGCGTCGAGCGTCACTGGGCAGGATGGAGATCTGTCGGGTGGATTGATCGTGGGCAGCGGCCTTCCACCGCATGGGGGCAACCTCAGTCAGGAGGCCAGACGCCTTGGCCTTCGAGCAGATCAGCTGCTGGATGCCAGTGCATCGTTAGTGCCCTTTCAGCCGCCCCGCGTGATGCGTGCAGCGTTGCGGCGCGCGATCGCCGGCACTGCACTGCGTGACTATCCGGATCGCAGTCAGATTGCGTTGCGCCAGGCCATCGCCGATTGGCATGACGTCGATGTCGCCTGCGTTTTGCCGGGCAATGGAGCAGCAGAGCTGTTCACCTGGGCCGCACGGGATGCAGCGGCGCATGGGATCAGCGGTCTGCCCCAACCGGGGTTTGCCGATTACCGCCGTGCTCTGTCCTGCTGGGACGCAGGTGTCTGCTCCTTGCCCCTCCGTCTCGACTGGACGGGATCCGGACCCGAGGCCTTCCCGACACCGCTGGATTCCGACAGCCGTGTGGGCACGCTCTGGCTCACCAATCCCCATAACCCCACGGGGCAGCTCTGGAGCCGGTCGTCCCTGGAACGTCTGCTGGATCGCTATGCGTTGGTGATCTGCGATGAAGCTTTCCTTCCCTTGGTCCCTGGGGGTGAGCAGCAATCGCTGCTGCCCTTGGTCGCCACTCATCCCAATCTGGTGGTGATCCGCAGCCTCACCAAGCTGTTGGCAGTGGCTGGCTTGCGGCTCGGTTACGCCGTGGCCGCGGCAGATCGCTTGCAGCGCTGGCAACGTTGGCGCGATCCATGGCCGGTGAATGGCCTGGCGCTTGCTGCCGGGCAGGCCGTCATCGCTGATCGGCCCGGGCTCAAGCGCTGGTCGCGGCGAGTGGAAGCCTGGGTCGCGGATGAAGGCTCCTGGTTCCAGCACCAGCTGATGCAGTTGCCGGGAATCACCCCGATGCCCTCCAGCACAAACTTCTGCTTGATCCGCAGTGATGCGTCCCTGGTGGAGTTGCGGGAGCGTGTTGCCCGTCGTGGGGTGCTACTGCGCGACTGCCGATCCTTCGAAGGGCTCGGGGAGCAATGGCTGCGCATCGGTCTGCAAAACCGCCGAGGCAATCGGCGCATTCTGCGGGCGTTGGCAGTTGAGCTCGGCTGACGCCTGATTTCAGGCCGCCAGGGTTTGCAGCAGATCCGCAAGCTGTTGATCGGCATCCTTCACCGCCAAGGCCTGCATGGCGGTAGCCATTGCCGGGAGGGGGTTTGCGGCCGGTGCGGCATCGTCGCCGGCTGTGGCGTCACGCAACCTTGGCTTGAGCAGCCGGTGCAAGGTGTCGCGCAGCGCGGGGTGGTCGGGGTCGTGTTGATGCACGATCACGGCTGCGCCAAGGGCGGCCGCGCAGGCTGCGTTGGCATCCTGATGGCGATCGGCGGCCTGGGGGAAGGGCACCAGAATCGTCGGGGTTCCGCTTACTGCCAGTTCGCTCAGGCTTCCGGCACCGGCACGACTGATGGCCAGATCCGCGTGTTGCAGCAAGGCCGGGATCGCGTCGCTGAAGGGGCGTTCCGCCAGGCCGGGATGCTCGATGCTGTTCACGTCCGGATCGTTGCTGCCTGTGAGATGCACCACCCGGCAGCCCTGGCTGAGCAGCTCCGGCAGCAGCACCCGCACCATGCGATTGAGGCCCAGAGCCCCCTGGCTGCCGCCCATCACCACCAGTAGGGGCCCCTCTCCTGTTGGCACCCAATCCGGCAAGGGTTGCGGATGCAGGAAGCTTTCCCGCACCGGGGTGCCGGTGACCACGGCGGTGCAGCCTGGAATCCGGGGGACGGCCGCATCCAACCCGACGGCCACCCGGGTGCAGTGGCTTCCCAGCAAGCGCGTTACTCGGCCCGGAATGGCATTGGACTCATGCAACACCACGGGCACGCCGCACCAGCGGGCCCCGAGGATTGCGGGCGCAGCGATGTAACCCCCGGTGGTAAAAACCGCATCAATGTGCTCGCGGCGAATCAGGCGGCGCACATCGCGGCTGGCCGCCAGCAGCCGAATCAGCTGAAACAACTTGCGCAAGCCCCGGCCCTGGAGCCCGCCAGCTTTCACGGTCACCAGCCCATAGCGCTCAGGCACCAGCTCGGTTTCGAGCCGATCCGGAACACCCAGCCAGCGCACGTTCCAGGGGCTGGGGAGGGCTTCGGCCACGGACAGGGCGGGAAACAGGTGTCCGCCGGTGCCACTGGCGGCGATCAGAAGCCGGGGCATGGCGGCGGACCTTGGAAGCGCGGCCTAACTTAGTTCGACTGCAGAGGCTGATCCATGGTTCCGCGTTCGCGAGCCTCATTGGCGTCCTTGATCGCAAAGGCTGCGGTGCTCACCGGTGCATCCCTGCTGCTTGGCAAGCCCGCCTGGTCGGTCAGTGCCGATGCGGCAGCGCTCAGCACGCAACTGCAGCAGGCTCTCAATGCCGATGACAACGTCGAAGCGTTATCGGCGTTGATGGATCCCGAGCAGGCGGCGACCCTGCTCGACAGCTTTCGGCGTTTCAGCAGCCGCTTCCCAGAAACCCGTTGGCGGGTCAGTCCTGGCGAGGCGATGGAGGATGGCAGGCCCACTGTGCAGCTGGCGGTGACGGGTACGCGTCAACAGGATGGACTCAGCTATTCCTTCCGTGCTTATCAGCGCCTGGCGCTCTCCACCAAGGCTGGGCTGATCACAGGGCAGCAGGTGCTGAGTGACCAGTCGGTGCTGACCAGTGCCAAGAAGCCGCTGCCGATCTCGTTGATGATTCCCGACACGGTGCTGACCGGCTCGCGTTACGACGTCGATGTGGTGGTCGATGAACCCCTCGGTAAGGCTCTGTTGGCCGGGGGGCTCACGGCGGTGACTGCGGAGCAGGTGCTGGCGCAGAAGAGCCCGATCATCCAGTTAGCTCCCTTGGGTGGAGGTGGCCTGTTCAAATCGGTGCAGGCGCCGTTTCAGCCCGGCGTTCAAACCTGGGCCGCCCTGCTCGTGCATCCCGATGGCGTGATCACCGTGAGCAAACAGGTGCAGGTGGTCGACGATCGCCAGCAACTCACGCCTTGAGTGATGGCGCATTGAGGCGCAACGGTTGGCGTGCGTTGGCTCACGCCTCAGGCAGGCTGCGGCGCAGCACCGACACATCGGCGTCTCCGAAGCCGGCCTGCATCAAAGCCTGCTCCTGTTCCTGCACGGCTTGGGTGATCGGCAAGTGCAGGCCAGCCTGCTGTGCTGCCTCGAGGGCAATGCTCAGATCCTTGTGGTGCAGCGCCAACTTGAAGCCCAGCGGGTAGTGGTCGTTGAGCATCGCGGTGGAGCGATGCTCAAGGGCCCAGGAGCCTGCGGCCCCATGGCGGAGGGCTTCAATCACGGCGGGCATCGGCAGTTGCAGGTGCTGCCCTAAGGCGATCGCTTCCGCCACTGCCGCATAGCTGCCGGCCACCAGCACCTGGTTGATGGCCTTCACCTGCTGTCCGCTGCCCACGGCCCCGAAATGGTGGATCGACCCACCGATCACCTCCAGCACGGGTCGGGCTCGCTCCAGATTGCTGATGTCGCCGCCGCAGAGCACGCTCAGTCGGCCGGCTTTCGCGCCTTCGGTTCCGCCGGTCACCGGGGCATCGATGAACTGCACCTCCCGCTCGGCGAGCCGATCAGCCATCGCTCGGGCGGTGGCCGGGCTGATGGTCGAGCAGTCGATCACCAGGCTTCCGGGGGCCAGTGCCGGCCCTGCGCCCTGCTCACCCCACAGCACCGACTCCACTGCGTCGTCGTCGCTGACGCACAGCAACAGCGCTTTGCAGCCGACCACGGCTGCCGCGGGAGCGCGGGCAGGGGTGGCGCCAACCAGGGATGCATCGGACTCGGCCGTACGGCTGCGGGTGTGAACGCGCAGGTCGTAGCCGGCGGCCTGCAGGTTGGCCGCCATGGGTAACCCCAGAGCCCCCAGGCCGATGCAGGCCAGGGAAGCCGGGGGCGTCAGGTCTGAGGTGAGCATGGGTTAAGGCCATCTGCGATCGATCCTGGCGGCCGGTGGGTCGGATTCCGTCACATCTCGCGCGCGGTTCAGTCAGATCTGGGCCGCTTGACCGCAGCAACCTGGGGGAGTTCTCCCCATTGGCTCGTCATGGTGCTCACCCATCGCTGGCGTAAGGCGCTGCTGATTCCTTGTGTGGCGTTTGCAGCGGCCACGCTGCAGCAGGGCATGGGGCCTGCCGATTCGGTGGCCGGGCAGCGTGATGGGACGCTCACTGATGCCCAGAAGCAGCAGTTGTTTCAGACCCGTCGCCGCTGGGAGCTCGACAGCTATGACCAACGCCTGGCCTTGCTCAATTCAGGACGGGACTGCACGGAGCGTGCACGCACGACCGACGCCTTCCGGGCTTGCAAGCAGGAGCAACGGCAAGCCTTGCGCCGCCTGTTCCGTGAGGGACAGCAGGTGATGAATGCGGAACGCCGTCGTCTGGGTCTGCCGTTGTTGCCGGAACGTCGATCACGCCGTTCCCAGGGATCCTTCGGGGGCGAGCCGCACTGGGGCTGATCCCATCAGTGCAAAGTTTGGAAGCCATCCGCCGCTGTTGCGTTGCCTTGATCAGCGTCTTTGCTCAGCCTGAGCGTTGAATCACGAGAGAAGGTGATGCCCAGTCGTGTTCGTGCTCTGGCCCTCACCGGCGTTATCGCTCTGGCCTCCGGCCTGTCCTCCTGCACCAGTGGACCTGGCACTCCTTTGGAGTCGAAGGCCGCGGCATCGTCGGTGATCGAGGACCCGCAGTGCGCCAGTGGCAACCGTGCTTACTTCGGTGACACCCACCTCCACACGGCCTTGTCGCCTGACGCCGGTCTGGCGGGCACCAAGCTGGGACTCGACGAGGCCTATCGCTTTGCCAGGGGTGAAACGGTCACCAGCAATTCCGGTCAGCAGGCGGCTTTGAAGCGACCGCTCGACTTTCTCGTGGTGGCCGATCATGCCGAAAACCTGGGCCTTGCTCAGGGCATGGAGAAGTCGGATCCTGAGCTGCTCAAATCACCCTTAGGCCAACAGCTCAACGACCTGTTGAAAGCAGGCAAGGGGTTGGAAGCCTTCAACTTGTTGGTCCAGAAGATGGGTGGTGGTCGCGACGCCCTGATCTCCAATGACGCTTACATGCGCAGCGTCTGGGAATACAACACCGAGGTGGCGGAGCGATACAACGCTCCTGGCAAGTTCAGCACCTTGATTGGCTACGAGTGGACCAGCCAACCTGGCGGCGGCAATCTCCACCGGGTGGTCGTCTTCCGCGACAACAAGGCACTGGCGGATCAGATCCTGCCGTTCTCCGCTTTTGATTCCGAAGACGTGGAGGATCTCTGGGCCTTCATGAACTACTACGAGGAGAACACCGGTGGGCGGGTGCTGGCCATCCCCCACAACGGCAACCTCTCCAGCGGCACCATGTTCCTGCCGCGTCATCAAAAAACCGGCGAGCCGATTGATGCCGATTACGCCCGGATGCGCCATCGCTTTGAGCCGCTGGTGGAGGTGACGCAGGCCAAGGGCACCGGAGAGACCCACCCGCTGCTGTCGCCGGAAGACGAGTTCGCTGGCTTCAACATTGTCGATCACACCAACCTGGGCGGCACCAAACCCATCACGCCGGACATGTACCCCTATGAGTACGCCCGTGCAGCCCTAAGGCAAGGTCTGCAGCTCGAGCAGCAGCTTGGCGTGAACCCGTTCAAGTTCGGGATGGTCGGCTCCACCGACTCCCACTCCAGCCTTCCCTCCACCGCTGAAGACAATTGGTGGGGCAAGGCTCCGATGCTGGAGCCCAGCCCCGAGCGTTGGAAAGACGTCCTGATCAAGTCCGCGAAGGATGCCTCCCTCGACCTCACCGCCCTGCAGCTGGGGGCGTCCGGTCTTGCTGGGGTCTGGGCTTCCGGCAACACCCGCACGGCCCTCTGGGATGCGATGGCGCGCAAGGAGGTGTTCGGCACCAGTGGCACCCGCCTCACCGTCCGTGTCTACGGCGGGTACGACTACACCGGTGAGGAGCTCAAGGCGGCGGACTGGGCCCAGCAGGTCTGTGCCGATGGGGTGCCGATGGGTGGTGATCTGATGGCGGCCAGCGAGGGTCAGATTCCCTCCTTGCTGGTGCAGGCCCGGAAGGATCCGGATGGCGCCAATCTCGATCGGATTCAGGTGGTCAAGGGCTGGCTGGATGCCGATGGCGAAACCCATGAACAGGTGTTCGATGTGTCGTGGAGTGATCCGGATCAGCGCATGCGTGGTGCCGACGGCAAGGTGCCATCGGTCGGTTCGAGCGTGAATGAGCGTGAGGCCACTTACACCAACACCATTGGCGCTCCGACCTTGACGGGCTACTGGAAGGATCCTGCGTTCGATCCCAGCCAGAAGGCGTTCTATTACGTCCGTGTCATCGAGATCCCCACACCGACCTGGCTCGCCTATGACCGCAAGAACTACAACCTCTACGACGAGATGCCTGCAACGGCTCCGTACACCAGTCAGGAGCGGGCTTACACCAGCCCGATCTGGTACAACCCCTCCTGATGTCCTGGCCTGATCGACTGCGCACGCTGGTTCAGGAACCGATCGTTCCATTTCTGATCGTGGGTGCTGGCCTGTTTGGTCTGCAGGGAGCCTTGGATGCGAAGGCTCCCAAGGGAGACACGCAGATCGTTGTCAGCAACGACCAAGCGGTGGCCATGGTCCAGGCGTTTGCACGCACCTGGCAACGTCCCCCCTCGCAGGAGGAGCTGGAGCGGTTGTTCGATGAACACGTGCGCACGGAGGTGTTCGTGCGCGAGGCGATGGCCCTTGGGTTGGATCGCAACGACACGATCGTGCGTCGCCGGTTGCGTCAGAAAATGGAATTCGTCAGCCATGGCGAGCAGCCCCTGCCAACCCCCAGCGATCAGCAGCTGCAGGCCCATCTCGAGGCCCATCCGGAGCGTTTCAGCAGCGAGCCCCGCTTCAGCTTCCAGCAGGTGTTCCTTGATCCATCCCGCCGGGGTGAGCAGTTGACGCGTGATGCCGAGGCGTTGCTGGCTCAGCTCAACCAGGGTGATGCCGCAGCTGATCCGTCGTCCCTGGGGGACCCCCTGGCGATGGTCTCAGCCAGCAGGGAGGGCGAGAGCCGCAGTGAATTGCTGGCGCAGTTCGGCTCCACCTTCACCGACGCCCTGCAACAACAACCGAAGGGCCGCTGGGTCGGTCCGATCAGCTCGGCCTACGGCATTCATCTGGTGCGCGTGTCGTCCATCGTCCCCGCTGAACTCCCGCCCCTGGATCATGTGCGTGATGGCGTCTTGCGTGACTGGCAAGACGTGCAGCGGCAGGAGCATCAGGAGAGCTATTACCGCGATCTGCTGGCCCGTTACAGCGTGCGCGTGCCCCAGTTCTGACCATGGTGCGTCGCGTTCTGCTGCCCTTGCTGATGGTCGTGGCCCTGCTGATGCCGCGGTTGGTTGCAGCCCACGACCTGTTCCCTGGTTTTCTCGAATTGCAGGCCACAGGTGCCAGCACCTATCAGGTGCTCTGGAAGTTGCCGCTGCTGCAGGGGCAACGGCTACCAATCGCACCACGTTTCCCCGAAGACTGTGCCCTGCAGGGGGCACCCGACAGCCGTCAGGAGGCCACGGCCCTCGTCTACGAGGCCGAGCTCAGTTGCCGTCAGCCGTTGGAAGGTCGCGTGATCAGGATTGATGGGTTGGCCTCCGCCGGCACGGAGGTGCTGCTGCGGGTGCGCCCGTGGCAGACGGAAGCGCTGCAGACCCTGTTGATCCAACCGGAGCAGCCCGAAGCGGTCATTCCCACCGCCTCCGAGGCGGATCAGCAACCCGGCGTCTGGTCGTATCTGCGCCTGGGGATCGAGCACATCCTTCTGGGTGTCGACCACCTGCTGCTGCTGCTGGGTCTTGTGCTGATCGTGCGCGATGGATGGATGCTGCTGAAAACCGTCACGGCATTCACGCTCGCCAACAGCATCACCCTGTCGGTGTCTGCCATCGGCATCGTTCAGGTGCCCGCAGCACCACTGAATGCAGCCATCGCCTTGTCGATCCTGTTCATCGGCACGGAAGTGGTGCGGTTCATGCGTGGACAGACCAGTTTCACGCTCCGTCATCCCTGGGTGCTGGCCTGCGGTTTCGGGCTTTTGCACGGCTTCGGGTATGCCCGTGGGCTCGCGGAGCTGGGCTTGCCGCATCACGAACTGCTGCTGGCCCTGTTGCTGTTCAACGTGGGCATCGAGATCGGTCAAGACGTGTTTGTGGTGTTGGTGCTGGCGCTGGAGCGTGCGTTCCGACAGCTGCAGATCCGCTGGCCTCTTTGGGTCCGGCGCGTTCCCGCCTGGACCATCGGTTGTGCCGGTGCTTACTGGACGATTGAGACCACGGTGTCCCTGATCAAAGGAGGTGTTTGAAATGCGTTGGCGTTGGTTGCTGTTGGCTCTGCTGCTGTCATTGCTTCCCTCGGCTGCCTTGGCCCATGTGCCGGAGGGTGGAGCCGGCAGCGTGATGGCTGGCCTGCTTCATCCCGTGACCGGCATCGATCACGTGGTGGCGATGGTGGCCGTCGGCCTCTGGGGTGCGGTGTTGGGAGCGCCGGCAATCTGGCTGCTGCCCGTGGCCTTCCCGATGGTGATGGCCTTCGGTGGCCTGATGGGCCTGCTCGATCTGCCGTTGCCCGGCGTCGAGACCGGCATTGCCCTGTCGGCTCTGGTGCTGGGGGTGTTGGTGATGCTGCAGCAGCGCCTGCCGCTCGCGCTGGCTGCCGTGCTGGTGGGTCTGTTTGCCTTGTTTCACGGTTATGCCCACGGCGTGGAGCTTCCGGATGGTGCTGATGCGTTGCTGTTCAGCCTGGCCTTCGTTGCTGCCACCGGTTTGCTCCATCTGGTGGGAATCGGCCTGGGTGAAGCGCGGCGTCTGGCCTGGGGGCATCGCCTGCTGCAGGTGGTCGGTGCCGTGATCGCAGTGGTTGGGGTCTGGTCGTTGATCCAGGTGGGAGCCGCGTGATGCCCCTGTTGTTTGCGCACCTGATGCAGACCGGTTTCGGTGGCTTCTACGACGGCATCGCGCACCTGTTCCTGACGCCATCGGATCTGTTGCTGGTGCTGGGTCTGGCGTTGCTCGCCGGTCAGCAGGGTCCTCAGGGAGGTCGCCTGCTGCTGACGCTGCTGCCGTTGAGCTGGTGGATCGGGCTTGCGATCGGTCAGCGTTGGGGCCTGGATCTCACGCTGGCGTTGCTCTCCACTGTGCTGTTCACCGCGGTGGGTGTGCTGGTGGCGTTGTCACTGCGCCTGTCGGTGCAGCTGCTCGCCTTCACGGTGGCTGGCTCCGGTCTGCTCTTTGGTCTGATCAACGGGTTCACGATGCCCTCCGCATCGAGCGGGTTGCCCCTGGATGTGTTGGGGGTGGTCAGTGCCGTGGCGGTGTTGTCGGTGTTGATCAGTGCTCAGGTGGCGGCAACCCACAGCACTGGTTTTCGCATGGCGGTGCGTGTGGCTGGCAGTTGGATCGCTGCCGCAGGGCTGCTGTCGCTCGGCCTGTTGCTTAAAGCCTGATCAACTTCAAAGCCTGATCAACACACGACCGCCCAGCAAAAAGCCGCCCTTTGAAGGAGCGGCTGAATCGGTTGAGGATTCGGGCGGTGTGACGCCGCCATGCGGCCGGTGATCAGGCGGCGTCGAGGGCGGCCACGCCAGGCAGCACCTTGCCTTCCAGCAGTTCGAGGCTGGCACCACCGCCGGTGGAGATGTGGGACATCTTCTCGGCCAGGCCAGCCTTCTCAACGGCTGCGACGGAGTCACCACCGCCGATGATCGTGCAGCAGCCCTTGGCGCTCAGGTCGGCCAGGGTGGTGGCGATGGCGTTGGTGCCGGCGGCGAATTTGTCGAACTCGAAAACACCCATGGGGCCGTTCCAGATCACGGTCTGACAATCGGCCAGGGCGTCCTGAAACACCTTGATGGAGTCGGGGCCGATGTCCAGGCCCATCCAGCCGTCGGGGATGGCGGTCACAGGCGCGGTCTGGCTGTTGGCGTCGGGGGCGAAGTTGTCGGCCAGCACAACGTCAGTGGGAAGCAGCAGTTCCACGCCTTTGGCTTTGGCCTTGGCCTCCAGCTCCTTGGCCAGTTCCAGCTTGTCTTCTTCCACCAGGCTCTTGCCGACGGCCAGGCCGCGAGCTTTGTAAAAGGTGAAGATCATGCCGCCGCCGACAAGGATCTTGTCGCACTTGTCCATCAGCGCTTCGAGCACGCCGATTTTGGAGCTCACCTTGGAGCCGCCCACGATGGCGGCCAGGGGGCGCTTGGGAGCGTCGATGGCACCCTGCAGATACTGAAGCTCCTTCTCCATCAGGAAGCCGCCGACGGAAGGCTTGAGGAACTTGGTCACGCCTTCGGTGGAGGCGTGGGCGCGGTGGGCGGCGCCGAAGGCGTCGTTCACATACACCTCAGCCAGGCTGGCCAGCTTTTCAGCGAAACCGGCTTCGTTCTTCTCTTCCTCTGCGAAGAAGCGCACGTTCTCCAGCAGCACCACGTCGCCGTCGGCCATGGCGCCCACCTTGGCTTCAGCGTCGGGGCCGATGCAGCTGTCGGTCTTGGCCACGGGCTTGCCCAGCAGTTCGCTCAGGCGTGCAGCCACAGGCGTGAGGCGCATGGCGTCGTTCACCTGGCCTTTGGGGCGACCGAAGTGGGCGGAGAGGATCACCTTGGCGCCCTTGCCGATCAGGTCGTTGATGGTGGGGAGGGCAGCGCGGATGCGGGTGTCGTCCGTGATCGCGCCGGCGTCATTCAGGGGCACGTTGAAGTCAACCCGCACGAGAACACGCTTTCCGCTGAGGTCGGCGCCGGAGAGGCTGGCCAGGGAACGCTTCGCCATAGGGTTGTGTCGTGCGGTAAGAAAACGCGGTGAGATTAATACGAGTTCTGCGGTCCCGGAGCTAGGACTGACAGCAGGGGCGTTGGCCGTAGGACTTGGACATGTTCGAGACCGTTTTGTTTCCCATTGACCAGAGCCGTCAGGCTCTGGAGACCGCAGGCAAGGCGTTAGAGCTTGCGCGCAGTCACAGCAGCCGGCTGGTGCTGCTCTCGGTGGTGCAGCCCGAACGCCCGGAAATGCACGACCACGAGGCGGTGGCCGCGTTGTTGTCGCAGACGCGGGAGCGTTTTGAACAGGCAGGGGTGGCCTGCGACGAGGTGGAGCGTGAGGGCAAGCCAGCCTTTGTGATCTGCGATGTGGCCGATGAGTTGAATGTGGATGTGATCGTGATGGGGACGCGCGGCGTGAAGCTTGAAGCCGAAGCCGGAAGCACCGCAGCGCGGGTGATTCAGCTCGCGCCCTGTCCAGTGCTGGTGGTGCCGTGAGTTCGCCGCCGATTCAGTGGTATCCGGGCCACATCGCCAAGGCGGAACAGCAGCTGCGCCGCAATCTCGACAAGGTGGATCTGGTGATTGAGGTGAGGGATGCGCGCATCCCTCTGGCCACCGGGCACCCCCACCTCAGTCGTTGGATCAAGGGCAAACAGCACCTGCTGGTGATCAACCGTCGCGACATGGTCACGGCTGACGCTCGCCTGGCCTGGGAGGCCTGGTTCAAGGCCAAGGGGCAACGCACGGTGTGGTGTGATGCCAAAGCCGGCACGGGGGTCAAGCAGGTGCAGCAGGCCGCGATCCGCGCTGGTGACCAGCTCAACGAACGGCGGCGTAACCGTGGCATGCGCCCCAGGCCGGTGCGGGCGCTCACCCTGGGATTTCCCAATGTGGGCAAGTCGGCGTTGATCAACCGATTGGTGAAGCAGAAGGTGGTGGCCAGCGCCCGACGCGCCGGGGTGACGCGCACGCTGCGCTGGGTGCGTCTCGGCCAGGATCTCGACCTGTTGGATGCACCGGGTGTGTTGCCTCCGCGTCTGGATGACCAGCAGGCGGCGCTGCATCTCGCCCTGTGTGATGACATCGGTCAGGCGGCCTACGACGGTGAGCTGGTGGCCCAGGCCTTTCTGCGTCAGCTCCGAGCGCTTGAGCCGGAGGGTGCATCCGGAGTGGCTCTTTCGGTGCTGGAAAAACGCTACGGCACGGCCCTGGCCGGAGCGACAGACGATCCAGCCCTCTGGCTCGAGGCGGTGGCGCAGCGCCACACCTCCTCCGATACGGCACGGATGGCGCAGCGGCTGCTGGATGACTTCCGCAAATCGGCTTTGGGCAGCATTGCCCTGGAGTTGCCTGCATGAGCCCTGCCTGGCGACGGCCGCCCCTGCCTGAGGAGACCTTCACTAATGGATTCGGGGAGGGAGAGGGCGAGCTTGTGAGCCTGACGTATCCCAAGCCGCTGCCGATGCGCTTGGACCGCTGGCTCGTCAGTCAGCGCTCGGAGCAAAGTCGTGCCCGGATTCAGAAATTCATCGATGCCGGTTACGTGCGGGTGAACGGCAAGACCGGCAAGGCGAAGACGCCACTGCGCACCGGTGATGAAGTGCAGCTGTGGATGCCTCCACCGGAACCGCTGCCTTATCTGAAACCAGAGCCGATGGATCTGGATGTGCTCTTTGAGGATGAGCACCTGATCGTGATCAATAAGCCGGCAGGCCTCACGGTGCATCCGGCGCCGGGCAACAAGGACGGCACCCTGGTGAACGGCCTGTTGCATCACTGTCCGGACCTGCCGGGGATCAGTGGCAAGCTGCGGCCGGGGATCGTGCATCGCCTGGACAAGGACACCACGGGCTGCATCGTGATCGCCAAGTCTCAGGAAGCGCTTGTGAAGCTGCAGGTGCAGATCCAGAAGCGCATCGCCTCACGGGAGTATCTGGCGGTGGTGCACGGGGTGCCTGCAGGAGACAGCGGCACGATCGTGGGGGCCATCGGCCGTCATCCCGCCGATCGCAAAAAATACGCCGTGGTCAGCGGTGAGAACGGGCGTTACGCCTGCACGCACTGGAGCTTGCAGGAACGACTTGGTGATTACTCGTTGCTGCGTTTCAAGCTCGACACGGGCCGAACCCATCAGATTCGTGTGCATTGCGCGCACATGAACCATCCGGTGGTGGGGGACCCCACCTATAGCCGTTGCCGCAAATTGCCCATTGAGCTGCCAGGACAGGCCCTGCATGCTTTTCAGCTGGGGCTGGATCACCCGATCACACGGGACCGGATGCTGTTTGAAGCTCCGGTCCCGCCGGTGATGGAGAAACTTTTGTCCGTCCTCAGGCGTCGCGCTGCGTGAGGCCTTACTGGCACAGCCAGATGCTGTTCAGCTTGACGTGGCTGCCGTCGTCTTCACTCCTGGCGATGGCATCGTTGGCCAGGACCTCAGATCACCGTCATGGCGCTGCCGTCGGCAACCAACAGAGCTTCGGTGAGTGGGATGTTGACGTTCTCCGTGATTCCTGTGAGCGCGTTGAAGCCCACCTGGATCGTCTGGCCAGCCGCCAGGGTCTGCCCCCAGTCGAGGCCTGAGACTTCGTAGAGGTATCCGCCATCCTCCAGAGCCTGAGTGTCCACGTTCACGCCCCAGGCTTCGCCATAGAAGCGATGGTCACTGGAGAACTGCACGCCCCAGTTCTCCACGGTTTGGTCGCTGGTGTTGGTCACCTCGAGGGATGCAGTCAGTCCTCCCCACCACAGTTGACCGCCAACCTCCACATCCACTCCGGTGACTGGGTCCGGATTGGTGGTGGATTCCGGGTTGGTGTCCACCCAGGGCTCCTCGTCGCTGACCTCGCCGTCACTGACCCCGGTTGGTGGGGGACTGTCAGGTTGAGGTTGGGTTGGTGGTGCAGGTGCGCCGGTCCCCAGACCATCGAGGTTGCTTTCGAGAGGGGCTCCCAGGGCAACCATGCTCTGGAAATAGTTGATCACTCTGTTATCGCTCACCTCCAGTGCCGGCCATTGCGGCCAATCGAAGGTGTCGTTCATGAATGGCTGGTTTTGATCCCAGCCGAGAACGGTCAGGTGATTGATGTCATGGGCGATGGCACCGCTTTCGATCGGGAGGAAGCCGTGGGTGCGGCCATGCATCCATCCGCCGTAGTGGGGCTCCATCTTGAGCGTGTTGATGAAGGCCTCCTGTAGGCCTTGGTTGATCAGAAAATCGGCGAAACCGTCATGGCTGACCTCCCGCACCATGGTCATCACCGCCTCGCTGCTGCCGAGGCGTGCGGTGCGTTGCAGATCGGCAAGCAGCTGGGGGCGATAGGAGTTGTCCGCGATCCAGCCGACCTTGGCGCCCTGCATGGCATACCAGAGTCCGACTCCAAGTAAATCGTTCCCCCAGGCCTGGGAATTGTTCGTGAGTCCTTCGGCGAAGGCCCACCGCCCAACATCGTCTAGGGCAACCGCCTCGAGCCCAGCAAAGGCACGCAGGCCGTTGTAGGCAACGAGTGCTTCCGTGGTGATGGGTGTCCGGCCGCCTACCAGTTCGTTGTGTTCGGAGTTGTGATTCGAGCCGTGAAAGCTTCCCCAGGCGGTGATGTCAATGAAATCGGAATCGGCGCTGCCGTGGTGCGTATGGCCGGCTGACGCGTGCTCGTGGTGGATGGTGTCCATGTCACAGGAATCCAGGCAGCCTTCAGTTCAACGGAGGCTGATGACTCACCCGTGACTGCCTGGGGTGGGTGATGTGACCGCGGGTGACCGTCAGGCTTCGGGCAAACGTGGACAGGCTTCGACCAGGGTCTGGGTGATCTGCGCCTGCGGCTGATGCAGCAGTCGGTCTCCTGGTCCTTCCTCCACCACATGCCCCCGATCCAGCACCAGCAGTCGGTGGCAGAAGCCGCTGGCGACGGACAGGTCATGGGTCACGAAGATCATGGCCAGCCCGAGTTCCTGTTGCAGTTGGCGCAGCAGCGCCAGCACTTCGGCCTGGATTTCAGCGTCCAGCATGCTCACGCTTTCATCGCAGATCAGCACCTTCGGTCCCAGGGCAAGGGCGCGTGCGATCGCCACCCGCTGTTGCTGTCCTCCTGACAGCTGCCGCGGCAATCGGTTCTGGAACCGTTCCGCTGGCGTCAGCCCCACGCGTTCCAGCAGGTCCCGGGCCTGACGGCGTGCTTCGGCCGGCGAGGCCAGCCCATGAATCAGCAGCGGATCGCCAATGGCTTCTGCCACGGTCATCGCTGGGTTGAGACAAGCAAGTGGGTCTTGAAACACCATCTGGATCGTTCGTCGTGCCTGGCGTTCTTCGCTCCCTTGCAGACGCAGCAGCGGTTGCCCCAGCAGCTTGACCTGTCCGCCACGGATGGGCGTCAGTCCCATCAGGGCTCGGCAGAGGGTGCTTTTCCCGCAACCGGAGCCCCCCACCACACCCAGGGTCTCGCCCGCCTGAAGCTGAAAGCTGATGCCGTCGACGGCTCTGAGCCAGTTGGGCCTCCAGGGCAGGCCCCCCAGGTTGTGCCAGCAGCGCAGTTCCTGCACATCCAGCACCACGTCGGCCTCTGGAGCCGCGGGTGTTTGGCTGCCCTCCCGTGCGCGTGCGGCAGAGAGCAGACGCTGACCCACCCTGGAGCTGGGATAGGTGAGAACCACATCGCTGCTGTTGATTTCGGCGACCTTGCCGCCGTCCATCACGGCCATTCGTTCACACCAGCGGTTGGCCATGGCCAGGTCGTGACTGATGAGCAGCAGCGCACTGCCCAGCTCGTCACAGAGGTCCCGCAGGACGGCCATCACCTGGCCGGCGACGGCCACATCCAGGCTTGTGGTGGGTTCATCCGCAATTACCAGCGGAGGGCGCAGGGCAATGGCTAGAGCAATGGCCAGTCGTTGGCGCATGCCGCCGCTGAACTCATGGGGATAGGCGCGGAAGCGGCCGGCGCCGATGCCCACCTGTTCCAGCAGTGTTTGGGCGCGATGGCGACGTTCCGATGGATTCATGTCCGGCCGGTGCGCGCGCAGGGTATCCAGCAGGTGATCCCCCACTGTCATCAAGGGATTGAGTCGTGTCATCGGGTCCTGGAACACCAGGCCGACGGACTCGCCGCGCAGGGATCGAAGCTCCGGCAGCGCCAGGCCGCGTGGATCGCATCCCATCAGGCTTAGATCTCCTGAGCATTGGCTGCCAGGGGGCAGGAGCTGAAGGGCAGCGCGGGCGATCGTGCTCTTGCCGCAGCCTGAGGGACCGACCAAGGCCAGTCGTTCTCCCGCCTGGAGGCGCAGGTCGAGGCCATCCAGCGTCCAGCTCTGGCTGCTCGGATAGCGCAGTCGGAAGTGGCTCATCTCCAGCACAGCGTCTGGTGCGGGACTCATCGCAGGAGAAGCGCAGGGGCTCACGGCTACATACCATGGATTCACTTGACCGGCTGGATGCTGAACGCCACCTCCGCGACGGCTGCATCGCAGGTTCCAGGAGGATCCGCAGCCCCCGCCTGCGGTTTAGTGGCGCTGAGGGACCGTCCCATCCGGTCCGCCGACGATTACGGAATCGAACTGCCGCCCTGGTTGCGGGAGTGCATCGACCATGTTCCGCCTGGGATTGGTCACAGTTGCCCGACGGATGCAGAGGCACTGCTGGCGGCGGCCTTTGATTTCGCGTTTCAGCTGCATGAGGGGCAATTCCGAGCCAGCGGTGATCCCTACATCGTTCATCCGGTGGCGGTGGCTGACTTGCTGCGGGATATCGGTGCCAGCGCCAGTGTGATTGCGGCGGGCTTTCTGCACGATGTGGTGGAAGACACCGATGTCACGCCGGAACAGCTGGAGAGCCACTTCGGCCCTGAGGTGCGCGAGCTGGTGGAGGGTGTGACCAAGCTTGGCGGAATTCACTTCACCACCCGCACCGAGGCCCAGGCGGAAAACCTGCGCAAGATGTTCTTGGCAATGGCCAGTGACATCCGCGTGGTGTTGGTCAAACTCGCCGACCGTTTGCACAACATGCGAACACTCGGGGCGCTGCGGGAAGAAAAACGTCAGCGCATTGCGCGTGAAACCCGAGAGATCTATGCCCCCCTTGCCAATCGTCTTGGCATCGGTCGTTTCAAGTGGGAACTCGAGGACCTCTCCTTCAAGCTGCTGGAGCCGGATGCGTTTCGCGAGATTCAGCAAGAGGTGGCCACCAAGCGCAGTGAGCGCGAGCAGCGTTTGGGTGTCACCGTTCAGCTGCTCAGTGATCGCCTCTCCGCCGTTGGGCTCGAGAACTGCGAGGTGAGCGGTCGGCCGAAGCATCTCTATGGCATCTGGACCAAGATGGAACGCCAGCAGAAGGCGTTCCACGAGATCTACGACGTGGCTGCCCTGCGCATCCTGACGCCAAGCGTTGAGGCCTGTTATAGGGCTCTGGCCGTGGTGCATGACACCTTCCGTCCGATTCCCGGGCGCTTCAAGGACTACATCGGTCTGCCGAAACCCAACGGCTATCAGTCGTTGCACACGGCTGTGATTGGCCGTCATCGCCCGATCGAAGTGCAGATCCGCACGCTCGATATGCACCGCGTGGCGGAATTCGGCATCGCGGCCCACTGGAAATACAAAGAGGGCGGCTCACCGGCTGCGGGTGGCGACACCGAGCGGTTCAACTGGCTCCGTCAGCTGGTTGATTGGCAACAGGAAGGCGGTGCCGACGATCACAACGATTACTTGGCGTCCATCAAGGAAGACCTCTTTGACGAGGAGGTGTTCGTGTTCACTCCCAAAGGGGAAGTGGTCGGCCTGCGCAAGGGATCCACGGCAGTGGATTTCGCCTATCGGATTCACTCCGAAGTGGGCAATCACTGCCATGGCGTTCGCATCAACGATCGCCTGTCGCCCCTCTCAACACCCCTGCAGAACGGCGACTTCGTCAACATTCTCACCAGCAAGACGGCGCATCCCAGTCTTGATTGGCTCAACTTCGTAGGCACTCCCACGGCGCGCAATCGCATTCGTCAGTGGTACAAGCGCAGCCATCGCGATGAAACGATTCAGCGGGGCAAGGATCTGCTGGAGCGGGAGCTGGGGCGCAGCGGCTTCGACTCTCTGCTGAACAGCGAGGCGATGACGCGCGTCGCCGAGCGCTGCAATCTGCAGAGCACGGAGGATCTGCTTGCGGCTCTTGGTTTCGGTGCCGTGACGCTCCATCAGGTGCTCAACCGTTTGCGCGAGGAGATTCGCCTGCAGACGGCTGCCGAAGAGGAGCCGCTCACCAATGAAGATGTCGCCCGTCAGCTCGTTGAGCAAGCTGAAAGCGGCACTCCCCGATCCGGCGCTGAACAGGACGAACCGATCCTCGGCGTTGAAGGTCTTGACTACCGCCTCGGCGGCTGTTGCAGCCCCTTGCCGGGTGAAGCAATCGTCGGCACCGTCGCCCTCGGCAACCACGGCATCACCGTGCATCGTCAGGATTGCTCCAATGTGGAGGCGATTCCCAGCGAACGGCGATTGCCTGTGCGCTGGAACCCAGATGTTGCCACCCAAGGGCAGCGCTTCCCGGCGCAGCTCCGTATCGAGGTGATCGACCGGGTGGGGATCCTCAAAGACATCCTGATGCGCTTGTCCGATGGCCGCATCAACGTCAGCGATGCGCGCGTGAAGACCAGTCATGGCCGACCAGCTCGCATCGATCTCCGCCTCGAGCTCGCCAGTGCTGATCAACTGCAGCGCACAATGCACCAGATCCGTTCGATGGCTGATGTGATCGACATTGCGCGCAACTGCGGCAACTGACCGCTATGCCTTGCCTGTCAGCCATTGCGTTGCCGCTCAAGAGCTGCGTCGTTGCTGCCGCAGCCATCGCAGGCTCAGCCACCAGCCCAGTGCAGCGCAGATGGCCCCGGTGATGGTGGACCCCAACAGCAAGCGGCTGAGCACACTCCACCCCGTTGCACCGAAGCCCTCCTGGCGCAGGCTGTCCAGACCGGACCATTGACTTCCGGGGCCCAGGAACAAGGCCCCGATGCGGTAGTTGAACCAATACAGCGGCACGTAGGTGAAGGGATTGCTGATCCAGGTGCCAGCTGCTGCTAGCAGGTGATTGCCGCGCACCACGCTGGCCAACGTGATGCCCGCCAGGGTTTGCAGGCCAAAGATCGGAAAGCAGCCGCAGAAGATTCCGGCCGCGAGCCCCCGGGCTCTCTGGCCCGGTGTTCCCTCCTGCTCCCACAGCCACTGCAGCCCCTGTTGCAACCGCTTCCGCGTTCGACGCAGCATCCGGCCCCAAGAAGTGCTCAGTGGTCTTGGCCTCGAGAAATGGGATGTGATCGTAGGAAGGAGAAAGAAGGGGCCGCTGCGCCGCTGTGATGCAGGAGATCAACGGGGAGCGCCTAACGATTGCGGCTGTGGCAACGGCCGTGGCGCCCGGTCAGGGCGGCATTGCAGTGATTCGTCTGTCGGGTCCTCAGGCCCAGAACGCGGTGCGCGCGGTGACCTGCATCCCGGGGGATCAGCCCTGGGAGAGCCATCGCGTCTTGTACGGCCATGTGCTCGCCCAGGGAGGGACTGAGCGGATCGATGAAGTGCTGGTGTTGCTGATGCTGGCGCCGCGCAGCTTCACCGGTGAAGACGTGGTGGAGATCCACTGCCACGGCGGTGTGATGGCCGTCCAGCGCGTGCTGGAACAGGTGCTGGCTCAGCCCGGCGTTCGTCGCGCCCAGCCCGGGGAGTTCAGCCAGAGGGCGGTGCTCAATGGTCGTCTCGATCTCACCCGCGCCGAGGCGATCAGCGACCTGGTGGCCGCGCGCAGTCAGCGAGCCGCTCAGCTGGCGATGGCGGGCGTGGATGGTGGCGTGCAGCAGCGGATTGAAGCGCTGCGGCAACGGCTGCTCGACCAGCTCAGTGAACTGGAGGCCAGGGTGGATTTCGAAGAGGATCTTCCGCCCCTCGATGCGGTGGCGTTGCTGCAGGAGCTGCTGGATGTGCGACGTGCGCTGTTGCAGCTCGTGGAGGACGGGCAACGCAGTGTCGCTTTGCGCCAGGGGTTGCGGGTGGCACTGGTCGGTCGTCCCAATGTGGGCAAGAGCTCCTTGCTCAATCGCCTCAGTCGGCGCGAGCGAGCGATCGTGACCGATCTTCCCGGAACCACTCGCGATCTTTTGGAAAGCGAGATCGTGCTGGAGGGCGTGCCGATCACGCTGCTCGACACCGCGGGCATCCGCGCCACGCAGGATGCGGTGGAGCAGATGGGCATTGCTCGGAGCCACGATGCCTTGGTCAGCGCCGATCTGGTGGTGCTGCTTTTCGATCTGAGTGTCGGCTGGACGGCTGACGACGAAAGCTTGCGCCAGCTCATTCCCGCAGGGGTCCCCTGGTTGCGTGTTGGCAACAAGGCTGATCTGGTGGAAGGGGAGGGTTCGGCAGCTTCAGTGGCCGCAGACGATCGGCATGCCGATGTGCGCTTCAGTGCAGCCACCGGTGTTGGCGAGGCAGAGCTGGTGCAGGGCCTGTTGGAACGCTGCGGTGCGCTCACGGATGGCGCCTTGCTGGTGGCGCTCAATCAGCGCCAGGGTGATCTGGCGGCCGCGGCTGCAGATGCCTTGCAGCGCGGTGAGCAAGTGGCGGCCGATGGTTTGCCTTGGGATTTCTGGACGATTGATCTGCGTCAGGCGATCCACAGCCTTGGTGAAATCACGGGCGAAGAGCTCACCGAATCGGTTCTGGACCGGATCTTTTCCCGCTTCTGTATCGGCAAGTAGGGCTGACACCGTGACTTCCACATCTCAGCATGGGATGCCAAGACGTGGATTGCGTGATTGATTTCAACGTCGCGGTGCCCCTC
This sequence comes from Synechococcus sp. NOUM97013, assembly GCF_014279815.1. Lineage (NCBI taxonomy): Bacteria > Bacillati > Cyanobacteriota > Cyanophyceae > Synechococcales > Synechococcaceae > Synechococcus > Synechococcus sp. NOUM97013. The sequence goes on along the minus strand of NZ_CP047941.1, from coordinate 2,271,524 downwards.
GAACAGCGCCAAGTCATCGGGCAAGCCGGTTTGGCAGCGCTCCTGGCGATCGCCCGTTGTGACGGAGACCCCTCCCCTAGGGCCCTGGCGGCCATATGTGGGGTTCGCGATCACTTGCTTCGCATTGATGTGGCGCTGGAGTCGTTGCCTCTGATAACGCCGCAGATGTTGGCCGAGCAGGTGCGGGCGGCGAATTCTGATCCCCAGTGGCGTGAGCGGATCCTGCGTGGCATGACCTTGGTCGCCCTCTTCGATGGGGAGCCTTCGGCAAGGCAACTACAACTTCTGGAGCAAGCCGCTGCGGCGATGCAGGTTGACCCCGCCCCAGTGCGGACGTTTCAGCAGGTGATGGATCAGCGTCTGGGTCTGATTCGACTGGATATCGCGCGGCGCGGTTTCATGGGCTCTGCGGTGAAAGTCACCCTCCAGCAGGAGGGATTGCGTGGGGTCTTGGCAGTCGCGAGGGTTCTGCTGGCGCAAGGAGACCCTGTCATGGCTGAGCGCTATCAAGCCTTACGGGACTATCCGCCAGGCAGCTTTGGTCGGGCCTATGCCACGTTTATTGACCGCAATCACTTCGGCTTTCCTGGGGAGGTCGGTGGACCACCGCCGCCGGTGATGCACCACGACTGCTGTCACGTGCTGGGCGGTTACGGCACCACCGCTGCTGAAGAGGGCGCTGTGCTCGGTTTCCAGGCCGGATTTGAGCGCCTCGATCCCTTTTATGTCGTGTTGTTCGCTCTGGCTGAATTTGAGTTGGGGTTTGGGGCAACCCCCTTCATCCAAGGGGAGCGGCAGGCCTTGGATGTGGACCGATTGTTTGCGGGCATTGAGCATGGCACTTCGGTCACGGCGGATCTGATCGCTGGCATCAATCCCTGGGAGCATTTCGCCGATCCCCTTGATCAGGTGCGTGAACGCTTCAACGTGCGTCCTCGTGGCAGGGAGCCCGAATGGCCGCAATGAGCTGAGCCAAGCTGCCCATGGGTCCATCACGCTGAATTCAGAATGAGCGCCGCATCGCTGCCATTGACGCCAGCTCTTCAGCAACAACTGCGTGACTGGCTGCAGGAAGATCTTGGTCGCGGTGATCTCAGTGCCCCTGCCTTGCCCCCCGGTCGCTGCCGGGCGCATTGGATCAGCAAGGCGTCAGGGGTGTTTTGTGGCGGTTCGCTGCTGGATGTTGTGTTTCGGCTGCTCGATCCCGCTGCCAGCGTGCAGCTTTTGGTCGCCGATGGTGACCCGGTAAGCCCAGGGCAACGCCTGTTGAATCTGGAGGCCGAGGCGGCGGCGTTGGTGGCCGCAGAGCGCACGGCGCTGAATCTGGCGATGCGTCTGTCTGGCATCGCCACGGCCACGGCGGAACTGGTGAAGCAACTTCAGGGAAGCGGCGTGCGCCTTGCCGACACCCGCAAGACCACCCCAGGCTTGCGGGTGCTGGAGAAGTACGCCGTGCGCTGCGGCGGTGGTGTGAATCACCGCCTCGGCCTCGATGATGCCGCCATGCTCAAGGAGAACCATCTGGCCTGGTCCGGAGGCGTCGAGGCGGCGATCGCGGCCGTACGTGCTGCAGCTCCCTGGCCGGCTCAGGTGATTGTTGAGGCGGAAACCGAGACGGAAGCGATGGCGGCAGTGGCCGCCGGTGCCAATGGTGTGTTGCTCGACGAGTTTCGTCCTGAGGCGCTGAGCGAGCTCGTGCCTCGCTTGCGTCAGCTCGCCCTGCAGCGGCCTCAGCCAGGTGCGGTGGTGCTGGAGGCCTCCGGTATTCAGCCTTCCGAGTTGCAGGCTTATGCGGCCACCGGCATCGATCTGATTTCCACCAGTGCTCCGGTGACACGCAGTGCCTGGCTGGATCTGAGCATGCGCTTCAGTGCGGCGGGTCAGGACTGATGGCCGGGCGCTGCCCGTGCCGGGGGATGATCAGGCGGATTGCATTTCTCGCTGCTGTCCATGCTGCGCATCGCCAACGCCCTTGAAACCCAATTGCGTGGTGCCTTGCAACGGGCCTTCCCCGAGGCCTGGGCTGAGGCAGGGGAGGCTGGTTTGGATCCCCAGTTGGCGCCAGCGAGCAAGCCGGAATTCGGCGATTTCCAGGCCAATGGTGCCTTGCCCCTGGCCAAGCCGCTGAAGCAGGCGCCGCGCCAGATCGCGACGGCCATCGTGGAGCAGCTGCAAGCGGATGCGGCTTTCACCGAGTTGTGTCTGGACCCTCAGATCGCCGGGCCTGGCTTCATCAACCTCACGATCCGTCCAGAGCGGCTAGCCCAGGAGGTGTCGGCACGGCTGGGGGACGAACGGCTTGGTGTGCCGGCGGTGAGCAACGCGGCGCCGGTGGTGGTGGACTTCTCCAGTCCCAACATCGCCAAGGAGATGCATGTGGGGCACCTGCGCTCCACGATCATCGGTGACTCGTTGGCGCGGGTGCTGGAGTTCCGTGGGCACCCGGTGCTGCGGCTCAACCATGTGGGCGACTGGGGCACCCAGTTCGGGATGCTGATCACCCATCTCAAGCAGGTGGCTCCCGAAGCGCTCGACACCGCGGATGCCATCGACCTCGGTGACCTGGTGGCCTTTTACCGCGAGGCGAAGAAGCGCTTCGATGATGACGAGGCGTTCCAGACCACATCCCGCGAGGAGGTGGTGAAGCTGCAGGGTGGTGATCCTCTGTCGTTGAAGGCCTGGGGTCTCCTCTGCGATCAGTCGCGGCGCGAGTTCCAGAAGATCTACGACCGGCTCGACATTCGCCTCAGCGAACGTGGGGAGTCGTTCTACAACCCTTTCTTGCCGGCGGTGATCGATGGGCTGAAGCAGACGGGTTTGCTGGTCACCGATGACGGTGCGGAGTGCGTTTTCCTGGAGGGGGTCAGCGGCAAGGACGGAAAACCGCTACCGGTGATCGTTCAGAAGAGCGATGGTGGCTTCAATTACGCCACCACAGACCTGGCTGCGATTCGTTACCGGTTCGCAGAGGCCCCTGATGGCGATGCGGCCCGTCGGGTGATCTACGTGACCGATTCCGGTCAGGCCAATCACTTTGCAGGGGTGTTCCAGGTGGCCGAACGGGCTAGCTGGATCCCTGACGGCGCTCGCCTGGAGCACGTGCCCTTTGGATTGGTGCAAGGGGAAGACGGCAAGAAGCTCAAGACCCGCGCCGGTGACACCGTGCGTCTGCGGGATCTGCTCGATGAGGCCGTGGAACGTGCGGAGGCGGACCTGCGCTCGCGCCTCAAGGAGGAGGAGCGCAGCGAGCCGGAGGAGTTCATCCAGCACGTGGCCGGCACCGTGGGTTTGGCGGCGGTGAAATACGCCGACCTCAGCCAGAACCGGATCACCAATTATCAGTTCTCCTTCGATCGCATGTTGGCCCTCCAGGGCAACACCGCTCCCTATCTGCTCTACGCGGTGGTGCGCATTGCCGGGATCGCTCGCAAGGGTGGCGATCTCGATGTGGCGGCCGACCAACTCCAGTTCAGCGAGCCCCAGGAGTGGGCCCTGGTGCGGGAGCTGCTCAAGTTCGATGCCGTGATCGCCGAGGTGGAGGAGGAGCTGCTCCCCAACCGGTTGTGCAGCTATCTGTTCGAGCTCAGCCAGGTGTTCAACCGCTTCTACGACCAGGTGCCCGTACTCAAGGCTGACGCTGAGGCGCTGCCTTCGCGCCTGGCCCTCTGCCGTCTCACCGCCGACACGCTCAAGGCCGGCCTCGGCCTGCTCGGCATTGCCACGTTGGAGCGGATGTGAGCAGATCCGGCTTGCCCCGGCTGCTGCTGCTGGCCACGGGTGGCACCATTGCCGGCTGTGCAGCCGACAGCGCCACGCTGAACGACTACACCGCGGGCGTTTTTGGGGGCGATGCCCTGGTGGCGGCGGTGCCCCAGCTGCAGGGCCTTGCGGCGATCACTGTGGAGCAAGTCGCCAACGTCGACAGCGCCGACCTGCTGTTTGCGCACTGGCGTGCCTTGGTGCGGCGCATTCGCGCTGCCTTCGCGACAAACCCGGAGCTAGCCGGAGTGGTGATCACCCATGGCACCAACACCCTCGAGGAAACCGCCTGGTTGCTGCAGTTGCTCATTGATGACCGTCGACCGGTGGTGCTGGTGGGAGCGATGCGCCCGGCCACAGCTCTCAGTGCCGATGGGCCATTGAATCTGTTCCAGGCGGTGCATGTGGCAGTCAGCCCGGAGGCGCGTGGGCAGGGTGTGCTGGTGGTGATGGATGGCCAGATCCATGGCGCTCGCGATGTCACCAAGGTGGCCACCCAGGGGGTGGGGGCCTTCGCCAGTCCCGGCAGAGGGCCGTTGGGCTGGGTGGACGACGTTGGCGTTCATCTGCCAATGGCGAGCGGACCTCGGCATGTGCCCTTCGCTGGGCTCGATTTACCGGAGCAATGGCCCCAGGTGCCGATCGTTTACGGCTGCGTAGAGCCTGAGCCAATTGTGCTGAGCGCCTGTCTCAATGCCGGTGTTGCGGGCCTGGTGTTCACTGGCACTGGCGCCGGCCAGTTGTCAGCTGGCGAATGCCGTGTGTTGGAGGCATGGGCTAGCCCGCGGCCGCTGATGCTGCGGGCCAACCGCTGCGGGTCTGGGCCTGTGCATCTTGCTGAGCATGATGCCCAATTGGGCTTGCTCCCGGCTGGTGTGCTCAACCCCCAGAAAGCGCGTGTGTTGTTATCGCTCGCTGTGATGGCCGGGATGGATCGGGAGCAGTTGTTGGAACTCCTCCCAATCACGCGCCTTTAAGACGAACAGCTGTAGTGGGAGATGCCTCCGGCGCCAAAGAACTCCCGTGGTCGCAGTTGGTCGTAGCGATCAGCGAGTTCGGCTGAGAGCGGTTCATAGGGGTTGCGGAACACCGTCTGCAGTTCGCGCACCAGGCTGTAATCACCGTGAGCCGCCTGCTCATAGGCCGGGGCGATCAACCATTCGCGCCAGGTGATGGCGGGATTGGTATGTCGCATCGCAGCGGCGATCTCTTCGGGTTCGCCACTGCCACTCAGCTGCTGGTGCCAACGCCTCAGCCAGGCGTTCCATTGCGCCTCGAGCTCTGCATCGCTGGGTACGTAGAAGCCCCGCTTCAGCGGCGTGACCTCGTTGGGCAGGGATGCCAATTCACGGAAAACAATCGTGTAATCCGCCTTTGAGGCCACCATCAGCTGCAGCAGATCGCCGATCAGCTCCGGAGCCACGCTGGCCAGGCCGAGCTTGCGAGCCCACATGGCATCCAGTTCGGCCTTGATGGCTTCGCTGAAGGTTGCATGCAGTGCATCCAGTTCCGCTGTTTCGGTGGGGTAATCCTTCAGCAGCGTTTTGAGCGCTGACCAGAACATTCGGTAGTTGGTCTCCGCCGCTTTCGGTTGGTTGAAAAAGGAGAAATGAATTCCCCCGCCGGTCCAGGGCTGAAAGCGTGGGTCGAATAGTTCGCAGAAGCCGAACGGTCCGTAGTCGAGGGTGAAGCCGCCGGCGGCGCAGTTGTCGCTATTGAAGTTGCCCTGGCAATAGCCCACGCGCATCCAATGGCACACCAGGCTGATTAGGCGTTCCCGGAACAACCGCGCCAGCTGCACCACCTGCGCCGGGAACGGCAGGGCGCCATCAATCTCTTCTCTGTAATTCCGCTCGATCAGATGCTGCACGATCATCTCCAGCTCCTGATTGGCCTCAGGGTGCGCTTCGCTGCGGGCCCGTCGTGCGAACAGCTCCAGCTGACCCACCCGCAGGAACGATGGCGCCACTCGCGTGGTGATCGCCGCTGAATTGTCGACCAGGATGTCGGGGTCCATGGAGGGTGAGGCGCCCGAATACCAGGGGCGACGCACGGTCTCGTCGTGGGAGACGTAAAGCGTCAGGGAGCGGGACGTGGGAATCCCCAGGGCATGCATGAACTCCTGGGCCAGGAATTCGCGCACGCTCGACCGGAGCACAGCCCGACCATCAGCACCACGGCAATAGGGCGTCGGTCCGCCGCCCTTCAGCTGCATCTCCCAGCGCTGACCCTCAAACACCCCTTCAACCACGGAGATGGCGCGCCCATCGCCGTAGCCGTTGCCATTGCCGAAGGGGCACTGCTGCACGTATTCCGTGCCGTAGATCGACAAGGCGTAGCCAGTCGCCCAGCCATGGGGGCGCATCGGTTCGCTCATGTGGCTGAGCTCGCCGGAGAACACACTGCGGAAGTCGCCGTCGTGGACCAGGGTTTCGTCCAAGCCCAGCGCAGCGAAGAGCTCAGGGCTGTGGGCGATGTACTCGGGATTGGGAAGCGGTGTCGGCGTCACTGGCACGTAGTGGCCGGAACGCACTTGTCGTGCGCGGTGATCCTGTCCATCCGGAGTGGACTGCGGATCGGGCCGCAGTTGCCGCATCAGCGAGTAATCCACCTGCTGAGCGAACTCAGCGAAGCTGGAGGTGGTGGCTGGCGTCGATGCGCTGGAGCTGGCGGTCATCCGGCCGATTGCTGCAGTGCTTGCATCATCGGTGGGCACAGGCTGACGCTGCGCTCTGTTGGGTGGCTGTGAATAGTTTGGGGTGGTTCATCTCTTTGCCTTGCTTCGGCACCACCCTCCAGGAGATGCGATTCATCGCTGATGGCCATGCCTGAACCGATTCCTGCTCCCGAAGCTCGTCCCGATGTGGAACGCCTTCGGGGTTACAGCGCGCCTCTGGAGGGGCGCCGGGGTCTGCTGCGTCTCGACTTCAACGAGAACACCATTGGTCCCAGCCCTGCGGTCACGGAGGCGCTTCGCTCCTACCCGGCTGATCAGGTCGCGGTGTACCCGGAATATGACGGATTACGAGAGGCCTTAATCGCCAACCTGCAGGCCTCGCCAGCCGGGCTTGCCCATCCCCTGACCATCGACCAGGTGGGGCTCTTCAACGGTGTGGATGCTGCGATCCATGCGGTGATCCATGCCTACGGATCGGCCGGTGACACGCTGCTGACCACCAGTCCCACCTTCGGTTATTACGCCCCGTGTGCGGGTATGCAGGGGATGGCCATCGAGGCCCTGCCCCATGACCTTCCGGGTTTTCGCTTTCCGCTGGAGGCGATGCGCACGGCCCTGCAGCGCAGGCCAAAAATTTTGATGCTCTGCAACCCCAACAACCCCACGGGCACCCGTGTTCCCGCAGAGCAGGTGCTGGAGCTGGCCGCGGCGGCGCCAGGCACCCTGCTGGTGGTGGACGAGCTCTATGAGGCGTTCACCGGCGACAGTGTGCTGCCCAAGGTGGACTTCAATGTCCACGCCAATCTGCTGGTGCTGCGCTCCCTGGCCAAGACCGCCGGTCTCGCTGGTTTGCGCATGGGATTTGCCATCGGTGCCGCGGGGGTGGTCGACCGGGTCAGCCGGGTCACCGGTCCCTATGACGTCAACAGCCTGGCGGTAACAGCGGCGTTTGCAGCTCTGGGCGATCAGGACTACACCGATCACTATGTGGCTGAGGTGGCACGTGCTCGAGACTATCTCGTTTCGCAATTAACGCAATCTGGTGCCGTCTTCCATTGCGACGGTGGTAACTACTTGCTGGTCTGGCCGCGGCGATCGGCCGAAGCCGTGGAGCAGCAGCTGCGCAGCGCCGGCATCCTGGTGCGCGGCATGGCCGGCAAGCCACAGATTGATGGTGCGTTGCGTGTGAGCATCGGCACCCTCGAACAGATGCAGCGTTTCTGGACGACCTACGCGCAGCTCGAGAGCTGAGCGCTGCCCACTCAGCGCATCACGTCAACCACGGTTCCGTCCCCCAGAGTGCCGGGGAGGGTCAGGCTCGGTCCTACGCGGCGCACTTCGGCGCCACGCAGGGCATCCAGAAAGGGCTGAACGCCCCCCTGGTCGCATCCTGCCGGGGCATCGCCGGTGACGTACTGCACAGGAATCACCCGCCTGGGGTTGAGCTGACGCACCACCTCCGCGGCCTCCTCGCCGTCGTACACCTTGCCGCCGCCTCCCACGCCGAGGATCAACACATCCGGCCGGCCGAGCAGCACCTTGTCCTCCCCGCTCAGGGGGGCTGCGGTTCCGCCCAGGTGGGCAAAGTTCAGGCCGCCTTGTTGCCAGCGCCAGATTGTGGCGTCCCCGAAGCGGCGTCCGCCCACGCGGTCATGGGGAGCGGCGAAACCTTCCAGATCCAGGCCGCCGACGCGATAGGAGCCTGGCTTCGATAGGTAGGTCCCACCGCCGAGGCGGGCTCCTTCGTCGGGAAGTTCTGAGCTGGCCAGGGTGACCGTGGCGCTGACGCGCGGCTCGGCCAGGCCTTTGGCACAACCCACAGCCCGGAAGGGATTCACCAGCACCGACTGGCCACCTCCGCGAATCAACAGGGCGCTGTGGCCGTAGCTGGTGATGGACACTCCTCCGGTGTGACCGGGCATTCCGACCAGTACGCCCAGCGTCAACCCGGCGGCAAGAGCGCTCACGGTGCGTCCAGGACCCTGGCGCTGCGGAAGGAGAGTCATGGAGGAGAGGCCGCTGGCCCAGGAAGTTAGCAGTGTTGAACCCGGGCTTCGGCCTGACGCAGGAAGTTGGCCAGCAGCTTGTGCCCGGCCTCGGTGAGCACACTTTCGGGGTGGAATTGCACGCCCTGGAGATGGGGGTACTGCCGGTGGCGCAGTCCCATCACCGTGTTGTCCTCGAGCCAGGCGGTGACCTCGAGGCACTCCGGGAGAGTCTCCCGCTCGGCGATCAGGCTGTGATATCGGGTGGCTGTGAGCGGTTGCGGCAGCCCGGCAAAGACGCCTTCGCCCCGGTGCAACACCGGTGAGGTTTTGCCATGCATCAGCTCGGCTGCGCGCACCACCCGTCCGCCGTAGGCCTGGGCGAGGGCCTGATGGCCCAGGCAGACGCCCAGGGTGGGAATCGCTGGAGAGAGTTCCTTCAGCACCTGCAGGCAGATGCCGGCTTGATCGGGATCGCCGGGGCCCGGTGAGAGCAGGATCGCGTCCGGTTTCAGATCGCGAATCTCAGCCACCGTCAAGGCATCGTTGCGCTCCACGCGCAGTTCCGCGGCCAGGGGATGCTGCGCCGCCAGCTCGCCGAAGTACTGCACCAGGTTGAAGGTGAAGCTGTCGTAGTTGTCGATGACCAGGAGCATCGCTTAGAGGCTGAGACGAGAGAGCAGGGGAGGGAGCAGCAGCAGTAGCGCGATCACCAGCGAGCTGATCGCGGCCACCAGAACCGCGGCGGCGGCACAGTCTTTGGCGATTCTCGCCAGCGGATGGAACCGCCGGCCGATGGCCAGATCCACCACCGACTCGATGGCGGTGTTCAGCAGTTCGAGCACCAGCACGGCGGCCACTGTGAGCACCAGCACCGCCAGTTGAATCGAGGGAAGCCCCAGCCAGAGCGCCAGGCCGAACACCACGCTGCCGATGCTGACGTGGATGCGGAAGTTGCGTTGGCTAACGAAGCCGTAGCCCAGGCCTTGGGCGGCATAGCGGAAGCTGGAGGGCAGGTCGCCCGCGATCTTCCAGGCTCCGCGATGGGCGGCGTGGTGGGCACGTCGGGTGCCGCGCTGGGTGATCTCCTCAGACACCGATGCTTCGTCTTCAGGGTCCAGCAGTGATTTCATCTGCTGATTCACAGTCGATCTCACCATGGGAATGAACCATACCGGCCATGGCAAGCAGCTGCTCCTGGCACTGCAGCATGGTCATTAAGGAGGCGTCGTCGGGATGGTCCCATCCCAGCAGATGCAGCAGCCCATGGCTCACCAGCCAGCAGAGCTCCCGCTCCAGGCTGTGGTTCTGTTCCAGCGCCTGGCGTTCCGCAGTCGGCACCGACACGATGATGTCCCCGAGTTCCACGCTGGGATCGCCCTCAAGGGGCATCTCGGCTTCCAGCGCTGAGAAGGAGAGAACATCGGTGGCACTGGCTTTGTTGCGCCAGCGTTGATTCAGCTCGGCGATCTCCTCGTCATTGACGAACTGCAGGCCCAGGCAGACTTCTTCGCAGTTCAGCAGGGGCTCGGGCACGGCGTCACCACCGGTCTGGGCAAGGTGGCGGAGCCAGAGTCGCAGGGTTGCATCCCAGGCTTCGCCGCAGCAGAGCCGTTGATGCTCGGCGCTGCCAGCGATCGCCTTCACCAGGCTCATGTCGGCCGGTGTGAAGGCCAGATCCAGCGCAAAGCTGGGGGCATCGGCCGAGGGCAGCGGTGCGGATGTCACGGCTGATGTCACTGGGGCAGTGTGGGTCTGCCAAGCCAGGCCACCACCAGGATGAAGCCGATGAAACCGGCTGCGGTCAGTCCGAAGTGAAACAGGCTCTTGCTGCCTTTGCGCACCATGTTGCGCATGGCCTGCTTCACGAAGCTGGGCGGGGGTGTGGTGGTAGTTGGGGCGTCGGCCGGGGTGGCGATCGCTTCAGGCTTGTCGCTCATGGTCAGCTCTCGTCGTCTTGTCCTGGGCTGTCCACACCCTGGCGCAACAGAGCCTGGATGAAGGAATCCAGCTCGCCGTTCATCACGGCCTGCACATCGTTGGTCTCCTCCTGGGTGCGGAGATCCTTGACCATCTGATAAGGGTGAAACACGTAGTTGCGGATCTGGTTACCCCAGGCCGCTTCCACGATGTCGCCACGGATGTCGGCGATTTCTGCCGCCCTCTGTTCCTGGGCAATCACTAGCAGCTTGGCCTTGAGCAAGGCCATGGCTTTTTCTTTGTTTTGCAGCTGGGAACGTTCCTGGGTGCAGCGCACCGCGAGCCCTGTGGGGATGTGCAGGATGCGAACGGCGGTTTCCACCTTGTTCACGTTCTGACCGCCGGCACCGCCGGAGCGGCTGGTGGTGACTTCCAGATCCTTCTCAGGGATGTCGATGTCGACTTCTTCTTCCAGCTTGGGCATCACCTCAACGCCCGCGAAGCTGGTCTGACGCTTGTCGTTGGCGTTGAACGGAGAGATGCGCACCAGGCGATGGGTGCCTTTCTCATTGCGCAAGTAGCCGTAGGCATAGCGACCCTCGATTTCGATCGTGGCGCTCTTGATTCCCGCTTCCTCCCCTTCGCTGAGTTCGTCGACGGACACCTTCATGCCCTGGTCTTCTGCCCAGCGGGTGTACATCCGTAGCAGCATCTGAGCCCAGTCCTGAGCATCCGTGCCACCGGCTCCGGCATTGATCGAGAGCACCGCTCCCTCTTTGTCGTATTCACCGCTGAGCAGACGTTCCAGCTCCCAACGATCTAGCTCCTTGCGCAGTTGATCGAGGCCACCCTGGGCTTCGGCAAGCATGTCGTCGTCGGGCTCCAGGTCGTAAAGCTCGAGCGTGGCCTGGGCATCGCCGACCGCGCCCTGCCAGGACGTGAGCTGCTGGAGTTGCGCTTTCACCTCATCGAGGCGTCGCATCTGCTTCTGGGCGTTCTGCTGGTCGTCCCAGAAATCCGGTTGTGCGGCGAGCTGTTCGAGGTCCTGCTGTCGTGCGTTCAGTGCAGGAACGTCAAAGACAGTCCTGGGCATTGCCCAGGCGGTCAGTGAGCTCGGAAAGGTCGCGCTTGAAGTCGGTGAGGTCGAGCAACGGAGTGCGTTGGACGGGTGTCGCGACGTTATCAGTGCGGAATGCTGCATCCGGGGTTGCCGACCGGTGCTGAATAGGATTCAGGTCCCCCGTTGAAGGCCCCATGCCGAGCGTCGAGATCTACACCTGGCGCACCTGCCCCTTCTGCGTGCGCGCCAAACAGCTTCTGGATCGCAAGGGTGTCGCTTACACCGAGCATTCCGTGGATGGGGATGAGCCGGGCCGTGACGCCATGGCTGCCCGGGGCGATGGCCGTCGCAGTGTTCCGCAGATCTTCATCGATGACCGCCATATCGGTGGTTGTGATGATCTGCATGCCCTGGAGCGAGCCGGTGAGCTCGATGCACTGCTCTCCTGATTTCCCTACTCGATCCCACTGACACGACCGTTGCTCATGCGTCACCTGTTCGTGCTGGATCCTCTGGATCGCATCAATCCGCTCAAGGATTCAACGGCTGCCCTGATGCAGGCCGCGAGTCGTGCCTCCCTGGAGGTTTGGGCCTGCACGCCAGCGGATCTGATCGCTCTGGGTGATGAACCGCTCGCCATGGCTACACCGGTTCAACCGGACCCATGGATCAGCGTCGGTGAGCGTGAGCGTCTTCCGCTGGCCACCTTCCAGGTGATCTGGATGCGCAAAGATCCGCCTGTGGATGAGGCGTATCTCTACGCCACCCATCTGCTGGATGTGGCTGAGCGCGCTGGAGTGCGTGTGCTCAATCGCCCCGATTCGCTGCGCAGCTGGAACGAGAAGCTCGGCGCGCTGCGCTTCAGCCGCTGGATGGCTCCAACGTTGGTGTCGGGTCGCGTTCAGGAGCTCAGCGCCTTTGCTGAAACGCACAACGAAATCGTGCTCAAGCCTCTGGGCGGTCGTGCTGGTCTCGGTGTGATCCGCGTGTCCGCGCAGGCCCCGGGGCTGAAAGCTCTGCTGGAACTGGTCACCGAGCAGGAGCGCCTTCCGGTGATGGCGCAGTGCTTCCTCCCATCCGTCAGTGAAGGGGACAAGCGCATCCTGCTGGTGGATGGAGAGCCGTTGGGTGCCATCAACCGCCGGCCGGCCGCCGGTGAATTCCGCAGCAACCTGGCGGTGGGAGGTCAGGCCGAAGCCACGGAACTGACGTCACGGGAGCATCAAATCTGTGCCGCTCTGGCCCCTGCGCTGCGTGCCGAAGGCCTGTTCTTCGTGGGGATTGATGTGATCGGCGGGATGCTGAGCGAGATCAACGTCACCAGTCCGACGGGCATTCGCGAGGTGGAGCGGTTGATGAATCAGCCCTTGGCGGATCAAGTGCTCGAGCGCCTGCGTGATCTGATCTGAGCGATCACAATGAAGGGCTGACCGGGCAGGAGCGCTGTGCTGAAACGAGGACTGTGCTGGGGTGCGGCGCTTCTGGTTGGCCTCGCCGGAACTGCCTGGACTGCTGGCTCTGCAGTTCGCTCCCGCGAGTTGCCACCGCTCATTCCTCGGGAGGTGCTCTTCGGTAACCCGGAGATCATGAGCGTCAATCTCAGCCCAGATGGGCGCTGGATCGCGTATCTGGCCCCGGATCAGGGCGTGCTGAATCTCTGGGTCCGCGATCTGGATAGCCAAGCTCCAGCCAGGGTGCTCACCCAGCAGCGGGCTCGTCCTCAAAGGCCGGGGTACTGGACGGCCGACGGCCGCTTCCTGATTTCATCCCGGGATGGTGATGGCGATGAGAACACCGTTCTGGTGCGAATCAACCCTCGCACCGGTGAGCGCAAGGACCTGACGCCGCCCCAAGGGGTGAAGGCGGTTTGGATCGGGGCCGATCGGGAGGCCCCCAATGAGCTGCTGGTGGCCTTGAACGATCGTGATCCCCGCTATCACGACACCTATGTGATTGAAGTGGAGACTGGCGAGCGTCGTCTCCTTTACCAATCCACCGACGACGGTCGCGACGTCTCGATTCTGTGGATCGATGGTGCCTGGAATCCCGTGATTCGCTCGCAGCTGCTGCCTGATGGTGGCAGTGCCCATGAGCTGCGCCTCCCGGGTGAGTCGGAATGGCGCTCCTTTCTGCGGTTCGACTTCGACGACACAATCACCGGCTCGGGCCCTGGAGGCTTCAGCCGCGATGGCCAATGGCTCTACGGCGTCCTCAGCACCGGTGACGATCTGCCGCGCCTGGTGCGCTGGAGCCGCGAGCAGCTGGAGACCTGCGGAAGCGACTGCATTCCCGAAGTGGTGCATCGATCATCGGCCGGTGCCCTGGGCGTGGCGCTGAGTGATCTCGAAACGGGAGTTCCCACCGCCCTTCAGGAAGTGGATCTTCGCTCTCGCCTGGTGGTGTTGGATCCTGCCGTGGAGCCTGACCTGGCCCGGCTGAAGCAGCTGGCAGGGGCCAACGACTTTGCGGTGGTCGATCAAGATCTGGAGGGGCGTCGCTGGCTGGTGGCCATTGGGTCCGATCGTCAGGGGCCTCAGTATTGGCTCTGGGAACGGGAGGCAGATGAGATCCGCAAGCTGTTCTCCGTGCAGCCCAGGCTCGACGACTACGCGCTGGCACCGATGGAGAGCCTGGACCTGCGGGCCAGAGATGGTCGGCGCCTGCCGGCTTACCTGACCCGCACACCGCTGGCTTCAGGAATGGAGCCCCAGCCCTTGGTGCTGCTGGTGCATGGGGGGCCTCAAGCGCGCGATTTCTGGGGTTACAGCTCCACCCATCAGTTGCTGGCGAATCGTGGCTACCACGCCCTCAGCGTGAACTACCGCGGCTCCACCGGATTCGGTAAGCAGCATCTCCTGGCGGGCGAAGGCGAGTGGTATGCCGCGATGCAGGACGATCTGGTGGATGCCGTCCGCTGGGCGATCGATGAAGGGATCGCCGACCCTGATCGCGTGGCGATCATGGGGGCCTCCTACGGGGGCTATGCCGCGCTGGCTGGTCTCACCCGCGATCCGGAGCTGTTCGCTGCCGCCATCGCTGAGGTGGGTCCGTCCAATCTGCGCACCCTGATTGATTCGATTCCCCCCTACTGGGAATCCCTCCGGATCAATTTCGAGCGGATGATCGGTGTGGGGACGGTGGATCTGGATGCCATTTCACCGCTTCAGCACGTGGACCGGATTCAGCGGCCGCTGCTGCTGGGGCATGGCGCCAATGACCCCAGGGTCAAGCTCAGCGAAAGTGAGGCCATTGCGGCCGCGATGGCGAAACGCAATCTGCCGATTGATTTCGTGGTGTTCCCCGATGAAGGTCACGGATTCGCCAATCCACGCAATGCGCTGGCGATGACCGCGCTCCAGGAGGCCTTCCTCAGCGAGCATCTTGGCGGCAGGGCTGAACCGTTTGGAACGACCCTGGACCAGTCATCGATGCAATGGCGATTGCGTTCCCTGCCGACTCCCTGACATCAGATCCAGCTGATCCGCCAGCACCGTGAGTTTCAGTCCTACTTCCTGCAATTCACGGTCGGCCACGGATCCGCGCACCAGACCGGCACCTGCAGTCAGATCGAGTTGCGTGCCATGGGCATGTCCGCAGCGGATGGCAACGCGCAATTCCGCATCCCCCGCACTGTCGATCCAGCCGATCGGAGCGGCATAGCCCTGCCGGTCGAACGGTTCGAGGCTGCGCAACCACCCCATGGCTTCGCGCCGTGGCAGACCGGCCACTGCCGGTGTCGGGTGCAGCACGCCGGCCAGGGCAAGCGGGGATTGTCCCGGGGCCGAGGTGGTGATGGGGGTATGCAGATGCACCAGTTGCCCATGACGGGCCAGTTGGGGGCGTCGCGGGCGTCGTGGCTGCAGCCCGCGATCGATCAGGTGGTCGGTGATCGCCTTAGCGACCAGTTCATGCTCCCGACGATCCTTGTCCGAACTGAGCAACGCGTCCGCCTGGTCGTTCCTGCCCGCGGTGCCGGCCAAAGCATCGCAGCGCAGTTGACCGTTGCGCAGGCTCAGCAGTCGCTCTGGCGAGGCGCCGAAGAAACTGTCGTGGGCGTCTTTTTGCCAAAGGAAGCGGCAGCTGCCCGCCTGCTGAAGGCGGAGCCGCTGCAACAGCGGTTGCGGATCAAGAGGCTCCTTGAGGCTGACCGTCTGGCGTACCGCCAGCACCAGTTTGTGCAGTTCACCGCTGTTAACCAATTCCAGGCCGCGTTCCAGGGCCGGCGTGTAGTTCTGCTCCCAGGCTCCGGGTGTGATGCTGCCGCTCACGGTGTCCATGGATGGAGTCCTGGCGTGCTGCCGGGAACGCAACCGTTCCGCCATCACCCACAGCGATTCCGTCAGCGTGCGCACATCACTGGCCTGTTGAGCCACGCCATGCACGCGCAGCCATCCCTGGCGCCCATGACGGCTGAGCTGCCAACGGGGCAGCACCGCCTGCACTGAGGGCATGCCCCCCTGGGGTTGCTGCTCGCCGGTCTGCTCGAAGAAGGAAAACGCGAGAAGAATGCGTGAGCGCGCCTGCGCCGGTGCGTCTGGACTGCCATCCAGAATCCGCCCCAGAGTCACATCACTGAAGCGTTGCGCCAGTTCGAAGCGTTTGGCGCTGGACAGTTCCAGGTGATGGCAGCGTCCTGCTGCCGCTAGGCAAAGCCCCGGCGCGCTGTCCCACAGAAAACGGAAGGGGTCGTGCGCCTCCAGATCCACCAGCTGGTGCAGGGGGTCGAGGCCCTGCACCGGCAGCGCCAGGCTCAGCACTCCATCCTCAAGGGAGCGCTGCGCCCATGCGCGTTGTGCTCGCTCCAGCAAGTCGCTGAAGGACATCGCAACGCAGCTGTCGTGGGGTGCGGCCGACATCCGGTCAGCAGATCGAGCAGGGGACTGCTCAAATGTATGGGTCTTGAAGCGGGCTGAGTGCGCCCAGTCCATGCAAGATCGCCAGGCTGTTGCAACCCTTCACTCCCCGCGCGCTGAGCGGCGGCATCTTTGGAAAGCCGCAATCAAATGGCCGATGTACTCCGTTGCGGTCATGCCGCTGCTTCTCGCGGTTGGCTGGCGCGTTGGAGTGGGGCTGCCGGTGCGCTGGGGCCAGGCGCTTGGATTTCTGCTGGCAGCGGTGCTGTTGTTGCTCTGGGAGAACCTCAGCAACGACCTGTTTGATGCCGATACCGGGATCGATACCACCGCCAAGCCCCATTCGGTGGTGGCCCTGCTCGGTCGTCGCCGTCCGGTCCGTCGTCTGTCGACCCTGGTGCTCCTGGCTGGCCTGCTGATGATGCTGCTGATGGCTCTTCAGAGCAGCATTTCGGTGCTGGCGCTGGTGCTGGTGAGCTGCGGCATCGGCTACCTCTACCAAGGACCACCATTCCGCCTCGGCTATCTGGGTCTGGGTGAACCGCTCTGCTGGCTGGCCTTTGGCCCTTTTGCCACAGCAGCTGCGCTGTTGGTGGTGGCTCCCGCAGCAGAGACCACTGCATGGGCGGCGGTGCCATGGGATGTGGCCTTACTGCTGGGATCGGGTCCCGCTCTGGCCACCTCGCTGGTGCTGTTCTGCTCGCATTTCCATCAGGTTGAGGAGGATGCGGCCCACGGCAAGCAGTCCCCTGTGGTGCGTCTGGGCACCGCACGGGCGTCGGCGCTGGTGCCTTGGTTCGTTGCGGGAACCCTGGCGTTGGAGTGGACTCCCGTGCTCCATGGCGATTGGCCTCCGACTGCGTTGCTTGGAGCTTTGGGACTACCCGCGGCTGCAGCACTGATTCGTTTGCTGCGCAGCCATCACGCTGAGCCGGAACGCATCCAGGGCAGCAAGTTTCTCGCCTTGCGTTTTCAGGGCCTCAATGGACTTGGCTTGAGCCTCGGTTTGGCGATGGGGCCCTGGTTCGGTTCCTCGATCGCTGGGAGCCCCTGACCGCATGGGGCTCTCTCTGGCGCTTCGTCCCTATGGCTTCCTGCTGTCCCGTCCACTGACGACTGCCACTGGCTCCTGGCAACAGCGAGACGGCTGGTTGCTGCGCATCGTCTGCTCGCAGACAGGACGTGTGGGCTGGGGTGAGGTGGCTCCCTTGCAGCCACAGGCGCGCAAGGCCTGTGAGCAGGCCCTGGCTGACTGGCAGAAGACGGCCGAGCTTGGGGTCAACCGCGACCAATTGGAGCTTGTGCTGCCGCAGCTGCCGCCAGCCGTCGCTTTTGCGGTTGGCGCTGCCCTGGCTGAACTGGACGCTGATCTGGGTCCATGGCATCCGGCTCCCCCTGCAGCGCATCTGCTGCCGGCTGGATCGTCGATGCTGCCGGAGCTTGAACGCCTGTTGGCGTCACCGGTGGCTGCGCCGGGGATCACCGTCAAATGGAAAGTGGCGGCGGCGGATCCAGAGCTCGAATGGTTGCTGCTCCACCAGTTGCTGGAACGCCTCCCTGCGACGGCGCGGCTGCGCCTGGATGCCAATGCCGGCTGGAACCGTGCGGAGGCGGACCGCTGGGTGGAGGTGCTGGCCGCTGATCCGCGTTTGCAATGGTTGGAGCAGCCCCTCGCGGTGGATGATCTGGATGGTCTGAATCGGCTGGCTAAACGCCTTCCCGTGGCCCTGGATGAGTCCCTGCAGGCGCACCCTGCTTGGCGTGAGCAGTGGCAGGGATGGCAAGTGCGACGCCCCCTTTTGGAAGGCGATCCCAGAGCCTTGTTGCGGCAGTTGCAGCAGGGCCGGCCTCGGCTGATGCTGAGCACCGCCTTTGAGACGGGCATCG
The DNA here is from genome assembly GCF_014279815.1 of Synechococcus sp. NOUM97013. Classification (NCBI taxonomy): domain Bacteria; kingdom Bacillati; phylum Cyanobacteriota; class Cyanophyceae; order Synechococcales; family Synechococcaceae; genus Synechococcus; species Synechococcus sp. NOUM97013. Next base: position 2,253,383 of record NZ_CP047941.1, on the reverse strand, counting down.
GGTTCCGCTGGTTGGCCCTGTTGTCGCGACTGCAATGGCAGGGTCCAACACCTGCAGCGCCTGGTCTGGCGCCCGGTTGGTGTCCTGAAGGTCCCCTGTTCAGTGCGGAGCCTGATCAGGTCTGGGCGGCCGCTGGAGGAGCGTGTTGATGCACGACTGGGTGACCTTGTCTTGCGATCTTGCAGCTCCGGAGCGCACGGCCACGGCGTTGCTGGAGCTGCTGCAGTGCCGGGGCTGGGTGCGGTTGGTGGGGCCTCAAGAGGGGGCGCTTCAAGGGGAGGAGCAACTGCCCACGCTTCAGCAGCCGTCGGCGCTGTGGCCTGAGGGACCCGGTCTGGTGCTGTCGACCGGTGGCAGCAGCGGTGGCCGCTCGCTCTGTCTGCATCCGCTCGCCAATCTCGAACGCTCAGCTGAAGTGTGTGGCCGATGGCTGCAACGGCTGGGGCTGGATCCCGAGACCTGTTTGGTCTGGAATCCCCTGCCCTTTCAGCATGTGAGTGGACTGATGCCCTGGTGGCGCGCGCGTCAGTGGGGAGCACGCCATGGCTGGCTGGCGCCTGAGCTGATGAAGCAGCCGTCTGTTCTGCAGGTGCATTGCCGCCAGCACCCTGACTGGCGGAAGCGTCCGATGCTTCTGTCGCTGGTGCCCACACAATTGCGGCGCTTGCTGGCTCACCCCGAGGGCTGCAGCTGGCTTCAGGCCATGGACGTCATCTGGGTTGGGGGAGCCGCTTTGCCGATGGATCTCGCGGCGCTCTCCCGCCAGGCGGGTTTGCGCTTGGCCCCCTGTTACGGCGCCACAGAAACTGCGGCGATGGTGACGGTTCAGACCCCGCAGGCTTTCCTCGCCGGCCATCGCAGCTGCGGCCAGCCTCTCGAGGGTGTGCGACTGCGGCTGGATCCCGATGGAGCACTGGCCGTGCACTGTGACCGCCTGGCTGTGGCCAGGCTTGATCCGACCGGTGGTCTCCAGGCGCTGGTGGATGAGCAGGGATGGTGGCGCACCGGTGATCTGGCGACACTTGGCGACGCTCAGGTCGCCCCTGATCTGCAGGTTGTGGGTCGCCGCGATGGTGCGTTGCAGTCCGGTGGCGTCACGGTCTTCCCTGAGCAACTGGAGGATCGTCTGCTGTCGCTGGCGGATCGGGCTGGATTGCCCCTCTCAGCGGTGCTGATGCTCGGGCTGCCCGATCCCGAGTGGGGGGCGCAATTGGTGGCCCTGGTGCGCTGGTCGACCCCTGATCGAGTGCCTGCGGGGATGGATGCGTTGAGGGCGTTGGTGTCTGGCTGGCCTGCGGCCGAACGACCACGGCGCTGGGTGCCCTGTGCGGATCTGGCGCCTTCGCGGGCAGGGAAGTGGGATCGCCGGCGTTGGCAGACCTGGCTGCTCTCGCAACAATCAGCTCAGCAACAGGAACAGGATGTCGACGTTGTCTGATACGGAAGTCAGCAACAAAAAGCTTGCTGCAGGACTGCTGGCCATCTTTTTCGGTGCACTGGGGGTGCACAAGTTTGTGTTGGGGTACAACCAGGCCGGCATCGTTATGTTGCTGGTGGGAGTGGCCGGCGGTGTCATCACCTGCGGACTTGCTGCTGGTGTGATGTCTCTGATCGGATTGATTGAGGGGGTCATTTACCTCACCAAAACTCCCGACGAATTCCGGGAGACTTATCTCGATCATCAGCAGGAATGGTTCTGAGCTGACCATGCCAACGAAGCGCTTGCCCAGTGCACTCCCAACCCTGTGGCTTGTGGTGGCGGCCGGCATCAGCGGCTGGCTGTGGTCGCAGCAGGGTCATGCCGGCTTCCATCCCCTGATGCTGGCCATGGCGATGCTGCCCGTGCAGATCACTGCTCTGGTGTGGGCTTTGGGACGCTCACCCCGTCCACGGGCTGGTGATCAACGTCTCAAAGTTCGCTGATCCGTCCGATCTGGGCGGCTTCCAGCCAGCGTTCAATCGTGTCGGGCAGGGTGCAGCGCCGTCGTGTCGCGGTGCTGATGGCGACGTGGCGGATGCATCCCCGGGCCACATCTTGATCCCCCAGCAGAAATCGGTGCTGCACCTCAAAGCTGCTGGGATCCAGCCGTTGTGGGCTCAGGTGCACGCTCAGTTGATCACCGCCATGCACGGGTCTGAGAAAGTCCGCATGGCAGTGCACCACCGGCAACGCCACGTCAGGCCAGCGTTCCTGGTCGCGGCAGCCGGGGAACACCGCTTCGGCGGCAATGCCCTGGGCCTCCAGGCTTTCTTCCCAGGCTTCGTGGCACCAGCGCAGCAGTTGATGGAAATGCATCACGCCGGCCGCGTCGGTGTCGCCGAAGCGCACCACACGGTGCAGTTGCAACCAGGTGGGTGACGTCATCACGGCTGTTGTCATCACGGCAGCGCACTGTCACCTTGGCACCAGTGCATCACAAAGCGAATGGCAGGGCTTGTGCGCTTTTTGCTTCAAGACACAGGGGTGTGGACGTTGGTGCTGGCCCTGTTGTTGGGTGCCCTGCAGACCCGAAGGCAGGGAAGCGTCAGCCGTTGGTCGGAAGCGTCATTGCTCTGGATCGCCTTCTGGGTGATGGGGGTTGCGGGTCTTTACGGCTTCATCGCGCATCTGCTGTTCGCTCCGTTCATCGCCGAGCAGATCGGTTGGCCCAACAGTCCTTTCCAGTTCGAGGTGGCCTACGCCAATCTCACTGTGAGCATTCTTGGTTTCAGCAGCTTTTGGTATCGGAAACGCGACTATCTGCTGGCGGCGATGGTCGCTTTTAGCAGCTGGTACTTCGCCGACGGCGTTGGTCATGTGGTGTCGCTTGTGGTCGACAACAATCAGGCACCCTCCAATGCGGGGAGCGTGCTTTACACCGATCTGCTGACGCCAGTGGTGGTGGTGCTGCTGTTGTGGTTCAGCCGGCATGAACGCCGGCGGCTGACCTGATCGTCCTGACTTGATCCGTTGCGCTCAAAACAGCGGGTCCACGGGACCGATGAGTGGCGTCACGACGGGATCGGCCAGGCCTATGGCCTGAAACACACTTTTCTGGCCGAAGTCCTGAGCATCGGAGTTGTAGTTGTTGGTGATCCAGACGTTTCCGGCGCTGTCGACCTCCAGACCAGTCGGTCGCATGATGTTGTCATCAAAGTTGTATCCGCCCTTGGGTGAGAGTGCCGTTCCAACTTTTTGGCCGTCACGGGAATCGACCTTGGATCCCTTCAAAACGGAGATTGAGAGCTCTTCGAAGTTGGCGACATAAACGTTGTTCTCGCCATCCAGATTGATGCCCCAAGGGCCTGCATCCTGTTTCGTGTTCATTGAGAAGGTATCCAGGTTCCCTGTGATCGGATCGATCCTGCTCACGGTGTTGGATCGATAGAACGGCGATCCACCGTTGTTGGCCACCCAGACCGATCCATCCGTTGCAGTTGCCACGCCAAAGGGAACATTGAGCTCTTCAGACTCAATGGTTTGGATCAGGCGGATGCCGTCTTTCTCGTCGAAGCGGTATTGGCCAATGCCGCCTTGTTTGTTGCTTCCGCCGCTGCGGTAGCTCACCCAGGCATCGCCATCTTGGTCGATGGCGATGTCAAATGGTGAGGTCAAGGAAGGGTGTTGGTAGCTGTCAAACCGTTGGGGTTGGCCCTCTGGATAAACCACGATCTTGCTTGGGTTTTTGCGTGTGTCTCGGAAGCTTGCGATCCAGATGTTGCCATCTTGATCACTGGTCACGCCTTGCACGCCAAGCAGGCCACCCTGGGTGAAGCCGCCGGATGGTTGGCGGGGAGGGACGAAAAACGATCGGCCCGGAGACAGTGGTTTGCCTTCACTGGAGAACAGCGACACGCTGTTTCCGTTGCCGCGCAAAGGAATTTTCGAGGTGCCGAAACCGAAATTTCCAACCCAAACTCGGTCTTGAGGGTCAATGCTGACGCCGAATCCAGATCCATAGATTCCGCCACCTCGAAGGGGTTCGCCTCCGGTCAATTCGCCGTTCGGTTGCATGCGAGGCAGGGTGTTGCCTGGAAGTGGGGGGTCTAAGTCTTCGGTTCCAGGCCTGAAGTTATTGGCAATCCATAAGTCGCCATTGCGATCAATGGCAATGTTCCCAGGGCCGAAAAACACAGACTCTGATTCGTCGGCAGCTCCGAAATGCTCGAAATACAGAAGCCATGAGTCGCGTTGTGAAATTGACTCACGATCGGCGGGATAAATCGCCGGAGCAGTTTCGGCAAGTTCAAACAGTTTCCTGGCATTCTTGGCAGGATTCGTTCCGATCGATGCAAGGGCCTCAAGATTGGTTTGATTGATTTCTCCTTCGCTTGGGGATGTGAGCTCAAAGAGTGTCTTTCGAAAAGTCAGATCTCTGATGGCTGCCGCATTGATGTTGCCCAGTAAATTCAGTCGCTCAGCTGTTGCAGCATTGTTGCTGGCGACGTTTGCAATGCTGCCGTCTGGATTGACCAGGTTTTGGTAAGTCATCCAACCGGAGCGGACGGAGGCGGCGCTTCCGCTCAGGGCTTCGCCATCGATGAATCGATTGAAGGTGTAGGCGCCTGCGGCTGTAGTGAGATCGTTGACGATCAGGTTTTTCGTGTCACTGTCTCGCAGTAATCCCAGAAGATGGTTGGTGCCGTCATTGGCTGAGATGTAATAGGTCCGCTTGGAGGAAAGATTGACATCCTCAAAAGCAAAGAGGCCGGCGGCATCACTGGATGTCGATGCAATCAGCCTGGATTTTTCCGATGTCGACTCAGGAATCTCGTAGAGATTGACGTTCTCGCTTTGAATGCCTTGGTTGCTTGACAGTAAATGTCCTCTGAGAACTGACATTCACGGATGAAAATCACTCTTCTAAGACTAGGAACGGCTTATTTTGCTGTTCGTTGTTTCATCTTTTTTTTATCCTCTCTGTGGACTAAATCACGACGCTTCGCGTGAGCACGTCGGCCAGTGTTCACTGTCTTGCTGAAGGGACTTGTCGAGGACGACGAACAATCAGTGAATCACTGAATCAGCGGTCCACCGACCCCATGATCACGTCGATCGATCCCAGGATCGCCATGATGTCGGCCACTTTGTGTCCCTTGAGGATGTGAGGAAGGATCTGCAGGTTGTTGGAGTCAGCCGCGCGGATCTTGAAGCGCCAGGGTGTGACGTCGTTGTTGCCTTGCAGGAACACGCCGATCTCACCCTTGCCTGATTCGAGGCGGGTGTAGAGCTCGCCGTTGGGGATCTTGAAGGTGGGGGCGACTTTCTTGGCCACGTATTGATAGTCGAAGCCGGCGAATTCGCTGTCCTTGCCTTCCGCCATGCGCTTGGCTTCCAGATTTTCGGTCGGGCCACCGGGAATCATGTCGCAGGCTTGGCGCAGGATCTTGAGGGACTGGCGCATCTCCTCGATCCGCACCCGATAGCGGGCGAAGCAGTCACCTTCCTTCTCCCAGGCCACATCCCAGTCGAAGTCGTCGTAGCACTCGTAATGATCCACCTTGCGCAGATCCCAGGGCACCCCGGAGGCACGCAGCATCGGCCCTGACAGGCTCCAGTTGATCGCGTCCTCTTTGCCGATCACACCCAGGCCTTCAATCCGGCGACGAAAAATCGGGTTGTTGGTGATCAGCTTCTCGTATTCATCAATCTTCGGGCCGAACCAGTCGCAGAAATCGCGGCATTTTTCAAGCCAGCCCCAGGGGAGATCGGCGGCCACACCACCGATACGGAAATAGTTGTTGTTGATCAGGCGTTGACCCGTGGCGGCTTCCCAGAGGTCGTAGATCATCTCCCGCTCACGGAAGATGTAGAAGAAAGGCGTCTGGGCACCGACATCGGCGAGGAAGGGGCCAAGCCAAAGCAGGTGATTGGCGATGCGGTTCAGTTCCAGCATCAACACCCGGATGTAACTGGCGCGCTTGGGGACGGGAATGTCGGCCAGCTTTTCCGGAGCGTTCACCACGATCGCTTCGTAGAACATGCCTGCCGCGTAGTCCATGCGGCTCACATAGGGCACGAACATCACGTTCGTGCGGTTCTCCGCAATCTTCTCCATGCCGCGGTGGAGATAGCCGATCACTGGCTCACAATCCACCACGTCTTCGCCGTCGAGCGTCACCACCAGCCTCAGCACCCCGTGCATGGACGGGTGATGCGGGCCGAAGTTGACCACCATCGGCTCCGTGCGCGTTTCCAGCTGCGTCATGGGGCCGAGGAACAACGTTGGTGACGGGATCTTAGGAAGGACCCATGCCCGATCAGCCTTTCAGCTCCGATCAGACCTTCACCCATGTGCCAGTTCTGGCGGAACCGCTTCTGCAAACGCTGGCTCAGGACCCCAGTGATCACTGGCAGAGCGGTCTGTTTGTGGATGCCACGCTCGGCGGTGGTGGGCACAGCCAATTGCTGTTGGATCGTTATCCAGCGCTGCATCTGGTGGGCCTCGATCAGGACGCCACGGCCAGAGTCGCAGCGGCCCAGCGTCTGGAGCCCCATGCCGATCGGGTCACAATCGTGGCCACCAATTTCGCGGATTACACCCCTGCCGCACCGGTCGCACTGCTGCTGGCGGATCTCGGGGTCAGCAGTCCGCAGCTGGATGTGGCGGAACGGGGATTCAGCTTCCGCCTGGATGGCCCCCTCGACATGCGCATGAACCCTGGAGGGGGTGCTGAAACGGCCGCTGAGTTGATTGCGCGCTTGGAGGAGTCTGACCTGGCCGATCTGATCTTTCGCTACGGCGAAGAGCGACTGTCCAGGCGGATTGCCCGTCGCATCAAGGCGGATCTGAAGGAACGTGGCGCCTACGACGGCACAGCCGCCTTGGCCTATGCCGTCGCGGGTTGCTATCCCCCCAAGGCGCGCCGCGGGCGCATTCATCCAGCGACCCGGACGTTCCAGGCCCTGCGCATCGCCGTCAATGATGAGCTCGGGGTGCTCGATCAGCTGCTAGAGAAAGCCCCCGGCTGGCTTCAGCCAGGAGGGGTGATGGCGATCATCAGCTTTCATTCCCTGGAAGACAGACGGGTCAAGACGGCTTTCCTCACCGATGAACGCCTGCAGCGCATCACCCGCAAGCCTCTGGTGGCCAGCGAGGCTGAACAGGAGCTGAATGCCCGCAGTCGCAGTGCAAAACTGCGACTGGCCAGGCGTCGACTGCCTGACTGAAGCAGGACCTACTCGGCGAGGAAGCCGGTGTTGTCGGTGTCGTCAAACAGTTGCCGGTAGGCCGCCGTTGAGACACACAGCGTCACTGGGAAAGCAGCGAGCAGACCCACTCCGCACAACACCATGCCTATCAACAGAATCGCCATCTCCACGATCAGTAGCAGCAGCACCCATCGCCAGGATGGATCGACCACCTCCCGACCGCGTCCAAGGTTGCTCAAGGGTGGCTCGTCCTGGAGAAGAGCAAGAAACGGCAGGAAGGTCTGGTTCACCATCAGATAGATGAACACCACGGCTGCCGTGATGAAAGGGATGTAGCCGAGAACCTCATTGGCCTGCGACAGGGCCACCATTAAGGCGAGGCTGATGCCGCTGATAATCAGGCCCAGGATGATCAGAACGATCTGATTGATGAACAGGCGCCCTGCGGCATCGCCGTCCCAGCGCGTCATAGTTGAAAAGCCAAGCTTCTCCCCGTCGAGTGCTTTCCAGGCGCCTCGGATCAAGCCCATGGTTCCCCAGAGGCTGATCAGGACGCTGCCCACCATCGAGACAATCAGGCTGATCACCGCGGCACTGACTGAGGGATTGGTCGTGATGTCGAGGAGGAACTCGGGCAGCAGCTGGAACAGGATTGCCAACACGCCGTACAGCAGTGCGAACAGCACGAAAGGCCAAGGTGCCCGTATGAAGGCGCTCCAGCCATCCTCCACAGCTTTCAGCACGTGAAGTCTCTTGCCAGCTGGGGTCTCGGTCATGAGCAACGTTCGATCCTGGGCGGAACGTAGCCGCTTTGACAGCTTTTTCCACGTTTGATCGATGGGGCTTCAAGGCCGGCCCGTCGCACCTGCCTGAATCGTTTCTGTGAGTACTGCAACGGCACGCTCGATGTCGATTGCTGTGGTGTCGCGGCCGAGGCTCAGTCGCAGCGAGGCTTCTGCTTCGGTGCGACTGCGCCCGATCGCACGCAGAACATGGGAGGGAGCCCCACTGCTGCAGGCTGAGCCACTGCTGCAGGCCAATTGGGATTTCAGCGCCCGCTGCAGGCGGCTTCCAGAGATTCCCGGCACGGTGATGTTGAGGTTGTGGGCGAGGCGTGGGTGCAGCGTGCCGTTGAGCAGGAGACCAGGGTTGCGCTGCTTCAGGTCATGCCAGAGCTGATCCCTCAGGGCGCCGAGCCGTGTCAGCCTGGCCGCCTGATCCGCCTTCGCCAGGGTCGCGGCGGCAGCCAGTCCCACGATTAATGGCACAGGCAGGGTTCCCGGACGTAGCCCTTGCTCCTGACCTCCGCCCCAGAACAGGGGGTCAAGACCGGTCCCTTTCCGTGCCACGAGAGCCCCGATTCCCTTGGGACCGTTGAATTTGTGGGCGCTAACACTGAGCAGCGAGCAGCCCAGGTGTTGCATGTTCACCGGTAGATGCCCGTAGGCCTGCGCCGCATCCGTGTGCATCGTGATCCCATGGTTGCGGCAGATCGTGCTCAGCTCTTGTACCGGTTGGATCACACCGATTTCGTTGTTGGCCACCATCACGCTCACCAGTTGCGTATTCGGCTGGATGGCCTGTTCCAGTTGTGTCGTCTCAATTAGGCCATCGGGCCTGGGCGTGAGCAGCGTCAGTTCGAAGCCTTCCTGTCTGAGTTGCTGCAGGGGATCGAGCACCGCATGATGCTCGCTGGCCACGCTGATCAAGTGCCCAGGGCCTCCAGCGGTCCGGGCGCGAAACCGCGCGTGGCCGAGCAGGGCCAGGTTGTTGGCTTCGGTGGCGCCACTGGTGAAGATCACCTCGTCGCTTTCGACTCCGAGGCTGTCGGCCAGGGTGTTCCTGGCGGAGCTCACGGCTGCGGCTGCAGTAAGCCCCAGGCGGTGTTGACGGCTTGAGGCATTGCCCCATTGCTCTCGCCACCAGGGTTCCATCGCCTCGATCACGGCAGGATGGCAGGGGGTGGTGGCCTGATGGTCGAGGTTGATCACACCGTTGTTGAGCGATCCTTCGGCAGGGGTTGGCAGCATGGGATGAGTCGCTTTCTGTCGCGATGCGTGCCATTCATTGGATCTCCAGTCTGAGCCTGCTGATGGCTTCTGGTGTTGTTCACGCCGTTCCGGTTGATCGTGAGTCGTTGCTGGAACAGATGAAGGCCATGCGTCCTGTGGACCTTGTGGTCCTGGATCAACGTGATGGTGCCGATGCATACACCCTCGGAATTTTTGCCATCAACCGCGACCCAGCGGATCCTGAGCTCAGGCGATTCAAGTTGTGGCAGGAATACGCCGATGATCTCGTGGTTCCGTCCGAATCGGTGAGTTGCAGTCGTGAGGAACCGTTGCGGATGACCCGTGACAACGACGCGATTTACATCCGCAAGCTCAATCCCGGTGGGCCGCTGCGCCTCTCAACCCGTGAGGATCATCTGGTGTGGTGGGCGGCCTGTCACCCCACCTTGGCCGGCAAGGAACCGGAAACTCTGGGCGAGCAGGCCAGAGAACTCGGCTATTCGACCCAGTTGATTGAATCCGAGGAAGTGTTGCGGTTGCCAGCACCATGACGCCTCTAGATTCCGCCAAGACGAGGTCTGGCCATGACCACATCCCAGCCTGATCAGCCTCCGGTGCGTCTGTTGCTCGTGGACGATGAACCGGGTCTGCGTTCTGCCGTGCAGGCCTACCTCGAAGACGAGGGCTTTGATGTCACGACCGCCGTTGATGGCGAGGACGGATACACCAAAGCCCAGCAAATGCTGCCGGATGTGGTCATCAGCGATGTGATGATGCCGCGCCTGGATGGCTACGGACTGCTCAACAAACTGAGGGCCGATGAACGTCTTGGCGGCACCCCGGTGATCTTTCTGACGGCCAAGGGCATGACCGCGGACCGCACTCAGGGCTATCTCGCCGGCGTGGATGACTACATCCCCAAGCCCTTCGACCCGGATGAGTTGGTGGCTCGCGTCAGCAACGTGGCTCAACGGCAGCAACGCTTGCTTCAGGAGGCTGCGCGTTTTGCTGATGCCGACATGGGTCAGATGGCCAAACAGATCACTGAGATTCGATCGTTGCTGGCCCAGGCGGAAGCGCTGCCTTCCACGGAACCTGTGCAGCACAATTTCACGCCCAGAGAAGCGAGTGTTCTCCAATTGGTGGCTGAAGGTTTAATGAATAAGGAGATCGCGCGTCAGTTGGAAACATCGATTCGCAACGTGGAGAAATACGTGAGTCGGCTCTTCATCAAGACCGGAACCTCCAGTCGTACGGAACTGGTGCGCTACGCGTTGCAGCATCGGCTGGTGGAGTGACGCCTCCCACGCAGGACGCATCCGCCGAGGGATGGCGTCCAGCGGCGCTCAATCAGGGCTGGACCTACAGCGACCGAACCGGTCAGCGCGAGCAAGGACAGATGGTGTCTGCACTCCTGGCGGACCGCCATCGTCATTCGTCGATTGAGGACTGGAAACAGAGGATTCAACGTGGCGAACTTCGCCTCAATGGCGCGCTTCTGGCCTGTGATCAGCCACTGCCCGCTGCGGCGGAGTTGCACTGGTCACGCCCCCCATGGGTGGAGCCGGCCATCCCCGACTCCTGGCACGTGATTCACGATGACGGCGACGTGCTGGTGATCCATAAGCCCTCCGGTCTGCCGGTGATGCCAGGGGGTGGCTTCCTGGAACACACTTTGGAGCGGTTGCTGGTTCAGCGCTGCCTTGATGCCTGTGAGGAGCAGGTGCCCAAACCTGTCCATCGGCTGGGACGCTTCACCTCCGGTCTTCAGGTGTGCGCGCGTCGTGGCGAAACCCGCGCCAGGCTGTCGCGCGCGTTCCGGCCGGATGGTGGTAGCTGCAAGCTCTATCAGGCCTGGGCGCACCGAGTGAACGACTTGGACCCCGGTGTGACGTTGCGGGTGGACACCGATGTGATCGAAAGGCCCCACCCGCTGCTCGGCTGGGTGTGGGGGCCGGAGCCTCCAGCCGCCGTGACCGTTCGCCGGCGTCTGCAAGCCCACAGCGAAGTCAGCCTTCTAGAGCGAACGTCAGAGGGTGATCGCCTGCAGGTCGCCATCACCACAGGACGTCCACATCAGATTCGAATCCACCTTGCGCAGTTGGGATCTCCCCTGCTCGGCGATCCCCTTTATCTGCAGAACCAACAGATCAACGAACAGGCCACGCCAGGAGACGGCGGATACCGGCTCCATGCCTGGCGCTTGTCTCTGGATGGCCTGTCCTTGTGCTGCGAACCAGGCGCGTCCTTTGGATGAACGGCGACCTGGAGCGAGAACTCAAGCCTTGCGGAACTCGATCAAGCGGGAGAAGTAGAAGGGGGCTTTGTTCAGGCTGCGGCGCACCAGCTTGAAACCGCAGGCTTCCGCCGCCTTGACGATGCCGTCTTCCTTCAAGGTGTAAGCCCGGGTGGTTTTGCTGGGGCCGGGGAACAGCTGGCCAATGCCCTTCAGCAGCGCCAGCAAAGGCGTGTAGGGCGCAAAGCTCACGATCAGCCGCTCTTCGGTGAGGCTGCAGAGGTGTTTCACCATCTCCTCTGCAGGCTCCTGGGGGTAATGGATGAACACATCTAGGCAGCAAACCGTGTGGAAGGAGCCGCTCAGGCTTTCCAGGTCGCTGGCGAAAAAGTTCAGCTTTGCCATGTCGAGGCCGGCCTCACGGGCCCGGCGCTCCGCTTCCTCGGCCATGGCCGAGGAAATGTCGCTGGCGTTGATCGAGCCGGCACCCATGGTCGCCAGCGGCAGGCTGAGACTGCCCACGCCGCAGCCGGCATCGCAGAAACTCACGTCGCTGAGTTCACCGCTCTCCTTGATCCAGGCCAGCACTTCATCCACGGTCTTTTGGTGACCGATGCGAATGTTGCGCTGCACCTTGTTCACGTCATCGCTGTCGCTGTAAATGCGGTTCCAGCGGTCGAAACCGGTGGTTTCGAAATAGCCCTTCACCTCTTTCTTCTCGGCCTGTTTCTGCTCCAGCAGTTGATCGGGGGCCATGGCGGAAGGGTTTGCGTCGGCGGGATCCTACGCAGCTTCTCGTTCGAGAGCAGCGTTCTGTTCTCAGCAGTGCTTGTTTCTGAGCAGCGCTTGGTTTATGCAGCCTCTTGCCAGCTCAACTGTTGATCCTGCGCGTTCCAATGCCAGCGGAGCAGGTTGTTCAAGGTGGTGCCGATGAGCTGTGGCTCAGCGCCGGATGGATCGAGAACGAAACGTGGCGCCATGGTGGCGGCCCAGATCGCCCCATCTGCATCACCGCTCCACCGGGCTAGACGGCAGCTTCCTTCCAACAGCGGAAGCGTGACGCCCGCGAGTGTGCCGTCCTCGAGCCGGCAGGTGCCGTCATGCACTAGCAGCACCCGTTCATCCCAGCGGTGCTCGCCATCGTCGAGTCCATAGGGCGCCAGGGCATCGCTCACCAGCACCAGTTGATCTCCTGCGAGGCGTTGCAGCAGCACCGCCATGGTGGGGTGAACATGCACGCCATCCGCGATCAGGCCCAGGGCAACATTGCCTCGCCTGCAGGCTTCTCCCACCGGCCCTGGGGCGCGGTGGTGCAGGCCCGGCATGGCATTGAGGCTGTGGGTGAGCATGCGCACGCCTTGATCAAAGGCCTGTGCAGCCTGGTCGGCATCGGCCGTGCTGTGACCCAGTGCCGTCGTGATTCCCAGTGCGCCGAGATGTTGCACCAGCTGCTCACCGCCTGCTTGTTCCGGCGCCAGGGTGATCAGGGCGATGTCAGCTTCGAAACCACTGATGCGTTGCTCCAGGGCCTGCAGGCTCGGGGCGGCGATGTGTTCGGCGGGGTGGGCGCCACGGCGTGCTTCCGCCAGAAAGGGTCCCTCCAGATGGGCCCCCAGCAGGCGGCACCGTCCAGGTTGGTGCCTATTGCGCGCCTCACGCAGCACTGTCAATGCACGGCGCAGAGGCTCCACGGCACAAGTCACCAGTGTTGGCGCAATCGCCTCCACGCCATCGCGCCACAGCAGCTCCAGGAGCTGTTCAATCCTTGGAACATCGCTTCCCTCAAGTTCGGGGAATGCCAGTCCGAGTCCCCCGTTGATCTGCAGGTCGATGCCTCTGGGGCTCAGGCGGTCTCCTGCCCAGCTTTCGCCCTCCATTGCCCTGCCGGACGGCATGGGACCTGCGGCAGCGATCCGTCCCTGATCATCGACGGTCAGCCAGTGCAGTCCGGTGCCCTCCCGGTGCCCGGGACGTTGCGGCAGCCGTACATCAGTGATCCGACGCATGCAGGTGGTCCGGCTGATGCCGGTGCGGGACGATGGCAGTCTTGCTGTCCACCTGGTTCTTGCCCGCTCCCGTGTCGTCCTCCGTCTCCTCCGATTCAGAAGCCACGCCACAGGTCGCCGTGATCATGGGCAGTGATTCCGATCTCCCCAGCCTGCATCCGGCCGTCGAGATCCTGCAGCAGCTGGGGATCAGCGTCGAGGTGCGGGTGCTCTCGGCCCACCGCACGCCCTTGGAAATGGTGGCTTTTGCCCAGCAGGCTCGCACCCGAGGTTTCAAGGTGATCGTGGCCGGTGCTGGAGGCGCCGCTCACCTACCGGGGATGGTGGCGTCTCTGACCACCTTGCCGGTGATCGGCGTGCCGGTGCAGAGCCGTGCACTCTCCGGTGTTGATTCCCTCCACTCCATCGTGCAGATGCCGGGCGGGATCCCAGTGGCGACAGTGGCCATCGGCGGTGGTTTGAATGCCGGATTGCTGGCCGCCCAGATTCTTGCGGTGGAGGGCGGGGCGTTGGCTGAACGGCTGGAGACCTATCGCCAGACGCTTCATGACACGGTGGTGACCAAGGACGCCCGCCTGATGCAGTTGGGCAGTCAGGACTATCTCGACCAGATGCGCTGATGCGACGCGGCCAATCATCCACCTTGCGCCCCACGTTGCTGAAGGCGCTGTTGCCGGCGGCTGTGATCTACGGAGTCGCGCTCAGCTGGAGTGCGGCGGAAGGCATCAGTTCCACCAAGGTGCTCCGTGATCTGGCTCAGGATTGTGGTGCGCCACTCGGCCAGGGCTTTCTCTCAAGCGTCGGTTACCTGCTCTGGATGGCCGCAGCGGCGATCGCCTTGTTCGCTGCGTCCACTGGTCAGATCAAAGGATCTGTGGTGCACCGACAGTTCGCGTTCTGTGGTGGTGGCTTCTCGCTCTGGCTCTGTCTCGATGACATGTTCCTGGTCCATGACCGTTATCTGGGCGAGTCATTCCTTTACGTCACCTATGCGGTGTTCAGCGTTTTGTTGTTGGTTCGCTTTCGCGGAGCCTTGAGACGGTTCGGAGGCGATTCATTTGTTCTCGCAGTGATCCTGCTGGGTTCATCCGTGTTGATTGATGCGTTCCAGGGAGTGTTCCCGGCGTCTTACGAAACGGTTCAGCTGTTCGAGGAGGGGGCGAAATTTCTGGGCATTGCAGCCTGGCTTGCTTTCTGGTGCCATTACGTGAACGCTTCCTCCAAGCTCAGCCCCTTTTGAACATCGCCGCAGTGCAGCAATGACCACCTGGCCGGCCTGGATGCGATGGGGGCTGGCCCTGCCGTTGCTGACCCTCAACCTCTATGTCCTTCGTCAGCTGCTGTTGCCTCTGGCGCCGTTCCCGGGTTTGTTCCTCACCGCGGCACTGATCGCCTTCCTGCTCGACATCCCCTGCCGCTGGCTCACGGGGCGAGGCCTGCCTCGCTGGCTCGCGATCGTGATGGTGACCTTGTTCACCATCGGTGCGTTGGTTTTCGCCGGTGTCACGCTCGTGCCGCTGCTGATTGATCAGCTCGGCCAGCTGATCAATGCCTTACCCGGATTTTTGGCGTCGTCGGAGGCTCTGGTCAATCGTTTGCAGGATTGGGCCGTAGAGCGTGGACTACCCAGTGAATTCGGTGATCTCAGCAGTGACCTGCTCACTCGCCTGAGCCGCCTGGCCAGTCAGTTGAGCCAGAGGTTGCTGGGCATCCTCGGGGCCACCCTTGGCACCACGATCAACACCGTGATCGTGCTGGTGCTGGCGGTGTTTTTTCTGCTCGGTGGTGAGGCGATTACGGCAGGTCTTGCCCGCTGGTTGCCGCAGGACTGGCGCGATCTGGTGGTGCGCACCATGGTGCGTACGTTCCGTGGTTATTTCGCTGGTCAGGTGTTGTTGGCCTTGATCTTGGCCCTGGGTCAGATCGTCGTCTTCACCGTGCTGCAGATTCCCTACGGAGTTCTGTTTGCTGTGCTGATCGGCTTCACCACGCTGATCCCCTATGCCAGCGCCTTCACCATCGTTGCGGTCAGTGCTTTGCTGGCCTTCCAGGACCTGGGCACAGGGCTTGAGATTCTGGTGGCCGCCATCCTGGTGGGTCAGATTGTCGACCAGGTCATTCAGCCCCGATTGATGGGAAGCATCGTGGGGTTGCAACCGGCTTGGCTGCTGATCGCGCTGCCTTTGGGTGCAAAGGCAGGAGATCTCTATGGGTTCGGCGAACTGCTGGGTTTGTTGCTGGCGGTGCCTGTCGCCAGCAGCTTCAAAACGCTTGTGGATGCCTGGGCCGCGCGCCAGGGGATTCCCCTGGCGTCCGGGGCATTCAGCTCTGGGTCGGAATGATGTCCCTGGAGATCAGTGCGTTCACCACCTGCTCCACACAGGCGTTCAAATCGGCGGCACCGGTGTCGACAGAGAGTTCTGGCGTTTCGGGTGCCTCATAAGGGCTGGAGATCCCTGTGAATTCCTTGATTTCACCGGCGCGGGCCTTGGCATATAGCCCCTTCGTGTCGCGCTCTTCGCAGACACTCAGGTCGGCGGAACAGAAGATTTCAATGAAATCCCCCTCGGCCACAAGGGCCCTGGCTTTGTCGCGATCGGCCCGGAACGGCGATACAAAGGCGGTCAGAACAATCGTTCCGGCATCCAGAAACAGTTTCGACACCTCCCCGATGCGGCGGATGTTCTCTTCACGATCCGCGTCGGAAAAGCCCAAGTCTTTGCACAAGCCGTGGCGGATGTTGTCGCCATCGAGCACGTAAGTCGTCAGCCCTCGCTCGAACAGCGCCTGGTTCACCGCATTGGCCAGGGTGCTTTTGCCAGCACCGCTCAGACCGGTGAACCAGAGAATCGCGCTGCGATGTCCCCGCTGGCCAGCACGGGCCTGCCTGTCAACTGAGGCGTGGTGCCAGGCGATGTTGGTTGACGCACCCTGGTTGGTGAGCTGGCCGTAACTGGAGGAAGCGGTCATGGGTTGCGGCGGTTTCGATCCGCCATCTCGGTCCGCCATTGTCCCTCAACCACCGGCGCGCTTGGGTCGATAGCCCTCCTTGGTGAGCAGCTCCAGCGCGAGATCCACCTGATCGCCCTGCAGTTCGATCACGCCATCCTTGGCCGTGCCACCGCTGCCGATGCGTGTCTTCAGCTTCTTGAGCAGGTTCTTGAAGCCGGCCTGATCCAATTCGAGTCCCCGGATCACGGTGACGGTTTTGCCACCTTTGCCACCTCGGGTGGGCTGTACGCGCACCATCTGCTGCGCCTTCGGGGTGGAGTCAGCCGCTGGGTTGCTTGGTCGCTTCAGACTGTCGGCGCTGCTGAATTCCTGCCAACCTCCTTTGGGCATCGCTTTGATCCATCCGCCCACCATCCTGCCGTCCCTGTGATGACCGACTCCGCACCTTCACCCCAATGGGCTGATTCCAGTCAAGGGCTCGGCCGCTGGATCGAACGGTTGATCAGCATTGGCTTGCTGCGGCGTCCGCTCTTCTTTCAGGCTCGCCAGCTGATCATCCGGACGGCGGAACGCAACGGCATCCCCTGGCGTGCCCGACGCCGTGAGTTGCATGAAGCGGCCGCGTCATTGCGTGCCAGTTCCGTCATGGCTGGGTTGCAGCCGCCTCAGTACTACTTGGCTCGCTTCCATGCCTACGAGCAGGGCAATCTCTGTTGGCAGGCCGCTGCCGAAGCCGAACAGGCCACCGATGCGATGGCACTGCGCATCTGGCCCGAAGAGGTGCTGTCGCCGGATCTGGCGCAGACGCGCTTGCGGGATGCGATCCATGGTGCCGTTACTCCCCTGCTTGATGGATCCATGCAGCAGGTGCTGGATTTGGGTTGTTCAGTCGGGGTGAGCACGCAGCATCTGGCCAGCTGGCTGCATCAGAGAGCGGACGACCGTCAGGAGCCCCGTCCGCGCGTTCAGGGACTGGATCTGTCACCGGACATGCTGGCCGTGGCCCGCGTGCGAGACCCGGATGGGCTCGTTGATGGGTGGTTGCATGCGGCAGCGGAGGACACAGGTCTGCCAAAAGACTCATTTGATCTGATCAGCCTGCAGTTCGTGTGCCACGAACTGCCGCAGGAGGCCACCCATGCGGTGTTGGCTGAGGCCGCCCGTCTATTGCGTCCCGGCGGTGCGCTGGTGATGGTGGATCAGGACCCTGCGTCGTCCGTGCTGCAGCGTCTTCCCGCCGCCGTGGCCACGCTGTTGAAGAGCACTGAGCCGTACATCGAGCAGTACTTCAACCTGGATATGGAAGCGGCGTTGAAGGCGGCCGGCTTTCATGATCTGCAGATCAGCGCCTGTGATCCGCGGCATCGCGTGATCGCCTGCTTACGCTGATCGCACGCTTCAACGGCCGTCACGCGGTCAGCTGCATTCGTGACCAGCACCCTGCCTTCTCAGCCCACTGCCCAGGATTTGGCCGTGACCTCTCGGCCAGCGTCCTCCGGGCGCTTCGGCCGCTTTGGTGGGCAGTACGTGCCCGAAACCCTGATGCCAGCGCTTGCCGAGCTGGAGGTGGCCGCGGCAGAGGCCTGGAAGGATCCGGCCTTCACCACCGAATTGAACCGGCTGCTCAAGACCTACGTGGGTCGCGCTACCCCGCTTTATGAAGCGGAGCGTTTGACCGCCCACTACCGCCGAGCCGATGGTGGCCCACGCATCTGGTTGAAGCGTGAAGACCTGAATCACACCGGCGCGCACAAGATCAACAACGCCTTGGGGCAGGCATTGCTGGCGCTGCGGATGGGCAAGAAGCGGATCATCGCCGAAACCGGCGCTGGCCAGCATGGCGTGGCTACTGCCACGGTCTGCGCCCGTTTCGGGCTTGAGTGCGTCGTCTACATGGGTGCTGAAGACATGCGCCGTCAGGCGCTGAACGTGTTCCGCATGCGTCTTCTCGGTGCCACGGTCCAGCCGGTGACGGCAGGGACCGCAACGTTGAAGGACGCCACCAGCGAGGCCATCCGAGACTGGGTCACCAATGTGGAAACCACCCACTACATCCTGGGTTCTGTGGCTGGGCCACACCCTTATCCAATGTTGGTGCGCGATTTCCATGCCGTGATCGGCGAAGAGACCCGGGCGCAATGCCGTGAGGCGTTCGGACGGCTCCCGGACGTGCTGATGGCCTGTGTGGGTGGTGGTTCCAATGCCATGGGCCTGTTCCACCCATTTGTGGAATGCCGTGATGTGCGCCTGATCGGCGTTGAAGCCGCTGGAGATGGCGTGGCCACAGGGCGTCATGCCGCCACCATGACCGAAGGCCGCGTCGGCGTTCTTCACGGTGCCATGAGCCTGCTGCTTCAGGATGAGGACGGGCAGGTTCAGGAAGCCCATTCGATCAGTGCCGGATTGGACTACCCCGGTGTCGGTCCCGAGCACAGCTACCTGCGTGAGATCGGCCGTGCTGAATATGGCGCTGTCACTGACACGCAAGCCTTGGAGGCCCTGCAGCTGGTCAGTCGGTTGGAGGGAATCATTCCAGCCTTGGAAACCGCCCACGCCTTTGCCTGGCTGGAAACCCTCTGTCCCACCCTGGCCGATGGCACGGAACTGGTGATCAATTGCTCCGGACGCGGCGACAAGGATGTCAATGCCGTTGCGGAGCGTTTGGGAGACGCTCTCTGACCGGTGGAGAGATGGACTCGATCACGCAGTCCAGAACCACTGGCTCGCCGTGATCATTTGAATCCTCGGCTGTTGCTCTCTACCCCATCAGCTCAGCAGATGGTTGAGGGTCCTTGCGACACACGTCACGGCTGCACGAGCTGTGGCATAGGCCATGCGCATCGGCCCGATTAGGGCAACTTGGCCGGTGCTTCCATCTCCGCTTCTGTAACTCGCTTGCACCACTGAGCAGTGCTGCAAGGCTGTTTGAGGGTGCTCTCCTCCAATCCAGACACGGCCGCCAAAGCCCTGTCTGCTGGGAGCGAAAGCCGCCGGGTTGCTGTCCATCAATTCCAGCAGTGGTCTGACCCGATCGCTGTCACTGAATTCCGGTTCAGCCACCAGACGCGACACGCCGTGCACTAGGGCCCTTTGGTCACCGGGGCCGCGCAGGGGATCCCGGCTCTGCAGCGCATCGTGGAGGGCCTGGCCGCAGGATTGCAGCTGCTGAGGCAGGCAGTTCCAGTCAAGCTGGCCACTGCCCTTCAGTTGGTCGTCAGTCCATCGCTCTAGGGCCTTCACCTGATGGGCACTGCCGTGGGGTAGGCGCAGATTGAGGTGATGGGCCTGACTGGAGTCCGCCACCACCATCACCAGCAGGCGGTCTTCGCTGGGCACCAGACGGATGGCACGCAGCTGGCTTTGGGAGCGTTGCGGTGGCGTGATCAGGCTCATGAGGCCTGTGAAGTCGCTGAGGCGCTTGGCCAGTTGCAGCAGCAGATCGTCGAGGGCAGCCCAACGCAGGCTGAGCTGTGTGAGCTCACGCTCGAGGTGCTGGGCTCCGGCACCCGGCTCCGGCAACAGGCAGTCGACGTAGTGCCGATAACCCTGGGGACTGGGAACCCGTCCTGCTGAGGTGTGGGGCTGGGTGAGTAGGCCCCGTTGTTCCAGGGCGCCCATGGCGGAGCGCACGGTGGCCGAACTGGCTTTGATGCCGAAGCGCTGTACCAAAGTGCGACTCCCCACCGGTTCGATGGTGTCGACGTAGTGGTGCACCGTGGCCTGCAGAACCTCCTGTTGACGTCGGGGCAGCAGCTCCACAGCAGTCACCTGATTGGCAGCGATCGTAAGGAGAATTCCCTGTTCGGGATTCCTCTCGTCATGAAGATGTGGTCTTCAAAACCTTCGCACGGGCCTCAATACCGGGGAACGGACGGATCGACCGTCACGCTCCAGGCATCAATCCCGCCCTCCAGATTCCAGACCTCCCTTGAAGGTTGCTGCTGAAGCAGCCAGCAGCCGAAATTCCAGCTGCGCACTCCTGCGTGACAAATCACCACCACGGGGCCATCTCCTGAAAGCGTCTTGTTGATGCTGCCCATCCAGTCCTCCGCTTGGCTGAGGGGTAGGTGCTCCACGGTGTGGGGGAACGGCGCGATCGTCAGTTCCTGGTCTTCGCGCACGTCGACCAGCGTGAGGTCAGGGCTGTTGGTCAGCCAGGCCTTCAATTCAGTCGCTTTCAGGGGCTTGGGGGTTTGTCCGTTCATGGATTCAGTTTGGCGTTGGACTGGCGATCCCCCGCGGATGGATGAAGATGAACCCAACCGCATCACCGTCCGTTCATGAAGGGACGTTCGTTCCTGCTGGCCCTGGCCGCTACGGCGATGGTGCTGCTCACCCTTGCGCTGGGGGTGTGGTCGGCCATGGCGCGTCAAAGTCCGCTTCGCATCGTCGACCAACCCCTCGCGTTGCCGCGGGCCGCACGCTTCATGCCACGGGATGCTGCGCTGACGCTCCACTGGCTTGTGGATCCACGGCAGGTTCCGGCTTATGCCCAGGCCGTCGCGCCGGTGCGTCAGCGCCGTTTGGTCAATGAGAGCACCCGCCAGCTGCGCGATGGAGCGTTTGCTCTGGCGGGGCTTGACTTCAGCAGTGAACTGGCGGGCTGGATTGGTCCTGAGGTCAGCTTGGCGGTGCTCCAGGCACCCTCCTCTCAGGTCGGTGCTCCACCCTCCGACAGTTGGGTGCTGGCGCTGTCGAGCCGTGATGAAGACGGGGCCAAGCGTTTTCTTCAGCGCTTTTGGCAAACCCGGAGCCTTGCAGGGACCGATCTGCAGATTTCCCGTTACCGCGGCATGGGCCTGATCAGTGGTCGTGGTGCCCTGCTCGGCCGAGATCCGCAGCCGATCGCCACGGCGTTGATTGACGACGATCTGTTGTTGTTGGCGTCTGGACGCGGTGCGCTTGAACAGGCGCTGGATGTCTCCCAGCTGGACAGTCAGCACCAGCTTGGCGATCCTGAACTGGTGTCGGATTTGCAGCGCTTCGGGCGGGGTGCAGCGATCCTCACCGCCAAGCCTCCTGCCATGGATCGATGGCTCGGTGTGCCGAGCGCCATCACCTCCCGGCCGGATTTGGAGGGAATGGTGGCTGTTCTGTCTCCCCAGAGTTCCGATCTGGCGATGGATGCAGTGGTGCGTTTCCGCCAAGCGGTGATCCCCCTGGCGACCAAGGGATCCGAGGCTGACGCCTTGCTGCGCTCCGCGGGCGGCGATGCTGATGCCCTGGCTGTGCTGGCGGATCCGGCAGCCGTGGTCTCTACTGAGTCTGATGGACCGATGGCGCAGTGGATCGCGCCCGTCATCCAGCAAGCGTTGGCCTCTGCTGACAGCGGTGCTGCTGCTGCTGTGATCGGTTTGGATGACGGTCCGCTTCTGTGGCAGCAGGGGAGTGAGGGCTGGATTCTCGGCACGCGCCCCAATCGTCCCGAGTCCGATCGGGTGGATGAGCGCTTGCAGGGCCTGGGACTTTCAGCGTCGACCCTGGCCAGTGACGGACAACCGTTGCAGGTCTGGACACGTTTGGCCCGACAGCGTCGTCATGGTGCGGAGACCCTCCAGGCTGAACTGGCCGTGGCGCTGGAACGCCAATCCGGTGTGTCGTGGTGGGGCGAGACGCTGGACGGCCTGCGTCATCGCGCTGAGGGAGGCACCCTCAACCAGCGGCTTCAGCAGCTGCAGCAACTCCAGGACGGCGGTCAGATTCCGTTGGAGCAGCGGCTCGCACTGGCCGCTTCACCCAGTCGAGATCATTTGGGTGAGTGGCGGCCATGGGAGCTGGTGCAAGGGGTGGCCGGTCGCTCTCTTCTACCGGCTGTCCAAGGGCTGGCGATTGCTGGGGGAGCTGACCAACAGGATCAGCCTGTCCAGGATGGAAGGGTGAGCAGCCTGCGACTGCGTGCCCGACTCCAGCTCGGTTAATCTTCTGCTTCTGCGTCATGGCATCGCTGAACGGCGTGTCAACGGCCGCGATCATCCGGATCGTGCCTTGACCGATCGAGGTCGCTTGCGCACCCGTGCTGTGGTGCGCGAGTTGCGACGGCTGGGGGTTGAGGCTGATCGACTGATCAGCAGTCCCTACCGGCGAGCCATGGAGACTGCTGAGGAGGCTGTTCAGGCTGGGTTGGCGCCTTCGCTTCAGATGGCTGACGCTTTGGCCCCAGGTGGTGATCCGTGGCGGATTCTGCGGGGGCTGAAAGGCCGCTGCCTGCTGGTCGGTCATGAGCCAGACCTGGGTGACCTCGCTTCAGCACTGATGGGCGCTCGGCCCGGCGGGGTGCGCCTACGAAAGGCGGGGTTCTGTCATCTGCGCTGGTGCGCTGATCTCAAGGATCCCCGTGGGATGGCAGATCTGCAGGCCTTGCTCAGGCCACGGCTTCTGTTTCCGCGCTCCGTCTAAGTTGACTTTGAGCAGAAGCGGGGGTTGGTGAGTCAAAACGCTGGTGCCGAAATCCGCCATGAGCGCACGGGTCTTGTCTTTCGTCCTGGACTGGAGGGGGTTCCTGCCACCCAATCCTCCATCTGTGACATCGATGGCCAGAAAGGGTGTTTGTCCTATCGCGGTTATCCCGTGGATGACCTGGCAGCCCACTGCAGTTTTCTGGAAACCACCTATCTCCTGATCTGGGGGCAGCTGCCGACACCGCAGCAACTGCGCGATTTCGAGCACGAAGTGCAGATGCACCGGCGGGTCAGCTTCCGGGTGCGGGACATGATGAAGTGCTTCCCGGCCAGTGGCCACCCCATGGACGCGCTGCAGTCCAGTGCCGCTTCCCTGGGGCTGTTCTATTCGCGCCGGGCGATCGACGACCCGCAGTACATCTATGACGCGGTGGTGCGGCTGATCGCCAAGATCCCCACGATGGTGGCGGCCTTTCAATTGATCCGCAAAGGCCAGGACCCGATCCAGCCCCGGGATGATCTGGCCTACTCCGCCAATTTCCTTTACATGCTCACGGAACGTGAGCCGGATCCCCTGGCGTCAAGGATCTTCGACCAATGCCTGATCCTGCACGCTGAGCACAGCCTGAATGCCAGCACCTTCAGTGCCCGCGTCACGGCCAGCACGCTCACGGATCCCTATGCCGTGGTGGCTTCTGCCGTTGGAACCCTGGCGGGTCCTCTCCACGGTGGTGCCAACGAAGATGTGCTCGCGATGCTTGAGGAGATCGGTACTTCCGATCGCGCTGCCGATTACCTCGATGAGGCCAGGGCGAGCAAACGCAAGGTGATGGGATTCGGTCATCGCGAATACCGCGTGAAGGACCCCAGGGCCGTCATTCTTCAATCTCTGGCTGAGGAGATGTTTGCGCGCTTTGGCCACGATGAGATGTACGACGTCGCCCGGGCGCTCGAGGAGGCCGCGGAGACCCGTCTTGGTCCAAAGGGGATCTATCCCAATGTGGATTTCTACTCCGGACTCGTGTATCGGAAGCTGGGAATCCCAAGGGATCTGTTCACGCCGGTCTTCGCGATTGCCCGTGTGGCTGGCTGGCTGGCTCACTGGCGGGAGCAGCTTGGGGCCAATCGAATCTTCAGGCCTTCGCAGATCTACACCGGCAGTGGATTGCGTCAATGGACGCCTCCAGACGACCGCGTTTCAACCGCCAGCCCTTAAGTTACGTCCATCAAACCTCTGCACATGGTGACCCTCTTCGCCACCAGCGCACCGGCACTGGTCAGTCCAGGCCTTGATCTTGAACGGAGCTTCAGCCAGGCCCTGGAAGGGTTTGGTCTCTCTGAACAGGCGGCTCGTCTGATCTGGTTGCCTCTCCCAATGCTGCTGGTGCTCGTGGCGGCGGTGGTCGGCGTGCTGGTCACCGTCTGGCTGGAGCGCAAGATCTCTGCGGCAGTTCAGCAGCGCATCGGCCCTGAATACGCCGGTGCCCTCGGCGTTCTCCAGCCCCTCGCGGACGGCCTCAAGCTTCTGGTCAAGGAAGACATCATTCCTGCCCGAGCCGACAGCTTGTTGTTCACCCTCGGCCCGGTGCTCGTGGTCGTCCCGGTGATCCTGTCCTGGCTGATCGTTCCCTTCGGTCAGAACTTGCTCATTAGCAACGTCGGCGTGGGCATCTTCCTCTGGATCTCCCTCAGCAGCGTTCAGCCGATTGGCCTGCTGATGAGTGGCTATGCCTCCAACAACAAATATTCCCTGCTGGGTGGACTCAGAGCCGCGGCGCAATCGATCAGCTACGAGATCCCTCTCGCTCTGGCTGTGCTGGCCGTGGTGATGATGAGCAACTCCCTCAGCACGGTCGACATCGTCGGTCAGCAGACCGGCGCTGGCATCCTCAGCTGGAACATCTGGCGTCAGCCCGTTGGCTTCCTGATCTTCTGGATCTGTGCCCTGGCGGAGTGTGAACGCCTCCCCTTCGACCTCCCCGAGGCGGAAGAGGAATTGGTTGCCGGCTACCAGACTGAATATGCCGGCATGAAATTTGCCCTCTTCTATCTGGGCAGCTACATCAATCTGGTGCTCTCAGCGCTGTTGGTTTCAGTGCTGTATCTGGGCGGCTGGGGCTTCCCCATTCCAGTGGAATGGCTGGCCGGCTGGCTGGGACAGTCCGTAGATGCCCCTCTGGTGCAGGTGATCACCGGTACCACCGGCATTGTGATGACCGTGCTGAAGGCCTATCTGCTGGTGTTCGTGGCCATTCTCCTGCGCTGGAGCACCCCTCGTGTCCGCATCGACCAGCTTCTCGATCTTGGCTGGAAATTCCTGCTTCCTCTGGCCCTGGTCAATCTGCTCGTCACGGCAGCGCTCAAGCTGGCCTTCCCTGTCGCGTTCGGCGGTTAGGTTTTAGTACTTAGTCTCAGTGTCCAACGGCATCTCCGTCTTCTCTCCCTCAGGCCATGTTCGGTTTCCTCAAACAGGTCGGTGACTACACCCGAGATGCGGTCGATGCGGCACGCAATCTCACCCAGGGTCTTGCGGTCACGTTCGATCACATGAAGCGCCGTCCCGTGACGGTGCAATACCCCTACGAAAAGCTCATCCCTTCCGAGCGTTATCGGGGCCGGATCCACTACGAGTTTGACAAGTGCATCGCCTGCGAGGTGTGCGTGCGGGTGTGTCCCATCAACCTTCCGGTCGTTGACTGGGTGATGAACAAGGCCACGAAGAAGAAGGAGCTTCGCAACTATTCCATCGATTTCGGGGTCTGCATTTTCTGCGGCAACTGTGTGGAGTACTGCCCCACCAACTGTCTTTCGATGACCGAGGAATATGAATTGGCGGCCTTTGACCGTCACAGCCTCAATTACGACAACGTCGCCCTTGGTCGTCTTCCCACCAGCGTCACCACCGATCCTTCCGTCCAGCCGCTGCGTGAGCTCGCTTACTTGCCGGCAGGTGAAATGGATCCCCACGGGGTCGATCCTGAGCGTCCGCGTGCCGGCCAGCGACCTGATCAGGTGCTGGCTTCGTTGAACTCCTCCACCGGCTCCGCCACGGATGGAGGAGAATCATCAGCAGCATCTACCGCTCGCAAGGAGAGTGCCGAATGACGATCGCAGCCTCTACGCAGCTGATCTGTTTTTTGGTCCTCAGTGCCGTGGTTGTACTGGGCGCTCTGGGGGTGGTGCTGCTCAGCAACATTGTTTACTCAGCCTTCCTGCTGGGTGGTGTGTTTCTGGCCGTTGCCGGGCTCTATCTGCTTCTGAACGCCAGTTTCGTTGCGGCAGCTCAGGTCCTGGTTTATGTGGGGGCCGTCAACGTTCTCATTTTGTTCGCCATCATGCTGGTGAACAAACGGGAAGACCTGGCACCAATTCCTGGCCTGACAACCCGGCGCCTGCTGTCCGGTGGTGTCTGTGCAGGTCTGTTTGCTCTCTTGACTCGCGTGGTGGTCACCACACCTTGGGCTCAAGGTCCGGAGCCCATTGGGGAAGGCGCCACCATTCGGATCGGTGAGCATCTCTTCACCGATTACCTGCTTCCCTTCGAGCTTGCGTCCGTCCTGCTGCTGATGGCCATGATCGGTGCCATCGTTCTCGCCCGCCGTGATGTGCAATCGGTTGATCCCGGCACCGGTGAATCGGTTGATCAGGGTTTGATCGAGAAAGCACGCACGCCACTCCTGGTGGACCAACCCCCTTCCTGATCCTTCACTGCCTTCCGTCATGCTCGCTGAGCTGCTATCCGGTTCTGTTCCTCTTGAGGCCTACCTTCTGGTGGCAGCGGTGCTGTTTTGCACTGGTGTTTGGGGCTTGATCAACAGCCGTAACGCCGTGCGGGTGTTGATGAGCATTGAACTGATGCTCAATGCCGTCAACATCAATTTGATGGCGTTTTCCTCCTATGTGGATGGTCAGTTGATCCGTGGACAGGTGTTTTCGGTGTTTGTGATCACTGTTGCTGCTGCCGAGGCCGCTGTTGGTTTGGCCATTCTTTTGTCGCTCTACCGCAACCGCGTCACAGTGGACATGGAACGCTTCAACCTTCTGCGCTGGTAGGGCAGCGCCCATGCCATGCGTCTGCAACGGGTCTGGCTGATTTACAGGGCTGAAAGTCCTTTGGCACAAAAGGAAGCGCGCTCTTGTGCCGCGGCGCTTGAAAAGCTCGGTGTGACGGTCGCCGTGGCCATGAGTGGTCTCACTGCTGACCCCTACCCGGGGCTGCTGGCATCAGAGCCTGCTTTGCCAGACCTGGCGGTTGTCCTGGGTGGCGACGGCACCGTGCTCGGTGCGGCCCGCCATCTGGCCGTGCATGACGTGCCCATCCTTTGTTTCAACGTCGGCGGCCATCTGGGCTTCCTGACCCATGAACCAGGTCAGCTGCGTCGAGAGGGCCTCTGGCAGAGACTGTTGGATGACCACTTCGCCATGGAGCGTCGCATGATGCTCCAGGCCGTTGTGCATCGTGGTGACGATCTGCATTGTCCGGTCTCCGGACGACCGGACCATGCAGAGGGTGGGCCAGAGCGGCACTGGGCTCTGAATGATTTTTACCTGCGGCCTTATCAGGAGGATCTCGCGCCCACCTGCACCCTGGAATTGGAAATTGATGGGGAAGTGGTAGATCAAGTCCGCGGTGACGGTCTGATCCTGGCCACGCCGACGGGGTCCACGGGGTATGCCGTTGCCGCCGGTGGCCCGATTCTTCACCCCGGCATTGATGCCATCATCGTCAGTCCGATCTGTCCGATGAGCCTGTCCAGTCGTCCTGTGGTGCTCCCCCCGAGGGCGCGTCTGGTGATCTGGCCTCTCGGCGAGGGGTATCGCGAAGTCAAGCTTTGGAAAGATGGAGCCAGCGGCCCTGTGCTGTCGTCAGGTGAATGCTGTGTCATTCAACGGGCTCCCCATCACGCGCTGATGGTTCAGTTGGAGCAATCGCCTTCCTACTACCGCACTTTGGCGCGCAAACTGCACTGGGCGGGCAGTCTCGTGGACAGCATGCCCTCGCCCAACTGAGCACACTGCGATGCCTCTTGAGATTGAACGTCGTTTTCTGGTCAGGGGTTCCGGCTGGCGTGAACACGCCGGTGAGCCCCAGCCCTTGCGTCAGGGCTATCTGGCATCGAGCGAGCAAGGCATCACGGTGCGCATGCGTCTGCGGGCCGATGGCCGGGCATGGCTCACGCTCAAGGCACCGGCCGATGGGATCGCCCGCCATGAATTCGAGTATGACCTTCCGTCTGCCGATGCTGAGGCCCTGTGGGCCCTTGCTCCCCATCGGTTAGTCAAGACCCGCTATTCCCTCGCTCTTCCTGGCGGTGACTGGGTGTTGGATTGTTTTGAGGGCGAGAACGCACCCCTGGTGTTGGCAGAGGTGGAGTTGCCGAATGCTTCTGCTCCACTGGCTCTGCCGGACTGGTGTGTCGAAGAGGTCACCGGTGACGGTCGCTGGAGCAATGCAGCCTTGGCTCGCAAGCCGATCAGTCAGTGGTCATCGCAGACGCGTCAGCGGTACGGGTGGGATCTGGCATAGGGCGATCCGCATCTTCACTCTTGCAAGAGTCTTCCACTTTCCTTTAGATTTCTGTATGGGAGCGGTGAATTGACGCGTGCACGGGCTTTACGACGATGACGGCATCCTGAGGTTCATTGGTCTCGATCGTGAGGCCTGTGTGGCCTATGCCGAACTGTTCGACCTGTCGCTTGCACGTTGTTCCCTAATGGACTTGCCGATGCCCTTGCCCTTGTCCGTCAGGTCGCGTCGTCGGATGTTTCCGGAAGCAAGCAGCAGTTGAATCCATCACGGCAGATCTTGCCGTGGTCCATGGCCCAGTTCAGAAGCGCGACGCGGTTCTTGGAGCCCGTCTTTGTGAAGACATTGCTGACGTGATTGTCGACAGTCCGTTTGCTGATGGTGAGCCGTTCGGCGATCTCCTGGTTGGTGAGACCTTCAGCCACCAGCTCGATGATTTCGATCTCTCGCGTGGAGAGCGAAACATTCGAGGAATCAGGCCCATCGCCACTGGCCATGCGGACTACCGACCACTGTTCATCCCTCCATCCTAGGCACTCGCTTCTGGCAGGCGATCTTCCATAGTGACCGGAAGAAGCGTTTGAAGGGTTTGGGTTCCGCGCTGCAGCGCAGTCTTGAGGCTGGTTCCGTCACCATCACTGCCGAAGTGATGCCGCCACGGGGCGGTGATCCCAGCCATGCACTGGCCATGGCTGAGCTCATGCGCGGTTGGGTGCAAGCCATCAATGTCACCGATGGCAGCCGTGCGGTGATGCGGATGAACAGCCTGGCGGTCTGTCGTCTTCTCCTGGATGCCGGTCTCGAGCCGGTACTGCAGATGGCAGGACGGGATCGCAATCGCATCGCGCTGCAGGCGGATCTACTCGGTGCTCATGCGCTTGGCATTCGCAATCTCCTTTGCCTCACCGGTGATCCTGTGCAGGCAGGAGATCAGCCCCGTGCCCGGCCAGTGCATGAGCTGGAATCCATCCGTCTGCTGAAGCAAGTCAGTGCTTTTAACCGGGGTGAGGACCCTGTGAAAGAGAACCTGCCGGATGGTCCCACCGATCTCTTCGCGGGTGCAGCGGCTGATCCGCACTGCCCCAGTTGGTCAGGTCTGACCCGTC
This sequence comes from Synechococcus sp. NOUM97013, assembly GCF_014279815.1. Lineage (NCBI taxonomy): Bacteria > Bacillati > Cyanobacteriota > Cyanophyceae > Synechococcales > Synechococcaceae > Synechococcus > Synechococcus sp. NOUM97013. Next base: position 2,224,014 of record NZ_CP047941.1, on the reverse strand, counting down.
GCTTGGAGCGCAAGCGTGAGGCGGGAGCCCGCTTTCTGCAGACGCAAATGGTGATGGATCCGCGTGTGCTCGAGCGCTTCTGTCAGGAGCTGGCCGCGCCCATGGAGCTACCGGTTCTGGCAGGGGTGTTCCTGCTCAAGTCAGCAAAAAATGCAGCATTCATCAACCGGATGGTCCCGGGTGCCTGCATTCCCGAGGATCTGATCGCCCGCTTGGCGGCAGCGGAGGACCCTGCCTCGGAAGGCATCACCATTGCAGCAGAACAGGTGCGTCAATACCTGGGGATCGCCCAGGGCGTGCACGTGATGGCGGTCAGGGCCGAGGAACGGATCCCAGAGGTGTTGAAGAGGGCCGGACTCAGCTCGCAGCCGGTGTGAGATCCGTTCCCAGCAGTTCAGCCATGGCTTTCTGCTGTGGCGAAGGCTCGATCAGGTCCGCCCGTCGGGCATCGGTGATCAGCCAGTCAAGAGCTGCTTCCTGGAGGTCGAAGTGGTCTCCGTTCTTGTCCACGCAGTAGCGACCGAACACCAGCTTTTCAACGAGCTGTACGCCGGCACCGATGCGGGAGTAGTCAAAAATGATCGAATTATCAATCGTGGCGCTTTCGCAGATGTGGCAGCTGGGTCCAATCATGGTTGGACCAATCAGTGTGGCGCCATCTTCGATCTTGGTCATGCCACCGACGTAGACAGGACCCTGCACATCGATGCGATCCCAGTTCGCGGCCACATTCAGACCGGCGTAGACCCCTGGACGCACTTCCTTGCCAGGAATGCCGACCTGGCGCACATCGCCTTGCAGCACGCTGCGGATGGCCTGCCAGTAATCGGGAACCTTGCCGATGTCCACCCATTCAAATTCCATGGGAAGGGCATAGAAGGGAGCTCCTAGCTCCACCAGTTTGGGGAAGAGATCGGATCCGATGTCAAAGGACTCACCGGAAGGAATGTGCTCGAAGATTTCAGGTTCGAACAGATAAATGCCTGTGTTGATGGTGTCGCTCAGCGCCTCATCAACGGTGGGTTTCTCCTGGAAGGCTTGAATGCGACCTTCGGTGTCGCTGACGACAACTCCGTAGCTGCTGACCTGATCCTTGGGAACCCGTTTGGTGACCAGGCTGGCAAGTGCTCCCTTCTCACGATGACGCCTCACGGCTTCGGTGAGGTCAAGATCAATCAAGGCATCTCCGCAGAGCACCACGAAGGTGTCGTCGAAGAAGTTCTGGAAATCCTGGATCTTCTTCAGTCCACCGGCTGAGCCGAGGGCGTCACCGATCAGTTCTCCATCCTCAATGCGCCCTTCGAAGCTGTAGGCAATCTCAACGCCGAATCGCTGGCCGTCTCTGAAATAGTTCTCGATTTCCTCAGCAAGGTGGGACACGTTCACCATCACCTCGGTGAAGCCGTGCTCCTTGAGCAGCTCAAGCAAAAACTCCATCACTGGTTTTTGCAGGATGGGGATCATGGGTTTTGGGATCACGTGCGTGATCGGTTGAACCCTTGTTCCCTTGCCCGCGGCCAGGATCATCGCCTTCATCGGCGTTACAGGCTTACGTCGGATAAGCCAACATAAAGGGGTGCTCAGGCAGCCATCGCGCCCGCGGCCGGCGCTGCATCTGGCACGTCCAGGCTGGCTAGAGGCATCTGCGCCATGGATCCCGGTGAAAGAAGCCGGCGCAGTCGGATCGGCCCGTGTAGTGACCCCTTCTGCTCGAGTTCCACCTGACCCTGGGAGGAGAGAAACAGGAGCGCCCAGAAAACCCCGACCCGGTCGGTGTCGAGATCGTCGGCAGCCACCTCACTCCAGCGCAGAACCAAGCTCTCGAAATTCACCCACTGCAGCGCGTTTTCCCAGGCATTGAGGAACACCCCCATGGCCGCGGTGGTCTCCGGCAGCTTCTCCCGGTGCGCGAGCGCGGCCACCTGAGCGATCGCTTCTTTGTTGGAGTAGCGCTTTTGCCGCTGCCGCCTGCGCATCTCGAGCTCGTCGGACTCCAGCTGTTCGGCGATGGACTCCAGTTGCTCAATCAGTTCCCCCAGGGTGACGGGGCGTCGCAGGGGCGGAGGGGCCACTGGGCGGCGTTGCAGATGGCGTTCGGGGTGCCGGGGCAAATCAAAACTGGGATCAAGCCAGCCTTGATCGCCGTAATCCGCGTCAAACGCTTCTTCGAGTTCGGGTTCTGGAGGAAAGGTGCTGGCTTCAAGCACTTCTGCCTTCAGTCCCACAAGCACGGACGCGGCCAGAAACGCTTCACTGCTGTCTGCCAGATCACGCTCGTAACTGCCACCTCGCTGTTGCAGTGCTTCCGCCACCTGCCGAGGGACTTCGATGCGTTGCTTCAGCTGATCCAGAAAACCGTCGACGACGGCGATCACATCCACGTCCCAGGGATCCAAGTCGCCCCGTTGGGCGGCATCTTGAAGCAGTCGGATGGCAAGCCTGGCACCAGCATCAGCTCCTTGATTCAGCCCGGCTTCCGCCACCAACACCGACCATCTTCAGGAAAAGTACCGGTCCTGAACGCTTTGGGCCAGTCCCTTCAACTCACCTCGATCGAGGGGCTGTCATGGCTGCTGTCTGAGGCTTCCGCTGATGGCAGCAGCCCAAGCTGCGTCTCCACCGTGGCTCTGTAGCGGTTGAGATCAACCTCCAGCTCCTGAATGCGCACCTGCTGTGCCTCAAATTCCGAGGCATTGCTGAAGCGCTCTACGTTGTTCAGCATTCCGCTCCAGGTGGCGAACAACCAAGCAGCGGCAGCTCCCACGCCAGATGCCACAAGGAGAAGTGCCGCTAGAGGGAGGGTGTATTGCAGCCCTGGCAGCACCCGCACGGTTGTGGCTTCCGTGTTCTCCAAGGTGAAGAACACGGTGCTCAGTCCGAAGAAAAAGATCAGGCTGAAGTTGATCTGGCGCATGTCTGCAGGTAAAGCAGGAGCAATGAATAAAACGTACGGAGTTCCTGCCGCAGCGTCTGTTCAGAGATGGGAAAGGACGAAGATCGTTACGCTCAATCTGCGCTGCTAGGCAAGCTGGGCGCGCGCAGCATGGCTGGCGCCAGGCTGCCACTGCGGATCAAAGGCGCTGTTGGGCGACTGATCACGTCCATGGCTGCCAGGTCGCGATCCACCAGCGCTTCGATTGCCGTTCGATAGCTGTCGGTCATCAGGCGTGGATAAAGGCCGATGCCGATAATGGGAACCAGCAGGCAGCCAATGATGTAAACCTCACGGGGTTCTGCATCCACCAGGTTGGTGTTGGTGGTGAGCTGGGCGTTTTCTTTGCCGAAGAAGATCTCCCGAAGCATGGAGAGCAGATAAATCGGCGTGAGGATCACTCCGATCGCGGCCAGGCCATCGATCACGATCCGGAAGCTCAGGGTGTACGCCTCATCGGTGGCGAATCCTGTGAACACCATGAGTTCGCTGACGAATCCACTCATCCCCGGCAGAGCGAGGGAGGCGAGCGAACACACGGTCCAGAGCGCGAACATCACGCGCATCTTCTGTCCAACTCCGCCCATTTCATCGAGTTGAAGCGTGTGGGTGCGGTCGTAGGTGGCACCCACAAGGAAGAACAGGCTGGCTCCGATCAGGCCATGGCTGATCATCTGCAGCATCGCCCCGCTGGTGCCCAGAGCGCTGAAACTGCCGATGCCGATCAACACAAAGCCCATGTGGCTGATCGAGCTGTACGCGATCTTGCGTTTGAGATTGCGCTGGGCAAACGAGGTGAGAGCGGCATAAATGATGTTCACCACACCGAGCACCACCAGCAGAGGCGCAAACTGCGCATGCGCCTCCGGCAGCAATTCGGCGTTGAAACGCATCAAGGCGTAGCCCCCCATCTTCAGAAGGATGCCGGCGAGCAGCATGTGCACCGGAGCGGTGGCTTCACCATGGGCATCCGGCAGCCATGTGTGGAGCGGAACAATCGGCAATTTCACCCCGAATGCGATCAACAATCCGGCGTAACAGAGCAGCTGGAACCCTGAGCTGAACCCCTTCTGGGCCAGAACGGTGTATTCGAAGTTGGGCGTACCGCCTCCCATAAAGCCCATGGCGAGGGCTGCAAGCAGGATGAACAGCGAGCTGCCTGCTGTGTAGAGGATGAATTTGGTCGCGGCGTACTGACGTTTTTTCCCTCCCCAGATCGCCAGCAGCAGATACACCGGTAACAGCTCCAGCTCCCAGGCAAGGAAGAACAGGAGCATGTCCTGGACAGCGAACACAGCGATCTGGCCACCATCCATGGCCAGAATCAGAAAGAAAAACAGCTTGGGTTTGAACGTCACCGGCCAGGCCGCCAGCACCGCCAGGGCTGTGATGAAACTCGTGAGCAGGATCAGCGGCATGGAGAGGCCGTCAGCTCCGACGGCCCATGTCAATCCAAGATTGGGAAGCCAGCTCACCCGTTCGGAGAGTTGCAGGCCGCTGAAGCTGGGGTCGTAACCCGTTAAGTAAGCACCCGCGGTGATCAAAAAGGTGATCAGAGCGATGCCGAGCGCGAACCAGCGGACCTGGCGACCCTCACCTTGATCTGGGATGAATGGCACCATCAGCGCCCCCACGATGGGGAAGAGGATGGACAAACTCAGCCAGGGAAACTGGGCCGGAATGATGCCAGCCGCAATATCAGCGGCTGGATCAAAGGGTGCGCTGACAGCAAATTCCAGCAAGGATCAGGCCTTTCACCACTGCCTGGAGTGTAGAAATCCTGGCTGTGGTGGCATCCAGTCGATAGGCGTTGACACACACACCGGCAAACCGGAGCGGCCCTGCCTAGCTGATCGGACCGCCGAGGACACCGAACAGCACCACCAAAGCGATGACGCCGCCGAACACGATCAAGGCGTAGAACTGCGCGCGGCCGGTCTCGAAATACTTGAGTCCTTCACCACTGCCAAGGGTGAGCAGGCCGGTGAGATTGACCACACCATCGACGACCTTGGCGTCCACTTCCAGCACCTCGCGAGCAATTTTGCGGCTGCCTCGTACAAACAACTTCTCGTTGATGGCATCGAGATACCACTTGTTGGCCAGGAAGGCATTCACGCTGGGGAAGCGAGCAGCCACCAACTCGCCTAGGTCGATGCGACGCAGGGCATAGGCCAGCACGGCCACCGAGATGCCAGCGGCTGAAATGGCGACGGAGGCTCCGGCCAGGGGCAGAAATTCACCCCAGCTGAAGTGTTCCGCCATCTCCATGGCTTCCTCGGGATTGAGCAAACTGGCAAAACGGCTATTCCAGGGTGTTCCCAGAAGGCCGATCAGAACAGATGGAACGGCGAGCACCACCAGAGGCAGCGTCATCGACCAGGGCGATTCATGCAGGCTTCCGGCGTGATGCGCATGCTCCTCATCAACGCTCTTGCCAGCTGCAGCCATGAGCTTGGCCTGCATGGCCTCATCGTTGCCACGGAACTCACCTTCGAAAGTGAGGAAGTAAAGCCGGAACATGTAAAAGGCCGTCATGCCCGCCGTCAGGAAGCCAACAACCCAGAGCAAAGGGAAGGTTTGGAAGGCTTGTCCGAGGATTTCGTCCTTGCTCCAGAAGCCAGCCAGGGGAGGGATTCCACTGATGGCAATGCAACCGATCAGAAAGGTGATCGCCGTAATCGGCATCTTCTTGCGCAAGCCGCCCATCAGGCGCATGTCCTGCGCCAGCACAGGTTCATGCCCCACCACGTCCTCCATCGCGTGAATCACGGAACCGGATCCAAGGAAGAGCATGGCCTTGAAGAAGGCATGGGTCACCAGGTGGAACATGCCAGCAACGGGAGCTCCGCAGCCCATGGCCAACATCATGTAGCCCAGCTGTGAAACGGTGCTGTAGGCCAGCCCCTTCTTGAGATCCATCTGGGTGAGGGCGATGGAGGCTCCCAGGAAGCAAGTGATCGTCCCGGTGACGGCAATGAACACGCCGACGCTGGGGAACTGGCTGTAAAGGGGTTCGAGGCGCGCGACGAGAAAGACACCCGCGGCCACCATGGTGGCCGCATGGATCAGGGCTGAAATCGGTGTTGGACCCTCCATCGCGTCCGGCAGCCAAACGTGCAGCGGGAACTGAGCGGACTTCGCCATCGGGCCCATGAACACGAAGAGGCAGAGCGCCAGCGCTGCCCAACCCGGCACCACGCCGCTGGTCACAGCGGCTGAAAGACCATCGGCAATGCCCTGGAATCCGAAGCTGCCGGTCGCCCAGAACAAGCCGAGAATGCCCAGGAGTAGACCGAAATCGCCCACACGGTTCACCACAAAGGCTTTCTGGGCGGCATGGGCCGCTCCATCCCGGTCGTACCAGAACCCCACTAGCAGGTACGACGACATGCCGACCAGTTCCCAGAACACGTAGATCTCGAGCAGGTTCGGGCTCACCACGAGGCCCAGCATCGAACTGCTGAAGATGGCCAGATAGGTGAAAAACCGCACATAGCTCTTGTCGTGCGCCATATAGCCGTGGGAATAGATCATCACCAGCAGCGCCACGGTGGTGACCAGCGCCAGCATCACGGCGGCGAGGGGATCAACCACGTACCCCATCGGCAGGGTGAAGTCTCCGGCACTGGCCCACACGAACAAATGCTCAACAGGAGGGGCTCCTCCCAGCTGTTCGAACAGAACGGCGTAACTGATCACAGCAGCGGCTCCAACGCAGCTGATCAGGAGCAGCGCAACCGGTTTGCGCAATCGGTTGATGGTTCGGTTGAAGCTGATCAGGCCGAGGCCGGAGATCAACGCCCCGAACAGAGGCAGAACTGGAATCAACCAGGCGGAGTCGGCAGCCGAGGGCATCCAGACAAATCAGGTTGTAGCGAGTGTAGGCAGCTCAGTTCAACAGCTCTCCGAGCCTGGAGTGAAGAAATGCCATTCCACCGATGGGGATGTAGCGGTGAGCCCACCAGAACACCCCCACGGCGATGGCGATGCCCAACTGGGCTGGGCGCAGCAGCTCGGTCCAGATGATCTGCTGCCGACCTTCGATGACGGCAGCGAAAGGAACCACGGAGGTTTCGTCTTTGAGCTTGTCGAAGGCATCGCCGAAACGTTGCTTCAGCCGGCGATCGCCATGCCATACCGCGAAAAGATGATGTCCGATCAGACCAGCGCAGGTCACCAGCATGAAACTGCTGCCGATCCATAGGGCATGGCTGAGGCACCACAGGATCTGCCCGACGGCTTGCGGGTGACGACTGATTCTGATGATCCCTGTGGCATAGAGGCGCACTTGCGGCTTGAGCACTGCCGGAATTTCCAGCAGGTTGTAAGTGGCTGGATACAGGAACAGGAAGCTGATGGCCGTCACGACCCAGATCAGGGGCACCATGCCGGGGAGTCCCTGAAGGTTCCAGAGGCGGATTCCGTCGTAGCGGTGGGCAAGGAAATACCCGATCACCACAACAGCGGATGGAATGCTCAGCGCTGCAAACACCAGTCGCCATGCCCTGGCACCGATGCGCGCTTCCGCGCGACTGCGCAGCGCGGCACCTCCGCTGTGAATCACAGCGAAGATGAGCAGAAGCATGAACATCACCAGGCTGCTGTGGTGAAGACCTGCTGTTGCGTCAGCCAACGAGATGCTGCGGGAGCCGTGATTCTGGCGTTTGACCGGCAGGAAGCCACCTACAGTTTTTGAGCTTCTGCTGTTTGCCAGGCAGCTCTCCATGGCCGATCTGCCCTTCACCCTGGATCAGCTGCGCATCCTCCGGGCGATCGTCAGTGAGGGCAGTTTCAAGAAAGCTGCTGACAGCCTTTACGTCACGCAGCCTGCGGTGAGTCTGCAGATTCAGAACCTCGAGAAGCAGCTTGAGGTAGCGCTCTTCGATCGGGGTGGACGCAAGGCTCAGCTCACTGAAGCCGGTCACCTTCTCCTGAGTTACTGCGATCGCATCCTCAGCCAGTGCCATGAAGCATGCAGGGCGCTGGATGACCTTCATGACCTCAAAGGCGGTTCACTTCTCGTTGGCGCCAGTCAGACCACAGGCACGTATCTGATGCCCCGGATGATTGGCCTGTTCCGCCAGAAATATCCGGATGTGGCAGTGCAACTGCATGTGCACAGCACCCGTCGCACCGGCTGGAGCGTGGCCAACGGTCAGATTGATCTGGCGATCATCGGCGGTGAATTGCCGGCTGAGCTCAATGAACTGCTGCAGGTCTTGCCCTATGCAAGCGATGAGCTGGCTCTCGTGCTTCCCGTCAAGCATCCCCTCGCCCGTCTAGTGGAGCTCAGCAAGGACGATCTCTATCGGCTCGGATTTGTGAGTTTGGATGCTCAATCCACTACCCGAAAGATGGTGGATCAGTTGCTCGGACGATCCGGTCTGGATGTGCAGCGTCTCCGCATCGAGATGGAGCTCAATTCTTTTGAGGCGATCAAGAATGCAGTACAGGCCGGCCTCGGTGCGGCCTTCTTGCCGGTGGTGTCCATTGAGCGGGAGCTCACCGCCGGAACGCTGCATCGACCCAATGTGGTGGATCTACAGGTCCGGCGTCAGCTCAAGCTGATCACCAATCCTTCCCGTTACTGCTCCCGTGCTGCCGAAGCCTTCCGAAGGGATGTGCTCCCCGTGTTTGCCAGTGCCGACAGCCCGCTCCGCCAAGGACGTTCGGCGATCACCCCTCATGAGGAGCCTGAGGACGAGTTGATCGAGGATCAGAACTGATCGGCTTCTGGTGTGATGCCCACTGTGTCGTCAGCGACACCGCGGGTGAGGAACTTGTTCTGGCTGATATCGGTCTGGTAGACGCAGCGCACCACGGGTTTGTCGCGGACAGAACCGATGTAGGCAAAGGTGTTCATCCGTTGCTTGCAATCACGCTCCTGTGCGGAGGTGATCGCCCCCTCTTTCCGAAGCACTGCCCAGTTCTCGCGGCGGATCACACAGCCTGGTTGCAGGGTTGGCTGGGTGACGAAGCTGGTGGAGGGATTCAGCGTGGTGTACATCTCGATATCCATCACGAAGGCACTCGCTCCCCACTGCTGGCAAAACTCAGGATCCGGCACGGCCATGTCCAGCTGTTGGGCGCTGGCGATGTTGCCCTGATCGCCCTGGGTGGTGCTGGTTACCGCGCTGCCGATGCCGATACCAACGATCAAGACACCCGCCAGAACAGCGATCGTGCCGGTGTTGAGGCTGATGCCGCCGTTTTTTGGCGGTGGCGGCCCCCCGTAACCACCTCGGTCGCGGCGTTCATCCCGACGGGGTTCATCGCGACGTCGGTCATCCATCCGTCGGTCGTAACCGGGACGAGATCGGTCGTAGGGGGATCGGCTCACAGCAGTTCGGGGGTGCGGGGGAGACCCATGGAGTAGTTGAGAACCCGACAATCAGGGTTGTAACTGAGCTGCCCTGCCTGAAGTAGTTCGCGGATGTATCCCTCCAGTTCCGTGCCGATCCGGCGCAGGTTGTAGTCGCTGAGGGGCTGACCCTCGTAGCTCTTCACCAGATCCCGAAAGCGTTGTTGCACGCTTTCCACGCTGCTGTCAGGCCACAGGAATTCGTTGTCCGGGTCCAGGTCGAGGGTTAGCTGGCTGGGATCGGCCACCAGATCTCCGGCTTCGACGCGAGCTGTGAACAGACGCACGTGGCGGGTTGTGCTTTTCAGCAGGGTCTCGGCCATGGATCAAATGGAGCGGTGGTGCCACCGCGCAGGCGGATTGGTAGCGACTTTAGGAAGCGAAGAGGAGAGTCCTCCTTTTAAGGTTGTTTTCAACTTGTAATGAGAAGCCATGCGCGTTGCCATCGCGGGAGCCGGTTTGGCAGGTCTGTCCTGCGCCAAGTACCTGGCGGATGCTGGTCATACCCCCATCGTGGTGGAAGCCCGTGATGTGCTCGGCGGCAAGGTGGCGGCCTGGAAAGACGAGGACGGCGACTGGTACGAAACCGGCCTGCACATCTTCTTCGGGGCTTACCCGAACATGTTGCAGCTGTTCAAGGAGCTGAACATCGAAGACCGTCTGCAGTGGAAGAGCCATTCGATGATCTTCAACCAGCAGGACGAACCAGGCACTTACAGCCGCTTTGATTTTCCTGATCTGCCAGCACCTGTGAATGGTGTGGCCGCGATCCTCGGCAATAACGACATGCTGAGCTGGCCTGAGAAAATCAGCTTTGGTTTGGGCCTTGTCCCTGCGATGCTCCGGGGTCAGGGATACGTCGAAGAGTGTGACAAATACTCCTGGACCGAGTGGCTGCGGGTCCACAACATCCCAGAGCGGGTTAACGATGAGGTGTTCTTGGCGATGAGCAAGGCCCTGAATTTCATCGATCCCGATGAAATCTCCGCCACCGTGGTGCTCACGGCGCTCAATCGTTTCCTGCAGGAGAAGAACGGCTCCAAGATGGCCTTCCTGGACGGTGCACCGCCGGAGCGTCTGTGCCAGCCGGTGGTTGATTACGTCGAGAGCCTCGGCGGCGAGGTGCATCTCGACAGTCCGCTGCGGGAGATCAAGCTCAATGCCGATGGTTCGGTGGCGGCCTTCCACATCGGTGGCGTGAAGGGCAAGGAGAGCTTCGATCTCACAGCTGATGCCTACGTGAGTGCTCTGCCTGTGGATCCCTTCAAGCTGCTGTTGCCGGAGCCCTGGAAGCAGATGCCGGTGTTTAAGAAGTTGGACGGGCTGCGCGGTGTTCCCGTGATCAACCTCCACCTCTGGTTTGACCGCAAGCTCACTGACATCGACCACCTGTTGTTCAGCCGCTCCCCTCTGCTGAGCGTCTACGCCGACATGAGCATCACCTGCAAGGAGTACGAAGACCCCGACAAGTCGATGCTTGAGCTGGTGTTCGCTCCTGCCAAAGACTGGATCGGCCGTCCCGATGAGGAGATCATCGAGGCCACCATGGGTGAGCTCAAAAAGCTGTTCCCGATGCACTTCGGTGGCGACAACCCCGCCATGCTGCGCAAATACAAGGTCGTGAAGACGCCGTTGTCCGTTTACAAAACAACTCCCGGTTGCCAGCAGCTGCGCCCGGATCAAACCACTCCGATCAAAAACTTCTTCCTCGCGGGCGATTACACGATGCAGCGCTATCTCGCCTCGATGGAGGGTGCTGTTCTGAGCGGCAAGCTCTGTGCCAACGCTGTTGATACTTCACCGTTGGTTCCCAACAGTGCCAAGACGGATCGACCTCAGGCCGTCACTGCTTGAGTCCATGCTTAGGCAACTACGACGACGCTTGCTCGGCCCGGCTGAATCTCGTTCAGATCGGGTTCGCCGGCTGTCCCGCGCGTGGCTGTTGGTGGTGTCGTCTCTAATCGCAGGATCCGTTGCCTTCACGTTTGTGCGTTTGCGAGGTCGTATCGCTGAATATTTCGACGAACGTACTGAGCAGTTGGTTAGCGCTATCGATGCACAATTGGACTTAATCGATAGTGACTATCAAAGGCAGACGTCTGCGGATTTAAACCTTGCCTTTTTGGCTATTTCTGGAGACACGGCTTCGTCGAGGCGATTAAGTGTTGAAGAGAGAAAGTCAATGCTTCGTTTCTTTGGCGATTGGGATGATGAGAGTCGAAAAAAAATCGATGTCTTTCTTGATATTCTGAAGAAAGATATGGGCGCGGAAGCCACGCTTTTCGCGTTGAATAATACTGGTTTCGTTCGTGTTGCAACAACGTTAAAAACCGAGTCCGGAGCGTCGATGGAGGGGTCATTGCTTGACCCTCAAGGTGTGGTTTCAAATCAATTGCTTCAAGGCAAAACATTTTTTGGTGCTGGAGATTTTCTGGGTGAGCTTTATATCGCTAAAGCGGTTCCTGTTAAAGAGTTTGACGGTCGTATTGTTGGTGCGATTGCTGTCGGTTATCCGGTTCGCGAGCTGAGCGGAATTGGCAGAATTATCCAGTCCTCGAAGGTTGGTGATTCCGGTTTTCTTGCACTAGCTGATAACAGGGGCAAGCTTTTGTATGTCACGGAGGGCCGATCAATTGATGCTTCTCAAGCGATCGTGGATTCCATTGAAGTCGATACTGGTCAGTCTTCTATTCAGGGTGTCAAAGCTGGTGATTACAGAATCAGCTCATTTCAGTTTGAGCCTTGGAACTATAAAATTTATGTTGCCGCAAGCATCTCGGAGATCAATGCTCGAACGGCTCGAAGTGTGACCGAGTCCATGTTGCCGATTGTGCTCGTTCTGCTTTCGGTCATGGTTCTTACGCTCTTGCTTGAGCGCCAATTGAAACGTTCTTTGCTCGAAGCTGAAAGGCTTCGAGTTTCGGCTGAGGAGCAGAGCGAACGTGCGCACAAAGCTAAGAAAACTGCTTTTCTTGCCAGTCAGGCGAAAAGTGAATTTTTGGCCAATATGAGTCATGAGCTCAGAACTCCGATGAATGCCATTATCGGATATAGCGAGATGCTGATTGAAGATTCTGAGGATCTAGAACCAGAAGATTTTGTCGTTGATTTGGAGAAAATACTCTCATCTGGCAAGCATTTGCTTGGTCTTATCAATGGTGTGCTTGATCTATCAAAGATCGAGGCTGGAAAGATGACTCTATATGTTGAAAATGTTTCTTTGCGAGATTTATTTGAGGAGGTCAGCGCTACTGCTGCTCCTTTAGCGCAAAAAAACAACAATCAATTTATTTGCGAGACGCCAACCTATGCTGACGATCTTGTTCGTTCAGATACAACAAAAATTAGGCAAGCTCTGATTAATTTGATCGGCAATGCATGTAAGTTTACTGAAAACGGTACTGTCAGGCTTTCCGCTCAGGTTGAACGTGATTCGCAAGACATTCCCTGGGTCTGTTTCAGAGTTTCCGACACTGGGATCGGAATGTCTGAAGACCAGTTGGAGAAGCTTTTCAAGGACTTCAGTCAAGCAGATGCCAGCACTACGCGTCGCTATGGGGGCACCGGACTTGGACTGTCGTTAAGTCGCAGGTTGAGTCGCTTGATGGGTGGAGATATCACGGTTGAAAGTGCTCTTGGCAAGGGAAGCACGTTCACGATGAAAATCCCCCGTTACCCAGCCGCCGAGTCATCAGCGCAGCTCAATGCTGATGCCTCTGATCATGATGGGGTGGAGATGCAAGTCGTTGATCGGCGCGGGCGTGTCTTGGTGGTTGATGATGATGATCATTCCTTGGAGATGATCAAGCATTTCCTTCTTAAAGCTTCATTCGATGTCTTGAGTGCTCCAAATAGTGAGGCTGGCCTTGAACAAGCCAAATCTTCTGATCCGGATGTTCTGATTGTTGATATTCATTCTTCTCAGCTCAGCGGCTGGGACATGCTTGCCAAAATTCGCGCCGATGAAAAACTGAAGACATTGCCCGTCATTGTTGTGAGTCGTGATGACGCCAAAGAGCTTTCCGTGATGTTGGGCGCAGCGGGAGCTTTGCAGCATCCCATTGATTGGTCTCGTTTAAACCACATCCTTCAAAGGATTCGTTCGGATTACGACCACGCCACGCAGACAGATGTTGCACTTCTGGATGGGTCGCCTCGTCTCAAGGGTTTGGTGGAAGGAATGCTCAAGGATCATCACTGGAATCTTCGCTCCTATTCGTCTGGAGAACACTTGCTGGCTGAAATCTCTGATGATTCTCCTCACCTACTCATTGTGGATCTCTCTGGCGATGCAACGAAGGCGATGCAATCCATTGAATCGATTCGTGTCGAATTTGACCCCAAGGCTCTACCTCTTGTGGCAATCTCGGATAATTCACTTGACGCTGACACCTTGCAGCGACTCGAAGCGGTTGGGTCTCGTTGGCTGACCGTCAGTGGCGCAAATGTCGATGTGATGCTTGCCTCAATTGAGGAATTGATGGCACTCTCTCTGGAGGAGACCTAGGAACTATGACGACGATTCTTCTTGTTGAGGATAATGAATTGAATCGCGATATGTTGTCGCGGAGGCTCAGTCGTAAGGGCTTTGAGGTGCAATTCGCGTTCGATGGTCAGGAAGCGGTCGAGAAAGCGAAAGCACTTATGCCTGACCTGGTGTTGATGGATATTGGCTTGCCCGTGATCGATGGATATGACGCCACGCGCGCGATCAAGTCAGATGACGCAACCAAGGCTATCCCTGTCATTGCCTTGACTGCCCATGCAATGGCTGAAGATCGCAAGCGTTGTCTTGATGCAGGCTGTGACGATTTCGATACGAAGCCGATTGACTTGTCACGCCTTCTCGAAAAGATCCAAACACTGCTCGGAGGTAATGTCTGATGGCTGTTGATCCAAGCTCCAAGGAGAATCTCGAGTACAAGCTGCTCCGTCATGATCTCTATAACCCGATTAACCAGATCGTTGGTTACAGCGAGCTTTTAACCGAAGAGCTCGAAGCTGGTGAAGCAATCGATCCAGATGATCTGGCGAAGATCGGAACATCAGCACGTGTTTTGCTTGAGATGATTCGTAGTCGATTGACGGAATCTGAACTGCAGAGCGAGCGTCATCACGCGACGCGTGATTCCTCTGGCTCAGTGATTCAGTTGAAAACAGAATCATCGCGTCGTTTGCATGATGAGCGGAAGCCCAAGCAGCAATTTCGCAAAGGTCGCATTCTTGTTGTGGATGATGATCCTTATAATCGTGATTTACTTGTTCAAACTCTCTCCAGAGATGGTCATATTGTGTCCACTGCTGAAAGTGGGGAAGTTGCGCTTGATAAAGCTGCAAGTCAACCCTTTGACTTGATTTTGCTCGATATTCAAATGCCTGGTATTGATGGTAGTGAAGTGCTGCGTTTGCTTAAAGGAGCCGCTGCCACTGCTCAGATTCCAGTCATCATGATTTCTGGCTTAGAAGATATCAATGTTGTTGTGGAATGCGTTGAATATGGTGCTGAGGATTATTTGCCCAAGCCTTGTAATCTCACACTTTTGCGTGCGCGAGTTGGTACTTCGCTTGACAAGAAATTTAGGTATGACGAAGATCTGGCTCTCTACGAACACTTGAAGGCAACTCAGGCGACCATCAGGGCGCAGTTGATTGCGGCTCAGAAACTCGCGTCAGAGCTTTCGTCCTCTGAGGACAACGAAGTCACACTTGAAAGGCTGCGTCAGCATTTTGCATCGATGTCTTCGCTCCTGCTGGAGAAAGACTCCGCATTGCATGAGACAATCAAGAAGCTAGAGGTTAAAATCAGCCGCCAAACCGTTGCGACACAGGTCAAAGCCATCACCAACGATCCTGCTTTTAAGACGCTTTCCGAGCGTGCACGTCTGATGCGTCAGCGGCGTCATCAGAGGGGGGCTTGACCATGGTCTCGGCTTCATCTGTCTCGATGGTGGTGGCCGAAAACGGCCTCATCCCATTGGATGAGGCCTATGAGCGTTGTCGTTGTGAAACCGAGGAATGGGCGAAGACCTTTTACCTTGGCACCATGCTCATGCCACCCGAAAAACGGCGGGCGATTTGGGCAATTTACGTCTGGTGTCGTCGCACGGACGAAATCATGGACAGTCCTGAGGCATTGAGCAAGCCTCGGGAGGTGTTGTTAAACCTTTTAGACCAGTGGGAATGTCATACGCGGTCTGTCTTTGATGGTCATGCAGTGAATTGGTTAGATCAAGTTATGGTCGACACGATTCAGCGTTTTGATCAGCCTCTGCAGCCTTATCTCGACATGATTGAGGGCATGAGAATGGACCTCACTTGGACACGTTATTCTACATTTGAAGAGCTCAAGTTGTACTGCTATCGCGTTGCAGGCACTGTCGGACTGATGTCTGAACGTGTGATGGGTGTTGACCCTGGTTACACTTCAGCACCATGGAGTACGGGTGCCAATACTTCAGGTGCAGCGGTTGCCTTGGGTATCGCAAATCAACTCACCAATATCCTCAGGGATGTCGGTGAGGATCGTCATCGTGGCCGCATTTATCTCCCTTTAGAGGATCTCCATCGATTTGATTATACGGAAGAGCAATTGTTTGAGGGTGTCGTCAACGATTCGTGGAAGCGATTGATGGCGTTTCAGATCGATCGAGCGCGTCAGTGGTTCCGTCAATCAGAGGAGGGAGTGCGTTTCCTGGCTCCGGATGCACGCTGGCCTGTCTGGACGTCCCTTCGCCTCTATCGCGGTATTTTGTCCAGGATTGAGCAAAATCAATATGACGTCTTCAACCATCGTGCTTATGTACCCAAGTACAGGAAGTTGATTGACTTGCCCTTTTCCTTCCTGTTGTCTCAATCCCAATAGTGCTTTGTCTTTCCTGAACTGCTCTCGCTCTTCTTTTGCACTTTCCCTGATTTCATTGCTTGCGGCTCTGGCTCCATTGCCAGTAGTTGCGGAGGAGCCAGAACCCCCTGATGCACTACAGATTGAGGCGGTTTCGTTGTCATGGCCTGTGGGCGAAGCACCTCCTGTGCCACCGATCCCACCCGTGACGCTACAGCGCCTTGATATGGACACTGCTGTCCAGCTGGCCCAAGAGCGCAACCCCGTCATTCAGGAAAAATATCAAGCATTCCGTGCAAGCCAGGATGATCTCGGCTCGGACTACGCAACATGGTGGCCAACGGTCAGCCTAGATTTTAATTTTGGTAATTACAATCAGAATTCTTACTACAACTATGCTGGCGCCAATAGTGGTGTTGATACGTCAATTTATAAAGACTATACGGATGGCGCGTCGGTGAGTGGATTGCCTTCCTATTTGTTTGCTCGCAATTACACAAGTAGTTATTTGCAAGGTGTGCAAACACTCGATGTGAATTGGAAGCTTTATGATCCTGCCCGAGGTCCTCAGATATGGAAGGGTAAATATCAGGTCAAGGAAGCGGGTAGTGACTACATCATTTCCCGTCGAGATTACTCCTTGATGACGCGTCAAGCCTACGTCAAGCTTCAGCGCACGTTGGCTTCGATTGTGACTGGTCGTCAGTTGGTGGAGAATGATCGACTGCTTCTGCAATTGGCAGATTCGAGAAAGCGTCTTGGTGTGGCTTCTCAGCTTGATGTTGCCAAGCAGATCACTGTGCTCCGTACGGATGAAGTGAATCTCGTTAACGCGAAACGTGATTCATTGGTCGCGCAAGCGCAGTTGGCTCAACTGCTGAATGACCCTCGCTCGATGGAGATCAAGCCCAGTGAGGCATTGAGTCCCTTGGGTTCGTGGTCTTCTTCATTGCAGGAAACCATCGACTCTGCACTTGAATATCGACAGGTTATTGTCAAAAACCTTTCTCGTATGAAGCAGAACGAGCTACAGGCGGAAATCGATCTGGCTATTTACAGGCCAACGATTGAGCTCGTTAATTCACTTTATTGGACGAAAAACTTAGGCTATCCAAATAGCGGTGAACCTTATATTGTTGATACTGGTCGTAGTGATCTGTGGAATTCGGAATCTGTGTTGCAGATCAAATTAACTGGGTTTGATGGTGGCCGTGCCCGGATGGATGCTGCGGCTGCGAGAAAGCGTGCTGCTGCTGCACAGCTGGCAGCTCGTCAGTCGACCAATTCAGTCATTGAGGAAGTCCGCGAATATTTCGCACAGTCCACCGATGGGCGTGAAGCGGTCCTTGTCGCCTCGGGGCGAGTGCAAGCTGCTTCGTCAGCCCTCAAGTTGCAGTCCCAGAGATTCAATGCTGGCTATGGCACGATCACTGATGTTGTTCAATCACAGCAGGATCTCACGGAAGCTGTGAGTTCCTACATCGAGCAACTGGCTGATTACAACCTTGCTTTGGTCAACTTGGCACGTGCCAGCGGCTTGTCCTACCAAGATGACCCTGACTTGCTTGCTCAGGTTGGTGATCCACTCTCTGCAGTCGGTTTGAGTTCCGTGCTCCAGAGGGCTCAGTCTGATTCTGAGAACTAAATCTAATTGCAAGACCCAGGTTCAAAGCGGTTCCTGGGCTGATATCGAGGTAACGTAAAACCCAATTCTTTCCCCATTGCGTCCTCAGGGCGGATTGACCATGACGCAGATCATTGCAGTTCATTCGTTCCGTGGCGGTACCGGTAAATCAAACCTGACGGCCAACCTGTCGACAGCGTTAGCGCTCCAGGGTAAGCGTGTTGCCATTCTCGACACTGATCTGGCATCCCCAGGCATCCATGTTCTGTTTGATTTTTCTCTCTCTGAGGGTGATCGGTGTCTGAACGATTATTTACAGGAGGATGTGCAGATCCGCGATTGTGTGCATGAGGTGACACCTGACCCGGTCAGGTCTTCCAAGGGTCACATCTTTCTGTTGCCTGCTTCTCTTGATAGTGATCGAATTGCTCGACTCCTTCGTGAGGGCTATCAGGTTGAAAAGCTGAATGATGCGATGTTCGCCATCGCTGATGATTTAAAGCTTGATTTTGTTCTGGTGGATACCCACCCAGGGATTAATGAAGAAACGTTGCTTTCTGCTGCAATCGCTGACCATCTCATCATGGTGATGCGCCCAGATAGTCAGGATTATCTGGGAACTGCAGTCGCTATTGAGGTGGCTCAACGTCTTGACGTGATGAATATTCAACTTGTGATGAATAAACTTCCCAGTCAATTCAGTCGAGATGAGGTGCGTCTACGAATGCAGGAAAGTTATGAGGTTTCCATTGGGGCAATACTTCCGCTCAGTGAAGATCTTTTGACGTTGGCAAGCGGTGGTTTGGCCGTTCTTGAATTTCCTAATCATGCGTGGTCAGATGCGGTTCGTGACCTGGCGACTGTCCTGCTCGAGTCTTCCGGCGATTGATCACTGTGGATCAACTGGATTTGGAAGCACTCCCACGGACGCCTCTCACCATGGCGCTGATGGTGGAGCTTGAGCCTGCTCCGCTCCGACGCCTGTTGAAGAAAGGTCTTCGGCGTGGTCTCAGTACAGATGGGTTGCGAACCTGTCTTGACAGTGATTGGGGCTTCGACTTAGAGAGCGAATCCGCTTCCGAACTTCTCTGCGCTTTGCGTGAGCGGCGTTGGTTTATGCAGTCCCAGGACGCAGACCTTTGGAAGACGCATCTCGGTCCCTGATCCATCAACGTTTTCATGCAGCTGATTCGTACCTGGTACGCCGTTGAGCTCTCTTCGGCAGTCTCTGAAGGCAGCGTCCAGAAACTCAACTTCCATGGAGAGGTTTTTGCGATCTGGCGATCCCTCGACGGGACAGTTTCGGTTGTTCCTGATCGGTGTCCTCACAAGGGAGCCAGCCTCAGTGCGGGCAATGTCGGTGATGAGGGTCTGGCATGCCCTTACCACGGTTGGTGTTTCCAGTCAGACGGCGCCTGCGTCAAGATTCCAGCGCAGGGCGACAACAATCCGATTCCACGTCGCGCCACATTGGGTGGGCTGCCCTGTCTTGAGCAGTATGGATACATCTGGATCTGGTGGGATCCAAAGGGACAATCTGCTCCCGATGACTTGCCTGCTTTGCCTGATGTTGGCCCCATTCCAGAGTCGGATGACAGTGGCTGGCGCTCTCTAGAAGGAACCGTTGTCTGGCAAGCCCATTGGTTGCGTGTGCTGGAAGCATTTATGGATCTGACCCATGCTCCATTTGTTCACAGCGGTAGTTTTGGTGCGATGGCCCCTGATCAGTTGATGCCAGTGGATCAGTGGTGTCGCGATGACAGCGTCTACGAACGCGTGATTGCACCTCGCGATCGTCACTACCGTGCCGACCAAGGGCGTGGTCTGCGTGCCTGGTTCAACCAGGCCGATGACAAAGACGTTGATCAGGAGTCCGATGATGCTGGTGAACAGCACATCCAGCTCTGGTTGGCCAATGTGTCGTTGGTGCGGGTTGTCTTTGGTGATTTCCAGATTTCGCTGATGACCGCCCATGTGCCCATGGATGACGGCACCACTCGAAATTTATGGCGTCACTTCCGTTCGTTCCTGCGCAGTCCACTCGCTGATGGCAACGCTCGAGGACGTGTGGATCGATTCATGGCCGAGGATCAACGCACTGTTGAAACGCTGACTCCAGCAATGCCTGATCTTGATGGTCATGGTAATCTCTTGGTGGCCAGTGATGTGTCGACCTTGGCTCTTCGCCGCATGCTCCGCCAAAAGCGCAATGACGGTCTGCTGATCTGAGGTTGAATCGGCTGGTTTTTCTCTATCAATTCACGTAAGTCAATGACAACTCTTCTCCCGATTGAAGCTCTTGATCATGTTGCTCTCACGGTCAGTGATCCTGACCGATCGATGCAGTGGTATCAGGACGTTCTTGGATTCAAGCCTGCATCGATGGAAGGTCTCAAGCAAGGACCTCCTTATCTCCTTCGTGTGGCTGAAGGGAATTATCTGAACTTATTTCCTTCTGATTCAGTTCCGCTGAAGTCTGTTCCAGATCACAGCACTGTCGCCATGCGACATGTTGCCTTCCGAGTCACTTATGAAGCGATGGCCATCGTTCAACAAGCACTGGAGGATCGTGGCCTTTTGGTGACGGGATTCGACTATGGGCCTCGCTGTCGCGCCCTGTTTATCTCAGATCCAGATGGGCATCAAATCGAACTGATTGGTTACGCCGAGGGTGTTTTCACATCCTGAGGCGTCGTTTGTGCCGGCATCCTCGGCATCGAGATGAGCAGTGCGATGGCTCCAATCACCAAGTAGGCCTGGACTTGAAATGTTGCGCTGTAGCCAGCCCTTTCGAACATCTGTCCGGCAAGTAGAGGTCCGATAAGGGATGTCAGGCTCACCACAGATTGGGTGAGCCCACCCAGTACACCCTGTTGATCTTCTGAGACGCACAGCGACATCGCTGAGCGAAGGCCTGGCGTGCTCAGGCCGACACCACCTGCAAAGAGCAGTTGGGTGATGTAAAGACTGCTGCCCTGTTCGATCTTTGAGACGCCAAACATGGCGATGGCAACAAGTGTGAGGCCGATCATCGAGAGGCGATCAGGTCGCAATCGCTTCAGCAGTTTCGGTAGCAGTGCTCCTTGAACGATCACAGCGACCACGCCGACGTACACCAAAACCAGGGACGTGGGTTGGGGGCCCCAGTTGAAGCGATCCTTCGCTGCGAGCACGAAGATTCCCGAGAATGCGCTGAAGCCCAGATAGAAGAGGAAATAAATGGAGATGAGTTTGCGCAGTCGGCCCGATCCCGCCTTCAGTAATGGATTCGGTTGGCGCTGCTGATCAAGATCTGACGGAGATTTCTGTTGGCGTGATTCTGGAAGGTGAAGGCGGATCAGGATCACGTTGATGACGCAGAAGGCTGCCGCCACCACAAATGGATAGCGCGGATTCAATGCCCCGAGAGCACCTCCAAGCCCTGGTCCAATGATGAATCCCAGTCCAAGTGCAGCCCCAATGGCTCCGAACCCCACCGTTCGTTGGTCTCGGTCTTCAACGGCGTCGGCCACCATCGCTTGTGAGATCGCAAAGACTCCTGATGAGGCGCCATTCAGTGCTGAAAACAGCAGCAACATTGTCAGTGAAGTGGACAGCCCCTGGCCGATGAGAGCGAGGGCACTGATGCCCACGGCCATCGTGAGGATCCCGCGACGCCCCCAGCGGTCCGAGAGCCGGCCAATTACGGGGGCCCCTAAAAACTGCAGGCCGGAATAGATCGCCGTCACACTGGTGACCGCGATGGCATTGAAGGATCCCGTCAGCTGATTCACGAAGAACGGAACCACTGGGAGGAGCAGGCCGAAGCTGGCGGAATCGACGGCCACCACCAGGCAAAGAATGAGCAGGATGCGCTTGTTCATTCGGCTTTTCCTGTGCTGTCGCTGATTGCGTTGCAGAGCATGTCGAGCAGGATCGGGTTGATCTGGTCTGGGGCTTCATCGTGGGGGCAGTGGCCCAGGCCAGGAACTGTTCTCAGTTCACAGACACTCTCGAATGCCGTCCATCGTTGCGCCTGTTCCACCGGTTCCCAGGGATCCGCTTCTCCCCAGATGACCCTCACAGGTGTCGTGAGCCGCTCCAGGAGTTCTGGTGCAAGGTGGTCCTGGAACAGGTTGATGAAGCCGCGGAATGATTCCAGCGCTCCCGGATCTGTGGTGGCTCGATGGAGCACCGATACCAGTTGGTCATCAACGCCAGCTCCGCTGGGGTAAGCGAGTTTGAGAACTTTGCGGATGATGGATGGTCGCGCGAGGCTGCGAAACAGGGGACCGGTGATCCAGCGTTGTCTGACCAGTTGTTTGAGTAACGGTCTGCCCAGTGCACGGAACGGCGGTTGTTCTGAAACACGCTTGTCGTCGATGGCGCGTTGGGCGCAGTCGATCAGAACAACACCTTTGGCAGGTGTGGATCGGGTCTCAAGTATTTCAGCTGCTCGCAGTGCGACGACTCCACCGATGGAGTTGCCCACAAGCTGCACATGTTGAAGTTTGTAGGCATCGAGAAAGCTCACCACCTGCTGCGCCCATAAGTCGATGCAATAGAGCGTGCTGTGTTCCTCTTCAGGCTCGGATGCAAGTCTTGATTGAGGCTTGTCGCTTGAACCAAATCCCAGAAGATCGACCGCTGCCACATTGAACTGTGCGGTCAGTGCCGAAACGTTGTGGCGCCAGTGCTCCTTGCAAGCCCCAAAGCCATGGATCAGAACGACGGTCTGGGTATTGGTGGTGTTTGAGGTTCTGGCGATGCTGATCTTGTGATCGCCCCAGTTCCACTCACCCAGCCATTCCTGAGGGTAAATGGATGATGCTGAAAGGGATGTTGTGACCTGAGATGACATGAGATCGCGAATTAGTGGGTCGTGCTGTTTTTGGATTCGTCCCAGGGATTGATGCGGCCGTCTTCAATGGCCCAGATGCGATCAGCATCTTTCAAAAGACGCAGATCGTGGGTGACGAGAAGCACTGCACTGCCTCGATCGCGTGCAAGCTTGCCGAGCAGTTCAACCACGTCCTGACCTGAACGACTGTCCAGGGATGCTGTGGGCTCATCAGCGAGAATGAGCTCCGGCTCTGGAGCTAGAGCCCGGGCAATTGCGACGCGCTGACGCTGACCACCGGAAAGCTCTTCTGGGTAGTGATTGAGTCGATGGCTGAGTCCGACAGCTTCAAGTAATTCACAGGCTTTATCGCGACGTTTCTGCGGATTGGTTTCGGTGAGCTGAAGCAGAATTTGCACATTCTGCAGAACCGTCAGCGACGACACCAGGTTGTGGCTTTGAAAAATAAACCCGATGCGGCGTCGGGTCTTCATCAGCACGTTTTCACTGGCTCCATTGAGTTCTTGGTTGAGAACCTGAATGGATCCTTCTTCGACGGATCGCAAGGCCCCAAGGAGCGTCAAAAGCGTGCTCTTGCCACTGCCCGAAGGACCTACAAGCAGTGTGATTTCGCCGCTGTACACATCAAAATTCAGATTGTGCAGAATTTCAGTTCTTAGCTCCCCTTTCCCGTAGCTGTGGCAAAGGTTTTGGGTGCTGATGACAGGTTTCATCGTGATGTCGTCGTGCATATGGCGTTAGAAGACGGATGCGGGATCGGCATCACTGAGCTTGCGAATTGCGATCGCAGAGGCAATGGCGCAGGTGCTGATGGTTAAAGCCCCGACAAGAAGCGATTTGTCAGGGGACATTTGCAATTCAATGCCTGACACAGCACTCAAGCCTGCATAAAGGACCGCACTGACAAGGGTTGCAGGGATAAATGCTGAAACTCCCAAAAGAACTGCTTCTTGGATCACCACGATGAGGATGAATTCGCTTGAAAAACCCATCGCTTTCAAGGTTGCGTATTCTTTGAGATGATCGCTGACGTCGGTGTACAGAACCTGGTAAACCACAACGCCGCCCACGAGCAATCCCATGATTGTTCCAAAACCAAAGATGACTCCGAAAGAGGAAACATTGTTCCAATAGTTTCTCTCTTGTTTGATCAATTCTGGTTTCGTTAAAACCTGAATTTCATCTCCATAGAGAGTGCGAAGATCATTTTGAACTCTTGGAATATTGGAAGGCTTGTCGACTCGGATCAGGCCGAGAGAAATTTCTCCCAGATTGATTTGTCTTGATGCCAGCTGGAGTGCTGTTGCCTCGCTGCCAATCAAATTGCTGTCGGCGACGAAGGTTGATCCAAGTGCAAATAGCCCTTTGATTCTAAATGTCTTTTCAAAGTCTGACGAGATCATGTCCAGCGGACCATCAGCTTTGAAGGTTTGTCCGACCGGGCCGGTTTTGATCCTTGACCCAAGCGTGTCGAATAGAACGAAGCCGGGAGTTTTTAATTCATTGCTTTGTTCGTTGATAGCGGGAACATCAAGAACCTTGAGATCCGGGTCGTATCCAATCATCCTCAGGGATGTTGGTTTAATTCCGTTAAGTTGTTGTGCGTTGATGTTGGCGATATAAAGAGGAATTGTTTCACGAATTCCTTCCACGCCCAGGGCTTGAAATAGCTGTGATTGAGGGAACTGCTGATAGCTGCCGCTGTTCACAGTTGCAGGGCTGATCAGCACTAGATCTGTTTCAAGTGCGTTGTAGAACTTGGTAGCGCTCTTCAGCAGGCCTGATTGAAAGCCCAACTGCATGTACATCAACAGAGCGGCAAATCCGATGCCGGTGACGGCAACCAGGTAGCGCACCGGTTGTCGCTTGAGCTGCAACCAGGCAAGAGGCAGGTCGTTGAGATTCAGTCTGTGGACCCAAGATGAGATTTGGCTCATGGTTTGAAGCGAACGATGACGTTCAAGCCGCTCAGCTTCGAGAGCTCTTGCTGGAATTCAGGGTCGATATCCAGTTTCACCAAAATGACGCGAGCATTCACGTCGTTGTTGGCTGCTACGGCAAACAAGTCTCTCTGGGAGACCTTGCCGATAATGGATTTCAGTGTCGCCTGCACTTCTCCTTCGAAGCCTCCAGTTTCCGCTTTGACAATTGCTGATTGACCGATTCGCAGGCGATTCACATCGGTCTGAAAGACCTGCGCCCAGACCTGCATTGATTCAGTGCGGCCGATAACAGCCAAACCTTCATCGGTCTGCTTCATTCCGGGCCAGCTGTAGATCCTGATCAGCCGTCCGTCGAGCGGAGAGCGAACCTCAGCCGATGCCAGTTGACTGCGTGCTTGCTCGACAGAAGCTTTCGCTGCTGCGACGTCGGCTTGACGTTCCAGGATGCTGGCGGTTGTTTTTGCCAGTTCTTCCTCGGAAATGGCGCCATCCTGGAAAAGTTCCTTGCCACGGTTCTGGCTGACTTTCAAAAAGGGCAGCAGTGCACCGGTTGATTTCAACTTGGATTCAGCTTGAACAAGGGCCGATTGCAATTCGTCGTAGCTGCTCAGTCGAACGAGCACTTGACCTTTGGTGATCGTGTCGCCTTCGCCTGCAAACCAGCGCTCAACGATTTCATTTCCTCCAGCGGTCCCCGCGGGGATAGACAGAGGGACAAGGCTTCCCTCAGGCGTGAGGCGGCCAAGCGCTGTGACCTGCTTGGGTTGGCTGGCAACAGGAGGAGGGCTGGGCTTTGGTTTCAGCGCGCTCCAGCCAATGGCTCCAGCAGCAACCACTCCAGCGATGATGAGACCCTTACGGAGTGCGTGGCGATTTTTGGCCTGGCTCGCCATCGTCGATCCTAATTCGGGTTTGGCGCAGCATTTTAAGCCATCTCTGGATAAGATGGACGCCGCTTTGGTCCCCGAAAATGCGCAAGTTCGCTGTTGATAAAGGCGATTACATCTACCGCTCGGAAGAGGCCAGTGGTTCCATCTATCTCGTGAAATCGGGCATGATCGAGATGACCACGCAGTACCCCGAGACAGGCGAGGGCGTCGACTCCACCCATGGTCCCGGTCACGTGTTCGGCGAGGTTGAAATCATCGACAGCCGTCCTCGAATCGCAAGCGCGCGTGCCGCGAAGGCTTGTCAGCTTGTCGAGATTCCAAGAGAGGAGCTCATGGAGATCCTTTACATCAAGCCAGAGAAAAGCCTGATGCTGGGTAAATCCACCTTTGAGCACCTGCGGTCTCTCTACGACGACGCCTCCTTGGATTCTGATCTGGAGCGACTCCGTGAGGAGATGCACGTCAGTATTCGCGACGCTGTGGTGGCCCATGAATCGCGTGTCGTGAAGAGCCACAACGGAATGGCTGCAATCGCTGTGCCGATTATTCTGCTTGTGCTTTTGGCCGGCGCGTCTTATTGGTTCTTCCATCGCGCCTGATTGGCCTTCAACACCTGTCCTTCGTAATCGAACCGATGCCTCGTCAGATCCCCAGCGATGCCGAAAAAGCGAAAGCGATCGATGAGTTCCGATCAGACCTGCAAGAAGCCGTCGAAGAGGGTGTCGATGACCATGAATCCAAGATGACCAAAATGGGGTTTTTATTTCTTGGGATTTTTGTTGGCGTGATCGGTATCGCTGCTCTGCTTCCTTGAGCTCTACAACAACACAAAAAAAGCAGGTCAGTGAGGACCTGCTTTTTTAATGCATTGGCTGATCGGCTGATCAGACAGCAGTCTTTTGGTTGGCGAGGAGATCTTTGAGCTTGGAGAGTTCCCCGGCCCAGCGTGGATCGGGGGCTTCTTCGGCTTTGGCATCGCTGTGAACAACCTTGTTCACAGCTTTGCGTGCGGAGCCCGGTGCATGACCATTGTTCTGACCGCGGCGACCCCCGCCAGCATTGTTGTCGCGTCGCTCAGAACGCTCGACACGAAGAGCATTGCCTCCGAAGTCTTTGCCGTTGAACTGCTCAATCACGGCATCTGCGACTTTCTCGTCGTCGATGTTGGCGAAGCCGAACCCGCGACAGGCACCTGTTTCGCGGTCGAGAACAGCCTTGAAGCGAATTCCCTCCCCGACGCTGGCGAGCTGAGCTTCAAGCTCTTTGCTCTAAAAATTCTGCGGCAAATTGCCGATGTAAAGACGCACGCTCATGAAACGGGGAAGGAAAAAGAAAGACTGCGTGTCAGGCCGATTGTTGTCGTCGCTGCAAGGGCAGTTAATCACAGGACCCATTCGGGGCGGTCGAAACCGGGTGATGGGACAGCCAGGATCGCGCTGCTTGGAGCGCCTGCTCGCGGTTGGTGAGACGACCATACGCGCGCTCAAGAGTCAGGTGTCTGATCAGCGCGCCCAGAGTCGGGCCTGGATGCACTTTAAGGTTTTGTTGGAGGCTGTTGCCATCCAAGGGTGGTCGTGGATGGAACAGCGGATCCTGAGGGTTTCTCCACCGCTTCAACCAGTGCGTTTGCTCTGATTCGGGTAAGGCGAGAATGAAGGCGGGGAGATCGTTTTCAAGGTCCTGATGAAGCGCGAGTCGATCCTGTTCCGCCAGCTGGTCGGGATGGATGCAGGGCTCGTCCCCAAGCGTCTGCATCCACCAATGGCGAAGCCGTGCACAACGATGCATCTGTTGACGGCTGCATCGGAGCTGCTTGAGTCCAGTGTCGCTCAGCAGCGCCGTGAGTCGAGCCAGAGGAAGGGCTTGAGCACGTTCGTCAGTTGTCAGCAGTGCACAAGCCTCGTTAATCGCTGGTGACCACGGGGAGAACGCCGTGTTGTTTTGCGTGCTCCAGGGCTGTAACAGGTCCATCTCCCTTGTTGTTTGGATCGCGCGAGCTGCGGCGGGTGCGGCCACCAATCGGAGCACTTCGGCCTGAATTCGTTCCGGGGCTGCACGTCTGAGCAACTCCCGGTTCCGCTGAATCATTTCCAGCGTCATTGCGTCGATGCTCATGCCGAGTTCCGCCATCAGCCGCACCCCTCGCAGCAGTCTCAGGGGGTCGTCTTGAAGGTTTTTTTCTCGCACTGCAGCGATCCTTCCCTCGCGCAGATCCATCAGTCCGCCTGTGGGATCCAGCAGACGCGGGGTCGTGCCGTCCAGCTTGAGACCGATGGCGTTGAGGCGGAAATCGCGTCGGTGCAGATCCTCGTTCAGCGTTGCACCGTCTTGCTTGGCCAGGTCGATGGTCCACCCCTTCAGGGCGATGCGAGCCATGTCTCGCTCGGCATCCAGCACGACACAGGCGCCTTCATGCTTCCGAGCCAGCCGGCGCGCACTGGCGAGAGCCTGTCCAGGAACTATGAAATCAAGATCTGGAGTCTCGGGAAGTCGTCCGAGCAGCCCGTCACGCACCGCGCCACCCACCAGAACCGCGCCAGCTGGGAGCTGGTCAATGCTCAGCGGCCAGCGTTCCGGTTGGAGACTGCGCCAGAGCTGAGCAGCCATCTCGGTGGGGTCCCCCGTCAGAATGGGTGTCGATCCGAAACGGGGAGGCATGTGCATCTGCGTGGACTGCCGCTGGGTGGACCGATGCCAGGCCTATCACGCTGTGGAGAGGCAGCATGGTGCCCCTCACCTGGCGGAGACTCCGGATCTGAAACCCGTTGACCCCAGAATTCACATCAGTGTGATGGATCTACCTGATGCACAGGTTGGCGTTGAATGGGATGTGCGCGCCTGTGGCTCCTTTGAGTGCGATCCGGGCCGTTGGCTTCGGCTCAGGCCTGGACAGGAGTTGCCACGATGAGCGAGTGGTTGCTAGCCCTTCACAGCTCCACGCCCACCCTTGGGATGGCTCTCGTGGACGCTCGTTCGTCCATCAATCATGCCCAGGTGCAATGCCGCTCTTTGGGGCGCGCTCTCACCAATGAACTGGTGGGCTCGGTTCAGGATCTGCTGCCGAGGCAGCAGTGGTCGCAAATCACCCGGTTGGCTGTCGCTACCGGACCTGGCGGTTTCACAGGCACTCGTCTGACCGTGGTTCTGGCGCGAACTTTGGCCCAGCAGCTCAGTGTTCCACTGCATGGCATCAGCAGCTTTGCGTTGATGGCTCCGCGTCTCTGCCAACAGCTCCCGGCGTCTCAGCAGAGCGATCCGTTCTCCATCATTCAGACGTTGCCCCGTCGGGGGCAGGTGGCAGGGCGCTATCGAATGGTGGATGGGATGGCGGACGAACTGGAGGTGCCGCGATTGCTCGGACCTGATGAGCAGCCCTCTCCAGCTGTGTCCATGACGGTGGATGTTCCAGCTGATGTGATGCAGCTGTTGCGTTGGTGCCGTTCCTTCCATGACATGCAGTGTCCTGGGCCCTGGGATCCAGTTCTCCCCATTTACCCCACGTCCCCAGTGGGCCCTGTTTGATGGCTCTGGGCGGACGCTCGTTGCTGTTGGGCTCGGCAGTTCTGCTGGCGGCAGGCGTAGCGGGTCCCTTGCGCCCTTTCATGGAGGCAGCGCTGACCAACCATGAGCCTCAGCGCATCCTGGTGTTGGGCGGTGATGCCGATCGAGAGCGTGTTGGCTTGAATCTGGCCCGCCGCATGAACCTCCCACTGGTGGTGAGTGGCGGGACCAATCCCGAGTACGCCCAATGGTTAATGCAGGATGCCGGACTCGAGGCAGACCGGGTTCGTCTTGATTACCGCGCGCAAGACACCCTCGGCAATTTCACGTCACTCGTGGATGAGCTGAACCGGGATGGTGTGCATCATCTTCTGCTCGTGACCAGTGAAGATCACTTGCCCCGTGCCATGACTGTTGGAGCCATTGTCGCGGGGAGTCGTGGGATCCGTTTGACGGGGATCCCTGTGAGCTGCGCAGAGCACTGTCGCCAAGAAGGCCTGGGGAAGCGTCTCGGCGATGGTTTGCGAGCTGTGGCCTGGGTTGCGACAGGCAAAGATCTCAAACCTTGGGCGCGCCGTCACTGGCCTCAGCTGTTCACGGAACCCTGATCGAGCATCGCGTTGATGCGACGCTGCAATTCGCGTGTGGTGGCTTCAAGGTCGGGTTTCCGTCGGCTCGCGGGTGGCGGAACGGGATCGCCGATGCGCAGATGCAACGGCACCAGCCGAGGAACGCTTTGACCGCTGCCCAGGGCACGATGGCTGTTGACGATGGCCACGGGCAGCAGCGGTGCTCCGGAACGGGCCGCCAGCAGAGCTGCGCCTGGCATGGGGGTGTTGACGCGGCCATCGGGTTGGCGTGTGCCGTCAAGAAACACGCCGATGGCCCAGCCTTCCTGCAATTTGGCGGTTGCGGTGCGAATCGCCTCCCGATCGCTTGCACCTCGGTTAACGGGGTAGGCACCACAGGCCCGGATCAATCGACCCAGCAAGGGAATCCGGAACAGTTCGGCTTTGGCCATGAAGGCCACCGGTCGCCCGAGGGCATGACCCAGCAAGGGTGGATCCAGGTGGGAGCCATGGTTCGCCACCACGACGAGCGGACCGTGCATCGGCACGCGCGCGTTTCCCGTGGTGCGTCCCCGGAACACCAATCGGAAGAGGGGGAACACCAGAAGGAAGCTCACCAGCCAGTAGACAACACCTGGGGACGGGGCAGGCAGCCCCCGGACGTCAGCAACGTCGGCGGTTGTGATCTTGGAGTTGCGCACGCTCAAAGGCCGAGATCGCCGGCATTGGCCAGCTGGTGGCTGGTGACGCCACGCATCGCACGCTTTGCGAGGCCACTGAGCACATTGCCTGGGCCGACCTCCACCAGGGTGTCGACCCCTGCGGCCGTCAGGGCTTCCATCGTTTCTCTCCAGCGCACACCGGTGGTCATCTGCTGGCGCAACCGTTGTTTGAGTTCGCTGCCATCGCTGCTGGGCGTGGGATCGGTGTTGCTCAGCACCGGAACGCGCGCATCGGCGAACGTGAGCGTGTCGAGATGTGCGGAGAAGGCTTCCGCCGCGTCAGCCATGAAGGGTGAATGGAAGGCCCCAGACACCGCCAGGGGGATGGCCCGTTTGCAGGTGAGTGCCTCGCTGACACAGCCGACAGCCTCAGGACTGCCGGAGAGAACCACCTGGGCTTCGCTGTTGTCGTTGGCGATCACCACATCAGCGGTCTCGGCTACAAGCCCATTCAGTTGATCGCGGTCAAAGCCGATGACCGCCGTCATGGCACCACCACCTGCAGTGGCCATGAGTTCCGAGCGGCGCTGCATCAGCTCCAGGCCCGTGGCGGCATCGAAGACGCCAGCGGCATACAGCGCCACCAATTCGCCCAAACTGTGACCGGCCACCAGCGAGGGCTCACGACCCTGGCGAAGTAGCTCATCGACGATCAAGGATTCGACGACGAACAACGCCGGCTGGGTGTTGCGGGTGTCGTTCAGATCGGCTGGTGTGACGCTGTCCGCGACTTCCCCCCTGCAGATAGCGAGCAGATCTCGCCCCAGGAGCTGGGATGCCAGATCGAAGCGCTGTTCAGCTCCGGGGAGGCTCAGGATCGGATCGGCCATGCCGATTTTCTGAGACCCCTGACCAGGAAACACCCAGGCAATCGACATTCACTCCGCCGCAATGGTTCCGGGAGCCTAAGCGGGACCCTGCCAACGCAACAGCGCCGCTCCCCAGCTCAATCCTGCGCCAAACCCACTGCTCGCTAGCAGGTGGCCCGGGCGAATGCGTCCTCCGCGCACACCTTCATCCAGGACCAAGGGAATGGTGGCCGCTGATGTGTTGCCGTAATGGGCCAGGTTGCTGAGCACCTTGTCGTGAGGAATCGAGAAGCGATCGGCCACGGCATCCAGAATGCGCTGATTGGCCTGGTGCAGCAGCATCCAGTCGATCTCATCAGGGCCGACATCGCATTGGTCCAGCAGCGATTGCAGGATGGCGGGCACTTCGCGAACGGCGAATTTGTAAACCTCCTGGCCATTCATAGCGATCGGTCGGTAGCCCCCCTGGCGGTGTTCCGCTTGGCCAGCAAGCGGGGATCCTGTATCGAGAGCCGGCAGATTGAGAACGCCTCCCCGGGCGCCATCGCTGCGCAGCAGGAAGCCCTGGAGCCCATCCTCCTCACTGGCTTCTATGGCCAGGGCCCCAGCGCCATCGCCGAAAAGCACACAGCTGCGCCGGTCGTCCCAGTCGACGAATCGACTCAACTGATCGGCTCCAATCACCAACACCCTGCGCATGGCACCGGTGCGGAGGTACTGGGATGCGGTGACCAGTGCGAACAGAAAACCACTGCAGGCCGCCGTCAGATCAAACGCGACGGCATTGCGGGCACCGAGGGCGGCTTGGACACGCGGTGCAGAGCCGAAGAGGTCGTCGGGGGTGGAGGTGGCGAGCAGCACCAGGTCGAGTGTGTCTGCCGACCAGCCGGCCATCTCAAGGGCTGAAGTCGCAGCCTGAGCCGCCAGGTCTGTGAGGCTTTCCTTGGGACTGCTGACCCGCCGACTGCCGATTCCCGTGCGAGTCCGGATCCATTCGTCACTGGTCTCAACTCGCAGACCCAGCTGGTCGTTGCTGATCACCTGTTCAGCCTGGGCGCTACCGCAGCCGATTAGGGCGACGCCTCGGGAGTGCGGTGATGCTCCAGCCAAGAGAAGATCCAAGCGGTGGCGTCAGTCAATCACAGCCCAGCAGCCCAAACTTGGGATGGGTAACGCTCAGGCCTTTGAGGCCACTTGTGCTCCAAGCTGCGCGAGATCGTCCATGACGCCGTGACTGGCTGCGGAGTGCGCCAGGCGAAGTGCACTGACCACCGAGAGAGCTTTGCTGCTGCCATGGCCGATCACGCAGATGCCGTTGACGCCAAGCAGCAGTGCACCGCCATGTTCAGCGTGGTCCAGTCGTTTCTTGATGCGCTTCAGGTTGCTGCGCAGGAACGCGGATCCCACCTTGCCTCGGCGTCCACGCGGCAACTCGGCTCTCAAGACTCCCAGCAGCACACTGCCGACCGATTCCAGAAACTTGAGCAGCACGTTGCCTGTGAAGCCGTCGCAAACCACCACGTCGAATTCGCCTGAGAGCACATCCCTGCCTTCACAGTTCCCCGCGAAGTGGAAGCGTGGTTCGTCGAGGAGGAGCGCGTGGGTGCGAACGGCAAGATCATTGCCCTTGCATTCCTCTTCGCCGATGTTGAGAAGGCCGATACGAGGTTGGCTGACCTGCAGCACGTCACGGCTGTAGATGTTCCCCAGCAGTGCGAACTGGTGCAGATAGGAGGGTTTGCAATCCATGTTGGCGCCCACATCGAGCACCAGCACCGGCTGCCCGGGATCCTTGGTGGGGAACAGTGCCCCGATGGCTGGTCGATCAATCCCCGCCAGGCGACCCAGTCGGAAGATCGCTGAGGCCATTACGGCGCCGGAGTTTCCTGCCGAGTACACCGCCTGGGCTTCGCCGCGTTTGACGAGGTCCATGGCCACGTTGATGCTGGCGTCGCGTTTGCGGCGCACCACCGTGGCCTCCTCATGCATCTGCACGGAGGGACCGCTGGTGATCAACTCCAGATGACCGGCATCAATGGCGGTGTTGAGCGCTTCCGCCAGGCCCGCTGCCGTGGCCGCTTCGAGCACCCGATCGGTCTCGCCCACAAAACGGATCTTCACCGCCAGGCGCTCAATTGCCTGCAGGCATCCCTCCAGAATCGGTCCTGGGGCATGGTCGCCGCCCATGCCGTCCACGGCCACCCAGACGCGGTCGTTGTCGTTAATGGGCTCGTCCAGGCCGGGAACGCCCCCCTGCAAACGGCGCAGAGGATCCATCACAGGCTGCAGCACGGATCCTGCCACGCTCCCCGCATTGTTCACCACCGTCCCGGCCATGGAGGTCACGGAACCGGCAACGTTGCTTGCGGCGCTCGCTGAGGTCGTGGCTGTATCCACCAGGCTGGTCACGGCAGCGTTGCGCCGGTACCAAATCACCAGGCGTCGCACCGCTTTCGATCGACGGGCTTTGATCCTCGGCGCAACGTCCGGGGTGTGGTCAGGATCCTTCGGAGGCAACGGAATCGACGATGCGCTGGAACAGGTAGCCGGTGCCGCGAGCCGTGAGAATCAGCTCGGGGTTTGCCGGATCATCTTCCAGTTTGGAACGAAGGCGGGAAATATGAACATCCACCACGCGGGTGTCCACATGACGCTCCGGGGTGTATCCCCAGACTTCCTTGAGGATTTCTCCACGGCTGAAAGGTTCTCCTGATCGGCTGACCAGCAGCTCGAGAAGGCTGAACTCCATGCCGGTCAGACGGATTCGCTCGTCGTTGCGGAAGACCTGACGCTTGTTGGTGTCGATGCGCAGGTCCGACACCTGGATGACGCCTGAGTTGGGAATGCCCGCAGCCTGCTCCTTTTCCACGCGGCGCAGAACGCAGCGGATCCTGGCCTCCAGCTCCTTGGGGCTGAACGGTTTGATCACATAGTCATCGGCGCCCAGTTCAAGGCCTGTGATGCGGTCTGCCACATCGCCCAGGGCTGTGAGCATCACGATCGGGACGTCTGATTCCTTACGCAGTTCTTGGCAGACCCCGTAGCCATCCAATTTCGGCATCATCACGTCGAGGACGACGAGGTCGGGATTGCAGTCTGGAAATTTCTCGAGAGCTTCCGTCCCATCGCTGGCGGTGACCACGTTGTACCCGATCATCGACAGGCGGGTCTCGAGGATCCTGCGGATACTGGCCTCGTCATCCACCACGAGAATGGTTTCTTTGGAAGGTGCTGAGGCCGTCATGTCGCCGGCAAAAAGCGGTACTCGTGCTCACAAATAGGTGATTGGCGGGTTCATTCGTTCACGTTCAGCCAAGTTTCTTCATCATTCGACGTGCCCCGATCTGTCACTCTCTATGTCTGCCAGAGCTGCGGTGCCCAGACCCGCCAGTTCTTTGGGCGATGCAATAGCTGCGGAAGTTGGAATTCGCTCGTCGAGCAGACAGCACCGAAAGATGACGGCCGTCGACGGCGGGCCGTCGCTGATCCTGCGGTCGCTCCGAAGCCTCGCCGCTCCACGGCGATGGCCTCGCTTGGTGACCAACCCTTGCAGCGCCTTCCTAGTGGCTACGACGAGCTTGATCGCGTGCTCGGCGGGGGGCTGGTGCCTGGGTCCCTGGTGCTGGTGGGGGGAGACCCTGGCATCGGCAAAAGCACGCTGCTACTGCAGAGTGCGTCATCCATCGCCCGCGACCGGTCCGTTCTGTATGTGAGTGCTGAGGAGTCAGCCCAGCAGGTGAAGCTGCGCTGGCAACGTCTCACGGCTGAACGCAGTGATCTCCAGCTTCTGGCGGAAACCGATCTGGAGTTGGTGCTTGAGGAACTGGAAGCGCTGCGGCCAGACGTGGCTGTGATCGACAGCATCCAGGCGCTGCATGATGCCGACCTTTCCAGTGCCCCAGGGTCCGTGGCTCAGGTCCGGGAGTGTGCTGCGTCCTTGCAGCGTCTGGCCAAGCGTCAGAACACGGCGCTCTTCTTGGTTGGCCATGTCACCAAAGAAGGGGTATTGGCTGGCCCAAAGGTGCTGGAACACCTTGTGGATGCGGTGCTGACCTTCGAAGGTGATCGATTCGCCAGTCATCGCCTGCTTCGGGCGGTGAAGAATCGCTTTGGTGCCACCCATGAATTAGGCGTGTTCGAGATGCGGGGCCAGGGGCTGGCCGAGGTCGGCAACCCCAGTGAGCTGTTTCTCAGCGGCGAACGGGCCAGCGGCGTGGCCACGATCGTGGCCTGTGAGGGCACGCGCCCACTGGTGGTGGATCTGCAAGCGCTGGTCAGCACCACCAGCTACGCCAGTCCGCGTCGCACGGCCACGGGCATCGCCGTGAATCGACTTCATCAGATTCTGGCGGTGCTGGAAAAGCACATGGGTCTGCCGCTGTCGCGTTTCGACTGCTATTTGGCTGTGGCCGGAGGGCTGGATGTGGAAGAGCCTGCTGCGGATCTCGGCGTGGCCGCGGCTGTGGTCGCCAGCTATCGCGATCTCACGCTTCCCGCTGGCACCGTGCTCCTGGGTGAACTCGGCCTGGGCGGACAGCTTCGACCCGTCGGGCAGCTGGAGCTGCGTCTGCAAGAGGCGGTGCGGCTGGGGTTTCGTCGTGCTGTTGTGCCGAAAGGAAGCGGTCTTGGTCCGGTGGCCGCAAGGCTGGATCTGGAGCTGCTCGAGGCCGGATCGATCACCGAAGCCCTTGTGCTGGGGCTTGGGGTCGACCCTGACGACGACAGACCCTGAACGCGTCAGAAATACACATCCACATTGCTGCGGCCACTGGACTTGAGCCAGTTTTCGATGTCCAGGTAGCCACCGGGATTGAGACGCACGGCCTGGGTCCATGCCTCCGCGGCTTTATCCAGCCAACCGTCGGCCTCATCGCGTCGGCCCTCCTCTTCAGCCATACGACCGCGTTTTTCGTAGATGAGCCCCATGTTTTTGAGGCATGACGGCTGCTTGGGATTCTCCTCGAGAGCCTTCAGATAGGTCTCGATCGCTCGATCTTCCTCGCCATTACTCATGTAGATGATCGCCATGTTTTTGAGGGTTTCCCCACGGTCGATCGGGTTCTCCTCGAGCTTCAGGCTTTCTTCGTAGTTCTCGAGCGCTTCTGCATAGTCACCATCGTTCTGGGCGGATAAGCCGTCGCGGTAATAGACGTAAGCCTCCTTGGCTCTGGGGTTGATCGGCAGCAGCTTCACGATCAGATCGGCCATCACCGTGAAGCTCTTGTCGATGAAGTTGTCGTTGCGATTGCTGCGGGGCACGGAGAGCCGGACGGTTGCCACCATCCTGAACCCAATGGGCACTGCTTAGCGTGGTGTGGTGTGAACCGTTGATGTGTCTGCTTCCGCACCCCATGCATCTGCTGCATCTGCGCCCTCCCATGCGGTGCTTCTCGATATCGACGGGATGAAATGCGGTGGATGTGTGCGCGCAGTGGAACGCACCTTGCTGGATCAGCCTGGGGTGGCGGATGCCAGCGTCAATCTGGTGACTCGCAGCGCCTGGCTTCGCCTCGAAGGTGAAACCACTCCGGAGTCACCTCAGCGTCTTGAGGATGTTCTGGAAGCACTTCAGCAGAGAGGTTTTCCAGCAAAGTTGCGCCCGAGCGGGCTCGTGGGCCAGACCGACTCGCCGGAACAGGCCTGGGGGTGGTGGCGCCAGTGGCGTCAGCTGATGGTGGCTTTGGTGCTGCTGCTGCTGTCTGGTCTCGGCCATCTGGCTGAGGGAGGTTCGCTGGTGATGCCGCTGATCGGCAGCCTTCCGTTTCATGCCGTGCTGGCGACAGTGGCGTTGTTCGGGCCTGGACGCTCGATTCTCACCGGCGGATGGAAGGCGGTCCGTAGCGGTGTTCCGAGCATGGACACCCTGGTGAGCCTGGGTGTCGGCAGCGCCTATCTGGCCAGCGTTGTGGCGCTCATTTGGCCGCAGGTGGGCTGGCCCTGTTTCTTTAATGAACCCGTGATGCTGCTGGGTTTCGTCCTGTTGGGGCGCTTCCTGGAGGAGCGGGCGCGCCGACGCACCGGCCGCGCGCTGCAGGAGCTTGCAGCGCTGCAGCCCGATACGGCACGTTTGCTGATGGCGGATGCCACTGTGCGGGAGGTGCCGGTGTCTCTGTTGCGCCCAGGTGAACGCATTCAGCTCTTGGCCGGCGATCGCATCCCAGTCGACGGTGTGGTGCGTGAGGGGCGATCAGCGGTTGATTTGTCCAGCCTCACTGGGGAACCGCTCCCCCTGGATGCTGAGCCGGACACCGAGCTCAGTTCTGGGTGTCTGAATCTCGAGGGCACTTTGGAGTTGGAGGTGCAACGGGTGGGCAGCGACACCGCCTTGGCGCGCATCATTGCTCTAGTGGAGCAGGCTCAGGCAAGACGAGCCCCGATCCAGGGCCTGGCGGACCGCGTGGCGGGGCGTTTTTGCTATGGCGTTGTCAGCTTGGCGGTGGTGACGTTTCTGTTCTGGTGGCAGCTGGGAAGTCGTCTCTGGCCTCAGGTGCTTGAGATGCCCATGGCGATGATGGATCACGGTTCCGGCCATGCCTTGCATGGTGGTCTCGGGGCTGGCGCCCAGACGCCATTCGGCCTGGGGTTGCAGCTCGCCATTGCTGTGCTGGTGGTGGCTTGTCCCTGCGCTCTGGGTCTGGCCACACCCACGGTGATCACTGTCTCCTCAGGGTTGGCCGCCCGACAGGGTTGGTTGTTCAGGGGTGGTGATGTGATTGAGCAGGCCGCCTCCATCGAACGCATGGTGTTCGACAAGACCGGCACGCTCACCCTGGGGCGTCCCCTGGTGGATGACGTCTTGGTTACGGAGGACGCGGCACGTGCCATTCAGCTTGGAGCGAGTCTGGAACAGACCAGTCGTCACCCCTTGGCCCATGCCTTGATGCAGGAGGCTCAGCGGCGCAACATCCCTCTTCTCCCTGTGAAGTCCAGTCGAACCTTCCCTGGGGCTGGAATGCAGGGAACCCTGGATACCCTGCAGGGTGAAGTCAGGGTCGGCTCGCCTGAATGGTTGCAGGCTGAAGGCGTGGCCTGGTCGTCTGCTCAACAGCAGGTCGTGCAGGCTGCGCTTGAGCGGGGTCAGACGTTGGTGGCGGTGGCCTTGGATCAGGAGCCGCTTGGACTGGTCGCTATTGATGACGGTCTCCGTCCGGATGCCGTCGTTGCTTTGCAGCGTCTGCGCACCCAGGGACTCTCCTTGGCCATGTTGAGTGGAGACCGTCGTCGTGCGGTTGAGCAGGTTGGCCAGGCCCTTGGGTTCACCGATGATGAACTGGCATGGCAATTGCTTCCGGCGCAGAAGCTCGAGCGTCTCGAGCGCTGGAAAACGAAGCAAGCCGTAGGCATGGTCGGTGATGGCATCAACGATGCCCCGGCTCTCGCTGCTGCTGATCTCGGTATCGCTGTAGGAACTGGCACCCAGATCGCTCAAGACACAGCGGATCTGGTGCTTCTCGGAGATCGCCTGGAAGCGCTGCCGGAGGCTCTGACCCTGGCCCGCCGCACCATGGCCAAGATCCGTCAGAACCTTTTCTGGGCCTTTGGTTACAACTTGATCGCTCTCCCTGTCGCGGCTGGTGTTCTGCTACCGGGTTTCAATCTGCTGCTCTCCCCACCGCTGGCAGCGTTGCTGATGGCCCTCAGCTCTGTGACTGTGGTGCTGAATGCTCTGAGCCTTCGTCTGCGTTAACCATGGCCGGACGTTTTCTGGTGCTTGAGGGCATTGACGGCTGCGGAAAGTCCACGCAGCTGAAGCAGCTGGCGCAATGGTTGCCCGTCAGTGGCCTTATGCCCGAGGGAGCGACCCTGCATCTCACCCGGGAACCAGGAGGAACCCCCCTGGGGCAGGCCCTCCGGGAGTTGTTGCTCCATCCTCCCCAGGCTTCAGCACCTTCCCCCACCGCTGAACTGCTGTTGTATGCGGCTGACCGCGCTCAGCATGTGGAGCAGTTGATTCGGCCCGCTCTGGATCGGGGCGATTGGGTTCTAAGCGACCGATTCAGTGGTTCCACCCTGGCGTATCAGGGCCATGGCCGCGGTTTGGATGTGTCGATCATTCGCGATCTGGAACGGATCGCGACGGCTGGCGTATCACCGGATCTCACTCTTTGGCTGGATCTTCCCATCGCGGTGAGTCTTCGTCGTCGCCAGGCGCAGACGGCTGACCGGATTGAGGCGGAAGGAACCGCATTCCTGGCCCGGGTGGCTGAAGGATTCCGAAGTCTGGCCGCCGAACGCGGTTGGGCTGCAGTGGCGGCTGATCGCACCCCAGATCAGGTGCAGCAAGACATCCGAGCGCAGGTTGAGGCCAATGCGGCACAGGGATGGATCTGATGCAGGATTTGTTCGCGGATCTGCAGGGGCAGCCACTGGCACAACGGCTTCTCGAGGCTGCCTTGGACCAGGATCGACTTGCTCCTGCCTACTTGTTCAGTGGTCCGGATGGGGTTGGACGCCGCCTTGCGGCCCAGCGTTTTCTGGAGGGGCTGCTCAGTGGCGGTGGTTCGGACGCTCGCGAGCGTCGCCGCTTGGACGATCGCAATCACCCTGATCTGTTGTGGGTGGAGCCCACCTACAGCCACCAGGGACGGTTGATCCCACGATCAGAGGCGGAAGCTGCTGGCGTGAGTCGTCGCACACCTCCGCAAGTGCGGCTGGAGCAGATCCGTGCGTTGAGTCGGTTCCTGGCCCGGCAGCCCCTGGAATCTCCCAGGGGCCTGGTGATCCTGGAGCAGCCTGAGGCAATGGCGGAAGGTGCTGCCAATGCTCTGTTGAAAACGCTCGAGGAACCGGGTCATGGACTGCTGATCCTGCTCAGCGCTGCGCCCGAACGGTTGCTCACGACCATTCGATCGCGTTGTCAGCAAATCCGTTTCACCCGGCTCAGTGAAGCCTGCATGGCTTCGGTCCTAGAGACTCTTCCCAATCAGGAGGGTCAGCAGGCTTTGGCTCTGGCCTCCGGTCAGCCTGAATTGATGGCCCTGGCGGCGGGGTCTCCGGGAGCGCTGCTGGAGCATGTGCGGATCTGGACGTCCATTTCTGATGAACTCAAGCAACGGCTTCTAACCATTCCGACATCGCCGGTCGAGGCGATGGCGCTAGCCCGTGACCTCAGCGATCAACTGGAGGGCGAACAGCAACTGTGGCTGATTGGTTGGTGGCAGCAGCATCTGTGGCGTGCTCACGGTCGGCAAGAACTGCTGATCAGGCTTGATCGCCTCCGTCAACATCTGTTGTCGTTCGTTCAACCCAGACTGGCCTGGGAAGTGGCCTTGCTCAATCTCAGCCAGGTCTGAAGCCGCTGAAGGGCTCAGGCACTGGCGCGACTCTCCTGGTCTTTTTGTTCACGATCCTGACGAGCCTGGGCCAGTACATCCTGAAGACCTTCGAGCTGCGCTCCCGTTGGCAGTTCGAGGCAATAACCAGCTCCGTAAACCGTCTTGATGAAGCGGGGCTTGCGGGGATCAGGCTCGAGCTTGGTGCGCAGGTGACGCACGTGCACACGGATCGTCTCGATGTCGTCGTCTGGTTCG
The DNA here is from genome assembly GCF_014279815.1 of Synechococcus sp. NOUM97013. Taxonomy (NCBI): domain Bacteria; kingdom Bacillati; phylum Cyanobacteriota; class Cyanophyceae; order Synechococcales; family Synechococcaceae; genus Synechococcus; species Synechococcus sp. NOUM97013. Next base: position 2,183,449 of record NZ_CP047941.1, on the reverse strand, counting down.
TAGCCCCAGACCTCTTTCAGAATCAGTGAGGGAGCAACGGTCTGGCCGTGACGCTGCAAGAGACAGTGCAGCAGTTCAAACTCCAGGTGGGTGAGACGCACCGGCTTGTCAAACCAGATGGCTTCGAAGCGTTCCGGCACGAGCGTGAGCGGGCCGTAACTGAGGATTTCATGGTGGTTGCCGCTTGTGCCCACCGGTGCCCGATCGCTACGGCGCAGCAGTGCTTTCACGCGCACTTGAAGTTCTTCAAGGTCGAAGGGCTTGGTGAGGTAGTCATCGGCGCCCGAATTGAAACCGCTCACCTTGTCTTTGGTGCCGCCCAGGGCCGTGAGCATCAAAATCGGAATTGCGGCCGTTCGCTCGTCGCGTCTCAGTCGCTGACAAAGCGTGAGTCCGTCCACCTTGGGGAGCATCAGATCCAACAGGATCAGGTCAGGGCTGTACTGAAGAGCCAATGCCTGGCCCTTGATACCGTCGTCAGCGCTTTGCACGTCAAAGCCGCTGTGCTCCAGGTGGCCACTCACCAACTCGCGCATGTCCCTGTCGTCTTCGATTAGCAGGATGCAGGGCTTCATCGAATTGCCGGCGTAGAGAACGTGGTGGACGTGGTTAGGCCGCGTCATTGCTTGACAGATTCTCTCAAGGTTCCTTTGCTCCTGCATTGATCCCTTGATTGAGCAGCGGTGAGTGAGATCGCTGCTGATCCCTTGCGCTGAAAGCGATTCGGGGTTCTGTGGCCATCGATGCCTGGGCTGGCCTCTACAGAAAGTCTTCGGTTTCCGTCCGGCTTTGTGACGGAAAATCCATTACGCAGGGCTTTTTTGAGGCATCGCGCACGCGTGCTGTCGTTTGGTTCGGGGACGAGATGTCGACCGTTGGATTTGATTTCATCAATAAAAAAACCGCGCCTGAGCAATTCAGACGCGGTCTATTGATGTTGAAACTCCCCGGGCGGGATTCGAACCTGCGACCAATCGATTAACAGTCGACCGCTCTACCGCTGAGCTACCGAGGAATGTGACGGAAAGAACTTACCCCTCAGCCCTGCCGTCCGGCAAGGGGTTCAAGGCGTCGGCGTAGAGCTGGACCGTTCTGCCAGTAACCGACGCGCCCCCGTTCCATCCGTGCCGCACCGTCTGCATGGTCGAGCTCTCCAAGCCGATGCGTCACCCAGAGCGCTGTCAGGGGATTGCTGGATCGGTGGCACAGCTGTTGGACGGCTGTGAGGATTGCCGTTTGGCTGGTGGGGTCGAGCAGTGCTGTGGGCTCATCAAGCAACAGCAGATTGGCTTCGCTGGCCAGGGCGCTAGCAATGGCCAGCCGTTGTTTCTGGCCCCCGCTGAGGGTGTGAATGGGGCGTGATGCCATGCCCGCAAGCCCCACCTGTTCCAGCAGTTGATGAATTCTGCTGCGCTGCACGCTTCGATCGAGCCCGGGGGGCAGGTTCAGAAGCACTTCGCTGCCGCAACTGGGGAGCAAGAGCTGGTGATCTGGGTTCTGGAACACCAAAGCCGGCCGAAGCCCGCAATCGATATGTCCGGATTGGGGTCTTATCAGGCCGCTCAGAATCCGAAACAATGTGCTTTTGCCGCTGCCATTGCTACCCACAAGCATCCATAGGCCAGGGCCGGGAATCTGGAAACTGCAGCGATCGAGCGCACGGGTGCCGCAGGGCCAGCTGTAGCTGACCCGTTCAAGCCGCAGTCCCGTGCGCTCTGCTCCGTGTTGCGCAGGCATTCAGGCTTCGAAGGAAAACCCTGGGCGCTTGGTGCCGCCTGTAGCGGCTGTCTTTTCGTAGATCTGCACAGCCAGCAGGTCGCTGGTGAGCACGCTGAGGCGTTTGCCTTCGACTTTTTCGCAGGTGAGTTCAAGTAGGCGAGGTTGACCCTGCTCCAGTGCAGTGCGTACCTGCTGGTAAAGGGCCTCAGCAGCCTCACTTTCCTTGCGTTGCACGGACACCGGCATGGGGCTCATGCGAAGAGCCAGCTCAATCACGTACACAGAGGCATCCTTATTGCTCCCGCCATCTTCGCGAATGGAAGCAGTTGGTGAAGCCGTGGGCATTTCTACTCATGTCTGCCAGGAATTCCACGTTTGGTGCCCACAGAATCTCTGGCGCCAACTAGGCTCGGCACGTAAAGCTTCATGAAGCTCTTCTCATGACGATCGCTGTAGGACGCGCGCCTCAGCGGGGATGGTTTGACGTCCTCGATGACTGGCTCAAGCGCGACCGCTTCGTTTTTGTCGGCTGGTCCGGCATTCTTCTCTTCCCCACGGCCTACCTGGCCATTGGTGGCTGGCTCACAGGCACCACCTTTGTTACCTCCTGGTACACCCACGGCATCGCCTCTTCGTACCTGGAAGGTTGCAACTTCCTGACAGCTGCTGTGTCCACCCCCGCTGATGCGATGGGGCACAGCCTTCTGTTGCTCTGGGGCCCTGAAGCCCAGGGTGACTTCGTTCGCTGGTGTCAGCTCGGTGGCCTTTGGGCCTTCGTGGCCCTGCACGGCGCCTTCGCTCTGATCGGCTTCATGCTGCGTCAGTTCGAGATCGCCCGTCTGGTCGGCATCCGCCCCTACAACGCCATCGCCTTCTCCGGTCCGATCGCGGTGTTCGTCAGCGTCTTCCTGATGTACCCCCTCGGCCAGAGCAGCTGGTTCTTCGCGCCCTCCTTTGGTGTGGCTGCGATCTTCCGCTTCCTTCTCTTCCTTCAGGGCTTCCATAACTGGACCCTGAATCCTTTCCACATGATGGGCGTCGCCGGCATCCTCGGCGGTGCACTGCTTTGCGCCATTCACGGTGCCACCGTGGAAAACACCTTGTTTGAGGACGGCGAGCAGGCCAACACCTTTAAGGCGTTCGAGCCCACTCAGGAAGAAGAGACCTATTCCATGGTCACCGCCAACCGCTTCTGGAGCCAAATCTTCGGAATTGCGTTCTCCAACAAGCGCTGGCTGCACTTCTTCATGCTGTTCGTGCCTGTGATGGGCCTGTGGACCAGCTCCATCGGCATCATCGGTCTGGCCCTCAACCTGCGCGCCTATGACTTCGTGTCCCAGGAAATCCGCGCTGCAGAAGATCCCGAATTCGAGACCTTCTACACCAAGAACATCCTTCTGAATGAAGGTCTGCGTGCCTGGATGGCACCGGCTGACCAGCCGCACGAAAACTTCGTCTTCCCTGAAGAGGTTCTGCCCCGCGGCAACGCTCTCTGATCGGATTCACCCTGTTGACCTGGGGGTCCCACGGGGCCCCTTTTTTATTGGCTTCAACGCTTAACTTCCCTTTCATCTTGAGAGCTAACTGCGTGTCGCGTCGCTACGTCAGGGGAGTCCGTCTGAAGAGCTGGGTCCTGACCGGTCTTTTCGGGGTTGGTGGTGTGTGTGCCCTGGTGGCGTTGATTCAGCTGGCGTTGCTGCTCGTCAACGGCACAGCAGCTGACTCCGGCTGGTGGGTACTGGCTCTGGTGCTGCTCGCTCTTGGCGGCTGGGGACGCGCGTCGGGCCTGTTGGTTCGGCTTCTGGCCGATGACGCTCCAGGGGCGAATCGCGCCCGTCAGGTCACGGTGTGGCTTCTGGTTGTCGCCATGGTGCTGTTGATTACGGGGCTGAAGCTCAGTTCACCTGATCTTGATGCTTACAAGCGCCTGGTCTTCGGCGAGGGCGGTCTGGTGGAGTGGGGGCAAGTGCTGCTCCTGGCCGCGGCGATCCGTGTGAGCTGGCTGATCGGCGATGACCTGTTTCGCCGGCTCGATGATGCGCGCCCCGGTTGGCTGGCCAGGGGCTTTGCAGGTCTTCTCGGGTTGTTGCTTCTGGAGGAACTGGCTTGGGGGCAGGTGATCTTCAGCTGGCAGACCCCGGAAGCGATTCGAACGATCAACGCTCAGCAGGAAACGACCCTGCACAACATCGGTTGGTTTCAGGATCGTCTGGATGGGTTCACGTTTGTGGCCATGCTGGTTGTGCTGCTGGCTGTGGTGCTGGCTCCTCGGCTCGTCCGCAGATGGCTTCGCCATCAGTCTTCCGAGAATCGCTCGCTTGTCTGGGCTCTCACGCCAGCCTCATACAGCTGGCCCTTGTTTTTGTTCGTGGCCGTGATTGCTTACTGCGTTGCCACGCGATCCTTCCCTGAACTTCTCCATAACCGCGATCAGGAGTGGGGCGAGCTTGTGCTTTATGGATCGGCCTTGCTTCTGCTCCTGCGGATGCGCGTTTTGTTGGGAACGGCTGAATGCCAAGCACCTGAGCGCGATGCAGAGGCTCCTTAATCTGCTCCCATTCGACGCCAGGCTTGCATGAGTGACTCCACCGCACCGGCGGTCCCCTCATCAGGTCTGATGCCAGGTGTGGTGAAGGCTCTGGCGGCAGGATTCTTTCTGGTCTGTCTGGCGATTCAGATCTGGCGGCTGGAGAGTCTCAGTGCCACCTACGACCAGGCACTCTTTCTCCAAGAACTCTGGTCAACGGCGCAGGGGCGTCCCTTTGAAAGCAGCCTCTCATCAGTGCTGTCCGCGGCGGTGAAGGTGGACGGTGAATTGCCGTCGGTGACCTATCTCCATCTGGGCCAGCACGCCAATTTCCTCACGTTGCTCATCGCACCACTGGTGGCTCTGCTGGGGAGCTGGGCGCTTCCTCTGGTGCAGGTGGGCGTGTTGACGGCCGCAGGCCTGGTGCTTTGGAGGATCGCCGCAAGGCGACTCCCGGCGTCACTGGCGATCCGGATCACCGCCGCTTACTACCTCAGTGGTGCCGTGATTGGCCCGGCCCTTGAAAACTTTCACGATCTGATCTGGCTACCCCTGCTCGGATTTCTTGTGGTGGAATCGCTTTTGGAGCAGCGCCGTCGTCAGCTGGTGCTAGCAGCTGTGATGCTCCTGCTCGTTCGGGAAGACAGCGGTCTTGTCTTGTTCTCTTTGGGGCTCTGGGCTCTGGTGCGTCAGCCCGGTTCACGCTGGAGCGGTGTCGGACTGATGGCGGCCTCTTTCCTGTGGGTGCTGCTGGTGACCGGATGGATGCAACCGGCGGTTGATTCGTCCTTGTCTGACCGTTTTCTGCAGGAGAAGTTCGGCCATCTCGTGGAGGACGTGTCGGGCGGGACCCTCTCGGTGCTGCTCGCCATGCTGCGCCATCCTCTGGCGCTACTGCAGGCGATTGTGTCCCCCCCTGGCGCCACACTGGGATTTCTGTTGGCGCTCAGTCTGCCGCTGCTGCTGATTCCATTGCTGTCGGTGGATTCAGCCTTGCTGGTGGCGGCTCCTCTTCTGATTGCACTGGTCTCGCAAGGGCGCTCGGCACTGTCCGTCACCCTTCGCTATGTGCTGGCCTTGGTGCCCGGTCTCTACCTGGGTTCCGTTCTGTGGTGGCAGCGCCATCCCTTGCTCTGGTCGAGGCGGTGGATTCGTCGCTGCTGGGTGGGTGCCCTGGCACTCGGTCTCACGCTCACCCTGGTGGCGAATCCCCATCGCAGCCTTTCGGCGCTCGTGCCCGACAGCTTTTCGCCCTGGGTTCATGTCTCTCCAGTCGCGATGCTCGAACGCCGCGCCGCCCTGCGTGAAGCTGTCGCCTTGATCCCTGACCAGGCCAGTGTGTCGGCCGATACGCCTGTTCTGCCCTCACTTGCGCAGCGGGAGGTGTTGATCCGTTTCCCCAAGTCCACCCACTATCTCGATCGTTCCGGTGAGCCTCAGTCGGTCGACTGGGTGGTGGCATTCCCCGGCCACTACGCGCCGTTGGCGCCTGTGTTTGAGCTGGAGCGCAACCAGCAACGCTCCATCCGGCGTGAGCTCACGCGCCTTGTTGAATCCGGTGACTACCGAGTGGTGCACTGTCGTGCTGGCACGGTGGTCTTGCAGCGTGCGTCGGCCGAGATCAGCGCTCCCGCTGAGACGTTCATCGAGCCTTGCTCCTGTTCCTGGTTGAACTGAAAAGCTGTCTGGAATCAGAAGTTGCCCGGTAACCCGTCAATCGGAAGCAGATAGGTCTGCTTCTGTGGGTCGACCCAAGGAGCTGAGCTGGAGATGGCCAGCCGTTCCAGCTTGGATCTCTGCTTCTCGTGCAGTGGGTTGTAGGTCTCCTGCCATTGGAAACTGCCTGCCAGATGGCTGGCTCCGGCGTCTCTCAACTCCTGGATGCGCTCTGGCGTGAGCTTTTGGCTGGCGATCAGCCAACCCTGACGACGCGCCAGGTTGAGCAGGGTTGGATCCGGTCCGGTGACGCTCACAATGCGAGCGTCATCGGGGAGCTCGCGTCGGATGGTCTCAGCGAGTGGCATCCAGATCCTGCGTTGCCTTGCTTCCACCGCCCAGTAGTCGATCGACAGCACCATCACACTGATGATCAAGGTGAGGCTCAGCAACGTCCGGACCAGCCAGCGCCGCTGATGGGATTGCCAGGTCTGCCAACCAAGTCCCACCAGGGGTGAGCTGAACAGCAGCAACGGAAACTGGTAGTACTCGTGCACCGTGCTGGATCGCATCGTCGCCACAGTGCAGAGCAGAAGTCCGATCACGCCTGAGAGGGCGATGCGCCCACCACCAACCCTCCAGCCGTGAATGGCGCCGATCACGAGGAAGGGCATCCCCACCACGAGCAGTGCACGGAGACCTACACGGATGGCAAGGTTCACCCAGCTCGAACCATTCAGCACCAGTTCGATGTTGCTGCGATCGCTGTCCTCTCCCCAGAAGCCGAAGGTCAGACCACTGCTCTGGCCCAATTGATAGGCATGCAGATACCAGGCTGATGTCACCGCCAGAGTGGTGGCTGTGTAAACCCAGAACCAGGGATTGCGCAGCAAACGCAGCAGTCGTTGCAGCATCTGCTGAGGAGGCTCTGCTGCCCCTTGGGGGGATGGAGTGAGCTGCAGCAGCAATAGGGGAAGGCCGAGCCATAGCAAGGGAATCACCTTGATCAGGGCTGCTCCTGTGAAACACAGCCAGCTCAACGCGAGTGCCCAGAAGGCCCGTCGTTCCACCCAGATGCTGTGGCCTTCCAATGCTCCTGCTGCACAGAGCAGCAGCAGAGCTTCCGCTTGAAAGACGCGTCCGTAATACACACCGAGTGGTGCCACGGCTAGAGCCATGCCACCCCACCACCCGGCTGCCGGATTGAACCAGCGTCGACCCAGTCGGATGACAAGCCAAATGGTGAGCGCACTGAATAGCACCGACAGGCCACGGCCAATCCATTCGTGAATCCCGAACAGCTGATAGATCTGACCTGTCAGGTAAGGGAACAGTGGAAACTCCGATTCCACGTATCCGGGTGAAGCTCCTCCCCAATCGATCTGCGGCAACCAGATCGCCGTGTTGGATTCAGCAAAATGCCTGGCCATGGCAGCCGTGTCTGCTTGCCGCCAGCTGTGGATGCCAACCACGGGCATCCAGATATTCACCAAACGCAGAACCACGCCCAGCAGGACAGGTGCCCAGATGCCAGCTGGTGGCTGACATGACCTGGTCTGTTGATCATCACTTGAGTTCATCCCGGCCGTGATTCAGGGGGTGTTCCACACAAAGCGAGATGACGCTGCGTAATTCCAGATGTAAACCACGATGATTCCCGCAAGCTGTGCCAAAACAGCATGGGACTGGACCATGTTGTAAAAGCTATTAGCCAAGCCCACATTGGCCAGAGAGGGAAGTGAGGCAACCAGCAAAAATTTCAACAGTCCTTTGATCAGTTGACGCCCTTTTTGCCGTCGATCTCCAAAGGTCAGGATGTTATTGATCAGATAATTGGAGCTTGCCGCTGTGATCACGGCAAGGGGAAGCGATTGCGGAAAGCTCAACCCGATCGTCATCAGAACGAAGGTGCTGAGGAGTTGAATCACCACTCCTGAGGCGCCGACGAGGCCAAAGCTGATGGCGCGTCTCGGCAAAATCCGAAAGGTGGACGTATGGATCAAAGAGATCACGAAGTCCCAGAGCACGGCATAGTCAAGTTTTGAACTCCCATGGAGTCGTGGTTGAAAGCGAAGGGGGATTTCAGTGACGCGAAGTTGACCTTTGCTGATAGCCAGTAATTCGTAGAGAAATTTGAAACCGTTGACATCCACTTGGCGGATGAATGGAAGACAACGATCAAGGTTGAGCGCGATGAAGCCGCTCATGTAATCGGTGAGGTGTGCATAGTTTGTTGGAAGACTCCATCGCGCCATGCGGTTGGCCATGGTTGAGCCATCGGTGCGGCGGTTGCTCAGTCCACGGATTTCTGACTGGTCAAGAAAACGGCTGCCTGCGACCAAATCATTGTTGGCGCTCAAGGCTTCGATGGCCTGCTGCACGGATGCTGGTTCGTGCTGTCCGTCGCTGTCCATGACAATTGCGATGGGATGGACGGCCGCAATCAATCCCTCTTTGATGGCGCTGGCGAGGCCTGAGCGTCCGACCCGTTGAATGATGCGAATTCTTGAATCCTCCCTGGCCAGGATTCGAACAATTTCCGCGGTGCCGTCGATCGAGTCGTCGTCGACAATCAGAATTTCAATTGGACGGTATTGGGTGAGATCCAGAAGAGCGGTGATGACCTGCTTGATGGACCCGGATTCATTGAATGTGGGCAGGATGATTGACAATCCTTGACTCTTATTGGTGATATTTGCTGCGCTGGAAGACACGTTATTCACCCTTCTTGGTCATTTTATCGCAGTCAGACAAGGTCCAGTCGCCTGTTTCGGCGAGGAGTTGGCAGTCGGGTTGCGGTTGATCACTGAGTCGGAGGGCCTTGCCGTTGTCTGATTGCTCGCGCCGAATGCGTTGTTCGGCATACCAGTTCAGACTTGGGCGTTCGTTGAAGCCCTTGAGGCGGATCGGAGATCCGTCTGCGCTTGCTGTGATCTCGGCCACGGGCCTGACGGGCCAGCTTTCGTTCAGTTCCCACAACCAGAGCGGCGAGTGGAAGACGAGCGCAAGAGCGGCCACATTTCCGATCACCAGGCATAAGGCGCCCACTCGTCGTCTGTTCTGTGTGTCGTGCATCAGCAGGATGCCGCCGATGCACCAGCCAGCCCCAAGTGTCAAAGCAGGCGACCGGTAATCACTCAAGGCATCTGCGGCCGGCGTCAGGCTGACCATCCCGGCGATCAGCAGAAGCCCCCCAAGGCCTGCCCAGAGTGCAGGTATCAGAGCCAGGATCCTGCGCATCGGCACGGTGCCTGATGGCCAGGGCATCCGGTTGACCACCCATGCCAGCAGTGGTGCGCATAGCAGTGCGAACGGAAGCCAGAGGGGATGGCTGTACCAGGGAAGCTGGGTGCGCAGCGGCAGGATTGCTGCTGCAAGAACCGCCATGGTGCCCAGGCTCCAATAGCCCCAGCGCGATTGGCGTATGCGCCAAGCCCCAAAGAGGGCGATGGGGAAGAGCAGGAGCCAGGGCCATCCGCCTTCCAGGAGCTCGATCAGGGGCACGCGCCAGCCAAGGTCGCTGCCTTCTCCGGCGTCCAGCAGCACACGACCGGCGCCGTCGCCTCCCCAGAGCCAAAGCGCAGAGGTTCCCCGCTGCCAGCCATGCCAGAGGTGCCAGGCGATGCCGGGAAGGATGCCGATCAGCAGTGTTGGAGCTGCGGAGATCCATCGCCAATGCCGCCATTCCCGGCCCAGTGCTATGGCGGCCAGGCCGGCGGCAGCGGTCGGTATCAGTAGTGGGGCCTTCAGCAGGAGCATGCCGCTGGCTGCAAGTCCTGTCATTAAGCCGATTCCTGCCGGATGGCGTGCCCGATGCAGGCGCAACAAGCCGATCCACAGCACAGCCATCACGGTCAGCTGCGTGCCGTCCAGCATCGCCAGTCGTCCATGGCGGGCGATCGGCAGCAGCGTGAGCAGGATGGCGCTGGTGGCAAGGCAGCTGTCACGGTCGCCTGGACGCAGCTGCCACTGCAGCAATCCCCCCAGCGGCACGATCAGGCTTGAAAGCAACGCAGGCGCGATGCGGATTGTCCATTCCGAGGGAAGTGCCTGTTGGGAGGTGAGGCCAATCAGTGTTGCGATGATCAGGTGCAGCCCTGGTGCCTTGTTGAGGTATGGCTCATCCCAGAGGGTTGGAAGCAAAAAGGCTTCGCCTCTGCCCTGATGGAATTCCAGCGCCACGCGGGCGACGGTGGCTTCATCAAAATCTCTCAGCGGCAAGTCGCCAAGGCCAATGCAGGAAAGCAGTGCTGCCGTGACCCAAAGAATCAGCAGCAGGCGCCAGGGGAGCTTTTGGGCCATGGCCTCGGAGCGTACAGAGGGTCCACAGTTCGGGTGGATCTCGGTAGGGTTGGAATGTTCAGAGTGCAGTGACGTGAGATTGACTTCACTCTTCGGAGTGGCGTTGATTTCGAAGGCGTTGCCGGCATTCACAATCCTTCAGGAGGAGGTGTCCATGAGTTCCAGTTCTTTGAAGCAGGGTCTGCTGATCGCGGAGAACGCCGGCTGACGGCACCATTTTCTGACTGATCAATCGGTTCCGCGCCAGAGCGGACCCGGCGAGAGCCCCCGGCCGAGATTCGGTCGGGGGCATCGTTTTGTTTTGGGGTTCTCGACCCCTGTCTTTGTGTGGGCAGCAACCGCTGACAGCAGGCAATGCCGATGTTTGTTTTGTATCAACACGAACTTTTTTGCAGCGTGTCGCTTGATACCAGCCAGGGTTGCTTGTGTCACACGACCGATGGATTCGAAGTCGGCTCACGAGCATGGTGCATATGACGCTATGCGTCGGTCTGTGTGAGGACCCTTTTCCTATGAAACTTTTCAAGCAACTGCTGGTTGCTCCCGCTGCCCTGGGCCTTCTGGCTCCTGTGGCCGCCGGTGCGACTGAAGTCAACGTTGCCGGTGTTGCCGACTACGCCTCGACTGGCGAGCAGGTCACCAGCATCACTCAGTTCTCTGACGTCTATCCGACGGACTGGGCTTATCAGGCTCTGAGCAATCTGATCGAGCGCTACGGCTGCGTCGCTGGCTATCCCAACGGCACCTACCGCGGCAACCGTGCGATGACCCGCTTTGAAGCGGCCGCACTGTTGAACGCTTGTCTCGACCGCGTCACCGAAGTGACCGACGAGCTGAAGCGCCTGATGATGGAGTTCGAAAAGGAACTCGCCATCATCAAGGGCCGTGTGGACGGTCTGGAAGCCCGCGTGGGCGAACTGGAAGCAACCCAGTTCTCCACCACCACCAAGCTGAAGGGTCAAACCACCTTCGTGATCGGTGCTTCCACTGCAAGCAGCAGCGTTGATGACGCAGCTGATGCATATGCAGCTGAATTCGGCGCCACCACCTTCAACTACGACACCCGTCTGTTCCTGGACACCAGCTTCACGGGTAAGGACTTGCTGCGCACCATGCTGCGTGCTGGCAACTTCGGTCAGTCCGTTTTCGGTAACGGCATGACCACCATGGAGACCGCTTTCGAAGAGCCCAACGGTCCCAACAACGTGGCCATCAACCGCGTTTGGTATCAGTTCCCCATCGGCGACAGCTTCACTGCAACCGTGGGTGGTCTGGTCCGTCAGGACGACATGCTGGCTGTGTGGCCTAGCGCTTACCCCGCTGACACCGTCCTCGACTTCTTCACCTACGCCGGTGCTCCTGGTACTTACAACCTGACCCTGGGTCAAGGTGCTGGCTTGAGCTGGGAAAGCGGTGGCTTCAGCATCAGCGCTAACTACGTCAGCGCTAACGGCTTTAATTCCGACCCTGAAGACAACAGCTTCTTCGCTTCAGACGACGAAGAGTTCATCGGTGAAGACTTCATCGATAGCTGCGGTGGTATCGCCACTGACTGCGCAGCCTCCAACGGCACCGTGCAGATCGCTTACACCGATGACAACTGGGGCATCGCTGCTGCGTATAACTACGCTTCCGGCGACAACGGTGTTGGCATCTACGGCGGCAATGCCACTCCCTCCGCTGTCAGCTTCGCTGGCCTGGGTGTCACCAACTCCTTCGGTCTGAGCGCCTACTGGTCTCCTGAATCAGCTAGCTGGTTCCCGAGCATCAGCACCGGTTGGGGTATCAACACCACCAACATCGACGACGATGCCAGCCTCTTCGCTGACAGCGCCACCTCCCAGTCCTGGTATGTGGGTCTGCAGTGGTCTGATGTCTTCCTGAAAGGCAACTCTGCTGGTATGGCTGTTGGCCAGTCCACCTTCATCACCGGCGTTGACTTCGACGACGATTTCGAAGGCAGCGAGTGGATCGGCGATGGCAACTACGCCTGGGAATGGTGGTACAAGTTCCAAGTCACCGACAACATCTCTGTGACTCCCGCGCTCTTCTACCTGAGCCGTCCCCTGGGTCAAGGTACCGCTGCTCTTAGCGGTGGTTTCGGTCCTTCCGGCGACCCCGAAGGCGACCGCGACGACACCTTCTCCAACTTCGGCGGTCTCGTGAAGACCACCTTCAAGTTCTGATCACGTCCTGATCAGCTTGACGAGCCCCCTCAACGAGGGGGCTTTTTTTTTGCATGCGGGCTGATTGATCCATGGCCTCCTGGATCACTTGGCGGCTCGCTTGATGCCCGAGGCGCGCTTCAGGTCCTTCTTCATTACCTACGCTGGCGATTCAGATTGCTATTGATGTCTCCTCCAAGGTCAGTGAGCTGCTGCCCTGCTCATTGAATGGATGTCAAGGAGCCAAGTCGCCCGACTCGCATGCCCATCGCTTCTGACATCACTGCGCTTGTGGGACGCACCCCTCTGGTGAGGCTGAACCGTTTGCCCCAGGCCTTTGGTTGCAAAGCTGAGATCCTCGCGAAGCTCGAAAGCTTTAATCCCACCGCTTCGGTAAAGGATCGGATTGCCGGAGCCATGGTGGAGGCTGCCGAGCGTGACGGCACCATCGAACCAGGCCGAACGGTGTTGGTGGAACCCACCAGTGGCAACACGGGCATTGCTTTGGCCATGGTGGCTGCCGCCCGTGGTTATCGGCTCATCCTCACGATGCCCGACACGATGAGCACGGAGCGGCGATCGATGCTTCGCGCTTATGGCGCCGAGCTTCAGCTCACGCCAGGCAGTGAGGGCATGCAAGGTGCCATCAATCTGGCCCGTGAGTTAGTAGACGAGATCCCAGAGGCCTATCTGCTGCAGCAGTTCGACAATCCTGCGAATCCAGCCGTGCATGCCCAGTCCACGGCTGAAGAGATCTGGAGCGACACCGATGGTTCTTTGGATGCCTTTGTTGCCGGTGTGGGAACCGGTGGCACCATCACCGGTTGTGCAAGGGTGCTGCGGGAGCGTCGGCCAAATCTGCAGGTGGTGGCGGTAGAGCCTGCAGCCAGTCCTGTCTTGTCGGGTGGATCCGCCGGGCCTCATCGCATCCAGGGCATCGGGGCTGGATTTGTTCCCCCTGTGTTGGATCCTGATCTGATTGATGAGGTGATGGCCATTTCCGATGACGAAGCCATGGATATCGGTCGTCGTTTGGCCAGGGAAGAAGGGTTGCTGTCTGGTGTGAGCAGTGGAGCCGCTGTGGCCGCTGCACTGCAGCTGGGTCAGCGCCCCTCGATGGAGGGGCGCCGCATCGTGGTGATTCTTGCCAGCTTCGGAGAGCGCTATCTCTCGACACCAATGTTCAGTGCTGCTTCGGTACTGCCGGCGCGGCGGGATGGTCAGCTTTGAGCTTCAACTCCGCGGAGCACGAGTCATCTCTTGACCCTTATGCCGTGCTGCAGGTGGCTTCGACTGCCTCCCAGGATGAGCTGAAGGCGGCGTATCGCCGCCTGGTGAAACAGCATCATCCCGATGCGGGTGGTGATGAAGAAACCATCCTCGCGCTCAATGCTGCCTGGGAGCAGCTCGGCGATCCTCAGAGCCGCCGTGCTTTCGATCGGTTAAGTGGCTCAGCCCGTGAAGAAGCGCGTGCCCGCGGTGCGCGCAATGCGCGTGCCAGCCGTGCGGCGCGACGCGCTTCAGGGCAGGGTGCCAGTGCCGATCAGGAGCTGGCCACCTGGCTTCAGAAGGTCTATGTCCCCATTGATCGTCTGCTTGGGCAGGTGATCAATCCTTTTGCCGGGGAACTTCGCGCCCTGTCGGCCGACCCCTATGACGATGCGCTGATGGAGGCGTTCTGCAGCTATCTCGAACAGAGTCGCAATCGTCTCGACAAGGTCAAGACGCTCTTTCAGTCGCTTCCCACACCTCCGTCTGCCAAGGGTTTTGGTCTGAGCGTCTATCACTGTCTCTCTCAGGTGGAAGACGCCATCGCGGAGCTTGAGCGCTACACGATGGGCTACGTCGACAACTATCTCCACGACGGCCGGGAGATGTTGCGGGAAGCGCGTCAGCGTCGAAAACGGCTGCAGGACGAACGCCGTCGCCTGGAGATCGTCTGATGGGAGCGCTTGGGTTTCGCTTGGGTCTGCTGCTGCTCTGGCTTCTGGCGACAGCGATGGATCGGCTCTGGTGGAGTCAACATGGTGGTCTTCCCTCTTGGGATCAGGCCGATTACCTCAACAGCGCGCTGGACCATGGTCGTGCTCTGGGCGTGCTGGCAGGCGGTGAGTGGCAGGGTTGGAATGCTCTTCTGGATTTATCGCCGAAGATTCCGCCGCTGGCGTCGCTGGTGAACGGTTCGGTGATGGCTTTGGCGGGGGATTCACCCTCGCAGGCCGCTTGGAGTCTGAGTGTCTGGAACGCGTTGCTCCTTGGCGCGACAGCGGCTTGGGCCCTCCAGCTGCTGCAGCCGTTGCGTGTGGCCAGGACCTTCGCTTTGTTGGCTGTGTCGGCAGTGGTGCTGGCTCCGATGGTGTTGGAGTTGCGCACGGATTACGTCCTCGAACTGCCACTGATGGCCATGGTCACACTGGCGCTCTGGCGGCTTGGTGCCTGGTGGTCTCCCCAGAGTGGTGGTCGCTGGTGGCAAGCCGGTTTGGCGGCCGCTGCTGTGGCCGGATGTCTACTGGTCAAACAGAGCTCCCTGCTTGTTTTATTGCCTGCTCTGGGATGGTGTCTGATGACGGCGCAGCGCATTGGCCAGGGCCGACGGCTGCAGGCTCTGGCTGGTTTCGGCTTGGTGCTGCTGGCTGTGCTTCCTTGGCTCCGCCACAACTGGATCACCACCCTCGGCGGAACCAACCGCGCGGTGATCGAGTCGGCGGCCCGTGAGGGAGACCCTGGCGTGTTCAGTCTCGAAGGCTGGTTGTGGTACTTGCGTGTGCTGCCCGATCAAATCGGTTGGTTGGTGCTCTGCGTGGGGATTGCAGGGTTGCTGTTGTGGATGCGAACGCAGCGTTTGAAGGGGACTGCCTCAGTGGCCCTGGGAAAGGATTGCCGTGATCCCTGGTGCTGGTTGATCGGCACATTGCTGTTGGGTTGGCTGGTCACGAATCTGAGCCCTAACAAGGACGCGCGTTACATCGCCCCCCTGTTGCCGTCCCTGCTGCTTCTGCTGACGCGTGGTTGGTGGCAGTGGGGGGAATGGATCGGCCAGCGCTGGCCCTCCCGTTCGCCCTGGCTTCCTGGCCTCGCTCTGGCAGTCGGTGGTCTGGCCGTGCTTGCACCCTCTTGGAAGGCCCAGAGCGCTCGTCTTCGCCTCACCAACGGGCAACCCCTTGAGGCCATCGTTGCTCGGGCCGGTGGCGCGGATCCCACGGCTGAACCGGCAACGCTGATCGTGGTGCCAAGCACGCCTGATCTGAATCAACACAACGTCAGCTACTACGGTCGTCGCAACGGCGGACAGCTGGTTGGCCGTCAGCTTGGTGGCAGCCCTGATCACATTGAGCCGGCTTTGCGGCATGCCTCTTGGGTGTTGCTGGCGGAGGGCAAACAAGGCTCGGTTCGCAAAGCCGCCCGGGCCTTTGATCAGGCCATTCGCGACAGCGGTGTTTTTCAGCAGGTGGAGGTATTCCCCAGGCCGGAAGGGGGCAGTTACTCGTTGTGGCGTCGCCGTGGGGATGCGCCTGCACCGGTCGGCTTTGAGCGACGTTTCCCTGATCTCGCCGCTGGGATGGCCGCCGGCCCCCAAGGCCTGGATCCGGTGTTCAGCAGTGTGGCTACTGAGCACATGCTCGACGGCCATTTCAACTATCGGCCGCTGGTGCAAGCGGAGGCGATGGATCGACTGGCGCGAGACCCATCCGATGTTCAGGCCCGTTGGAATTTGGCTTTGCTCGCCGTCCTCGGAAATCGTCCCGAGGAGGCTGCACGCCAATTCGAAGCGCTGGAGGCCTTGATTCCTGAGAATCCCTGGCCCAGTGCCTACCGCAGCGTTGTGCTGCTAGCGGGATGGAACCCCTGGCAAGCCGCTTCAACAGCGGCTCAGGCCCGCATGCGCCATGGTTCCGAACCGATTCTCGACAGCCTTGATGCGTTGTCGGCTGTTCTTGGCGGAGCGTTGTGGAGACTGCCTGAAGCGATTCAGTCGGTGCCGGCAGCCGTTTCCAGTGTTGAAGAGGCTCTCAAGCCTTAGGAGAAGGATTCGAGCTGATCGATGCGCAGCCAGACGTCAGGAACCGGGCGACGCCAACGCACCTGGGCGTAGTCACCTTTCACCACCAGCACTTCGCCGGGCCCATCAAAGATGTAGGCAGGAGGATGGGGATCGCTGGCTCCTGCTTCGACGCTGCCCGCATAGGCGGATCGATTCACACGCACCAGAGCACCCTTCTTGAGGGCCGGTTTGGCCTTGGCGGCTGGTGCTGGGCTCGACGGTGTCTCGGCCATCACGGGACGTTGTGTTTGAGGCAGGCTAGAACCCTTTCACACTGCAACTCCACTCCACTTGGACAACGGCCTTTCCCTCTATCTGGTGGCTTTCGGGGGATTGCTGCTGGTGGCGGTGCTCCTCGATGATCTGGCGGCACGGGTTCGCGTGCCAGGCATCCTCATGGTGCTGTTGCTCGGCCTGTTGATTGACAACCATGTTGATGTCGTCGGCACGAAGCAGATCACGCTGCTGAACCTCGACCATGCGCAGCAGATCACAGAAGCGGCCCTTGTGCTGGTGCTGTTTTTCGGCGGGCTCACCACCAATTGGCAATCCGTGCGTGGCGTGATCAAGCCTGCGGGTCGATTGGCAACGGTCGGCGTGCTGATGACGGCTGCGCTGATCACGCTGGTGGGCCTTGGGTTTGGCCTGGCCCAGGGCGAGAGGTCGATGGTGGCTCTGTTGCCGAAATGTTTGTTCGTTGGAGCCATGGTGGCGAGCACCGACGCCTCGGCGGTGCTCGCCTTGCTGAGGCCTTTGCAGGGACGCTTGCCCAAGCCGCTGATCGATCTGATCGAGTGTGAGTCGGGCTTCAACGACCCGATGGCCGTTGTGTTGGCTGGTCTTGCGCTCGCTCTGGCCGGCGGTTCTGGCATGGAGGCAGGATCGCTTGTGACGGACCTGGTGCGTCAGTTCCTGCTCGGCATCCTGATTGGCTTTCTCGGCGGCAGCTTGACGGTTCAGCTGCTGGGGACGCGCATGGGACTGAATCAATCAGCGATGTTGCCGGTGGTCAGCTTGGCGTTACTGATGGTGCTCAGTGGCGGCACATCGCTGCTGGGCGGAAGCCCTTTGCTGGCTGCCTATGTGGCGGGGTTGGTGCTCGGCAACAGCCACGATCTTGATCAAGACCGTCTTGCTGAGGCTCATTCCAGCTACGCAAAGATGGCGGAATTGCTTCTGTTCCTCTGCATGGGCCTGGTGGTCAACCCCAAGGACGTCGTCTATGCGGCAGGGCTCGCGTTGGTGTTGTTCCTTGTGATGCAGCTGGTCCGGTTGCTAATGGTGCACATCTTCCTTTGGCGAACTCCGTTCAGCTCCGGGGAACGCATCTTCGTTTGCTGGGCTGGCCTACGCGGTGCTGTGCCGATCGCCATGGCCATCACGGCTTGGTCTTCGGGCGTGAGTTGGGGTGCCTCCATGCCTCCGCTTGCCCTTGCCGTGGTTCTTTACGGTCTGTTCATCCAGGGTTTTGCGCTGGTGCCGCTGGCGCGCAAGTTGAATCTCACCCTGCCGGAAGACGCTCCCGAGATGTCCGTCTCATCCTGATCAGAGTTGGCGCGCTGCTGCATTTCGTTCATCGACTGTCCTCCGATTCGTTGTTTGCTGCTTAACGTCAATTTCCTTTGACGCCATCCCATGCGCCTCCTGCTGATTGGTTGCACCGGTCTGGTAGGCCGTGGCCTGGTGCCTCAGCTTCAAGCTGCAGGTCATCAACTCACTGTGGTGAGTCGCCGGCCATCACCAGCCGGATTCTCGTCGGCTCAAGCTACCCAGCTTGATTGGATCCAACTCGACCCGGCCGTGGCGGCCAGTTGGGCGCCATCCACTCCACTGCACGAGGCGCTGAATTTGTGCGATGGCGTGGTGAATCTGGCGGGTGAACCGATCGCGGAGAAGCGCTGGACAGCCCAGCATCGTCAGTTGCTTGAAAGCAGCCGCCTGGACACCACCCGTCATCTTGTGGCTGCCATGGCCTCGCTGAATCAGCCGCCCTCGGTTTTGGTCAATGCCTCGGCTGTGGGTTATTTCGGCACAAGTGAAGAGGCTTGCTTCGATGAAGCCAGTGCCGCTGGCGACGATTTTCTGGCTCAGCTCTGTCAGCGGTGGGAAGAAACCGCCGCCGCCAAGCCAGCCTCCACGCGTCTGGTGCAGCTGCGGATCGGCATTGTGCTGTCAGCCGAAGGTGGTGCACTGGCCAAGATGCTTCCGGTGTTCCGCGCCGGTTTCGGTGGTCCGATCGGCTCGGGTCGTCAGTGGATGAGCTGGATCGAGCGCAGTGATCTCTGCACGATGATCCAGACGGCACTGGAATCGGAGTCCTGGTCCGGTGCGTTCAATGCCGTCGCACCTGAACCCGTGTCCATGGCGATCTTTGCCAGCAGCCTTGGACGTTGTCTCGGTCGCCCGAGTCTGCTTCCCGTACCTGGGCCGATGCTGCAGCTGCTGCTTGGTGATGGCGCCAAGGTTGTTCTCGAGGGGCAGCAGGTCCGCTCCACCCGACTCGAGTCCGTGGGCTTCAGCTTTCGTTGTCCGACCTTGCCCGTTGCACTTGACGTTGCCACCAGCTCCAGACGCCGTTGATCAGCGCAGCGCCCATCAACAGACCAATGGCAGGGGTGAACAGCGGCTCCCAGAGCCGCATGAACTGACGCATCGGTGCTTCCAGCCCTTGGCTGCTGCTGACCACGGCCAGTCCAAACCAGCCGGCTCCTCCCATCACCAGGAAGACATTGACCACCAGCAGGCGATCCAGCCAGATCTTCCAGATCGGTTGAGACGTCGGAGCGCTCATGGAGACGCCTGCAGCAGTCGGGAGATGGATGCCGCCATCCTGCTCCCCCCGCCGGCCAGGCCGAGACGATTCACAGCCTCTCTGTCACAGATGGATCTCAACTCAGCGTCCTGTTGATGTCGCTCCAGGAGGTTCAACACCATCTGAGCCGTCCGTTCGAGCGTGACTGGATCACCAGCTTCTCCTGGAGCACAAAACACACTGGGTCCCAGCAGACGGCGTTGGGCCTCAGCAAAGCCTTCGGTGAACTGCGGACCCTGCCCCACCAGTTGCAGCACCGGTCTTGCGAGTCCCACCGCCTGTTCTGCGGCCGTCCCGGCCATGCAGAGCAGCAGGTCGGAGCTGTGTAACACCGCGCCGAAGTTGCCGCGCCGGATCCAAATGTGGCAGTTACCACGACACAACGCCGAAGGTCTGTTGTCCGATCCTGCCTCCAGGTGCCAGTGGCGTGGTGCAACCAATGCTGAGAGCTCCGCATCCTGGAGAGACGACACCAGTGCCAGCTCGAGCTGAAGCTCACCGTTGTTGCGCCAAGACTCTGGCAACTGATCGATCACCTGCAGCAACAGCAGCAGGTTCTGTTCCAGTTCCGGTCGCCGGCTGCCCGGCAGCAGCCCCAGCCGGCGACGGGCCGGGGGCAGCCGCCTGGTGTCGCTCAGCACAGGATCCATGAAGGGGTTGCCGAGGAAATCGACGCGTCGTTTGAGCTGGTTGCTGAGATCGTCGGCACTCAGTTGATCGCGGCTGAAGATCGCTTTGAAACGTGGACTGCGCAGGCAGTCACTGCATGGCCATGGCAGGCGCAGGCGTCCCTCGTAGTGACTGGAATAGGCCACCAGGTAAGTGGCCACAGGGCGTCTGCTCAGCCAAGCCGCCATCACTGGAATCACATCGCCGATCACCACCACGAGGTCGTAGCGCTTGGCAATGCGCAGCAGGCGGACCAGGCGTCTCAAGAGATAGATCACCTGTCCTTGGACCAATTCGGTCAGGCGCCCTTGCAGGCTGGTGTAACCCAGTCCACCGGTGCTGAACTCCTGGGTTCCCCCGATCAGGCCAATGCCTGCATCCCGGTAGGGCTGGCCTTTCCCTACCAGCGGAAGTGCTTCGACGTTGTGTCCTTCAGCCTGCAGCGCGCGGCCCAGCAAGGCACCGGAGAGATCCTCCCCATGACCATTGCTGAGCAACAGCAGTCGACTCACCTCAGAGCTCCAGCCAGGCCTTCACTTTCAAAAGAGCCGGCCATTCAGGTCGCCGCTTCAGTCCGTCGTCGATCGATTCCTTCAGTTCTGCGCCCACATCGGGAGCCAGCGCCAGCACCTGCTGAACTACTTCAATGTGATCTCTCACGCCCTTGGCTTTCGTTTCCAGCATCGCCAAACAGAGATTGATGCGAGCCTGGGGGTCCTGTCCGTTCAACTTCACGGCCATCCGGGCTGAGCGCAGGGCGTCATCAGATTGGTCACAGAGCAGTTGCAACCAGGCCAGGCATGTCCAACCCGCTGACTGACGCGGCGCTGAAGCGGTGATCGCTTCAAAATCGGCCAGCAGCTCCTGGGCTGGAGCACCTTGCTGATAGCGGCTCATCGCCTGCTGAAACAGACTTTCCTGGCTGGACTCCATGAAGCGTTGAACCTTCAAGCAATCTCTTCAGATTCCCACAGAAGCCTCAGCGAACCGGGCCCCCGACTCAGACAGCAAAAGAGCTCCCGCAGCCACAGGTCTGCGTTGCGTTCGGATTGGTGAAATTGAAGCCGCCGCCGATCAGTGCCGTACTGAAGTCGAGCTGCATTCCGTAGATGTAGAGCAGGCTCTTGGGATCGCAGATCACCGTGAAAGTGGCGCCATCGGGAGCCTCGTATTCGTAGCTTTCGTCATCCTCAAGCGTTTCGGATGCCGGCACGAAGTCCATCGTGTAGCTCATACCGCTGCAGCCGCCAGAGCGCACACCGACGCGCAGCACCTTGTTGTCACCCTGATCAGCGCACAGCTTCGCCAACTGCTGCATGGCAGGTTCGGTGATCAGGACGCCTTTGCCATCCCGTGCGGTGTGGGAGGGAGCCGTGTCTACCACTGCAGTTGCAGTTGTTTCAGCGGTGGTTTCGGAGCTGGACATTGCAGGCTCTGGGACAGAATCCAAATTCATTTTATGAATGGCTGAGGCCTGCCGCCTGAAGCAGTGCAGTCAGGTCTCTTCATAGAGTCGCTCTAGTTGCACGCCAGATGGTGCGGGTCGCGATTGTTGGTTCCGGTCTGGCAGGCCTGTCCGCTGCTGTGGATCTTGTGGATGCCGGCCATGAGGTGAACCTTTATGAGGCTCGTCCGTTCATGGGCGGAAAAGTGGGCAGCTGGGTGGATCCCGACGGCAATCACATCGAGATGGGATTGCATGTGTTCTTCTTCAATTACGCCAATCTCTTTGCCTTGATGCGCAAAGTGGGCGCCTTCGAGAATTTGTTGCCGAAGAACCACACCCACCTGTTCTGCAATAAGGGCGGTGATCTGCGAGAGCTCGATTTCCGCTTTCCGATCGGTGCTCCGTTCAACGGTTTGAAGGCATTTTTCACCACACCTCAGCTCACCTGGATCGACAAGCTGCGCAATGCTCTGGCGCTGGGCACCAGCCCCATCGTTCGCGGTTTGGTGGATTACGAGGGGGCGATGCGCACGATTCGCGCGCTGGATTCCGTCAGTTTTCAAGATTGGTTTGTGGGCCATGGCGGGAGCATGGAGAGCATCCGGCGCATGTGGAATCCAATTGCCTACGCACTTGGGTTCATCGATTGCGAAGCGATCTCGGCCCGTTGCATGCTGACCATCTTCATGATGTTCGCGGCCAAAACTGAAGCTTCGAAACTGAATCTGCTCAAAGGATCTCCTCACCGTTGGCTGACTGGCCCGATCCTTGACTACATCCAGGCGCGTGGTGGAAAGCTGCACCTCCGCCACCGCGTGAAGCAAGTGGAGTTCAGTGATGGAGATCAACCGGAGGTCACGGCCCTTCAGCTGACGACACCGGATGGTGATGTTCGCGTTGAAGCAGATGCCTATTTGGCCGCCTGTGATGTCCCCGGTATTCAGCGACTCCTCCCTGAGCAGTGGAAGCGTTTCCCTCAGTTCGCGGCGATTCACAAGTTGGAAGCCGTTCCTGTGGCCACCGTTCAACTCCGCTACGACGGTTGGGTGACGGAACTTGGTGACGAACAGGAGTCCCGCCGTCGTGATGTGGATCAGCCCGCAGGCCTCAACAATCTCCTCTACACCGCTGATGCTGATTTCAGTTGCTTCGCGGACTTGGCTTTGGCTAGTCCTGAGGACTACCGCAAGCCGGGTGAGGGATCGTTGCTGCAGTGTGTGCTCACACCAGGTGACCCATGGATTCCCAAGTCTGTCGATGAGATCGTTGCCCATACCGACCGTCAGGTGCGCGAGCTGTTCCCTTCGGCCCGCAATCTCAAGCTCACTTGGAGCAATGTGGTGAAGCTGGCGCAATCGCTCTACCGCGAGGCACCGGGCATGGAGCCTTACCGCCCTGAGCAGCGCACACCGGTTCGGAACTTTTTCCTGGCAGGCAGTTACACGCGTCAGGACTACATCGATTCCATGGAGGGAGCCACGATGAGTGGCCACCTCGCGGCTGCGGAAATTCTCAAGCGACTAGTGCAGCTGGCCACGAATGCGGCGGTGGCCTGATGGGACGTTGGCTTGAACATTCGGTGACAACGGAGGTCAAAGCACCTGTAGACCGCGTCTGGGCCGTCTGGAGTGACCTTGAAGCGATGCCTAAATGGATGCGCTGGATTGAGTCGGTGAAGACCCTCGATGATCCCGATCTCACCGACTGGACCCTGGCGGCGCAGGGATTCCGCTTCAGCTGGAAAGCGCGAATCACCCAGCGGGTGGAAGCTCAGCAGCTTCATTGGGAATCGGTTGGTGGGCTCCCCACCAAAGGTGGGGTTCGCTTCTATGCCGAACAACCGGATCGCACTGCGGTGAAGCTCACGGTGACCTACGAGCTTCCAGGAGTCTTGGCACCGTTGATGGAACCGACCATCCTTGGAGGGATCGTCACGAAAGAACTGCAGGCCAACCTTGATCGCTTTCGAGACCTGGTGGAAGACGGCGGAGCCGCCCACTCCTGATCTGCATCGGCCTGTTCGTGGGTATTCCCCGTGGTTGACGCGTTGTCTTCCCCTGGTGCTGGTGGGGCTTGCAGCCTGTGGTCGTGCCACTGAGCCTGATCTCTCCCAGTTCCCGCCACCTGTGGCGACTCCGGTTGGGGAAGAGATTGTGGAACCGGAAGTCTCCCCTGGCTTGGCATCAACACCAGGATTGATCCCTCTCCCTAGTCGCGACCAGGTTCTGGCATCCGTGCCGGAAGGACGATCGGATCCCTTTGCACCCGTCGTGTCTCGTACAGGGGTGGTGGGATCGAGCGAGGAAACCGCGACTTCTACAGCCGCTGACGCTGATGCAACCCCCGCTCCGGACATGAAGGTTCAGGGGGTGTTGCAGGTGGGTGGTGAGCTCCGCGCTCTGGTCCAGACAGCCACGGGTGCTGGCACGGTCTGTGTCGGACCGCGGGGCCGTTGCCCCGGGGATGCAGCCGCGCTGCTGCCCTCGGGTTGGAGCATTCAAAGCATTGATCTACGCCGAGGATGTCTTGACGTGATGGTCTCGGGTCAGGCTCAGCGCCGTTGTATGGCTTGAACGCACGCTTCCACCAGCCCATCGAGGTCATGCGGGCAGGCTTCGGCGTCGACACGCCCCAGCAGCTCCATGCAGCGCAGGCTGGTCTGGGGCCCGATCGACACCACGGCCGGTTTTTGAAACACCGATTCCATCCGGTCGTTGCCGATGGCCTCAGTCAGCAGAGCAACGGTGTGACTCACCGTTTTCCCACTGCTGAAACTGACGGCATCCACCTCGCTGGCTTCGAGGGCCTGGAGCGTGTCGTGTGGAATCGTCTCAGGGCAGCGCGATTCATAGGCCGCGACTTCCACCACTCGCGAGCCGGCCTCGCCGAAGGCCTCAGCGAGCAGCGTGCGTCCGCCGCTCTGAACCCTTGGCAACAGGATGCGCAGCCCCCAGCCCGACACGGGAAAATGGTCGATCAGGCTGTCGGCCACGAAGGTGGGTGGCACGAAGTCGGCAGAGGCACCAAGGTCGTCCAAGCGCCGGGCGGTCTTGCGCCCCACGGCTGCGATCTTGAGGCTCTCAGGACGTCTGGCTAAACACCGTCCCATCCTCTGGAGCCTGGATTCGACCGCATCAACACCGTTGGCGCTGGACAGGATCAGCCAGTGAAAGTTCTCCAGTTCGGCGAGTGCATCGTCGAGGGGGGCCCAGCTGTCTGGGGGGCCGATCTCTAGGGCTGGCAGCTCGAGAACCCTGGCGCCAAGGGACTCCAGCATGCGCCGTCCCTCACTTTGTTGCTCCTGGGCACGGGTGATCACCACCGTGCGTCCCTGCAGTGGCTGATGCTGCTTGGAAGTCATGCGCCTGGAGTCTCGTCCAGTTTCACCAGGCCACTGATCTGCGCCTTCAGTGCCGCAGCTTCCTCATGGCGCTGCTGCGCCTGCAGAACGGAGATCGCCTGACGGAATCCGGTTCGAGCACCGTCGATGTCCCCTCCCATCAGTCGTGCCACGGCCAGGTTCTGGTGGCTTTCAGCATGGGAAGGGTCAAGGCCGATTGAACGCTCGTAGGCGTTGATCGCGGCCAACAGATCGCCACGGCGCCGTTCCATTAAGCCGAGGTTGTACCAGGCCAGAGCCACTTCGGGAGCGCGCTGGCAGGCGGTGGTCGTGAGCTGGATGGCTTCCTCCAGTTGGTTCTGCTGCATCAGCAGGGCTGCCAGATTCAGGCGGGCGCCAAGGCTGAGCCGTGTCTCCAGGGGCAACGCCAAAGCCTCTCGGTAGCAGGCCATGGCCGCCTCGCGGTCGTCTGCGGCCAGGGCGATGCCCAGGTTGAGCAGCAGTTCATAGCGCTCGGCAATGAACTCTTCGCCACTCGGCAGTGTCTCCAAGCCATGGCGCAGCAGCTTGATGCCTCGGTCGCGGTTTCCTTCGCTGACTTCCAGGGCGCCGAGCTTTGCGCAGGCATAGGGATCACCGGGTTGTTCCTCCAGCCAGCGTTCCATCGATTGACGCAGACGCTTGGCTTTGTCGGTTCCTGAGAGGAGCTCGGGGCGATAGCCGTCATGGAGGAGTGCCGGTTCGGCGCAATTGGCAATGCGCCACTGGGGCTCGTCGCGCATCAGAGCAGCGACGCTCTCATCGATCATGGAGTGATAGGGCTTGCTCCATTGAATGCGGGGATGCCTGCGGAACAGGCGACTCACATTGGAGTAGGGCGCCATCGCCGCACCCAGTTCATGTCGGAGCAGATTGATCACCAGCACATCCGGCTGGGCCATCAGGGCTTTCAGCTTGGGAATCGCTTCCGTGCGGAGCTGCTCGTCCGCATCGAGCACCAGCACCCAATCCCCCTTCACATGCTCCAGTGCTGCATTGCGTGCGGGGGCAAAGTCCCCCGGCCATTCCAGATGTTCAACACGGGCCCCGCAGGCTTGGGCCATTGCCACCGTCTCGTCCGTGGAGCCGGTGTCGACGACGACCATCTCATCGACAAAGTCCTGCACGGACTGCAGGCAGGCCTCGATCCGCGTCGCTTCATCGCGCACGATCATCGAGAGGCTGAGCATGGCGGCCTTGAACACTGGCGCTGAGATTAAGGGCAGATCTCTCTCTTGTTCTGCTTCGGATTGGCTGTGCGGTGTTCAGTCGGTGAAGTCCCTGCCTCCAGTCCCTGCAGGTGTCGTGCCGATGATCTTGCTCAGCAGTTGTTCCTGGGCTTCAGGCATTTGTCCGGGGCTGTAGCCAGCGGGCGTGGACTCCGGCAGGAGAGTGCGCAGTGCATCCCAGCGGTAGGGACACCCGTAAACGATCAGGCCTGCCAGGCGTCCATGCCGCAGTAGTTGCTCAATCGCTTCCGCCCATGGTTCGCTGCGTTCCTGACCTGCCCGGAACGGGTTGCCGCGCAGGAACAGCTGCAGCAAGACTCCACCATCCCCCAGGGTCTCTAGGGCGAGGGGCTCCTTCGGATCACCGCGATCTGCCCATGGCGAGAGTCCTTTGTCGTGGCAGATCCGAGTCCTGAAGCCGAGGCCTTCCGGTGCCGAGACCGCCGCTGAATCAGCCCGCAGCACGGGGCAGGGCAGCACGCCATCCACGCGGATCAGGTTCAGGCCTGTCAGCTGCGCTGTGGGTGTCAGCACAGGTCCTTGGGCTTCCAGAGAGCGTTCCACCAACTCCATGGCCAATGCATGGTCGGCTTCGGTTTCGATTGCGTTGCCAGGCGTTGCAGTTTCCAGATCTGAACAGCGCTTCAAAGCCTGCTGACGCCTTTGCATCGATTCGTGCAGGCGTGATTCGGGAATCCTGCCGTTGTCGAGGGCGGCACAGATGGCATCGATCGCCGCATGGGCATCCACAGGCATCAGGATCAGATCGGAACCCGCTTCAAAGGCCTGCACCGCGGCTTCTCCAGGTCCCACCCGTCGGCTGATGGCTTCCATGACCAAGGCATCCGTGACCACAAGCCCCTGGAAGCCCAGGTCGTGCCGCAACAGATCGGTCAGGACCGCCTTGGAGAGCGTGGCTGGTCTTTGGTCATCCAGAGACGGCACCAGCAGATGGGCTGTCATCACACTGGCGACCTCAGCGGCAATCAGTCGTCGAAAGGGAATCAGCTCCAACCGATCCAAGCGTTCGCGGGAGTGGTGAATCACAGGAAGCTCCAGATGCGAGTCCTGTGCGGTGTCACCGTGTCCGGGGAAATGTTTCGCACACCCCAGAACCCCACTGTTGTGTAGACCCCGTTGAAACGCCTCCGCCAGATCGGCGACCACTTCAGCGTTTTGACCCCATGCCCGCACATTGATCACCGGGTTGGCCGGGTTGCTGTTGACGTCGCAGACCGGGCCAAGCACCCAGTTGAGGCCGCAACGTTTGGCCTGAGCTCCCGTGACCCTTCCATAGCTTTCTGCTAACGCCACGGCTGTGTCGGGATCTTTCGTCTTCAGCCGCCCCAGCGCCATGGGGGGCACGAGCCAGGACGCGCCTTCAAACCGCTGGCCCACGCCTTCCTCCACATCGGCGCACAGCAGCAGGTCTGAGTGACCAGCCCAGTCGCGCAAATTTCGGCAGCGCTGCTGAAGATCCGTGGC
The DNA here is from genome assembly GCF_014279815.1 of Synechococcus sp. NOUM97013. Taxonomy (NCBI): domain Bacteria; kingdom Bacillati; phylum Cyanobacteriota; class Cyanophyceae; order Synechococcales; family Synechococcaceae; genus Synechococcus; species Synechococcus sp. NOUM97013. Next base: position 2,156,017 of record NZ_CP047941.1, on the reverse strand, counting down.
GCTGCCACCCAGGAGGATCACCCCTCCCACACCAGCCTCCAGCAGCTCCTGCAGGGCAGCGTTGCTGAGTTCCCAGCGGGGATAGCGCCGTTGCCTGTCACTCGCATGGCCACTGGCTCGGACCACCAGCAGCTGGGCGACAGCCCGGCGGCGTTCAGCTGTGTTCATCTCCGGTTTGTCCGGGATCAATATCACTGCCGGCGGGAATCTCCCCTCGGACCTGTCGCTCACGTTCAAGTTCACCCAGCAGGCTCAACACGGAGGTGCCTTTTTCAAGGCCACGGTCGAGTTGAAAGATCACTTCAGGGGCACGACGCATCTGCAGTCGCCGTCCAAGTTCGCCGCGCAAATAACCACTGGCGGCTTGCAGCCCATCCATCACCTGGTTGCGGGCTTCGCCATCAGCCAAAACACTGACGAAGATCTTGCAGTGCTGAAGATCGCCGCTCACCTCCACGTTGGTGATACTCACCATGCCCTGGTGCACCCGCTCATCCCGGATGCCGCTGATCAGCAGTTCGCTGGTCTCCCGACGGATCAGGGCGGCCACGCGTTCAACCCGACGTCCGGGGGCCATTTCAGAGTTGTGGTGCTGAAGACACCATGGCACGCAGCACGAAACTGACACTGAGGAAGCCGCTGATCAGTGCCCCGATCAGCGCGACAGCGGTGACCGGATTGCTGCGTCGACGTGCCAGTGGCTCAGCGACGGAATTGATCACACCGAGGCCAAAGGTGATCAGATAGCGCGGGTAGCGCGTCACATTGACGAAAAAATCGCGCATGGCGATGGCGAGGGTCAGGACTTGATGGCTACTCTGCCGGCTCTTGACCCGGCGTGGACATGCTGGAGCTTCATCAGTTCCGTCATTCGGCCTTCTGTCTGAAGGTGCGGATGGCGCTGCAGTCGAAAGGACTCAGTTTCAGAGAGGTGGAGGTCACTCCCGGCATCGGCCAGATCGCGGTGTTCAGGCTTTCGGGACAACGTCAGGTGCCCGTGTTGGTGGATGGTGATCAGGTGGTGGCCGATTCCAGTGCCATCTGCCGTTATCTCGAGACGCTTGAGCCAGCGCCAGCCCTGATCCCCGATGAGCCCCGCCTGCGCGCTCAGGTGGAGTTGATCGAAGACTGGGCAGATACGACCCTGGCAGCTGCAGCCCGTGCAGCACTGTTGCAGGCGGCAGTGGATGACCCACTGCTAAGAGATGCGCTGCTTCCCGACGATGTGCCGTCACCCGTTCGGCAGGTGATGTCAGGACTGCCAGGCGGTTGGCTGAGTGGCGTAGGCGATTTGCTCGGTCAGGAGCAGAGGGCCTCCATGCTCAGCAGCCTCTGCTCCATGGCTGATGCCATCGATGCCGCTGGGGTGATGGTTGGCGATGTGCTGAGCCTGGCTGATCTGTCGGTGGCGGCGCAGTTGTCGCTTCTGCGTTTCCCACCTTCAGCAGGCTCTGCGCTGGCTGGCCGCGGCGTTCCAGGGATTAGCGATCACCCTCGACTGCAGTCGTTGTTTCAATGGCGTGATCAGTTGGAGGCGCGTCTGATCCAGCAGGATCCAGCTGCAACGGTGTGAGGGTGAGCTGGAATCGGCTGCTGCGCCCTTCCAGCGATACCTCGCTCTCAAGGCCGGGACCGTCATGGCTGACCTGGCGTTGATCGGCGCAGATCGCAGCACCACAGCGCTCGTAGCGGGTGAGCGTCTCGATGCGGCTGATCCGAGGTGCTGCGGGGCCGTGGACCACCTGCAGTGCCAGCTCATCGCTGAAGAAGACTGAACGCTCTCTGGGGTCGCTTTCTTTGCGACCGATCACGGTTGTCTCCAGCATCAGATCTCCCTTCAACCGGGCCAGCTGACGGTTCACCTGATCAGGATCCTGCTCAACGCTGAGCAACTGAGTGCCTAGCAGTGCGTCACCAACGGAACGGGCATTGAACACACGGTCGCCCACCAGGTCACCACGTTGATTGAGTCGAAAGCGAGCTTGATGCAGCAGCGGGTCATCTCCGTTTTGACTTTCACCTTGGCGATCAAGCTGTTCGCTTCGCACCTCCCAGGTGCCGTCAAACCAGGAGGGATAAATCAGATCCTGGCGGCCACGGGGTCTCGGCAAAGGAGCCGGCAGCGTCCATTCGGGCCAGTTGCTGAAGCGTTGCTCCAGGAACACCTGGTTGCGATCGTCAGCGGCTGCGGCGTCGACCTGCACCAACTGCAGCACCATGGTGAGCAGCAGTGCCAACAGCGATTTCACCATGTCTGATCCTCTGATCCGATCGCTTGATCACTACGTGGTGCTGGTGCCCGGAGAACCGGAACAGCTGCTCAGCGCAGGCGACACCCTGGCATGGCTGGCACAACGTTTGCGCGGGCTGGACCCATGGCCGGCGGATTTGAAGGGTTGCGCGAGCCCGGAACAGGCGGCCTCCCGTCTTCTCGACACGGCCTGCGAACTGGAGATGTCACCAGGCTTCTCTCTGCAGTGGTACGCGGTCCGACTGGAACCACCAACCGCCTGAGCTTCATTCCGGACGCTGTTTGGGCGGGTCCTGGATCAGGTTTGGCAGCAGCTGCAGGATGCCATCAGCGACCACATCCGGTGTCTCCTCCTCAATCACCACCGTCAGATCGGCTTCGCTGTACTGCGGACGCCGTGCGTTGAGAATCCTGTCGAGAGCCTGAGCGGGATCCGCCTCTTGAAGCAGGGGGCGTGGGGTGCTGTCAGCTTCAAGCCGCTTCAGCAGCTGCTCGCGTTCCACATCAAGCCAGATCACGATGCCTTGATGCATCACTCCCCAGTTTTCGGAGCGGGTGACCACGCCGCCTCCTGTTGCCACCACCAGTGAGTGACGTTCGCTGATGGCGCTCAGAACCTGGGTTTCCAGTGCCCGAAACCCCGCTTCACCATCCCGCTGAAAGATCTCAGGAATGGTGCAGCCCGCCAGCTGTTCAATGACCGAATCGGAGTCCACAAAGCCATACCCCAGCTTTTCGGCGAGTGGCCTGCCTGTGCTGCTTTTGCCGCTTCCCATCATTCCCACGAGATACAGGCTTCTTCCGCCCAGGCGTTGTCGCAGGGTTGGAGTGGTCTCGGCCATGACTCGAATTTGCCGTTAGCTCATTAGGATGCCTTCTGGCCGAACCGTCACATGACTGAAACGAAGTCGACTGCACGGCATGGCCGTGGACGCGGTTGTGTCATCACACGTCGGGCTTGCTTCAGTGCCAGCCACCGTTATTGGCTGCCGGAACTCTCCGCTGACGACAATGCCGCTCAGTTTGGCCCCTGTGCTCTGGCACCAGGACATGGTCATAACTATGAATTGATCGTGTCCATGGCCGGAGGTCTGGATGAAGACGGCATGGTGCTCAACCTCTCCGAGGTCAAGCACGCCATCCGCAGTGAGGTCACTGGACAGCTGGACTTCCGTTTTCTGAACGAGGCATGGCCTGAGTTCGACGTGTCCCGCCCTGATGGATGCCTCCCTACCACGGAAGCACTCGTCCGCCAGATCTGGAAGCGGTTGAGTCCGCATCTGCCGATCACAGCCTTACGCCTTTACGAACAACCGGGCCTCTGGGCCGACTATCTCGGACATCCCATGGACGCCTTTCTCACCATCCGCACCCATTTTGCTGCTGCGCACCGCTTGGCCCGCCCTGAGTTGAGCCAGGAAGACAATGAACGCATCTACGGCAAATGTGCTCGGCCGCATGGTCATGGCCACAACTATCTGGTGGATGTGACAGTCCGCGGCACCATTGACCCACGCACCGGGATGGTCTGCGATCTCTCAGCGCTGCAGCGTCTGGTCGACGATCTTGTGGTTGAGCCCTTCGATCACACCTTCCTCAACAAGGATGTTCCTTTCTTTGAGGATTGCGTCCCCACTGCTGAGAACATTGCTCTCCACATTGCGGATCGCCTTTCGGCCCCCATCAAGGCCATCGGCGCACATCTGCACAAGATTCGTCTGCAGGAGAGTCCCAACAACGCGGCAGAGGTGTATGCCGAAACACCGCAGCTGGAGATGACGCCTGCGTCTCTTGAAGCGATGGCCCCGGTCTGACCCAGGCTTTGTCTGCTGAGCCCATCACCGTCCGCCTCGTGCTGGCGATCAGTCTTGATGGGCGCCTGGCTCCACCGTCCGGTGGCGCTGCCCAACTTGGTGGGTCCGGCGATCGGCGTGTTCTGGAAGAGGCCTTGGCATGGAGCGATGCGGTCTTGGTCGGTGCCGGTACCTTGCGCGCCCATCGCTGCAGTTGTTTGATCCGTTCGGATGATCTGCTGCAGCAACGCACCACAGCGGCCCGTTGTCCTCAGCCGGCGGCTGTGGTGGTCAGCCGTTCGGGAGAGTTCCCTCTGGAGTGGCCGTTCTTTCAGCAACCCTTTGAACGTCACCTGCTCACCCCCATGGGTCTGGTCGCGCCTGGTTTTCAGGCGGGCCATCGCCTGACCGCCTCTTGGCAGGACACCTTGAACGGTTTGAGCGCTCAAGGCTGGACCCGGCTCCTGCTGCTGGGAGGGTCGCAGCTATGTCATTCCCTCTTGGCGCAGGATGTCGTCGATGAGCTGCAGTTGACCCTTTGTCCCCGTGTGCTCGGTGGGCCCTTCAGCTGGTTGCCAGTCAACGGCTCTCCGCTGCCCGACTCATTGCTGGAACCAAGCGCTTGGCATCTGCGTGAACTCCGTGATCTGGGAGGACACGAAGTGTTGGTGCGCTACGGCCGCAATCGGTCCACGAGTCCCTGAACTGGGATTGTCTCCAGATTGGATGAAGGCAGTCCAAACAATGTGGCCAGGCAGCGCTTGATGACCACGTCAGAATCGTCTCCGATCTGTCCTCGGAGCAGCTCCGTCATCACGCCCCACTCTCGGCCGCTGCGGCTGGTCTCGTTGATCAGACACTCACTGACGGGCCGGGCCAGGGACCGGCAGGGCTGTTCCACGGCCTGGAGCACCAATGTTTCAGAACTCCATTTCCTGTCGACCGCTTGCGCTGCCAGGCTTCTGCATTGATCCGCCAAGCGGTTTTCGACGCTGGGCTGCAGGAGCTGCAGCACCGGTTTCAGCACTCCTGCCCTGGTGCGCAGGTTGGCGCTGTCGAGGGCCCAAAGCACTGCGAGTAGCACGAGGGGAAGACGTTCAAGCGGAGGCAGGGGGCGACGGTTGAAGACGACATCCACGGTCTGTTTCATCGTTGCCCGTTCCATGCCCGTTCCATGCATGTTCCAGCATCGCCCGTTTCAATCTCGCTGGTTAGGGTCGTGCCTGAGTCGTTGACCCTGGCCCCGGATGGCACCGCTTACGGCTCGTTGGCATCGCAGCATCCGCGAGATCCCGCAGCAGCAGTGGGACAACCTGCTGGCGGAATACGTGAGTCCGTTCTACCGCTGGAGCTGGCTGGCGGCTCTCGAAAATTCTGGAAGCGTGGCGCCGGACCAGGGCTGGCAGCCTCTCCACCTCTCGATGTGGAGAGAGGAGCAGCTCGTGGCGTTTGCCCCTCTGTATCTCAAGGGTCACAGTTACGGCGAATTTGTTTTTGATCAGTCATTTGCACGTCTGGCAGGCGATCTCGGGCTTCGCTACTACCCCAAGCTGATTGGCATGAGCCCGGTCAGTCCGATCCAGGGCTACCGCTTTCATTTTCACCCGCAGGAGGATGCTCAGGAGCTCACGGCCGTGATGCTGCGTTTGATCGATGAGTTCGCTGCGCGGAACGAGATCCTCAGCTGCAACTTCCTCTATGTGGATCCCAGCTGGAAGCCACTCGCTGAGGCGGCCGGCTGTGCGGCTTGGGTCAACCAGCAGAGCCTGTGGAGCGCTGATGGCCAGGCGGATTTCAGCGATTATCTCGCGGGTTTCAATGCCAATCAGCGACGCAACATCAAGCGGGAACGCAAAGCAGTGCAGAAGGCTGGGCTCAGCGTGACTCCCATCACAGGTGAGGCCCTCACGCCAGCGTTGCTGTCACGCATGCATGGTTTCTATGAACAGCATTGCTCGCGTTGGGGAGTCTGGGGCAGCAAATATCTTCAGGCTTCCTTTTTCGATCGGTTAATCGAGCCTGGTCTTGCTCAGCATGTGGTGCTGTTCAGTGCCCATCGCGGTGACCCCTGCGATCCCGTGGCCATGTCGCTCTGCGTGCAGGATGCGCAACATCTCTGGGGGCGCTACTGGGGTAGCGATGAAGAGATTGACTGCCTTCATTTCGAGGTCTGTTACTACGCTCCCATTGAGTGGGCTCTGCAGCAAGGGCTCCTGAAATTCGACCCTGGGGCGGGTGGCAGCCACAAACGCCGCCGCGGCTTTGTGGCCAGACCCCACACCAGCCTGCATCGCTGGTATGACCCACGCATGGACACTCTGATTCGCTCCTGGTTGCCTCGGGCGAATGGTCTGATGCATGAGGAGATCGAGGCGATGAACGCTGAGCTGCCCTTCCGATCAGAGCCCCCAGCATTGGGGCTTTGAGACTTCGATTTGTAGGGTGAGCTGATGACTAGCGTCCCTTCATCACTCGACGACCAGCTGTCGCAACGCTTCATTGCGCTCGACCCCAGCGGTTATTTCCTGATCAAGGTGGATGCCGACGCTGCTGAACTGGTGGTTGAGCACTACAGCAACGATGTGGACGACAAGGGTCGTGCCACCGATCCTGAGACCGGTGAAGTGTTGGCCTGCCGCGGTGGCGGACCAAGAGAAGCCCTCCGCCGCTTTCGCGGCCGCACCGCCAAGGAACTCGGGATCGCGCTCACCGAAGGCGACGGGCCGCATCCGCTCAGTCGTCTCGACCATGCTCTGTATCTCGGGCGCGAGCTACAGAAAGCCGAGATCTGCCTGAGGAACGGCGACGCCTACGTGCAGGACTGAATCGGCACTCAGGCCGGCTGCAATTCCCGGGATGCGCTGGGCTCTTCAGGGGGAAGCGATTCCAGCTGTTCGCGGATTTCACGCTGAACGATTGCGCGGTACTCGAGGAAGTGCTCGTTGTGGGCCAGCACCACCAGGAATTGCTCCAGCATGGCCGGGTTACGACGGGCCATGCTCAGCATGTAGCGCCAGAAGCGGCTGCGGGTGCTGCGTTTGAAGCCCTGCCGCCACACCACAATGGATAGAGCACGGATGTCGGTCCAGGTGGGCAGCGACGCCTTTCCTTTCCAACGCGGAGCTCCCATTTTCAGGTAGTAGGAATACACCCGATCCATGTAGGCATTGGGTTCATAGAGCTCACAGAACGCCTCGACGTACTCGTTGGCGATGTCGCGGATTGGTCGGGTTGGCTTGAAGTTCAGCAGGTTGGTCTGATTAACCCCTTTGGCGGCGTCCTTGTCCTGGATCAGCCGCCCTTCTTTCTCAAGGCGATGCCAAAGAGCGGTATTAGGCAGCGCTTGCAGCATGCCCATCATTGCGGCGGGGATGCCGGTGCGTGTCACAAACTCCACGATGCGGCGGCCCGCCCCGTCTTTTTCACCGTCGAAACCGATGATGAATCCAGCCATCACGCGAATGCCGTTGCCGGTGATCCGATCGACGGCCGCATCCAGTGGATTGCGGGTGTTCTGAATTTTTCGAGAGGTTTCCAGGCTGGCCTCGTCGGGTGTTTCGATGCCAAGAAACACACTCTCGAAGCGGGCTTCGTGCATCATCCTCATCATTTCGTCGTCGTCAGCAAGGTCGACGGATGCTTCGGTGGCAAAGCTGAAGGGGTAGCCCCGCTCTTCTTGCCAGGTTTTGATCTGCGGAAGAAGCAGCTTGGCGTTGCGCTTGTTGCCGATGAAGTTGTCGTCCACCAGGAAGATGGAGCGTCTCCATCCCAGGTCGTAGAGGTATTGCAGCTCAGCGATCAGCTGTTCGGGTTGCTTGGTGCGCGGCTTGCGTCCATAGAGAACGATGATGTCGCAGAACTCGCAGTTGAAGGGACATCCCCGTGAAAACTGCACGCTCATCGAGTCGTAGGCGTCCAGTTCCAACAAATCGAAGCGTGGAATGGGGGTTGCTGTGACGTCGGGTTTGTCACCTTCGGCGCTAAAGCGTCCGCTGGTGTCACCCCGCTGGATGGCTTCGATGAATTGAGGCAGAGTGATTTCACCTTCGTCCAGCACTTTGAAATCGGCCTGGGCGATTTCTGGTGCATCAGGGGTGGAACTGGCGTAAGGGCCACCCACGGCCACAGGCAAGCCACGCCGCTTCGCTTCGGCAATCTGCACCTGCATGTCGTCCTTCTGGACGATCATTCCGGAAATCACCACCAACTCGGCCCAATCCCATTCGGCCTCGGTGACTTCACGGACATTGCGGTCGACCAGCTTCATCTCCCATTCCTGGGGAAGCAGTGCAGCCACCGTGACCAGTCCCAGGGGAGGCAGCAGCACCTTGCGGTTCACCAGCTCCAGGATTTTTTCGTAGCTCCAGAAGGTTTTCGGGAAGAGGGGATAGATGAACAGGGTGCGCATGATCAGTGGCGTTGAGGTGAACGTCTGTTGTCTGCGGTCGACCCTGCTGAGAGAACCGTCCGATCCCATTTGATTTCGTTGTGCAGAAGCTTAAGGCGGATCTGGCAATCCTTGCTCCGGTGTCTGATCTAATGGTTGCTGCCATTTGTGACAGCCATGGGCGTCGTCATCTATCTGGGTCTTGTCGGTGCCGGCCTCGTCACCGCTGCCATCATCAGCTTCGTGCTGCGTGGAATCAAGCTGATCTGATCTCGGTCAGCACCGTTCCGCCACGACGCCAGATCTCCCACAGCGCCAGCACGACTCCGATGCCTCCCGTGATGGCAAAGGTTGTTGCCAGTCCGAGGGAGATGCTGAGTTGTGCCGCGATCAGGCCGCTCAAGCCACCTCCCCCTAAAAAGGCGATCTGGCTCAGTCCTGCCATTCTTCCCCGCAGGACCTGAGGAGCACCCACTTGGGTGATCAGATTGCTGCTGCTCAGTAATCCAGCTGTGCCTGCTCCGATCAGCAGCGTCATGGCCAGCACGAAAAGTGTGCTCCCTCCGCGTGCCATGCCTAGCTGCGCCAGGGCTGTGGTCAGTCCGAAGCCTGCCAACGTCAGTGAGGGTCTGCTGCAGAAGCGGTGGCTGTTGCGCTGCAGCACGATCCCTCCCGCGATGCTTCCCAGGGCCAGAACACTGGTGAACATGGCCAGGTCCATCGGGGCCGTTCCCAGTTCTTGCGCTGCGATCAGAGGGCCAAGTCCTGGATGGAAAAAGCCCACGACGCACATCAATGCTGTGAACATCAGCACGCTGCGCAGGGTGCTTCCACACTCCCGCCACGCCACGCTCAGGGTCGCTGTCTTGCCGGGTGTGCTCCGCTCCTCCAGCTCCAGCCGTGGTTTCAGAAGCCAGATCACACTGGCGATGGGCAAGAGATAGGTGGCGGCATCCAACGTGAGTGCCTGCGCGGGGCCCGTGAGGGTGACCAACCAGCCGCCAAGAAGCGGTCCCACCAGTTTGCCCACGTTGAACACCACGGAAAAGCTCGTCAGATAGGGCGCTAGCTGGCTGGCGTCATCAATCAGCAGCGCGCAGTATTTGTTCCTGGCCGTGAGTTCGTAGGCACCAGCGATGCCCGCCAGCAGTGTGCTGGTCAACAGCATCAGCACCTGGGATTGTCCGTCCAGTATGGGGATGGCCAGAGCGGCCAGGAGGCCGGCTCCAAGCAGCGCCCATTGCGCCTGTATCAGCACGCGTTCACATCCCACGCGATCCGTGCGAACGCCTGCTGGGCCACTCACCAGCATGGTGGGAAGCGACAGCGCAGCGAAATGCAGCGCCAGCACCATCGGGTCTGCCGTTTGATCCATCAGGATCCAACCCTTGGCGGTGAGCCCCGCAAAGGATCCTGCGGTGCTCATGCCGGAAGCGATCAAAAAGATGATGCGTTGACGATCGTGCGATCCAGATCCGCTCACGAAGTCGTCCGCGCCGAAGCAACCATTTCGGTTGCGCCAACGATCTCGCCGGTCAGGTCGTAGATATCTGCGCCGGTGATCCGCACAGGGACCATGGTTCCCGGTGCAGCCTGAAGACCATCAGCCCGAGGTTGCACCTGCACTTCGCCATCCACCTCGGGTGCAAATCGGGCGCATCGACCGATCATGGCCCCGGTGCTGGGGTTGTGCTGTTCGATCAACACATCCACGGTGCGTCCGACCCAGCGGCTGTTGGCTTCAGCGGAGATCGGTTGCTGAAGGGACATCAAGCGATCTTTACGGGCGATGGCAATGTCTGCCGGGACTGGATTCGGAAGCTTGGCCGCGGCGGTTCCTTCCTCGGCGGAGTAGGTGAACACCCCCACATGGTCGAAGCGCTGGCGTTCTAAGAAGCCCGCCAGATGTTCGAACTGTTCTTCTGTTTCACCCGGGAAACCCACGATCAGCGTGGTCCGGAGCACGGCATCGGGCAGTTGCTCCCGCAGCTGGTCCATCAGGCGTTCATTCACATCCGCCTGCCAGGGGCGATTCATGGCGCGCAGAACCTCAGGGTGGCTGTGCTGCAGGGGTAAATCGAGATACGGCAGCACGTTCGGCACGTCTCGATAGGCCGCGATCACATCGGGTGTGAGGCCCGTTGGGTAGGCGTAGTGCACGCGGATCCAGGGGATCTCCACCTCGCCCAGGGCGCGCAGCAGATCGGCCAGCCGTGGTCGTCCATATAAATCGAGGCCGTAATTGGTGGTGATCTGGCTGATCAGCACCAGCTCCTGCACCCCCTGCGCAGCCAGTTGATGGGCTTCAGCCACGATGGACTCGATTGTCCGCGAGCGTTGATCGCCACGTAGGTGGGGAATGATGCAGAACGCGCAGCGGTAATCGCAGCCTTCCGCCACTTTCAGATAGGCGACCGCTTCTCCTGTCGTTCGGTATCGGGGCAGATTTTCGTCACCGACGAAGGTTGGGGTTTGGCTCACGCGATTGACCCGTTCTCCAGCTTCGACCCGCTGCAGCACCTCCACGATGTGTTGGTAATCCCCGGTGCCGACGATCGCTTTAGCTTCAGGTAGCGAGTCGAGCAGCTCCTCCTGGAAATGCTGAGCTAGGCAGCCGGCGATGATCAGTTCCTTGCCCTGTTCCGCCAGGCCCACCAGCGTGCGAACCGATTCCTCGCGGGCGTCTTGGATGAAGCTGCAGGTGTTCACCACCACCACATTGGCGTCGCTCTCATCGCTGGTCACCCCATAGCCGGCCTGCGTCAGCAGGCCGAGCATGTGCTCGGTGTCAACACGATTTTTTTCGCAGCCCAGATGGGCAAACGCCACGGTGGGTTTCACAGTGGACTTGGTGCTGATTCCGTCTCGGACTTGGGGTTGGTCCGGGGACATGGGCACGACGGATCAATTAATCAACATAAATCTGCGCTGACGCCTGCCAGACTTTCACCGCGAAGTGCAGTGCAAATGAGCACCACCCGACTCACCAGCCGCCGCCGTCAGGATCAAGGCTTCAAATGGGCGCGCATCGCCATGGCGGTGCTGGCAACCGTCGGAGTGATCGACACAGGGTCGATCACTCTCAAGCGCTGGGGGCTGCTTGGCGACCTCACCTGTCCGATGGGAGCTGATGGGTGCGACAAAGTGCTCAACAGCGCCTGGGGAACACTGTTTCAGACCGACGCTTTCAGCATTCCACTGTCGTTTGCTGGTCTGCTCGCCTATCTGGCAATCGTGGTGATGGCGCTGGTGCCTTTGTTGCCGGGATTGGCGGAGAACCGAGGCGATTTGTCGCGTCGCACCTGGTGGGGACTGCTTGTCGTCTCGCTCGGTATGGCCGTGTTCAGCCTTGTGCTGGTGGGGCTGATGGTCTTCAAGATCCAGGCTTTCTGCTTCTTCTGCGCTCTCTCAGCAACGCTGTCGGTGCTGTTGTTGCTCCTTGCTGTGATCGGCGGCGGTTGGGATGATCCCGGGCAGGTCGTGTTTCGCGGCGTTCTTCTGGCGCTGGTTGTGCTCATCGGCAGCCTGATCTGGTCTTCTGTAGTGGATCCAGAGCGTCCTGATGCAGCTGTTAGCGGAGCTGGTGTGCCGCCGCTGGTCACCACCGAAAGCACCCCTGCCAAGGTGGCGCTCGCTGAACACCTCACAGCGACTGGAGCGGTGATGTACAGCGCTTACTGGTGTCCGCACTGCCACGAGCAGAAAGAGGATTTCGGTGAAGAAGCCGCCAAGAAGCTCACTGTGATTGAGTGCGCTGCAGATGGCCAGAACAGTCAGCGAGCTCTTTGTGAAAGCAAAAACATCGAGGGTTATCCCACCTGGGAGATCAACGGCAAGCTTGATTCCGGCGTGAAACCTCTTAAGACGCTGGCCAGGCTGTCGGGATTTAAGGGCGACACCGACTTCTAAGGCTCATGCTTCGCCGCGCTATTCGCTGACCTGGCGCGTGTGAATCGGCATTCCTCTCACCTGACGGCTGTGTCGGCGCCATTGGGGGAGAGGGGCAGGGGCATCACTGCGGTAGTGCCCCCCTCGGCTTTCGGTGCGGAACAGGCAAGCTTCGAGCAACAGGATGCTGGTGCGTTGGCGATGCAAAAGATCCAGCAACAGATTCAGTTCCTGGCGACTGGGTTCTGCGAGCTGGAGTGGCTGGTTGTGGGGTTGTCCGTTGACCAGCTGCAGCAGTTCTTCCTGTTGCACCCGCAAGCTGGCCTGATCAGTGGCTTGCAGCAAGCTCTGCATCCCGGTCACGGAACGATCCACGCCAGCCACATCCCAGCACCGTTCGCTGAGCTGTTCGATCTCTCGCATCAAGTGACCGATGCTGGCCTTGCTGCGTGCATGGTTGACGATGGTCTGACTTCTTCCTTGAGGAGAACTCCAGTGGCTTCGGTCGGTTTCGCTTGCTGCAGGAAGGTCGATTTCGCCGAGCTGACGGGCAAACACGAGACATTCCATTAGCGAGTTGCTGGCCAGTCGATTGGCACCATGCAGACCGGTGCAGGCCACTTCGCCGACGGCGTAGAGACCAGGTAGCGATGTTGCGGCTTTCAGGTCCGTGGCCACTCCTCCCATCCAGTAGTGGGCTGCTGGAGCGACTGGGATCGGTTGCTCCAGAGGATTCAGGTTGTGCTGTCGGCAGCGTTCAAGAATGGTTGGGAAGCGCCGTTCGGCTTGGTCTCGAGGGATCCCTGACCAGTCCAGTCCGATGTGGTCCGTGTGTTGCTCTCGCATGCACCTGAGCAGGGCGCGGCTGACTTGATCGCGCGGTGCCAGATCGGCTCCCGCCAGGTCTGAAACAGGGCTCTGACCTGCGGCATCCACCAGGCGAGCTCCCTCTCCACGAACGGCTTCCGAGATCAGAAAGCATGGCGCATCCGGCAGTTTGAGAGCTGTGGGATGGAACTGCACAAACTCCAGATCTTCGATGGCTGCGCCAGCACTCCAGGCCAGTGCCACCCCCTCGCCTGCAGCCTGAGCCGGATTGGTGGTGTTGGTGTACAGATGGCCACCGCCGCCGGTCGCCAAGACCACAGCTCTTGAGCGGATCCACTGCAGCCGGCAACCATCCACCACCTGAACGCCGCAGCAGCGTCCGTGTTCAACCCAAAGTTGGCTGACCCGCACGCCTCGGCGATGCAGCAGACCAGGCCGTTGTTCGGCCTGGTCTCGCAGCACATCGACGAGAGCATGACCGGTGCGATCCTGCACATGCAGCACCCGGTGATGACTGTGGGCCGCCTCCAGCGTGGTGGCCAGGCTTCCATCGCGATTGCGATCAAACTCCATGCCCAGCTGCAGGAGCCGATCTACACATTGCGGTGCCTGATCCACCAACAGTCGAACGGAATCCCCATCGCAGAGCCCTGCTCCGGCATGAATGGTGTCCGCGGCGTGGCTACCGCTGCTGTCGTCTGGTCGTGTGACGGAGGCAATGCCTCCTTGTGCCCAAAGACTGGACGATCGACGGCTCGTGTTGCGGTTGACGAGCAGAACCCGGAGTCCGACAGGCAGCTCAAGACAGGTCATTAGACCTGCGGCACCGGCACCAACCACCACGACATCCCAAGGACCGGCAGGGATCGGTTCCATTCCTTGGCGAGGCGTTGTCATGGCTGAACCAAAAAAACCGCCGGGGAGTCCGGCGGTTTTAACGCAATCCAATCAATGGAGATCGGCTCGTTCAGAGAAACCTCAGCGGTACTGGCCGTCGTTGATGCGGTCGAAGCCCTCGTTAAGAGCAATCGATGGCGCTGTGACGGTGAAATTGTCGCGGTATTTCTCGAACAGCTCTTTTTGACGGTCGCTTAGATCGAGAGACAACACGTCATCGACTGTCTCGTAGGGACCACCCAGCACGATTTTTCCGGCGAGAGTCGGATACATGCCAGGGAATTGCTGGAAACGACGAACGGATGAATTGTTGAGATCCACCTTGTCGCCGCGTTCAGCGATCTTGTCGTCGGCCACATTGCGGATCTCTGCGGCTTGAACGCTCGCGGGAAGGGCCAGGCTCATCAGCAGCCCTGCCATCACAGCAATGCTGGTCAGCCAGCACAGCAGACGCTTCATGGAAGTCTCCGTCTTTGAGATCGGAACGGGATGGACGCCGACATGGCCGGCTTGCAAACCTTACAAGTGCCCTCAGCCCGAGCCGTGGTTCAAGGCTGCAGTTTTTGCAGTTCGTTTCAGATCAGACCACTGAGTTCGGGTGCCAGCAGTGACAAGGTCAAAAAGAGTCCGTCAATTAGGAGGGTTGTGAACAGCACTGATGCTGCGACTGCCCAACTTGTTGACCAGGGCGTTGCGTTGAGGCTGCGGATCCGGCAGTCACGAACGAGACGGAGGATCAACACTGCGGAGGCACTGATGACCAGGAATGATTCAGGCCGCATCACGCGTGCCGCTGCCTCTTGAAGGAGCAAAGCCGCCTCAGAGGGCGTGGCCGTCACCACCGACGGCCAGAGAGGCATCACGTTGGTCAGGGCCATGGCCAAATCTGTGAATCCGGTCCCCAGCAACGATGCGAGATAAAAGGCACAGCCCAGGCGCCAGCGTGTGTTGAGGCCTGTCAGCGCCAGTGGTAGTGCAAAAGCTTCCACCGGAAGGTGCAGCAGGGGATGGCTGGACAACCACCCCCAAAACAGACTCCCTGCCAGCCAGCTGCCGCTGAAGCCCACCAGAAGCGCGCCCAGATCTTTCCCTTTCGTTGGCGCAAGCCAGTGGCTCAGGAGGCCTGCAACAAGCAGCACAAATCCGAATAACGCGGCACTGAAGGGCTGCGCACGCACCCAAGGCGCCTGCGCGAACACCGGAAGAACCACCAAGCAGGAGGCCCAGAAAGGAATCGCGGCAAAACCGAGCGTCGTGGTTTGGACCGGCTCAGCCAGGCTCTGGTTGCGTATCAGCCCGCTGAACAAGGACTCGCCTCCGCTCGAATGTGAAGAAAGAATCGAAACCTTAGAAGATCTGAACGTCGATCACGTCGGAGTGTTCCGCGTCACTGGCGTGGGTGACGGGTTGGGCATAGCGTCCCAGCACTTGAAGTCAGGAACCCAGCGGTGTCGGATTCCGGTCTGCTTGAGGCCATTTGGAGAAACCTCGTGCTTGGGGTTGTGCAGGGACTCACGGAGTTCCTGCCGATCAGCAGTACGGCTCATCTCAAAGTTGTGCCGGTTCTCCTCGGTTGGGGGGATCCAGGGGTGTCGGCCACCGCCGTGATCCAGCTGGGCAGCATTGCAGCGGTGATTGGCTATTTCCGTCACGACCTGCGGTCTGTCTTGCGGGGCATCAGTCGTGCTGTGCGCCGAGGACAGTGGCGGGAGCCGGATGCCCGTCTTGGCCTTGCGATGGCTGTCGGCACTGTGCCGATTTTGATCGCTGGATTGGTGATCAAATTGAGCTGGCCGGGGTATGAAACGTCGCCGTTGCGCAGTGTTCCCGCCATCGCCATCGTGTCGATCGTGATGGCCGTGTTGCTGGCCTTGGCCGAAAAGATCGGTCCGCGAAGCAAGCGTCTCGCGCAGGTCGAGGGCCGTGATGGGCTCGTGGTGGGCCTGGCTCAGGCACTCGCGCTCATTCCGGGTGTCTCGCGTTCAGGGAGCACCTTGACGGCGTCGCTGTTCGATAGCTGGAAGCGGCCTGATGCGGCACGTTTTTCGTTTCTTTTGGGCATTCCTGCGATCACGCTGGCGGGAGTCGTGGAGTTAAGGGACGCCTTCGCGGATTTCAGCTTGGTCGGTGTGCTTCCGCTGATGGTGGGAATTCTTTCTGCAGCGGTGGTGTCATGGCTGGCCATCGACTGGCTTCTGAAATATCTCCAGCGCCACAGCACCTGGATTTTTGTGATCTACCGACTGCTGTTCGGTGTGCTTCTTCTGGCCTGGTGGTCGGTCGCAGGCTCAAACTGAGAGCAGTTGCCCAGACGCTGTGTGGAATGAACCCTCCGCAGGGGTAGCCGTCACGGCTCTCGACCCTGGTCGAGCTGCCCGCCAGCCGGATCCAGCCGTCGTTGCCTCAGTGGAGGCTGGTTCGATCGGTGAGGAGCTGGGATTCGAGCCTGGTGACCAACTGCTCAGTATCAATGGAGTCCGGCCGCGGGATCTCATTGATTACCGCTACTTAATCGTTGAGGAGGAGCTGACACTCGAGGTCCGTGACAGTGCGGGGGAATTGCACCGCGTTGACTTTGAGAAAGACGCGGATGATGGTCTTGGGCTGGCCTTCACCGAAGCGTTGTTCGATGGTTTGCGGCAATGCAACAACCGCTGTCCGTTTTGCTTCATCGACCAGCAACCTCCGGGGCATCGAGACAGCCTGTATCTCAAAGATGATGATTACCGGCTCAGTTTTCTGTATGGCTCCTATCTCACGCTCACGAATCTGTCGGAGACCGATTGGACCAGGATCGAGCAGCAACGTCTGACGCCGTTGTTTGTGTCCGTGCATGCCACGGATCCCGACTTGCGTTCCTCTCTTCTTGAGAATTCCCGCGCTGGCCGCTTGCTCCAGCAATTGGAATGGTTTGACGAACGCGATCTCCAAATCCATGCCCAGGTCGTCGTCTGTCCGGGGTTAAACGATGGACATGCCTTGCTCCAGTCGTTGACTGATCTGGCTCGCTTTGCCGGTGGTGAATGGCCTGCCGTCTTATCTGCCGCTGTCGTCCCCGTTGGATTGACCCGTTTCCGGCCCCCAGGAGATGGCTTGCGCGCCGTGACACCCAAGGATGCTGAACAGGTGATTGACGCCGTGGAACCGCTGCAGCAGCGATTTCAGCAGCAGCTCGGCAGCCGTTTCGCCTGGCTTTCCGACGAGTGGTATCTGATTGCAGGTCGGCCTTTGCCTCCGCGCGACAGTTATGAGGATCTTCCTCAGCAGGAAAATGGCGTGGGCACGATCCGAGCCTTCCTGGAGGATTTGGATGTCGCGACGACGTCGTTGCCCGACAGCATTGGAAGTCCGCTGCGCAGCAGCTGGGTCGTCGGGCGGCTGGTGGACAAAGCTCTGGAGCCTGTTTCCGATCGTCTGAACCGCATTCATGGTGTGACCCTGAATCTGTATGGCCTGCCAAGTCCGTATTGGGGGCAAGATCAAGTGGTGACTGGCCTGCTCACCGGTCAGGACCTAATTGAAGGCTTAAGAGATCAGCCGCTGGGCGACCAGCTGCTGCTGCCGTCGGTGATGCTTCGGCAGGGGCAGCCGGTCTTCCTCGATGACATGACGCTGGAGCAGGTTCAGGCTGCGTTGCCGGTTCCGATACGGATCGTGCATGGAGCAGCTGACATCGTGGCTGCCGTCCTCGGTGAACGGCCGGAAACCACCTAAGCTCCGCCAAGCTCAGGTGTTGTTGTGCTTCGGACTGCTGCGGGTCTTCTTCTGGCTGCCGGTGTACTGCCTGTTTGCTTCGCCGATGTCGCCCGCGCGCAAGCCAATGCTGAATCAGATTCAGCTGATGGATCGGCATTGATCGATCAGACCACGCTTCCTTCCGCTGTTGATCTGAAGGGTTCTCGTCCTCAGGCAGATCCTTCTGTGTTGCCTCCGGCGGCAACAACGCTGCCGGAATCGATGGAGTCGCTGCAAGCACCTCCAAGTCTTGCTTTGCCTGATCAGACGAATCAGGTCCGCATTCGCGAACTCAGACCCCTCACCCTGGCCGAAGTTGAGCAGCTAGCCGAGGTCAACAATCCCAATCTGAAAGCGGTTGTCAGTCAGGTTCAACAAGCCAAATCAGGCTTGAGGGCTGCGCTTGCCCGTTGGTATCCGACTCTTGATCTCAGTGCCAATGGATTGCCCCAGTACTTAGGTGGCGAACAGCAAAACTTCGATCAACGCCGCACCGAAAACATCAACCCCGTCACAGGCGAGAGCACTCCGACTGGTGTTCCTGCTGGTGTTCGCACCACCACATCGCGATGGTCAGCCAATTTCGGTGCTCGTCTGAATTGGAATCTGATTGATCCCGGTCGCGTCCCTGAGATTGCTGCAGCGCGAGACACCTATGAGCGCAGCCGTGAGGCATATCTGATCGCTCTGCGTGAACTCAGGCTCCAGGTCGCTCTCGACTATTTCACCCTGCAGCGGCGTGACGAGCAGGTGCGGATTGGACAGCAATCTGTTCGAGCGTCCATCGTGAGCTTGCGGGATGCACGAGCCCGCTTTCAGGCGGGCGTGGCGACCAAGCTGGAAGTCTTGGAGGCCATCACGCAGCTCGCCCGTGATCAGCAACTCTTGACCAATGCCATTGGTGATCAAGCTGAAGTCCGGCGCTCCTTGGCGGCAACCCTGGACCTGCCACAGGATGTGACGCCAACAGCTGCTGCTCCAGCAAGGGTGATCGGAACTTGGATTCCCTCATTGCAGGAGAGCATTGTTGCTGCCTATGCGTTCCGCGAAGAGCTGGATCAGCTCCTCCTCGATATCTCCATCAACAACAGCAATGCCAACTTGTCACTGTCCGCAGTGCAGCCCGTTCTGAGCATTTTCAATAACTTCTCCACGCAGCGCTTTCAGGGTGAGGCGAATGTGGTCAATCCTCCGGAAGACCAGGTCTATGGCTGGAGTTTTGACAATGCGGTCGGTCTGTCAGCCAGCTGGAATATTTTCGATGGTGGTCGAGCGCGCGCCCGCTACCGACAGAACAAACAGCGTGCTGAGGAGAGCCGCTTCAATTTCGCCACCCAGCGCAACACGATTCGCAGTGAAGTCGAGGCGAGCTTTTACGAACTCCGCGAAAGCCAGCAAGACATTCGCACCACAGCTCGGGAGGTGTTGTCTGCGACTGAATCCCTGCGTTTGGCCAGGCTGCGTTTCCAGGCAGGTGTGACCACCCAGCGAGAAGTTGTGGACAACCAGCGCGACCTCACCAATGCGCAGGTGCGCTACGCCGACGCTGTTCTGAACTACAACGGAAGTCTCGCCCAGTTGCGACGTCGGACTGGTTTGGATCAAGTGCAGTCTTGCCCTGCAATCGACCTTCCTGCGGAGAAGCCTGAAGAGCTTGGTGTTGGGCAGGTCCTGATTGAACCAACTCCTTACCGTTCCAGCTGCGAAGCTTCACAAATGGGCGTCTGAGGCAATGCTGAGACGTTGACTTCCAGCCTCCTTTCTCCTCAGCAACTGCTCGCGGTTCATCAGCTGCTTGACCGGGTGGCGGATCGTCAGCGCCAGGATTTCGGTCACATCGTTTCCGACGTGAAGCCTGATGGAAGCTTGATTACTGCCTGTGATCGTTGGAGCGACAAGATGCTGGTGGACGGTCTTGCTGCGCTGGCCCCCGGTGAATTCACCTTGAGCGAAGAAGGTGAGAAGCAGTGTCCGTCTTCCTCAGCGTTCTGGGTGGTCGATCCCCTTGATGGCACGACCAACTTCGCTGCAGGCATTCCTTACTGGGCGATCTCCGTGGCTCGTTTTGTGGATGGTCAGCCCACGGAGGCATTCCTCGAGGTCCCCTCGTTGCGACAGCGCATCGTTGCAATTCGTGGTCGAGGTGCCTGGCGCAATGGAAAACCGATTGCTGTTGAGACCCGTCAGTCCTCGGGCAGTGCCTGTGTGTCTCTCTGCAGTCGTGCAATCCGCGTGTTGCAGCGCCGTCATCAAGAGCCTTTCCCCGCCAAGATCCGTTTGCTCGGCGTCGCCAGTCTCAACATGGTCAGCGTTGCCATGGGACAGACCGTTGCCGCTTTAGAGGCGACTCCCAAGATCTGGGATCTGGCTGCGGCCTGGTTGGTGCTCAGCGAACTTCAATGTCCTGTTCTTTGGCTTGATGAAAACCCGGCTGTGCTCACGCCGGGTCGTGACCTTTCAGAGGTCAGTTATCCGGTGCTCGTGGCGGCATCGCAGGCTGAGCTGAACCGGCTCAAGCCATGGGGAGAGTCGCTGCTTCTCCCTTGAGAAGGGTGAGGGGTTGCGGGTGAGGGGGTGAAGGGGTTATGGTTTTGGACTGCGCGGGGGGCTAAAGCCTGAAGCGCAGCTTCTAAACGTGAAGAGCGCGAGCTTGTAGTGTTTGGGAGTGCTTACGAGGCCAAGAGGGAGCGATCCCACGGTGTTGTAAGTTTCACAAGCGGTCGCGAGACCGCACCGCCAACCGCTCCTGAGAGGGGGCGCGAAGGCAGAACCTGGACAATCGAAAAGTTTAGGAACTGACGCTTTCATCGCGTCAAGGACCGCGAGATACATCGTTTGATGTGTGTTGCGGGATTTGATGAAAGAGCGATGAAGGTGTGAGGTCCCGTCAACAATTATTCGTTGCAAAGAAGCATCGTGCTTACAGCTTGAAAGTTTTCACGAGCTTTTGAGTTGTCGGTGTGCGCGATGTGGAGCAACAACCGGATCTGAGATCCTGGAAAGTCATTGAAAGAGAAATCTAGAGATGCACTCTTAAGAACCCTTTTGTGTCAGCGAAAGGAGGCCTCAACTGTTGCGAGTGAAAACTGAGCAATGGGTGACGCAAATCATTTTGAGGACGTGAGAACGTCTAAGAGGAAATGATCTACAACGGAGAGTTTGATCCTGGCTCAGGATGAACGCTGGCGGCGTGCTTAACACATGCAAGTCGAACGAACCTTCGGGTTAGTGGCGGACGGGTGAGTAACGCGTGGGAATCTGCCCTCAGGAGGGGGATAACGGTTGGAAACGGCCGCTAATACCCCATATGCCGAGAGGTGAAATGAATTTCGCCTGAGGATGAGCCCGCGTCTGATTAGCTAGTTGGTGAGGTAAGAGCTCACCAAGGCATCGATCAGTAGCTGGTCTGAGAGGATGATCAGCCACACTGGGACTGAGACACGGCCCAGACTCCTACGGGAGGCAGCAGTGGGGAATTTTCCGCAATGGGCGAAAGCCTGACGGAGCAACGCCGCGTGAGGGATGAAGGCCTCTGGGCTGTAAACCTCTTTTCTCAAGGAAGAAGATCTGACGGTACTTGAGGAATAAGCCACGGCTAATTCCGTGCCAGCAGCCGCGGTAATACGGGAGTGGCAAGCGTTATCCGGAATTATTGGGCGTAAAGCGTCCGCAGGCGGCCCTTCAAGTCTGCTGTTAAAACGTGGAGCTTAACTCCATCATGGCAGTGGAAACTGTTGGGCTTGAGTGTGGTAGGGGCAGAGGGAATTCCCGGTGTAGCGGTGAAATGCGTAGATATCGGGAAGAACACCAGTGGCGAAGGCGCTCTGCTGGGCCATCACTGACGCTCATGGACGAAAGCCAGGGGAGCGAAAGGGATTAGATACCCCTGTAGTCCTGGCCGTAAACGATGAACACTAGGTGTCGGGGGAATCGACCCCTCCGGTGTCGTAGCCAACGCGTTAAGTGTTCCGCCTGGGGAGTACGCACGCAAGTGTGAAACTCAAAGGAATTGACGGGGGCCCGCACAAGCGGTGGAGTATGTGGTTTAATTCGATGCAACGCGAAGAACCTTACCAGGGTTTGACATCCTGCGAATCTCTTGGAAACGAGAGAGTGCCTTCGGGAACGCAGTGACAGGTGGTGCATGGCTGTCGTCAGCTCGTGTCGTGAGATGTTGGGTTAAGTCCCGCAACGAGCGCAACCCACGTCTTTAGTTGCCAGCATTTAGTTGGGCACTCTAGAGAGACCGCCGGTGATAAACCGGAGGAAGGTGTGGATGACGTCAAGTCATCATGCCCCTTACATCCTGGGCTACACACGTACTACAATGCTACGGACAAAGAGCAGCAAGTTCGCGAGGACAAGCAAATCTCATAAACCGTGGCTCAGTTCAGATCGTAGGCTGCAACTCGCCTACGTGAAGGAGGAATCGCTAGTAATCGCAGGTCAGCATACTGCGGTGAATACGTTCCCGGGCCTTGTACACACCGCCCGTCACACCATGGAAGTTGGCCACGCCCGAAGCCGTTACTCCAACCCTTGTGGAGGAGGACGTCGAAGGTGGGGCTGATGACTGGGGTGAAGTCGTAACAAGGTAGCCGTACCGGAAGGTGCGGCTGGATCACCTCCTAACAGGGAGACAACACAATGATTTTGATGCCTGAGTACTTTTATTCTTAGGCCGAAATCCTGTCACCTTAGGTCGATCGGTACCTCAGCATTAAGAGCAGTAATTGATGAGCAATTATCAAGAGACTGAAGGAGATGTTCAGTTCCTAAACTTTGTCTAGGTCACACCCCACAAGGGTTGAGTCTTCCTGGGCCATTAGCTCAGGTGGTTAGAGCGCACCCCTGATAAGGGTGAGGTCCCTGGTTCAAGTCCAGGATGGCCCATTCGGTGTTGGGGGTTTAGCTCAGTTGGTAGAGCGCCTGCTTTGCAAGCAGGATGTCAGGAGTTCGAGTCTCCTAACCTCCACTGTCCGAACTTAATCTCCATCTTCTGAATTATGGAAGGTGAACTCGATGGCGTGTGATTTAGATGTGTCCGCTGGCATGAACTCAGCTTCCTGTCATTCTAAGTGAAGAGTTTTTCTCTGAATTTGGTTGATAAGATGCTGGGCTCGAACTGAGCAATCAGTTGGATGTCTAGCAGAACCTTGACAACTGCATAGGTGAGTCTGGAAAGAATAAAGCATCTCTCATGGATGCATCATTCTTTTTTGAGGATGATGTTAATTCTTGAGCAAGAGCCGAGACTCCATCACGTTCTTCTGATTGTGTCGAGCAATCAGGAGTTTGATTATTGATTTAGGAATAAATCAGTGAGAATCCGTTTCAACGACGGCAAGCGTGTTGGAGATTATATGGTCAAGCTACAAAGGGCTCACGGTGGATACCTTGGCACACAGAGGCGATGAAGGACGTGGTTACCTGCGATAAGTCTCGGGGAGCTGGAAACACGCTTTGATCCGGGAATTTCCGAATGGGGCAACCCTTAATACGGCCAGCTGAATCCATAGGCTGGCGCGAGCCAACCCAGCGAACTGAAACATCTTAGTAGCTGGAGGAAAGGAAAGTAAAAACGACTCCCTAAGTAGCGGCGAGCGAACGGGGAAGAGCCTAAACCAATAGTTTCGACTATTGGGGTTGTGGGACAGCAATGTGGAAAAGGAATGTTAGTGGAAGTGTTTGAAAGACACACCACAGAGGGTGAAAGTCCCGTACACGAAAACTGAACTGACCTAGCTGTATCCCGAGTAGCACGGAGCACGTGAAATTCCGTGTGAATCTGCGAGGACCACCTCGTAAGGCTAAGTACTCCTGTGTGACCGATAGCGAAACAGTACCGCGAGGGAAAGGTGAAAAGAACCCCGGGAGGGGAGTGAAATAGAACATGAAACCGTGAGCTTACAAGCAATGGGAGCCCTACTTATAGGGTGACCGTGTGCCTGTTGAAGAATGAGCCGGCGACTTATAGGCACTGGCGGGTTAAACCGGAAATGGTGGAGCCATAGCGAAAGCGAGTCTGAATAGGGCGTTTGTCAGTGTTTATAGACCCGAACCCGGGTGATCTAACCATGGCCAGGATGAAGCTTGGGTGATACCAAGTGGAGGTCCGAACCGACTGATGTTGAAAAATCAGCGGATGAGCTGTGGTTAGGGGTGAAATGCCAATCGAACCCGGAGCTAGCTGGTTCTCCCCGAAATACGTTGAGGCGTAGCGTCTCGTGCTCCAGCAGGGGGGTAAAGCCACCATTTCGGTGCGGGCTGCGAGAGCGGTACCAAATCGAGATGAACTCTGAATACCCTGTGTGTAGCGAGGCAGTCAGACTGTGGGGGATAAGCTCCATGGTCGAGAGGGAAACAGCCCAGACCGCCAGCTAAGGTCCCCAAATCAACACTAAGTGATAAAGGAGGTGGGATTGCCCAGACAACCAGGAGGTTTGCCTAGAAGCAGCCATCCTCAAAGGAGTGCGTAATAGCTCACTGGTCGAGCGATCCTGCGCCGAAAATGAACGGGGCTAAGTGTTGTACCGAAGCTGCGGATTTATGGTAGGGGAGCGTTCTATGTGGGGCGAAGCGTTAGCGTGAGCGGGCGTGGACTGCATAGAAGTGAGAATGTCGGCTTGAGTAGCGAAAACATGGGTGAGAATCCCATGCACCGAAACCCTAAGGGTTCCTCCGGCAGGCTCGTCCGCGGAGGGTTAGTCTGGACCTAAGGCGAGGCCGAAAGGCGTAGTCGATGGATAACAGGTCAACATTCCTGTACCGGTTATGTTTTGGGAAGAGGGACGGAGAAGGCTAGCCAAGCCAGATGTTGGTTACTGGTTCAAGCGTTCAAGGCGTTGAGGAGCGGCGAAAACGTTCCGAGCTGAGGCGTGAGTACGAGCTGCTACGGCAGCGAAGTTGGTGATGTCAAGCTTCCAAGAAAAGCTCTATACCCGTTAAGGCATAACTGCCAGTACCCGAAACCGACACAGGTGGGGTGGTAGAGAATACCGAGGTGCGCGAGGTAACTCTCTCTAAGGAACTCGGCAAAATGGCCCCGTAACTTCGGGAGAAGGGGTGCCACCGCAAGGTGGTCGCAGTGAAGAGGCCCTGGCGACTGTTTACCAAAAACACAGGTCTCCGCTAAGTCGCAAGACGATGTATGGGGGCTGACGCCTGCCCAGTGCCGGAAGGTTAAGGAAGCCGGTCAGCGTAAGCGAAGCTGGCGACTGAAGCCCCGGTGAACGGCGGCCGTAACTATAACGGTCCTAAGGTAGCGAAATTCCTTGTCGGGTAAGTTCCGACCCGCACGAAAGGCGTAACGATCAGGGCGCTGTCTCGGAGAGAGGCTCGGCGAAATAGAATTGTCTGTGAAGATGCGGACTACATACACCCGGACAGAAAGACCCTATGAAGCTTTACTGTAGCTTGGTATTGTGCCCGGGCTCTGAATGCGCAGGATAGGTGGGAGACGTTGATCTCGTGCTCGTGGGTACGAGGGAGTCAATGGTGAGATACCACTCTTTCAGAGCTAGGGTTCTAACGTTCACCCGTTATCCGGGGAGCGGACAGTATCAGGTGGGCAGTTTGACTGGGGCGGTCGCCTCCTAAAAGGTAACGGAGGCGCGCAAAGGTTTCCTCAGGCTGGTTGGAAATCAGCCGACGAGTGCAAAAGCAGAAGGAAGCTTGACTGTGAGACCTACAAGTCGAACAGGGACGAAAGTCGGCTTTAGTGATCCGACGGTTCTGAGTGGAAGGGCCGTCGCTCAACGGATAAAAGTTACTCTAGGGATAACAGGCTGATCTCCCCCAAGAGTTCACATCGACGGGGAGGTTTGGCACCTCGATGTCGGCTCATCGCAACCTGGGGCTGAAGTCGGTCCCAAGGGTTGGGCTGTTCGCCCATTAAAGCGGTACGCGAGCTGGGTTCAGAACGTCGTGAGACAGTTCGGTCCATATCCGGTGTATGCGTAGGAATATTGAGAGGATTTCTCCCTAGTACGAGAGGACCGGGAGGAACGCACCTCTGGTGTACCAGTTATCGTGCCAACGGTAAACGCTGGGTAGCCATGTGCGGAGTGGATAACCGCTGAAAGCATCTAAGTGGGAAGCCCACCTCAAGATGAGTATTCCCATGGGGTAACCCAGTAAGGTCACGGGAAGAACACCCGTTGATAGGCTCTACGTGGAAGTCCAGCAATGGATGCAGCGGAGGAGTACTAATAGACCGAGGGCTTGACCATTCATTTGGCTCTTGTCTGAGGCAAGTTTTATTCGATTCTGACCATCACTTTGAAGCGAAAGTGGAAGGTGATGACCTATGCAGTTCTCAGGGTTCACTCCTTGAGAATGTTTTCTATCCTGGTGTCCATGGCGCTGTGGTCCCACTCCGATCCATCTCGAACTCGGTTGTGAAACGCAGCAGCGGCGACGATATTTGGGGGGTAGCCCCCTGAGAAAATAGCTCGATGCCAGGTAAAACATTCTGATCACTGCTGTGATCCAAAGAAAGCCACCCCGCGATGGGGTGGCTTTTTTTGTGCCTTAACGCGCTAGTTTGAGTTTGGGTTTCCAGGTTTGAGCGAATTCATGCCTAGCAAAAGGCTACTGATTCGTCGATTGGTTCGATCTCTTTGGAAGGCTTATCTTCGTTGGGCTAACGCTGACTGTGTGGATCTCAGTGCGGCATTTGCTTATTACACCTTGCAGTCGATCTTTCCAATCCTGCTGATTTCTTTGTCGCTGGCATCTTGGTTGCTTGGTCGTCAGCAGAATCTAGATGATCAAATCATTAGTTACGCCAGTGGTGTGTTGCCTCCTACGGCTGTTTCCATCGTGAGGCAAACTATGGAGAAGCTGGTTCAACAAGGTTTCGGTGCTGGCTTGCTTGGCGCAGGTGTGTTGCTGGTGACGGCTGGAAATGTTTATCTCACCTTGCAGCGGGGGGCTGATCGTTTGTGGCGTGATGTGCTGCAACCTCTCCCTAACGCGTTGCCATTGGGTGCTCAGGCGTATCAGTTTGTACGGGTGAGAATCGAAGCCTTTTTTGTTGTCATGCTGGTTGGATTGCTGGTTGTTGTTGACCAGATCAGTGCCAATCTGCGGATGTTGCCAGCAACCTTGATGGCTGACCTTGCGCAATCACTGCCATGGCTTGCCGAGCTTCTCGCTGATGTTCCTGTGCTTCAATTTGGACGCTTGTTGATACCTTTTGTGGGCTTTTCGGCGATGGCGTTGCTTTTGCAATTCCTTTTGCCGAGTCGACGAGTGCCCTTCTCTCCGCTCATCCCTGGCTCATTATTAATTGGTTTTCTTCTGACATTGTTGAATCTGGCTGTCAGCCGAAGCATTCTTTCTCTTGGTGCTCGATTTCAGGCCTATGGCGTGATTGGTGGTGTTCTTGTGTTGACCTTGTGGGTCTGGATGATTGGGGTTGTGATTTATTTCGGACAGTGTTGGAGTGTTGAGTTGGCCAACATGCGAATGAATAAGGACGGTGATCCGCTCGTCAATCTCAGCCAGAACTGACCTTAATCGATGATTATGTCATCAATCCTTTGAAGGACCGAACTGGCATGGGTCGTGTGTCTCCGTTGATTTGGCTGCTGGCATTGCTGCTGTTGTTACCGACCGCCGCTGGTCGTGCAGTCATCGATGTGTTGGGGGGGCTTGCGCTGATTGTGCTGGCGCTGCCTCTCTTGCTGGGAGGCCTGGGATGGATTGGTTGGAAGTTGATTCAAAGCAGGATGCAGGTTTGCCCCGCCTGCGGAGCGGCAACTCTGCAGCGTTCGCAGAACTGTCCCGTTTGTGGCGCCGCCATGCCTGTTTCTAATGGATCAGGTGATGGTGCAGCCAGCGTGGATGCAGTGTCGACACCCGCGAGTTCAGCCACCATCGACATCACTGCTGAAGACGTTGAATCCTGATCTGGTGGTTTTCAGGACGACTCTTCGGCAGCCTCGAGTTCTTGCAGTCGACGTTCACGCAAATGCAAGAACAACGGTCCTCCGCAGGCGAACGACACCGTCACGCAGACGATCAATGTCACCCACCATCCACGCACCTGCATGCGTCGCCCTTCGACGCCGATCCAGATCGTGAACGCTGATGCTGCGACCAGGAGGTCTCGACTCAGGGAGCGCGAAGCGGCCGTCAGATTGGCATCTTGGATGAAGCCAGGCAGATCAAATCCAGGGCCTGCAGCGGCTTGCATGAACTCCAAATTGGCTTGCCAAGGCAAGATTGCTCCCAGCACAGCCAGAACCAAATAGCCCCAGGTCAAAGCGCTACGCATCCTGTTGCTGCTCAAAGGGTTCAGTCTCCAACGTATCCGGATCGAGCTTCAAAACGCTTTGTTCCACTTCGCTTAACAGGGCTTGGCAGCGTTGCAAATAGATCTCCGCACGCTGATGGCTGCTCTGAAGATCGGCCAGGGGCAAGGCGTCGTCCTGAAGTTTCACCAGCAGCAGCTCGAGTGCCTGAAAGGCTTCCTCATACGTCAGCGCTTCAGCTTCCTTGGCCCAAGTGGCGGACAAGTTGCTGTCAGTTGGTTTGGACTTTTTCGGCATCAGAGACAAACGTCAGGATGTGGGCAATCAGTGCGTTGCATAGGGGAGGAAGGGTGCAGCGAGCGCTCACCCCGATCCTGAAGTTTTGACTGACGCGACGTTGACTTCGAGGAGACCGTCGTGCACCTGAACGACAAGATCATCCCCTGGGCGCGCATGGCTTGCGGATTGGAGGAGTGAGCCGTCAGTTCGGGTCACCTTGGCAAATCCACGGTTCAACCAGCGATCGGGACTCAAAGCGCAGAGCAGTTGCTCCCGCTGGTTCAGCTGTGAGCGTCGCTGCATCAACAGGGTTTTTGGCTGAAGACGGCTGAGCATCTGGCTGCGTTGATGGAGCCGCTCCTGTTCGCGTTTTAGGCGCCAGATTTGCTGCTGCTGCAGTCGCACACTCTGCTGTTGCAAGGCCTGCAGCACGGTGGTTTTGCTGGGAAGAAGACTCACCATCGCGGCGGTTGGGGTGGCTGCACGGTGGTCCGCCACCAAGTCGGCGACTGTCAGGTCATCTTCGTGTCCAAGACCGGTCACAACAGGGCATGGGCAGTTTGCCAAGGCTCGACAAACCTGCTCATCGTCAAACACCATCAGGTCCTCCCTGCTGCCGCCACCTCGTGCCAGCACAAGGGCATCCAAGTTCAGCGATGTCTGTGCAACTGTCAAACGACCGATGGCGTGGCAAATCTTGTCGGCCACGGCGCCTTGCACCGGAATGGGCACCACCAACAGTTCGGTGAGCGGCCAACGGTCTTTCGCCGTGCGCAAGATGTCGGCAAGGGCCGAGCTCGGAACGCTGGTGAGCACGGCGATCCGTTTCGGCTGTGCCGGTAAAGCACGACTGCGGCTTGGGTCAATCAAGCCTGCTTGTGTCAGCAGCGCTTTAACAGCCTCAAATCGACGTTCAACGGTGCTCAGGCTTGGCCGAATGTCGACGGCCTGGACGGCTAACGAGGCTCGGGCTGCCCAGAAATTGAGCTTGCCCACCACTGTGATGCCTTCGCCATCCTTTGGCACGTAGTTGAGCTGTTTTAGTCGTGACGACCAGCAAACGACCGTGATGGTGGCGTCTCCATCCGTGAGGTTCAGCCAGAGATGTCCTTTTTTGACCTGAGGACGGGAGGCGGTGCCTTGGACGAGAAAGCGCGGTGCGAATCCCCGTTCCAGCAGGGCTCCAATGGCTTGATTCAGCTCCTGAACGGAGTAACTGGGAATGGTGTCAGCGATCAAGACGGCGATACGCGACACCCCAGTAAATGCAGACCAAACTTGCGATCAGGGTCAGAACCTGGCCCCAGCGCTGGTCAAGCTGGGTGATCCCGATGGTCAGGAAGACCAGTGCACTGCTCAGCAGCCTGGCACCATCGCGGCGATTGCCGGCGAAGAAGGGGAGCAAGGACAAAGATCGGCTGGACACACTCTCTCGCAACGGCAGGCCACAAAAAAAGCCCCTGTGGAATTCCACGGGGCTCATTCGTTAGAGCGTTAGCTCTGTGAAACTGGAAGCTGGTGAATCAGCCGAGGCCGATCTGGGACAAAATGCCCTGGCCGGTCAGCAGCTCGGTGCCGAGACCGATGACGAAGCCCAGCATGGCCAGGCGGCCGTTCCAGGTTTCAGCGAAGTTGACGAAGCCGAAGCGAGTTGCGTTGTCAGACATGGGTGGTGTTCCGTGACTGAACACAATGTAACAAAGGTTGGAGTTTTGTTGAATGTCGTAAAAGCGACATCAGCGCGCTTTTTTGGTTTTGGCGGTTGGTGCAGCGGTCATCGGTGATTCCGGCCAGGGATGCTTCGGGTAGCGGCCACGCATTTCCCGGCGGACATCGCTATAGCTCCCAGCCCAGAATCCCCGCAGATCGCGGGTGCGTTGCAACGGGCGGCCAGCTGGGGAGAGGAGCTCCAGGGTGACGGGCAAGTCGCCGTTCAGCAGGACAGGACCCTCCGAGCAGCCAAACATTTCTTGCAGCTTCACCGCCAGGGTCACCTCCTCTTCGCCGTATTCCAGGCGCGCGTCCCGGCCGCTCGGAATCGTGAGACGCTCAGGGAGGAGGCGATCCAATTCGCGTCGTTCAGGCCAGCTGAGATTTCCCCATAGTGCTTCCTGCAAGGTTGAGCTCTCCAGCTCACTCCAACTGCTGCAGCTGAGGCTCGCCTCCAGGATCCAGTCCTCAGGGGCGTCCTGAAGCCTTTGACGGCTGCGGTTCGGCCATGGTGAGCCGAGGCGGCAATGGGCCAACTGCAGGCGTCGACGCAACTGCTCAAGTCGGTCATCCCATGGCAATAAGTCGAGCCCGTTCTCACGCAGTCGCGTCAAGAGCACCTTACTGACCAACTCAGCGGATGGACGTGGAAGTTGTTGGCGCTGCAGCTCAAGTGCTCCCAGATGCAACACCCGTTCGGCACGGATTTTTTGCTGCTTCTCATCCCAGATCACCTGTTCCTTCCACGCGCCAGCCTCCTCGGCCATGGTCTGAAGCGTGGAACGGCCAAGGGGAACAGCGATTCGGATGCGCGCATCACGGTCCTTGAGGTCGAGTTGGGCCACGGCCAGTGCTTCACAGGTGCTGAGCGGATCGGTCTCCGGCA
The DNA here is from genome assembly GCF_014279815.1 of Synechococcus sp. NOUM97013. NCBI lineage: Bacteria > Bacillati > Cyanobacteriota > Cyanophyceae > Synechococcales > Synechococcaceae > Synechococcus > Synechococcus sp. NOUM97013. The sequence continues at coordinate 2,125,104 of NZ_CP047941.1, read as the reverse complement.
GCACAGCACCACGCCCCTGCCGGAGCACAAAGGCGCCGATGCGTCCTGGTCGTGCCATGGCCAGCCACTCGGGGAAAGCGGTCGCAATCAACCGGGCCATGGCGAGATCGGGCGGATCATCGAGAGGGGCTTCCTCGATTTCCATGTCCATCTGCTGCAGCTGTCGCAGCCATTGGCGGCTCTGTTGGCGGATGGTGCCGAGTCCATCGCCCCCATCAGTCCGACGGGGCGTTCGGAGCGACCGGAGGCGCTGGCTCAGGTCGGCGCCAAGGTTGCGGAACCCTGGTGCGTCCCTTTCGCTGAGCAGTGCGGCAAGATCGCAGGCCAGAGGCTCGACCCCCCAGCGTTTGGCCTGGAGCAGCATCCGTCCGAGCCGGGGGTGCATGCCGAACCGCGCCACGCGATGGCCGTCGGCGGTGATCTGGCCACTGTCGCTGACAAGCCCCAGTTGTTTCAGTTGCTGCTGTCCTTCTTCCAGCAACGCGCGGGGCGGTGGTTCCAGCCATGGCAGGCCCTCGCCCAGTCCAGCGCCCCACTGCGCGAGGTCGAGAACTGTGGGTTGGGGATCAGCGCGCTGCAATTCAGGGCGATCCTGCTGCGGCCGGCGTTGATGCTCCGCCGCCGACCAGAGCCTCACGCAACGTCCAGGAGCTTGGCGGCCGGCGCGTCCGCGACGTTGCTCGGCGCTGGCCAGGCTGGCGGGAACCGTGACCAGCCCTTCCATGCCGGTTCCCGGATCAAAGAGTGTGTGGCGACTCAGGCCTGCATCAATCACGAGCCGGATGCCATCCAGGGTGAGTGAACTTTCCGCAATCGATGTCGCCAGGACGATGCGGCCACTCCACTGCCCGTCGCAGGGGTTCAGCACGTTGCTCTGTTGCTTGAGCGGCAACTGGCCATGCAGTGCCCGTACGTCCCAGTTCGTCAGGCTTGGGGCAGCCAGCAACCGCTGCTTGCAACGTTCAATTTCCCGGATGCCCGGGAGGAACACCAGGACGCCAGGGGGTGTGCTCCCGGCACGCCGATGAGCCTCCAGGTCCTGGAGCTCTTCCTCGACAGCACGAAGAACATGCTGTGCCTGGGTCTCCCGCTCTCGCTTGGGACTGTGTCGTGTCTCAACGGGGTAAGCGCGGCCCTCACTGGTCAGGCTTTCCGCATCATCCAGCTTTGAGGCCAGCTCCTGAATCTGCAGGGTTGCTGACATCAGCAGCACTTTGAGATCAGGACGCAGAATCCTTCGGGCCTCCCGCAGCAGCGCAAGCGCCACGTCGCTGTCCCGCCGGCGTTCGTGGAATTCGTCGAAGATCACGCAGTCCACGCCCGGGAGGTCCGGTTGTGATTGCAGGCGTCTCAGGAACAGCCCGTCTGTGATCGCTTCGACATGGGTCTTGGCGGATCGTTTCTGCTCATTGCGCACGGAGTAGCCCACCCGCTGTCCGACCGGTTCGCCGATGGACTGGGCCAGTCTCGATGCGGCGGCGCGTGCAGCCAGGCGGCGGGGTTCGACCAGCAAAATGCGCCCCTTCAGGCTGGAGGTCACCCCCAACTCCCCCATCAGGGCCAGAGGCACGCGCGTGGTTTTGCCAGCGCCAGGTGGCGCCTGAAGGATCAGGGTCCCAGTTCCGAGCAGCCGAGCACAAAGCTCTGGCAGCAACGGATCGATCGGGAAAGCACTCAACGTTGACGGTCGGGGTTGACGGTCGGCGTTAGCTGAACAGATTGAGCAGTCCCAGCAACAAGATGCTGCTCAAGGCGCCCATGGCGGCAAGCAAGCGAACCAGGGGAGCGATACGAAAGCGAAGCGTGGCCATAAAGAAATCCTTAAAGGCCGTAGTCGCTTTGTTTTAGCTCTCCTTGTTTGCCGTACGCCGTATCCGTTCGCACGGCTTCACATCTCTGTTCAGGTCAGGGCGCCACTCAGCGAACGTGGCGGGCGCCATCCACCGGGTGGTAGTCCTCACCCGTGAGTTCTTCGTAAACAATCGCCGGGAGTCCTGTTTCGAACATGGTCTGCAGGGCCTCCTTGAGATAGGGATTCCATCCCCCGGTGCTGACCTGCCCGTGGCGCACGGTCCAGTCCCATGTGCCCTGGAGGTCTCTGGGAATGCGCCCTTCCCGGTCACGGCGAGCCACCAGGTCCAGTGATTCCACCAATCCAACCTGGATCGGATCTTTCCCGTAAGCGGGAGTCAGGCTGAGCTCCAGGCGAACGGGATCTTCTTTGAGTAAGCGCAAGCGGAAGCGAGGAGGCAGCTTCACGGATTTGATCACTGCAGCTACGACCCGTGTTCTTTGATCCACCAGAAGGTTCTCCCTATGAGTCCGTGACGAGCTGTCTGACAGCTTTCGTTCCCAACTTATTCACCGGAACGGGCACTCGACTCTCCGCTCTCTTCATCACCACTGAATCGAACAGTTAGCAGGTCCTCCTCGGTCAGGCGTCCATCTCCGTCGAGCAGCTCGGGATGAATGGTCACTTTGCCGGTGCGGTCCTTGCCCGGGTCAGGAGTGCCGAAGGGTCGTCCCGCAGCACTGAAGCCACGTCCCATCACTTGGAAGGCCTGCCAGAGCAAAACGATGAAGACCAGGCCGTAGATCAGAGGGAAGAGGCTGCTGAGCATGGAGTGACTGCGATGGGCTGTCTAGGGCTGGACGTGAATCATCACCATCATCGCCATGGTGAGGTGCTTTTTGCTGCCCCAGGAGAGGGCAGCGGTTGCATCTGGTCATGGAATGGGCGGCGACCCCCCCTGGGCTGACCAGGAACATCTGCTTACGGTCTGTTCCACGAAGCGCGTCATTGTCCTCGCCATGGTTGTGACATCCCGTCGAATGCCTCAGATTTCCCCCTTAACGTCCCGGGCTTGTCAAGGCGTGCGGCACGGCCGACTCGTGTTGCCCATGGTGATGGGACTCACGCTGCTGGCTCCGGATTTGATCGCTTTGCCGGGGCGCGAAGTGCTGGCGGCGCCGCGTGCATCCGTGCCGCGGGCATCCGTTGAACGCGTGCCGCGTTCCTTCGTGGCGGAAGCCGTCGAGCGCAGTGGTCCCGCCGTGGTCACGTTGGAAACCTCGCGCACGGTGCGCACGGCCGGCGTGTCGGGGCTGCCGCAGGGAATGCTGAATGATCCATTCTTTCGACGCTTTTTCGGCCTGCAAGCTCCTCAGACCTCCCGTTCACGCGTGCAGCGTGGGCAGGGTAGTGGCGTGATCTTCGACCGCCAGGGTCTGGTGCTGACCAACGCCCATGTGGTGGAAAACACTGATCAAGTGATGGTGGGGCTTCCGGACGGCCGTCGCGTACGGGGTCAGGTGTTGGGGCAGGACTCAGTGACGGATCTTGCTGTCGTCCGGATCAAGGGGCAGGGAGCCTGGCCCACCGCTCCTCTGGGAGATTCCGACCGGCTGCAGGTCGGTGACTGGGCCATTGCCGTGGGTAACCCGTTCGGTTTGGAAAACACCGTGACACTCGGGATTGTCAGCAACCTCAACAGAAATGTGTCCCAGCTTGGAATTCAAGGGAAGCGTCTGGATTTGATTCAGACTGATGCAGCGATTAATCCCGGTAATTCAGGCGGCCCGCTTCTCAATGCCTCCGGTGAGGTGGTGGGGATCAACACCCTGGTGCGCTCTGGGCCCGGCGCAGGGCTGGGGTTCGCCATTCCGATCAATCGAGCCCGCACCATTGCGATGCAACTGGTCAATCAGGGACGTGCCAGCCATCCCATGGTCGGGATCGGACTGTCTACGGTTCCGGCACCGACGCCCGGGGGAGCTGTTCCTCCGGGGGCTGTGGTCCGTTCGGTCATGCCCGGTGGGCCGGGAGCTCTTGCGGGGCTTCAAGTGAATGACGTGATCGCAGCAGTGGGTGGCGATCCGGTGCGAACTCCCGCCGAGGTTGTGACCGCGATTGATCGCAGTGGTGTGGGGCAGCCTCTGGTAATCGACGTCAGACGTCAGGGACAGAGCTTGCCCCTAACGGTGATCCCTGTGGAAATGCGTGCTCTGAAGATGCGTTGATCAGGAGCTAGTTGTCGTCGGATTCACGCAGCTGTTGCACACAGCGTGTGATGCACTCCCCATCATCAAGGGAACATGTCGTGATGCACTCGAAATAGGTTTCGACGGCATCCCATGTCTGATCATGGTCTGCGTCGTTGGGCTGAGGCTGGCTGCTGCCGTTGACGCCGGCGTTGATTGTTCCTATCGATGTCATGGGCCGGCTCCCTTAGTGATGTCAGCCTATGCACACGTTCTGGAGTGGTAAAGACAAATAAGTCTTCCTGCCTAAATGTTCGTGAAGATTCGTTTTGACGGGTCAGAGACTCCTTTTAAGCAGCATTCTTGCGACGTGCTTCCCGTTCTTTTTGCTTGTCGCGCTTGGCCTTGCGCTTGGCCTCCTGTTCAGCAACGCGCAGCGCTTCTTCTGCCGCGGCGCGCTCTTCGGCTTTCTTTTCGAGGTAGTAGGAATAATCACCCCGATAGAGCACCAGCTCCCCGTCGCGCAACTCGACGATGCGGTTGGCGACCCGTGAAATGAAGTAGCGGTCGTGGGACACCAGAAGAGCAGCTCCTTCGTAGGAGCAGAGAGCATCCTCCAGCATCTGCTTGGCGGGAATATCGAGGTGGTTGGTGGGCTCATCGAGCACGAGAAGATTGCAAGGACTGAGCAGCATCAGCGCTAGGGCCAGACGGGCTTTCTCTCCTCCACTGAGCTTGCCGACCTCCTTGAAGACCGTGTCGTTGCTGAAGCAGAAACTGCCCAGCAGTGACCGCACCTGGGTCTGTGTCCAGTCGGGGACGGCCTCAAACATGGTGTCGATCACGGTTTTGCTCAGATCCAGGGCTTCGGCTTGGTTCTGTTCGAAATAACGCGCGATCACGTTGTGTTCGCCTAGGCGTGCTGAGCCGTCGTCGGCAATTTCGGTGCCCATCACCAGCCTCAGCAGGGTGGACTTGCCGGCGCCGTTGGGACCCACAAAGGCGATGCGATCCCCCCGCTCCACTTCCAGCTCTGCGCCAAGGAAGAGGATTTTCTCTCCGTAGCTGTGGGTCAGGTTCTCGATCACAGCCACCTGTGCCCCGGAACGCGGAGCAGGTGGGAAGCGAAAGCTCGGGCCGCCAACGCTTTCAATCGGCGCGTCGACCAGTTCCACCTTCTCCAGCTGTTTTTCCCGGCTTTTGGCTTGGGTGCTGCGAGTGGCGCTGGCCCGGAAGCGATCGATGTAGGCCTGCTGTGTGGCGATCTCCTTCTGCTGGCGTTCATAGGCCGCCTGTGTCGCCTCCTGTTCCTGTTGTTTCTGCTCCAGGTGAGCCGTGTAATTACCGAGATAGCTCCGAGAGATCCCGCGCTCGGTCGACACGATCTGGTTGCAGACGCGGTCCAGGAAGGTCCGGTCGTGGCTGATCACGACCAGGGCAGCGGTTTGCTCTTGCAGATAGTTTTCAAGCCACTGAATCGTCTCCACATCCAAGTGGTTGGTTGGCTCGTCGAGCAGCAACAGATCCGGATCCTGGAGCAGGATCTTGCCGAGCGCGATGCGCATCTGCCATCCGCCTGAGTAGTCCCTGACCTGCAGCTCAGCGCCTTCGGGAGTAAAGCCGATGGTGGGCAGAAGCTTGTCAATACGGGCATCCAGTTCGTATCCATGCAGCGCTTCAAAGCGGGTCTGCAGGCGTCCAAGCTCGTGGATCAGATCATCGAGATGATCCGGGTCTTCCGCTGCTTTCTCCGAGGCCATCGCATCCTCCACCTCGCGCTGGCGGTTGAGCACCGTCGCTGCTTCGCCGAAGGCCTGGAACAGTTCCTGCCGCACTGTGCGATCAGGATCAACGTCAAATTCCTGCTGCAGGAAGGCGATCCTGGGATCGCCCTGGCGAACCACCATGCCGCTGGTGGGTTCCTCATGGCCTGCGATGAGACGCATCTGTGTGGATTTGCCGGCACCGTTGACGCCCACCAGGCCGATGCGATCCCCGGGTTTGATCTCCCAGGTGACATCCCGGAGCACCTCGCCGGTGGGATAGATCTTGCTGACGTTCTCGAGTCGCAGCACCGAAGAGGACGCGGACAACCTCCATCATCCCGTGTGGGGGTGAGGGCAGACTGGTGTGACTTAGGGAAGCAGGGCTGATGCGAAGGCTTGAGCAGGTTGCTGCCCTGGTGGTGGCTGCGGGGCTAGCCGTGGTCAGTTACTGGCTTTTTTTCAGCTGGGCGGACGGTGGCGGCAGTCGTGAGAGACAGCGTGGGCCTGAGCCTGCTGCTCAGTCGCAAGCGCTTCCGTTGGAACCTCTGCTTACAAACCGCCCCGAGCCTTGATCAGCCACTGCTTGCTGAGGTCGTCATCCAGGCTGCTGATGAAGGCCTTGACGTCGTCGGTGCTGACGGGAAGTGCAAGCTGATCGCCGACCTGGCAAATCGTTTCAATGGCCCCTGATGGGTTCTGTAGGGCTTGACGGAACAAAGCGCGGGTAAGGTCCCGGTCCTGTTCGATTTTTTCGTAGAGCGCAGCTGCATTGCTCATGGCTCTGAACCAACTCACGCAAACCTATTCAGCTCAAACTATCCATGGCTGTCGGAGCTGCCTACTCTCAGCATCATCAATTCATTCAGCCCGCTTGGACTGATGTGGCTTTGACTCAGGCGGCTTGGTCGTGGTCGGATTCCTTCAGGCCGCAAGCTGACGCATCTTCCATGCTGCGGGCATCCATGCAGAGCACCTTGCGCAACTGGGCGTAGTTGGCGGCTTGGGAGGTGCGACCTTCCTGGACCGCGCCGTATTCGGCACGTTGGAGCACATGGTGCAGGTGTGTGAGCAGATAGGAGCTGATCACCGCTGACACCAGCACGTCACTGTTATCGGCGGCCCGGCGGCTGCGTCGCGAACCGGAGGATCGACGGGCGCGAGGAGCGGGATTGCGTGTTGTGGTGGCCTGGCTGGTCGTACGGGGCATGGCAGTCCTGGCGGTGGGTTGAGGCAGAGGTCCTTGGAGCGGAAAGCCGGGCGTCAGGGGTCCGATCAATGCCAGCATCATAGTGCTGGATACTATCCTTGCGCATCTCTGTACACTTCTCAGTACCTCTGCCTCATAGTTCGTGGCCACCCGCCAAACGTCATCCAGCGGGAAGCCGAAGTCGCCACGGATTCAGGTGGTACTTCCTGAAGATCTCTGCAACAGGCTTACGGCGCTCGCCGAGCAGGAATCACGCACCGTCAGCAACATGGCCAAAGTGCTGATCCAGCAGGGTGTTCAACGCCTTGAGCAGGGGGTCGTCTCTGCGGCACCGACGCCGCCTCCCTCCACGACCGATCGACTTCGCTCCGCCTTGGAGGCTCAGCAGCCGCGGCGTCTGCGCGGTGCGCCGCGGCGTTTGAGGCTGCACCGTCCAACCTGAGCCTTAAAGCTCACGCCGTCGTCGCATGGTTTGGCTGTGCAACAGTTTGGCTGTGAAACGGTTTGACGATTCAAGGGTTTGGCCTTCGCCCGGTTGATGCCGCGGGCTGGTGCAGGCGGTGGCTCTTAGGGAGGATCTGCGCGCAAACCCAGCACGCAGGCTCGATCGGCCCCGGTCACAGCCGGTGCATTGCCTGGATGACGGCATGCGTTCCACCAGGCGAGCATTGCAAACACCAGGGCTTCCCTGGATTGGCTCGGAAGGTTGAGCTCGTCACTGAGGCGCACCCTGAGGCCGCGGCAGCGGATCCTTAGCTGATGCATCAATGCGGGGTTCTTGCTGCCGCCGCCGGCCACCACCATCTCCACAGGCAGCGATCGCCCCTGGGTTCTGAGGTTGTGGAGATCCTGCGCGACCACTGCGGCTGTGAAGGCGGTCAGGGTGGCGATCTGGTCCTCCTCCGAACAGTGGTTGAGGTCAAGGAGCCGCCGGGTCAGATCCTCCCTGCCGAATAGCTCTCGTCCAGTGGATTTGGGTGGAGTTGCCTGGAAATACGTTTCCTGGAGCCAGCGCTCGATCATCCCGTCTTCGGCGCATCCTTTGGCGGCCCAGGCTCCTCCTCGATCGAACTGATCGCGCCCCCCACTGAACTGGCTGATGGCCAGGTCAATCAGGCTGTTGGCAGGGCCGCAGTCCCACCCCAGTACAGGCTGCTCTCGTTCTGGCCCTCGACTGGGTGGGATGAGGGTGATGTTGGCGATCCCTCCCAGATTCAGCAGCGCTCTCCACCCCTCGATTCGGCCCATTAACGCAGCGTCGGCCATCGGAACCAGTGGTGCCCCCTGGCCTCCGAGGGCCAGATCTGCCGCTCTGAAGTCATGGACCACCGGGCGTTGGAGCATGGCTGCTAGGAGCGGACCCTGCAGCATCTGCCAGCTGCTACCTCGGCGCGGCACCCCTTCAGCTCCCTGGCTGGGGGGACGATGCCAGATCGTCTGGCCATGGCAGCCCACGAGCTCAGCGGACTGCTTGGGATCACAGGCTTTGGCGGTTTGCGCCTGCAGCTCCGTGATCGCTTCGGCGAGCGCCAGAAGAACGCCAGCCTCGGTGGGCTCTCCTTGGGCCACGGCCAGCAGTTGTGCGCGCAGCTCGCGCGGGTAAGCGCAGGAGGCTTCGCTCAGCAGGCGCCAGCGCGGTGACTCCGGCCGACCCTGGAAATCGGCCAGAACCGCATCGACACCATCTGCACTGGTGCCGCTCATCAGCCCGAGCACGCGCATCGATCGGCTCAGACTCTTGGCAGGTTCTGGAGGTCGTCCGTCAGCCCCATCACCACCAGCACATGCCCATCCATGAGCACGTAGGACGCCGGGGGGTTGACCATCAGTTCCCCAGCGGGCCCGGCGGCCAGCACATTCACCCGATAGTTCTTGCGCAGGTTCAGATCGCGCAGTGACTGGCCCATGAAGCGTTCCGGCACCTTGATCTCTTCAATGGAATTGTGGTCATCCAGCTCGAGTCGTTCGATCAAGTTGGGGCGGACCAGCTCCAGACCCAGGCGCTCTCCCTGCATGCGGGAGGGGAAAACCACGCGGTCAGCACCGACACGCTTCAGCATTTTTTCGTGCAGGTCGCTGGTCGCCCTTGCGATCACCCGTCGCACCCGCGTGCCTGCACTGTCCTTGGCGATCAGTGTGGCTGTGATGCTCGCTTCGATCGGTTCACTGATCGCAACCACCACCGTATCCATGTCGAGGATGCCAGCTTCCCGCAGCGACTCCTCCTCGGTGCAGTCCAGCACTCTGGCCTCAATGGATGGTTCCAGCTGCCGCAGCTCCTCGATCGCCTTGGAGGAGCGGTCCACGGCCAGCACCTCAGCACCGTTCTGCATCAGCTGACGGCAGACCGCACTGCCAAAGCGTCCAACGCCGACGACGCCGAAGCTGCGGACATCGTCGCCAGCTGGCGGTGACCAGTGCCACCACTCCCTCATCGGTTTAGTCGCAATGGAGCGTGGTCAGACATAGAGATCTTCTCGTGGATAACCGATCCGATTCTGGCGTTGCAACTGGTTGCGATCGAAGCTCTCCCAGATGGCACTCAACAGCAACAGGATCCCCAGTCGACCCACAAACATGCCGACCACCAGAATCAGCTGGCCGAAGCGACCTAGCTGTTCGGTCACCCCTAAGTCCAGGCCCACAGTCGCGAAGGCTGAGATGCAGGTGAACAGCAGTTCCAGAAAGGTCAGTGGTTCTTCAATGTTCTGATTGGTGCTGAGGGCGAGAAGCATTGCCATCACCAGTACGAACATCAGCGACGCCATGGTGATGCTCAGGGCCCGCAGCACCACCTTGTCCGAGATCTGGCGATGACGAATGACCACATTGTCCTGACCGCGCAGGGTGGAGCGGGTGGCAGCCATCAGTGCCGCCACTGTTGTGGTCTTGATGCCTCCGCCAGTACCTCCTGGGCTGGCGCCGATGAACATCAACGTCATCAGCAGAAGCAGACCTGAATCCGACACGCTCTCGACGGACAAGGGAAGGGTGGTGAACCCCGCTGTGCGTGCACTCACCGACTCGAACAGCGCGCTCATCATCCGTTCACCCCAGCCCATGGTTGTCATCACGTGCCCCTTGGACAGCGATTCGGTCAGCAGCAGGCCGAGTGTGCCGGTCAGAACCAGCAGGATTGAGGTCCGCAGTACCAATCGGGTGTGCAGGCTGAGGTTTTTGCGCTTCAGGCGTTGACGGTTGCTCCACAGATCACTGGTTACTCGCCAGCCCAGGCCGCCCAGCACGATCAGAATCATGATCACGGCGTTCACCACCCGGTTGGTTCGGTAGGAGACGAGGCTGTCGCTCCAGAGTCCGAAGCCTGCGTTGTTGTAGGCCGAGATGCTGTGAAAGACGGAGGCCCAAAGCCGTTCACCGCCGGCGGGAATGTCTGAAAAGCCGAAGTTGTAGAGGACTGCAGCTCCGACGATGATTAGCGCCGCTGCCGTAAGCGCAATGCTCCGGAAGGTGCCGCCCACGCCGCCCACACCAAATTCGTCGAGGGTCTGACCGCGGTCCAGTCGTCGGCGGAGAGAGGCGCCGCGCACCACGAAGCCTTGAAGGAAGGTCGTGATGGCCATCAGGCCGAGCCCCCCCACCAGGATCATCAGCGCCAGCACGGCCTGGCCGCAGGTGGTCAGATCTCTGCCCACATCGATCACGGTCAGACCGGTCACCGTGACGGCTGATGTGGCGGTGAAGAGTGCTTCCCACAGACCCACGTTCTGGCTGGAACAGAGGGGGCTGGCCAGCAGCAAGGTGCCGAGGCTGATCACGAGTAGCCCGGTCACCACAGTGAACTGGGGCACTGTCAGCCGTCGATACCACGCCTGGGTGCGATGAATGGCCTGGGGAAGAGGCATGGGCGTCAGAGGCCTCCTGCCTGCATGAGGATCAGCCCCGGAACGAGTAGGGTCATCAACACGGTGAGACCAGCTCCGTAGCGCGCCACATCAAAGAAGCGATACCTGCCTGGACCGAACACCATCAGGTTGGTTTGGTAACCCATCGGGGTCAGAAAGGATTGGCTAGCACCGAACAGAACCGTGAGCAGTAGAGCCTGGGGAGGCAGGTTCAAGGAGGGTGCGAGCTGAGTGGCCACAGGCACCAACAGCGCTACCGAGGCGGCATTGCTCATCACGCTGGTGATCAGGTTGGTGGCCAGGAAGATCACCAGCAAGGCCCAGTAAGCCGGCCAGTTCAGCAGCAATCGCTCCATGTCGGTCGCCAAAGCGTTGGCGAGCCCGCTGGTCTGCAGCGCCACACTGAAGCTGGAGAGGGAACCCAGCAGCAGAATCACGTCAAGGCGGATCGATCGCTGCACTTCTCCCGTGCGTAAGCAGCCCACCAGCACCAGCAGCACCACGGAGAACAGCACTGATGCCACCAAGGGAATGTTGGTGACCGTGGGAACCAAGAGCATCAGCGCCGTGATGGTGATTGCTTGGGGTTTCCGCCGGATCGTCGGTAGGTCGTTCTCAAGCTGATCAAGAACAAGCAGGTCATTGCTGGCCTGAAGGCCGCGGATGGCATCCAGCGGAGCCTGCAGTAGCAAGACGTCTCCTTCTCGCAGAATTGCCTGGCCGAGGCGCTCCTGCACCGTCTGCTGGCCGCGGCGCAGGGCCAGAACCGTGGCGTTGTGCCGCTGACGGAACCGCAGTTCGCGCAAGCTCGCTCCAGCCAGCGTTGAACCGGCAGGAAGCAGCACCTCCACCGTCTTCTGGCCCTCGTCTCCCGCATTGAAGAGAGACGAGTCCATAGCGCCCATGGAGGGGCTTGACGCAGCTGGGCGGTTCGCGGACGCAAGCTGAACAGTGTGCTCGTGCTGCAGTCTCAGCAGATCTGCACGGGTGACCCTGAGCAGCAGGCGATCTCCCGCCTCAATGCCGCGATCCGCAAGAGGAGGAAGGATGCGTTCTCCTCCCCGCTGCAGTTCCAGCACATCAACATCGAAACGTCGCTGAAGGCGGCTGTGCCTGAGGGTCTGCCCCACCAGGGTTGACGTGGATGGAATCGTGACTTCCGTGAAGTATCCGATCATCGCCTGGCTGGTGCTCAGCTGATCGTCAGGGCTTCTGCGATCGGGCAGCAGCGCCCGGGGCGCCAACAGCATGTAGGTGGCGCCAGCCAGCCAGACCGGGACGCCGATGGCGGTGAAGCTGAACAGGTCCAGGGCTCCGTAGCCCAGCTGTTGGCTGACATCACTGGCTAGCAAGTTCACGGAACTGCCCAGCAGTGTGAGAGTTCCTCCCAGCAGCGTGGCGAAAGAGAGGGGGAGCAAAACCCGGGATGGAGCAATCCCTCGCTTGTGACACCAGGTCTCCAGCACGGGCAACAGGCTGGCCACGATCGGGGTGTTCGGCACCACACCGGAGATCGGTGCCACCACAAGCGTGAGCAGGCCGACCATCCGGCGGGAGCTGCGGATCCGCTCCGATGCGATCAGTTCCCGGAGGCGATCTAGGGCGCCGCTGCGGAACAGAGCCGCTGAAACGGCAAACAGGCCCATCAGCGTGATCAGGGCTGGACTTCCGAAGCCGCTCAGGGCTTGCAGGGGAGTCAGCACCCCGCCGATCATCAGCAGGGAGACACTCAGAAGCCCCACCAGCTCAGGTGCCATGGCACCGCTAATGAACAGCACCACTGCCAGCAGCAGCACCCCCAGGGTGACCAACGCATCTCCGTTCTGCAGAGCAGCACTGAGCTCAACCATGGGGTGGCGTGCCTGCCGGCTCCCAGAACGTCTGTTCGAGCCATGTTCGCAGACCCTTCAAGCCTGTTCCCTGCGTGGCGGAGAGATAGAGCGTCCCTGGCTCCAATGCATGGATCTGCTCGAGCGCGTCGGCATCGCAGCGGTCGATCTGGTTGGCCAGGACCTGTCGCGGTTGCTGGCAGCCGAGGTCATCCAGAATCGTGTGGACGGCTTGCAGCTGTCCTTGCCAATCGGGATCTCCCAGGTCAACCACCAGCAGAAGCTGGTCGGCATCGCGTGTTTCTTCCAGTGTGGCCATGAAGGCCTGGGTGAGGGGACCAGGCAGTTCTCGAATGAAGCCGACGGTGTCGGTGATCAGCAATTCCCGGGGCGCGGCGCCAACCCTCGGCAGACAGAGTCGACGCGTGGTGGGATCCAGGGTCGCGAAAAGAATGTTTTCGGCCTGCACAGCTCCGCCCTGGCCTCGCTCACAGAGCGCATTGAGCAGGGATGATTTCCCCGCATTGGTGTACCCCACCAGCGCCACGCGGGGTAGTTCACGGCGGCGTTCCCGCAGCCGGGCGCGATGAGCTCCGAGTTGGCGAAGCTCGCGTCCCAGGTGCTCAATCCGGCGGCTGATCGCTCGACGGTCTTTTTCGAGCTGCGTCTCACCCGGTCCGCGGGTGCCGATGCCTCCGCCCTGGCGGGAGAGGCTCAGCCCACGCCCCGTCAGTCGCGGCAGTCGATAGCGCAACTGGGCCAGTTCCACCTGAAGCCGGCCTGCAGCGCTTGAGGCCCGCTGCGCAAAGATGTCGAGAATCAGCTCGCTGCGATCGGTCACCGGGCTGTCCAGCAGCCGTTCCAGATTGCGAGCCTGAACGGGGGTGAGCTCCCTGTCGGTGATTACCAGCGTTGCGCCTTGCTTGCGGATTTCCAGCGCCGCTTCCTGCAGTTTTCCGCGTCCCCAGAGCGTCTGAGGGTTGATCTGTCCTTCCCGCTGGCGACAGACGGCCACGGCGCGGGCACCAGCGCTGCGGGTGAGCCCCTCAAGTTCCGCCAGCTCGCGCTCGTTGCGCGCGGGGTCCGCTCCAGTGAGAGTCAGCAGCAGCACCCGTTCAGCTCCCGCCGTGGAGGCGGCGGTCACCACCTCGCGTGCTGATGCGACAGGTTTGAGCTCTGGAGTGCCCTGGCAGAGGGTCGCTAAATCGCCCCGATCACAGCACTGCCATCCCCCGGATGTGGCTGGATCAGGGCACCATCGCGCACCAAGACGGGTGCCGCCTGGCGCAACCAAGGCCTGATAACGCAACCAGTCAACCGGCTCCACATCCAGAGCAATCACGGCATCCCGGCCTTCGGGAACCAGATCCGGGGAACGGCGGCCCAGCATCACGCTGATCAGTCTCCAGCGTCTGGATCGCCGCCTGGAGCCACCAGGGAGATGGTGTTCCAGTCGATCCGACTCGCCGAGTGGGCCGACCCAGAGCAGACGGCAGACACCTCGATCGTCCAGAAGCAGATGCAGTGTTGTCTCTAGCTCCAGTGCCAGTTCGGCGAGCCGCTCCAGTGACAGCAGATCTGCACCGCTTTCGTCGGGGTGACGGCGATGGCTGAGGCGCTCCAGTTGTTTGAGTTGTGATGGACGGAGACCGCGCGTGCGTCCTGCCAGGTGGGTCTGCTTCAAGGGCTGACGAGCCAGGCTCCTGCGGCTTTCAGCCCGAGCGACAACCCAGGCAGACGAGTGAGATAGGTGAGCCTGCGCAACTTGAAGGCGAGGGGTCCGGCAAGGGTGATGCCAAGACCGGTGAGTGAGGCATCGCCAATGCCCAGACTGAGCATTTCTCCCAGATCCCGGAAGATGAAGGGTTCTGGGTCTCCTCCATTTAGGTGCGCTTGTAGGCCCTTGGCCGCGAATTGCCCCTGCTGGATGGCGGCCTGTGCTGAGAGAGGCCAGTGGGATGCCTCGTCGTGTGATGCATGGATGGCGATGTCGCCCAGGACCATGACCTCAGGATGGCTTTCGAGGCGCAGCGCCGACGTCACTGGCAAGCGACCACCCTGCAGCGTCACGGCGGGAGAGAGATCCGGAATCTTGGGGCGACTGCCAGCGGTCCAGATCAAGCCGTCATGAGCAAGCGTGACGGCCCCCTCTGGACCGTGCAGATTGACGGAGGTCGGAGAGACGGCGTCGACACGGGTGTTCAAGCGCACCGTGATGCCCCTTTTCTCCAGAGCCCGCTGTGCCTGCTCTCGGTTGAAGGCCCGTGACCTGGGAAGAATCTGTTCACCCAGTTCCACCAGCTGAATCGCCGCGGCACCATCGAGCATGTCGAACAGCTTGCAGGCCAGTTCGACGCCGGTGGCCCCTGCCCCTGCGATCACCAAAGTGGAGCTTCCGGAAGGCCTCAACGTCACCTGCTGCAGGCACTGCCGTAGAGGAGCGAGATCCGACAGGGTGTGGAAGCGCAGCGCGTGCTCGTGCACGCCTTGGATGCCGAAATCTGCCGGCTGGGCGCCGGTGGCGATTACCAGCTGGCTGTAGTTCAGGGTCTGCGCTGATGCTGTTTGCAGCGTTCGCGCCTTCAAATCGATGGACTTGACGTGATCCTGCACATGACTGATGCCACGGCCCTGCAACAAGGATGCGTAGGTGGGCGCTACCTCCCATCCCTGCAATTCGCCGCTCAGCAGTTCATAGAGGAGTGGAACAAAAACGAAACGTTCCCTGGGTTCGATTAAGACAACCGGTGGCCGCGGATGCACATGACGGAAGGCCAGTGCCGTCGACAATCCGGCGAAACCACCACCGATCACCACGATTGGCGCAAGTTGATCGCTGGCAGGGGTTGTCAAGGCAACACTGAAACTTGCGTAGAAACCATAGGCAGCGCGGTGGTCCCCCCGGCATTGGAGGATGGAGGGATGAGGCAAGGCACCAGCAACATGATCAGCACCGCGGGCGGTGTCGACTCAGGAGCGGCAGATGCCGACCTAAGCGCGTTGCGGGCGCAGTTGGAGCCTCTTGAGCCACAGCAATGTCTGCAGTGGGCGCTGGATCGCTACGGCGCCGGCTTTGCGATGACCACCAGTTTTGGGATCCAGTCCTCCGTGCTGCTGCACATGCTCAGCCGTTTGCCAGGCGGCGATGCGGTTCCGGTGATCTGGGTGGATACCGGTTATTTGCCCCCCGAGACCTATCGCTATGCCCAGACCCTGTGTGAACGGCTGGGAACGCGCCTTGTCGTGGCGCAGTCCAGCGTGTCACCGGCCCGAATGGAAGCGCTGCATGGTCGCCTCTGGGAATCAGGCCTGGAGGAGGACATGGACCTTTATCTGCGGCTGCGCAAGGTTGAGCCTCTGGAAAAAGCTTTGGATCAGGGCGCGGTGCGCTGCTGGGCCAGTGGTGTCCGTCGCGGCCAAACCGACCTGCGCAAAAAGATGACTGTGTTGGATCCCATCCGAGACCGCCTGTCGTTGCGCCCCCTTCTTGGTTGGACCAATCGGGATGTCTTCTATTACATGCAGAAGCATGAGCTTCCGCAGCATCCTCTGTTCGATCAGGGGTATTCCACTGTTGGGGATTGGCATTCCAGTGCTCCCGATGGCTTGGAAGTGGAAGGGCGCAGCACTCGTTTCGGCGGACAGAGGCAGGAGTGCGGAATCCACGTGCCCGGGGTGATGGGTGATGGCATCTGACCATGGAGGCTCAGCAGCATTGTCTGCTTATCGGCAACAGCCGTTGGCATTGGGCTGAACGCACGCCAGCCAATTCGAGTGCCGCTGCTGGTGCGCAAGCCTGGCACTTTTCTCATGGCCTTCCAACACAGACACGCCTGGATGATCTGCCTTCGCTGACCGGCTGGGCGGCTGTTGGCCCTGTTCCTTCCCATCCGCTGTTGCAACCCACGAGCCAACTTGGATTGGCAGAGATACCGCTGGCTGAGAAGCCCTCCTGGCTCGGTGTCGACCGTGCATTGGCGGGCTGGGGTGCATGGGAGCGTGCTGGCAACGCATCATCGGTGATGGTGGTGGATGCAGGCACCGTTCTCAGCCTCACCCGTGTGTCCAGGACAGGATGTTTTGCAGGAGGGTGGCTGGCCGCTGGTGTCAGTCTTCAGTTGCGGGCCATGGCGCAGGGAACGGTTGCACTTCAGCTCCCTGACCATGCAATTTCTGAGCTCTTGGCAGGGACGGATTTCCCTATCGAGACCGCTCAGGCGATGCGGCGCGGCGTTGTGGAAAGTCTTGTTGGCTTGATCTTGCAGGCCCAGGAGAAGGACCCGTCCTCACTGTGGTTGTGCGGTGGCGATGCTCCACTGCTGATGTCGGTCCTGGCATCCCGGGGCTTGGCTGTGACGCATGCCCCGGATCTCGTGATGCAGTCGATGGTCGCGTTGGTCAGCTCAGGCCCAGATCGTTGAGAACTTGATCAGCCATCGAGTCAGCTTTCACCTTGCGATAAATCAGTTCGAGCTTGCCTTCGGCATCCACCACAAAGGTGTGGCGCATCATGCCCATGTATTCGCGACCCATGAATTTCTTCAGTCCATAGCTCTCGTAGGAACTGGCGACGGCACACGGCTCTTCATCCGTCAGCAGGGTGAAGGGCAGTTCCTGTTTGGCGATGAACCGGGTGTGAGATGCCGCATTGTCCTTGCTGATGCCCAGCACCTTGATGTTGTGCTTTTGCAGATCGCCCCAGCGATCACGGAAGTTGCAGGCCTCTTTGGTGCAGCCAGGGGTGGCATCCTTCGGATAGAAATAGATCACCACCCGCTGTCCTTTCAGGGATGACAGGGCCACGGGCTGATCATTTTCATCCGGAAGCGTGAAATCAGGGGCGGGATCGCCGATCTGCAGTGTCATGGGCGGCAGAACAATCGGCGGCAGCGTAACGGCTCTATGGATAAGAGAGTCTCGTTCCGAGCTCAGCGACGATCCATCGGGACTCACGGCAGAGGAGATGGTCTGGGAGGAAGGCCTTCCTCAGCCTCGCGCGAAGCAGTTCCGGCGTTCACGGCTTTGGATGCGGAGCTGCCTGGCGTCGCTGCATGGTTGCTCTGCCGAAGAGGTTCCCTTGACGGCACCGCCAGGGGCGGCGCCCCTCCTTGCTCCTGGTTGGGGCTACATCAGCCTCAGCCATTGCGTCGATGCTTGCCTGCTGGCTTGGAGCCCGCAGCCGGTTGGTGTCGATTTGGAGCGAGCCGATCGCGCCTTTCCTGCGGATGCTTTGATGCGGCGCTTTTTCACCGGCGTGGAACGAAGCGATTTGGTTGCCCTCCAGGGTGAGCGCTTGCGTCGCGAGGTGCTGGATCGCTGGCTGATCAAGGAAGCGGCCATCAAGTGGCAACGCGGAACGCTGGCCGGTGACTTGCGCTTCTGGGAAGTGAGTCCATGCCTGAGATGGGCACGTCACGGTGATCTGGCCGTTGAGATCGCGGTTGAGTTGCGATCCCAGGGTGATTGGCGCATGGCAGTCGCCGTCGCCGACAAACAATTGCTGCAGGATTGCCGACTCTGCCTAGCGTGACTTCAGTCGTTTCGTCGTCCGGTTTTGCCTGCCTCTCGCTGGCATTGGGTTCCAACGTTTGCCAGCGCGGCCTTGCTGGCAGGCCTTGGTGCTTCCGGACTATTGCATGGGCAGGGTCGCACGGCCGCTGATGTCGCCTGGCTGGCTGGTGATTCCGAGTGGACCAGGTTGGACGAGCGGGAAGCCACGCTTCACCAGCGACGCCAAGCGGAAGAGCTCTTGGGCGCGTTTACCCGAGCTCAGCTCACACGTCATTACTGGGGCCAGTTCGCCTCCTCACTGATTGATCTGGGGCTCGTCGCTGATCCTTCCTTGAAAGCGAGCGTGGAGAGTCAGCCTTTGCAGACAAGGCTTTGGCTGACGCCAAGGCGTGGAGATGAGGCCTACCTCTCTCAAGTCAGCGTCGATGGAGGAAAATTGCGTCGCGTGCACTGTCGAGGTCCGATCGCCGATGTTGGCGCCACGTCAGCAGCTGTGACTGACAGCGATCAATGCCCTGCGGGTTGGACTGCACTGCCTCAGTGATGTGCTTGATGCATTAGCAATCTTCAGGTCATCTGAAACACTTTCCGGTCTTTAAATGGGTTTCTCGGGTCTGGCGGGAATCGCGAGACTCGAGGTTGGGTGGGCCGAATCGTGCGGATTTCTCTTGTGATTCCGCCGCTTTCGGCGATTTTGTTGGCAACTGTTTTTCATACGGCTAGGTTTTTAGAGACGTCTTTTTTCGCCGTCCGTGTTCACCCGTTTTGCAGCCGGCGCACTCGCCGCCGCTTCCCTTACCACTCTGGCTGTCGCCGCTGAAGCTGGCACCTCGCGCCCCGTGCGCTGGGTGTCCGGTGGTGCTGTCTGGACCACCAAAGCCAGTTCCTTCGCCAAGTTCTTCAGCGAAGGCGAAATCACCGATCGCGCCCTTCAGGCCGGCATCAACAACTCCGGTTGGACTGCCGATGAGATCCAGGAAGGCATGACCAAGACCTACGACGTGGATCTGGTTGGCGTGTCCCGCTTCCTGTATTCCGCCGATGGCGTCGCCTTCCTCGACGACCAGACCCGCAGCTACTTCCCCTACTGGCAGAAGAAGAAGACCGCTGTGGTCGCTCTTCGCTCCGCCATCATTCTCGACGCTGCTGACGGCGAAATCTCTTCCGCCGGCATCATGGCCAACCTGCCCGTCGACTTCCGTCTGAACGACAACGGCACTTCTGACGGTGCTCAGAACGTCTGCAAGGACGGCCTCGACGAGCCTCAGTCCACCTCCCTGCTCTCCTGGTACGTGTTCCTGCCCGCTTGCGTGCAGGCCAACCAGATCCTCCCTGCGGAGCCCGCTCCTGTTGCCGCCCCCGTTCGCGGCCTCTGGTGATCGATTCGAACCCTTCAGGTTCGACGTCATCGTTCAAAAGGCCCCGGCATTGCCGGGGCTTTTTTTATGCCGCTCTCAGTGATACACGCCGGTAAGTCGCCAGTGGCGCAACCGTTGAGGAAGGGTCTGCCCGAGCAGTCGCGTTAGGGCTTGCCTAAGCACGGAAAGCTCTTCTGAGCCGATGTCTCCTGATGCTTCCATCGCCTGCTGATAGGGACGACTGTCTCCGAGCCACCGTTCGATCAGGCTGGCATCCACCGTCAGCGTCAGGGATTCCTGCCAGCTGGACGGCTGGATTGTCCAACCGTTGGTGTCGAGTGTCGCGAGCAGACGCTCCCGTTGCGTCTCCTGGGAAAGCCAATCGCCCTCCCGCTGGGCCAGAGAGTTGAGAGCCTGCAGGAGGTACGGATCGGTTGTGTCGTTGTCGACCAGCTCGAGCACTGCGGCAGCGGGTCCGAGTTGGGGCTCACTGAACAACAGACGCAGCTGTGCATCCGGCATCGCCCTTGCACTCAATGCCTTCCAGATGGTTTCCAGTTCTGGCGAGGACAGGTCCTGAGCATTGAGCCTTCCTCCCAGCACCTCGAAGCGGTAATCGGCCTTGAACCTGTCCAGCCCCTTCGGACTGTCCAGCACGGTCGGTTGATGGAGCGGGTCGAGCAGTTGCAGCTGGGCGTCCAGCCGTTGCTGTTCGGTGCGGGAGGCGCAGAGGATTGTCAGCCCACCTTCGGCAACGGCGCCCAGCGGGTCGAGTGACCACAGCAGCGAGCGTCCACCCAGCACGACGACGCGGTCAGTGCGCTTCCAGTCGAGATCCGACCAGAGCCGTTGGCGCAGCTCCTGCAGGCGTTCACCATCCACAGCCCGTTGCCGCTGCAACCATCGCTCCAGCTGGGGTTCTTCCGGGCCACTGCTCATCAGCAGCGGATGCTCATCCACGGCTTCCGCGGAGGCTGCCAGCTGCGCCGCTCGGCGCTCCAGCATCCGCTCGCGCCGTTGGCCTTCCCATCCCTGGCTGCTCGCTGACCAGAACACCTCACCTTGTAGGGCCTTGGGAAGGTATTGCTGAGCTACCCAGTGTTCGCGGAAGGCATGGGGATAGCGATAGCCCTTGCCATCGCCGAAGGCATCGCCATCGCGGTTGGCATCCCTTAGGTGGGTCGGCACCTCCTGACGCTGTGCGTCACGCACGCTGCGCAGGGCCTCGAAGACCCCGGAAGTGCTGTTGCTTTTGTCTGTGCAGGCCAGATAAAGGGCGGCCTGTGCCAAGGGATAAAGACCCTCCGGTAAGCCGATGCGTTCAAAGGCCGCGGCACAGGCTTCCACCACCACCACCGCTTGGGGATCAGCCAAGCCCACATCTTCTCCGGCGGCGATCAGCATGCGGCGAAAGATGAAGCGCGGATTTTCTCCGGCTTCGATCATCCGGGCCAGCCAGAACAGAGCAGCATCGGCGTCAGAACCGCGCAGCGATTTGATGAAGGCACTGATCGTGTCGAAGTGCGCATCCCCTTGTTTGTCGTACAGCACGGCTCTCTGCTGAATCGACTCTTCAGCGATGCCGAGGTCGATCTCGATCACTCCTTTCGCGCTGGTGGGTGTGCTCTCCACGGCCAGTTCGAGCGCATTCAGCAAGCTGCGCGCGTCACCGCCGGCAACGTTCACCAGGTGGTCGGCCGCCTCTGGTGTGATCTCCACCTTTCGGTTGCCGTAGCCGCGTTCCGCGTCGCTGAGTGCGCTCCTGAGTAACCGGCTCAGGTCATCGGCTTCCAAGGCTTCGAGCCGAAACAGCCGCGAGCGGCTCACCAGTGCCTTGTTGACTTCGAAGTAGGGGTTTTCAGTCGTCGCTCCGATCAGCGTGAGGGTTCCGTTTTCAACCCATGGCAGCAACGCATCCTGCTGGGCACTGTTGAAGCGGTGCACCTCATCGATGAACAGGATTGTGCGCAGTCCGTGGTGCTCCAGGCGGCGGTGCGCTTCATCCACCTCATGGCGTAGATCCTTCACCCCAGCCAGCACAGCATTGAGCGAGCTGAAATGGGCTCGGGTGTGATTGGCGATGATCCGCGCCAGGGTGGTTTTGCCGACTCCTGGAGGACCATGCAGGATCAGGTTGCCGACCCGATCGGCGGCAATGGCGCGTCGGAGCAGCCTGCCTTCGGCGAGGATTGCTCCCTGGCCGACGAATTCATCCAGATCACGCGGACGGAGGCGGTCGGCAAGGGGTGCCTGCTGACGTCTCAGGGCATCGCCGTGATGGCTGAACAGATCCTGATCTGAAGGTCCGCCCACGGCATCGAATCCTGAAGTTGTGATTCTTGCCTGATTTAGGCCAATCAAACTAAAAATCGCAGTCATAATGCGGCCGTCTGACATCTGGCCGTGCGTCTGAACCGACCCCTGATTCCGCTGGCCTTGACGACCGTCATGCTGTCGGCTTGTGGGATGGGCGGTGGAGCACAGCGACCCTTGCCCGAGGTGCAACAGGCTCCTGTCGAAGAAGCGATGTTCACCGACGATGTCGACACGGTGAGCACCCTCGAAGCGAGTGATCTGGTGCAGCTGGCAGCTCAGGCTTCCGGCCGCATTCTTGAGCTGAAGATCGCTCAGGGTGATCAGGTGAAGCCAGGCCAGTTGCTCATGGTTCTGGATCAGGCCGCGGAACAAGCACGCCTGGCCACCGCCCGAGCTGAAGAGCAGAAGGATCTGCTGGAGCTCAAACGCTATGAATTCTTAGTCCCGCTTGGAGCTGCTGAGGCGTCGGAACGCGATCAGCGTCGAGCTGTCTATATCGCTTCCCGCAACAAGGTTCTGGCTCAAGAGGCGCAACTCGCTTACAGCAATTTGGAGTCACCCATCGCCGGATTTGTAGCGGATGTCTCGGTGCAGGTCGGCGATGTGGTGCAGACCGGCGACCCCTTCACCAAGCTCATTCGCGACAACACTCTGGAAGCCAGGGTTGAGGTCCCTTCCACCTACGCCAATCGCATCCGCCTGGGGCAGCAGGTTCTTCTCAGCCTTCCCGGTAGCGATGAGGTGCTAGCGCAAAGCACCGTGTCTTCTGTGGATCCCGGAATCGTCTCGGGAACACAGGCTCTGCTGGTGCTGGCGGAATTCCCCAATCCCGATGGATCCCTGCGCAATGGTCAGCGATTGCGCACCCGGGTGCAACTGGATGCCCGCGAGCTTCCCTCCGTTCCTTTTGCGGCTGTCACCCAAACCTCAGGCCAGAGCTTTGTGTTTCGGCTCGGCACCCTTAGAGAGCTTGAGGCTCAGCCGGGCAAAGCTGATCTGGATCGCATCAAGAAGGGCATTGAACGTGGCGTGATTCCTTCCACAAGTCTGTTTGCACTGCAGACCCCGGTGAGCCTCGGTTCGCTTCAGAACAATCGTTATCCCGTCACCAAAGGGCTGGAGTTAGGCCAGAAGGTGATCACCAGCAATCTGTTGAGCCTCCGCCATGGCGTGCCCGTGAAGGTGAACAACTGAGCGCCTGAGCAATGTCTGCATCCAACAACTTCATCACCCGACCGGTTCTCACCACGGTCTGCAGCATCCTGATCGTGATCGTGGGTTTGATCGCGATTCCGATCCTCCCGATCGAAAACCTGCCCGACATCGCGCCGCCCACCGTCAAGGTGCGTGCGAACTACACCGGAGCTGATGCCATCTCCGTGGAAGAGGGTGTCACCTCGGTGCTGGAGCAGCAGATCAATGGTGTCGAGAACATGGACTTCATCAAGTCCAACAGCTCGGCCGATGGTGTGAGCTCCATTGATGTGGCTTTTGCTAGCGGCACGAATGGCGACATCAACCAGGTCAATGTTCAAAACCGGGTTTCGCTTGCTGAGCCACAGCTCCCAGAAGAGGTTCGCAAAGCCGGGGTGACCGTCAACAAGGCATCCAACTCAATTCTGCTTGTCTACAACTTCGGCAGTGAGGATCCCGACACGATCACCTACAGCGCTGAGACGATCAGCGGCCTTCTCGATCTGAACCTTACGGACTCGATCAAGCGCGTGACCGGGGTTGGTGATCTCACTTATTTCGGTAATCGCAAACTGGCGTTCCGCCTCTGGCTGGATCCCGACAAGCTCACGGCTTTCGGTCTCACCTCAACGGACGTTGTCAACCAGCTGTCCAGCCAGAACCGTCTGGTGCCGGCTGGTCAGGTGGGCGGTGAACCATCGCCGCAGGGGCAGCAGTTCACTTTCACGGTGCAGCTGCAAGGCCGTCTGCGCAGCGTTGAGGAATTTGAGTCGATGGTTGTCCGCACCGCTGAAGAAGGTGGGCTCGTGCGCTTGCGGGATGTGGGCAGCGTCCAACTCGGTGGTGAGTCCTATGCCGTGAGCGCTACCGATCTTCAGGGCGTCCCATCGGTGGGACTGGCGGTGTATCAGCTCACCGGCAGCAATGCCCTTGAGGTTTCCGACGGAGTGAAGTCGGTGCTGGCCGAGTTCGAAAAGACCATGCCGGTGGGCATGAAGATGGAGAAGATCTACGACAACACCGACTTCATCACCGCCTCCATTCAGGGCGTGGTGAATTCCTTACGGGATGCCGTGATCCTTGTGGTGTTGATCCTGTTTCTGTTTCTGCAGAACTGGAAGGCCACGCTGGTTCCAGGGATTGCCATCCCTGTTGCGTTGATCGGCACCTTCGGGCTGGTGCTTGGTTTCGGCTTCTCCCTGAATCAGCTCACCCTGTTCGGTCTCGTGCTGGCCACCGGCCTGGTGGTGGATGACGCCATCACCGTGATCGAGGACACGTCCAGCAAGAAAGCCGAAGGCATGACGGCGCTTGAGGCGGCCAAAGCCACGATGGATGAACTGTTCTCCGCCGTGATCGCCACCTCTCTGGTGAAGTTCGCGGTGTTCCTACCGGTGCTCTTCTTCCCCGGGGCCACAGGAACGATCTACAAGCAGTTTGCGGCCACGGTGATCTTCTCGATCGCCATTTCCACCTTCAACGCACTCACCTTTTCGCCGATGCTCTCGGCGTTGCTGTTGGCTCGCGAATCGAAGGATCCCGGTCGCAAGGCCTATGCCATCGCCGGCACCGTGATCGGTTTCGTGTACGGCCTGCTTGTGGTCGGTGGAGGGGCCGCGTTGGTGCTGGTGCCCACCGCCATCGGAGCCTTGGCCGGGCTACTGCTCGGCCGCGTTTTGGATCGTCCGGCCACCCTGCCCTTCACCATCGGTGGAGCCATCGCCGGTTTGATTTTGGTGGGAGTGAGCCGCATCCTGCCAGTCGTCATCTACCCCGCATTGGGTCTGGCGTTGGGCTGGTTCACTCCGGTGATCTTCGCCAACTTCAACCGCGGCTATGCGGTGATGGAAAGCCGTTATGCCGCTGCCCTGCAGTGGGCACTTGGCCGCCGAAAGCTAGTGATGAGCATCCTCGGCGCTGGCATCTTGCTGACGGCCGTAGCGTTTCGCGCGATCCCCGGTGGGTTCGTTCCGATTGAAGACCAGGGGTACGCCATCGGCGTCGTGCAGGCGCCAGAGGGGGTGTCTACTCAGGTCACAGAAGCTATCAATCAGCAGGTGGCCGCAGTGCTGCGCACCGAAAAAGACATCACAGCTGCCTCCGTTTTCAGCGGTGCCAGCCTCGATGGCAACAGTCCCAATAAGGGCCTGTTCTTCTTTGGCACCACCAACTGGTCGGATCGCCAGCAGAAAGACCAATCGGTGGCGTCGATCGTGGAGCGCCTCAACAAGAAGCTGGCGGCTTCCGTCGATGGTGCTCGGGTGTTTGTTGTGGAGCCTCCCTCCATTCCCGGCTATGGCACCGGTGGTGGATTTGAGTTCCAGCTGCTCGATCAGAGCGGTGGTGCCTACAGCCTTGCGGAGTTCAACGCCACAGCCGGTCGTCTGATCCAGGCCGGCAATGCCGATCCTGAACTCAACCGGGTCTACACGCTTTTCTCGCCTGAATCACCCCAGATCGAGATCCAGGTCGACCGTGATCGCATGGCTGCTGTCGATGTGGACTTCGGATCGGCGATGCAAACCTTCAGCGTCAACTTCGGCGGTTTGTATGTGAACGACACCTTCCAGGAAGGAAAGGTGCGGCGTGTCTATGTGCAGGCCAATGCAGAAAGCCGAGCTACACCCGAGCGTCTATCCGCTGTGTACGTGAAAAGTGCCACAGGTGATCTGATTCCTTTGGCTGAATTTTTCACCGTCCGGGAAACCTATGGCCCCACGGTGGTGCCCCATTTCAACCTGTACCGGTCGATCAAAATCGAAGGCACGCCGGCACCAGGCAACAGTTCCGGTCAGGCCATCAACGCGATGAAGGGGATCTTCGAAAGCGTGAACCCTCAGGGCCTCAGTTTTGATTGGACCGGCATCTCCCGGGAAGAAGTGAAAGCTGGTGCTTTGGCGGTGGTGATCTTCGCTTTGGGCATTCTCGCGGTGTATTTGGTTCTCTCCGCCCAATACGAGAGCTATGCCGACCCGCTGATCATTCTGATGACGGTCCCTGCAGCCATGCTCGGTGCCCTGCTCTTTCTGGCGTTGCGTGGTGAGGTGCTCAACGTCTACGCCCAGGTGGGCCTGGTGATGTTGATTGGCCTGGCGGCAGGCAATGGCATCCTGATTGTGGACATGGCCAATCAGCGCATGCAGGCCGGTGCCAATGCCTTGGAGGCCGCGCGTTTTGCGGCGAGCTCGCGTCTGCGTCCGATTCTGATGACGGCGATTTCCTCGTTGTTTGGCTTCGTTCCGCTGGTGTTCGCCAGTGGAGCTGGAGCCCGGAGTCAGACGTCACTGGGTGCCGTGGTGTTCGGTGGTCTGCTGGTGGCCACCGTGTTGTCGTTGTTTGTGGTACCTGTGTTCTATGTCGTGATGAAGTCTCTGCTGGGCCAGGCGGATGGGGCCAGCAGTGGTCCAGCAGCCGGGGATGATCCGGGATTGATCACCTCATGACACAGCGGGTTCGACCTGGGGCTGACACCCACAAGCCTTCTGATTTCAACGGCTTCAAGGTGCTTTGGTTCACATTCATTGGTGCGGGAATCGGTGTGGTGCTGTCGATTTTTCTCGACACCTTCATCCGCAACACACCTGCGACCATTCGCCACACACGGCTCCATTACCTCTATGGGGTCGTGATCTCTTCGACCGCTCTCTTCAGTGCCTCGATTGAGAGCATGCGTCAGCTGCAGGAGAGTGCGCCCGAAGAGGAGTACCGCACGAGCAAGTCAATGCCAGGGAGGCCTCGTCAATAGACGAATCACCTCCCTGCCAGGGTGGATGCGGTGATCAGGTGATCACCGTGGGCTGCTCCATGCCGGTGCGTTGTTTGATCTCAGCCAGATCGTTGATGGCGTTGATCATCCCGGCCAGGGCGACCTGAGGATCCTGGTTGAGGTCTCCGGTGTTGGGGACGTAGCTCTCCAGGTAGACCCGGATCGTGGCCCCCTTGGTGCCCGTGCCGGATAAACGGATCACCACACGGCTGCCATCGTCTAGGAGGATTCTCAACCCCTGCCCTTGAGTGACCGACTGGTCCACAGGATCGATGTAGCTGAAATTGTCAGCACCGCTGATGGTCTGACCAGCGAAGGATTGCCCCACCAGCGAGGGCAGCATCGTTTCCAGACGTTCATAGAGGCCGTGAGCAGCTTCCGTTGGTACCGCTTCGTAGTCATGGCGTGAGTAGTAGTGCCTGCCGAAGCGTTGCCAGTGGCTGTTCATGATGTCGGCCACGCTGCAGCGGCGTACGGCAAGGATCTGCAGCCAGAACAGCACGGCCCACAAGCCGTCTTTTTCGCGCACGTGATTGCTGCCGGTGCCGAAGCTTTCCTCTCCACACAGGGTGATCTCGCCGGCATCCAGCAGGTTGCCGAAGAACTTCCACCCAGTGGGTGTTTCAAAGCAGTTGATGCCCAGATCCTTGGCCACCACATCCACCGCCGCGCTGGTGGGCATGGATCGGGCGACGCCCGACAGGCCTCCGGCATACCCGGGGGCGAGGGTGGCGTTGGCCGTGAGCACCGCGAGGCTGTCGCTGGGATTCACGAAGCAGTGATGGCCCAGGATCATGTTGCGGTCACCATCTCCGTCGCAGGCGGCGCCGAACCGGTAGCCGTCACCCTCGAGCAGGAGCTCCGCGAGGTCGTGGGCATAGGTCAGGTTGGGGTCAGGGTGTCCTTTGCCGAAGTCCTCGAGGGGCACGCCATTGCGCACGCTGCCAGCAGGTGCGCCGAGCAGGTCTTCGAACACCCGTTTGGCGTACGGCCCTGTCACGGCGTGCATGGCATCAAAGGCCAGCGGAAAGTCGCTCTTGAGCAGCTCTCTGATCTGATCGAAATCAAACAGCTGCTGCATCAGGGCAACAAAGTCATCAACGCCATTGACGATTTCAACCTGCATCGCACCGATCTGATGCGTTCCCGGTTGGTCGAGGCTGAGGGGCTGTGCCTCAGCGATCGCGTATTGCTCCAGAGTTTTCGTGCACTCGAACACCGCATCCGTGAAGGAGCTCGGAGTGGGACCACCATTGGCGCCATTCACCTTCACGCCGAAGTCGCCATCGGGACCGCCGGGATTGTGGCTGGCGGAAAGAATGATGCCTCCGATCGCTTTCCTCTGGCGGATCAGATTGGAGGCTGCGGGGGTTGAGAGGATGCCGCCTGTGGTGACCACCACCTTGCCGAGTCCATGGGCTGCCCCCATGCGCAAGATCACGTCGATGGCCCGTCGGTTGCCGTAGCGACCGTCACCACCGAGCACGAGAGTGCCGCCCTGCACGCCAGGCAGGGTCCTCAAAACCGCTTCAACAAAGCTCTCGAGGTAGTGAGGCTGCTCGAATTGTTGGCTGCTCTTGCGCAGTCCCGATGTACCGGGTTTCTGGTCTGTGAAAGGAGCGTCGAGTCGCACGATGGTTTGCGTGGGCTCGGCCGAGGCGGAGGCAGTCATCCCGGGCGGTTGGGGTGGATCTACGGAACCTAAACATGCCTGGACAGATCCAGGGTGTTAGGGGCAACCACTTGTCGCAGCTACCTTTTGCTCATCGCGTCGGCTGAGTTGTGATGGAGATCAATCGCCCCAATGCAGTACCTCTCTCTCAGGAGCAACAAGAGCTCCTCGCCCATGTCCGTCAACGATTGGAGTCAATGGTCTCAAGCCACGGCTTAACAGCTGATGACGTGAACGAATTGACCCGTGAACTGCGTGAGCATCCTGCGTTGAGCAGTGAGCTGATGCAGCAGGTTCGCGATGAAGTGGAGCGCTTGCTCCCAGGGCAACGCTTCAGTTTCGATTGGGATTGAGTCCGAAGAGCTTCATGTTCGTGTGGGCTCTTTTGGTGCCGGTGCTGGAGCCTTCGCGCAGACCACAGTGAGTCGACGGGCTGGACGATCAATGCTGTCCCGCCGTTGAAAGCTGTTGCTGCTGGCCACCTGAGAGGCCTGGATCAATTCCCAGAGCGTGTCCTTACAGGCAGCTGGCAGCCGCGGGTGATCCATCAGTGGATCCGCAATGCTCCGGGTCTGATCGCAGCTGCTGAGGTCGTTCTCCCGCGAGCAGCTGTAGGCGAGCAATTGCAGCGACCGCATCTCTTCTTGCGTGGGCAGGGGGACGGTCTTGACCTGCGTGAAGGCCGCTGGAGGCAGCAACAGGGCAAGCCCCAAGAGGGACAGCGGCAATCTCACGGAGAGTGAATCAGTCATTGCATGAGCATTCTGACCCGATCGGCATGCCGGTCGACGATCGGCATTGGGTTGCCCA
The DNA here is from genome assembly GCF_014279815.1 of Synechococcus sp. NOUM97013. NCBI lineage: Bacteria > Bacillati > Cyanobacteriota > Cyanophyceae > Synechococcales > Synechococcaceae > Synechococcus > Synechococcus sp. NOUM97013. The sequence goes on along the minus strand of NZ_CP047941.1, from coordinate 2,095,831 downwards.
ACGCCTCGCCTGCAGCGGATCAAGTTGGAGCTGAGCGGATGTTGCCATTGATCGATCGAAACCGATTTCTCTTCATGAATCTGAGGTGATTGCTGGCCTTTGCTCTCCACTGCCGCACTTGGCGCGTTGCCGTTCAAGTTTTTTGCGAATGCGCGAATTGACGCCCAGTTCCGCCCCTCGCCAGAGACGATCCATCTCTCGGGTGAAGTGTTTGGCGAGTTGGGGTGAATGAATCACCAGCAGGGTTTCATCGTTGGTGTGAGCAGCTGAGGGCGACCAGTTGAAGGATCCTGTGATCACTGTTTTGTGATCAATGACGGCGAACTTGTGGTGGAGCTTGTCGCCGCGGGCCAGTCTTGGTGTGCCGATGCATTGATGTGCAGTGTTTTTGAAGGAACCGCTCAGGGGCGCTCAGGACTCTCCCGCGCCCATAAGCCAATACCCAGGCCAGAAAGGCGCTGGATCTCGTGATGAGACGCCCTAGGGCTACGAAGGGCTACTAAATAATGGATCTGGCTTGGCTTTTGAGGGTGTCAGCTCTAAGCCCGAATCCCATGTAGGGGAGAGGGATGCTGAAGAAGCCGCCGAGGGTGAGGGACAACAACGGTGCTCTCCAAGTCAGGTTGAGGCTCGATGGGCGGGACCATTTCATCAATCGCCCTGGTCGTTTTGAAGATCCAGTCGCCCAAGCCAGGGCACAAGCCATCTGCGCTGAGATCTGGCGGGATGCCCAGCAGGGCGATTTAGACCTAGCTCTGAATCGATATCGCCCACTGGTGGAGGGTCGAGATCAGGATTTGCTCGATGCTCTTAGGTCACTGGCAGAGGAGAAGAAGCAGGCAAGGGTCACTCATGCCTATCGGTAAGCGAAGAGGTTTGGCTTGCCGATCAGGACCAGAGCCCAGGTTGATCGCTTCCTTGCATGGATGAAGGCAGAGGGTTTGGCTGCATCCACTCAGTCCAGGATCCTCAGCACGATTCGATCTGTGCAACCAGGCAATAAGGCATTGCGGTTGGTCCAGGTGAAGGTGCCAGCAAGGTCAGTGGAAGAGGAAGTACTTAGTCGGGAGGAGATCAAGAAAGTGCTGGACGATCTCACAAGCAATGAGGAGTGGTTTTACCCCTGCTTTGCCCTGTGGTTGAGCACAGGGCTCAGGAATGCAGAAGTGATTGGTCTGACCTAGGACTGTGTGCGCCTGGATGAAGGGGAGCTGCTGATCAGCAAGACGTTGAGGCGTGATGGCACTGCTACGCATCTAAGACTTTGGTCAGGCACCAAGACAGGCAAGGCTCGGGTGGTGCCGTTAGGTCAGCAGGTCGTTGAGGTGCTGAGGAAGCACAGAGAGACCATGCAGTGCCTGGGACTGAACACGAAAGATGGCTTGGTGTTTGTGACGCCAAGGACCCATGGGCATCTGTATGACTCAGGGTTAGAGAAGGTCTGGAAGCGCTCGCAGCGACGTGTGGGATTAGCTCCAAGGCGTCTGTATGCCCAAAAGCACTCGTTTCTGAATCATGCCCTGGCACTGGAGAATAGCCCCGCTGATTTGGCAGCAGTTGCAGGACATCGCACGGGGGAGCTGCTCAGGACCTATGCGAAGCCAACGGGACGGGTCAAGGTGCCGAAATAGTGAGTCAGAGCAAGCATCAGTAGATTGAGGAAAGCAGGGAGAAATTCAGATGCCCTCATTGCGGAGACGTCATTGCCTGCTCTATGGAGGGTGTCCTTGGTTTGTATTCAGCCAAGATCTATAGAAGGCATCAGCAGGAGTGTAAGCGAGATAAGATGAGCCGCTAATGATTTGATTAGTCCTCCTCCTGGAGGGTGCTTCTGCTCGCTTTTAAGGCAGGGTGTGTGCCAATTTTTGGGGCTATATCAGGGGGCTTGAGATTGCTGGTTTCATGCTCCAGAGCCATTGGTATAACTGGTTTATATGAACTGATTTTTATGTCTAAATATGCTGTAAAGATGAAGTGCGCACTCTAGGTAGTTCTGGTTTCTGACTGCCTTATAATATGTATTTCGAAACGAGGGCAGGACGCCTTCTCTGCGATCCGAAAATAAAATACTCGCCACTGCATGTTTGCTCTGGCGAAGACGATAAACCGTCTCTAAACCCTAGCGGTGAGAAACACCGAGAAAAGCCACATCAATCGCATACTCTTATCCATGTCTGTAAAGTCCAAGTTTGAAATCTTTTATGTCCAGTCCATGGCTGCTGAATACGACAGCGGCTATGTCTTTCTCCCTGAGCATCAATACGTTGATCCCCTGATTTTGAACGAGCTTCTTGAAGCGAATAACTCTTTCCCTTGCAATTCCACTGGCGAGATGGAGGTGTGGACAACCAGCCCCAACCTTCAGCCTAAGAGTGAATGGGAGTGCATTAACTATGTCTCTGAAGAGGTCTTGAAAGAACGGGAATGCCAGAGCCTCTTTGATGATTTGATTTCAGGCGATTATGCGGGGATTGGGGACGGCTGGAATCCTCGTTTTTCTCAGTGTCACTTGGAGTGATGGCGATCAGGAGGCTGTGGAAGAAGCCATCTCCAACCATCTGGAGGCTGCCCCTTCTCAGGCTGATCTTGATGAGTACAAGGGTCTGAAGGTAAAGCTCGGTCTTTGACCTGAGGTCTCATGCACTCCCCAGAGCAACTGCTGCAGGGTCTCACAGTGACCTTGCAGCATCTGGGTTGGAGAAAGACTGACAGTGGGGTGTATCGCTTTCGGTGCCCCTACTGTCAACACGACGGTCATATCCCTGGCTACGTCCACAAGGGGCATCTCCATCCTGAGAAAGGATCTCCAGGTCGATGGAGGCTCAAGTGGCATCGCTGTGGCATGACAACGACCTTGCTGGACTTCGTGAGGGAGCATGCAGCTCACCTACTGCTGCCTACATCTGAGGTCTTAGAGGTGCCCTCTCCAGGGGCTGTTGATGCTTGTGGTGATGAGGAGAGGGTTACTCGCCTTCCACCTCAGAGGGGCATCTCTGATGCTCTCTGGAGGTCACAGCATCTACCGAGACATCTTTACAGGGGTAATCGAAGAATCCATGGTGATGAGCACCAGTAGTCCTTATCCCCTAGAAATACACCTCAGTTGAATATGACAACAGGCTACGCATAACTGTTTCTGACTGAAAACTCTTATACATAGTGGTGAAGGTATAGGAAATTCACATTCAAGACTCCTTTGAGTATGAATCGATTGGATCATGGCTATTGAGCTTTGACTCCGCACTGCTTCCGCTTTAAGTGCGCTTGAGTCCTCTTTGGAGTAATTTTTGATTCAAAAGTGATTGGTTTTAAGGTGGAAATCATATAAATAGATTCAAATGTTTTCAAGAACTCAAGTGTGCTTTTTGCCAGAGGCTTCACTCTCATAGGTCCAGCTAGATCCATGATCAGCCGACATCACAATCTTTTCTATTCAGAACTATGTATATCACTAAGACCCCCTCTACGAATGTCTCCTTCAATAGATGAGAAGTAAATGCGTTTCGTCAGATGCAGGAAGTCTTGATGCGCAAGACCAGATTGACAAGGTCTGGATATTAAAAGGTGGCAATGGAAGATTTGTGCTTCAAGCACTTTCCAAGACGATGAATATTAAGTTAGATAAGAAGAGTGAGGCTCTGCTCAAGGAGATGCTGAGAAAGAACTCTCGTTATGGATCCATAGATTTCATTCTCAATGAGACAGTAGGAATGTTCTATGTCTCAGAGAGGAAGAAAAGGTTTCGTTGAGATCTAATGGCCAACCAAGGCTCGCAGTAGGATATTATTCTGTAATGCTGGGTGGTTAATTATTGTTTTAGTCTATTTTAACTCCGCTTTCTTGAATAAGTTTAAGCGCAGGTTTTAGTAGGGTTTCGTAGTTTTTCCATCCGCCTACTGATTTGTTTCTAATTGGCTTCCTGGCTTGTATAACGCTCGCTGTGTTGACGCTTCTCGTGCTTTTCTCGGGGTGGAGATAGTTATCGTCGAAATCTAGATCTAGCCATCTTAGAAGTTTCCGTAGGTTGTCCTCGGGTGCGTTGACAAATTGGTCGTAGTCAAAAGTGAATATTTTTTCAGGATATCTTTTCTTGTTAATTTGTATTGCTTTCTCCTGTGCCACAAGTACTTTTGCTGAGTCTTCCAGGTTTGCGGTGTAATTATTTCCAGTCGTCAGATTGCTTCTATACATCGAAAGGATATTGTCCATTGGATTTCTGCGACAGTGAATAATCTTGGCTGAAGGCATATGCGCAGTAATCCAATTAATGTAAATAAAATTGTATAATTGTTTGTCAGTTGTGTATTTGTGCTGGGTGTTGTTGATGGGCTCCAGCTGGGAATATACCTCATTAAGATCTTGATGATCAGATTTGCATCCTTTCTGTTGTTGGATCTTTGCTATCGCTTTTTCAAGGGATCTACTCTCCCCTAGGTCTTTGATCTTTGGATTCATGCTCAATATTGTTTCCAACAGAGTGGAGCCGCTTCTGGGCATGCCAATAATAAAAATTCTATCCTTGCCGTAATTCGTATTGATCGCTGATTTTTCGGTGGGGTCGGAGCGTGAAATGCTGAGTGCTATTGCTTGTTGAAGTCTGCTGGCATCGGACGGAAATACTGTCAGCTTATTATAATTTGCTGCCTTCAAGTGCTTAGCGGCTTGGTCGTATTTTTTGAGTTTGTGGAGACAGTTTGATAGTGCAAATTCAATAAATGTTCTTGTCCTCGGAGTGAGATGTGATGTTTTGATTTGTTTGGTGGATTCAATGAGTCCCTCTGCGTCTTTTGCTGTTTCTATTATCTGGCTTAATGCAAAGTACGCTTCGCACTCTTGAGTGTTGCATGCAATCGAGTCAAATAGATATTTTTTGGCTTCTTCGGTCTGCGCTAGTGCCATCTTAATTAGACCAAGTTTGCATAATGCTGCTGATCCTCGAGGTTTGAGCTCGAGTGATTTGAGAGTGGAGGCAAGAGCCTGATCGAGGTTGCCGAGGTCTTTGTAGATGCCGCTCAGGTTGATTAGGGCATCTGGGTTATCAGGATTGAGCTTGAGTGATTTGAGAGTGGAGGCAAGAGCCTGATCGAGGTTGCCGAGGTCTTTGTAGATGCCGCCTAGGTTCATGTGGGCATCGGGGTTATCAGGATTGAGCTCGAGTGATTTGAGAGTAGAGGCAAGAGCCTGATCGAGGTTGCCGAGGTTTTTGTAGATGCCGCCCAGGTTCATGTGGGCAGTGGGGTTATCAGGATTGAGCTCGAGTGATTTGAGAGTGGAGGCAAGAGCCTGATCGAGGTTGCCGAGGTCTTTGTAGATGCCGCCTAGGTTGATGAGGGCATCGGGGTTATCAGGATTGAGCTCGAGTGATTTGAGAGTGGAGGCAAGAGCCTGATCGAGGTTGCCGAGGTCTTTGTAGATGCCGCCCAGATTCATGTGGTATGGGGCGAATGATTGATCAATATCACATGCTCTTTTAACTAATTGTCCGGCGGCGACTAAGTTGCCCTGTTGTTTAGCAATCAAGCCAAGGTTGTTAATTGCTGGTGCGTAATTCTGGTCGATTGAAAGTGCTTCTTTGTAGAGTCTTATTGCTTCCGCGTCGTTTTGTACGGCGTTAAATATATTTCCAATGTCTTTGACGATCTCGGGGTCTTTATTGTCGATCTGATGAGCTTTGGCTAAGCACTGTTGAGCTTTTTCAAATTGCCCCAGGGCAAGAAGTGATTTGCCTGCGTACTTCCACGGAACTAGGCTTTCGGGTTCGCTCTGGAGAAGCTGTTGGCAAGCCTGTAGGCATTCTTGATGGCGTCCAGTGGATGAGAGCTCCTTAATGGTCTGTTGATCCACTGAGTGCCACTGCGCTTGCTTGCGGTCGAATTTAGGTTCATTCAAGGGTTTCGTGGTCACCCACTAAGCCACCTTTCAAGCCACTTGCTCCTCCTCTTAACCCCTCTCCACTCCATCTCCGCAGCGGATCCGTTGCCGTTCAAGTTTTTTGCGAATGCGCGCATTGATGCCCAGTTCAGCACCTCGCCAGAGGCGATTCATTTCACGGGTGAAATGCGCGGCAAGCTTGGGTGAGTGAATCACCAGCAGGGTTTCATCGTTGGTGTGAGCAGCTGAGGGCGACCAGTTGAAGGATCCTGTGATCACTGTTTTGTGATCAATGACGGCGAACTTGTGGTGGAGCTTGTCGCCGCGGGCGAGGCGGGGGGTGCCGATGCCCTTGATCGGAGTGGTCAGGGGTTGATTGCCGGCTTCGAGCTTGCAGAAACGGTCGGGCAGCGCCAGACCCAGCAGGTCCAGAACCTCCGAAAAGGAGCGGCTGGCAAAGCCGGGATCAGCCAGCAAGCGGATTCCCACGCCTGCGTCTTGGCGTTCAGCCAGGACGTTGGTCAGTGACTGCGCTGAGAACACGAACAAAGCCATGTCGATGGTTTGTTGTGCCGTGTCCAGTATTCGGCCAATCAGGTTCAAGCCATGGTCTGCATCCTTTGGGGAGTGCGGTGGGAACAGCACATCGATCCTGATGTCGTCGTGGTGCACGGTCTGAAGAGGTCGACTCTCTTTCCCTCGACCGAAGCGGCTGTCCTTCTGCCCTGAGGGTCCGTCACCCCACATCTGTTCGAACTCTTCGCGGAACACCGCCGCCAGTTCTGCGCTGTCGATGCTCAGCAGATGATTCACGTTGCCCCGGGTTTGGGGTGCCCCGGCATCGCCGTGCAATCCCGAACTGGTGAAGTTGGCGCTTCCTGTCACGACACGCCGTCGGTCCACCACCATGAATTTGTGGTGCATCAGGCCGCTTCCACGACTGCCGTCTTCGGTGTCATCGATGGTCGGCACGCCGCCGCGCCTCAGGATGGCGACCGCGTCACCGTGGAGTCGTTCTTCAGCGCTCAGTGTGCCGTCACGGTTGCGATCGGCGAGTGTCTGGAGTTGATGCAGGCGTTGACGGCCGTGGGCGGGCAGGTCTGTGGGGTGCAGCTCAGTCCAGGGGGTGCTGTAGGTGTTCTCCAGAACCACGTGAACCTTCACTCCGTTCTGGCTGGCCTGCACCAGCGCATCGGCAATGGCGGGCAATGAAAGCTCCTGAACAGCCACCAGCAGTTCCTGCTCTGCACTTTCGATCTGCGCGATCAAGGCTTGTTCGAGGTCATCGCCATTGCGCCATTTCCCCGTCAGCGGATGGCGGTAGCGGTTGCTGTCGCGATGGTTGAAGTGCAGCGTGATGCCATTGGGCATCGCCAGTGGTTCGCCCCCTCGACCCACCACCGTCCCTGGCTGGCTGCAGCTCAACAGCAAGAACGACAGCGCTGATGCTGTGGTGACTCCTGCTTTCAGAGGACGGGGTCGTGGGCGCATCGAGAAACTTCACTCCGGTGAGTGCAGTGTTCCCCTAAGCAAAATCCTGCGCTGGCCTAGTGGGGCATTTCTGCTGTGCTGAGCATGGTCACAAACCAGAGACTGCTGAGCGCCAAGGCCACGCCGACTCCGGCGCCGATTCCCAGTTTCGCCATGGTCAGGGGGACCAAGACGGGAAAGGCCATCGCCCCCGCAAGGGGAGTGATGGCCACAAACCAACGGAGTGTGTTCCGCTTCATTCCCACGGGATCAGAACCACTCAGCCTTGGCTTCGCTGGCGGGGTTGCTGTTGTCTTCCGGTGTCACGCGCTCGAAGTTCAAGGTGATGTTGCGCTTCTGTTCGCCATCGGCGGCAGTGGCTTCGATGGCATAAACCTGCTCACCGTCGCGGAAGGGCACCTGAATGCGGAAGGTTCCTTCGTCCGAGAGGGGAACTTCTTCGCCGCCGATGGTGAGGCAGGCGGAGGGATCGGTAGCGCCGTAGACGATCAGCTCGGCGTCAGCCACCAGCCAGAAGGTGCGCTGGCGTGGAGCAACACCACCCAAGCCTGATTCGTTGCGACCGCTGGCCCATAGTCCGGCGCCCGAATCGCTCAGACCGCGCTGGTCACCAGGCATGGAATCCTGTTCGTGAAGCACTTCCGAACCAACCCTGCGGCTGCGGAAGTGGGTGGTCGCGCTTTGATAAAGGCGCTCGTGCAGACCGCTGTCGCTGGGCTCGGCCGGCGGAGCGACCGGTGCGGGAGCAGGTGCTGCCGCTTCCAGACTGAAGGGAACGAATTGATCGAGGATCTGGTCGCTGGGGTGCAGGGCGGGAACGCGAGCTACCGAGGAGAAGGCCAGGGAGATCCAGTTGCTGCCAGAACGGAAACCGAGCTCGACGCGGTAGTCGCGGTCGCAGAGAGGAACAGGGAGGTACCACTCGGTGCTGTGGCTATCCACAGGCACTTCCTGGAGCGTGTGTGGGTGAGCCGAACCGTTTTGAAGACCGGTGACGTCGGCGAGGCGAAGGCTCAAGTGCGCGGCACCTTCGCTCTGGGCGCGGCGGCGATCGGTATCGGAGATCTCCCAGAACACATAAGCCCATTGGGGATCCCGGGGGAGAAACACCACTCGGGTTGTCGACTGAGACTGGGAGGGTGGTGTGAGTTCTGCCTCGATGGCTTTGAGGTCTCCACCGCGTCGTTCCTGCCGCTCGGCAATCGCTGAGACCAGATCTTCCTTGCTCTTGCGGCTGTAGAGAGTCACGCCGAGATCACTAGCCATCTGACGCAGCTGACGCAGGGTCATGCGGGCGAGGGATGTGATGGCTTGCGTCACGTTCGAGCTACCGGGTTTCTTTGGGATCAGTTTGCTGGCAATTGTTCTTTTTCAGGGCGCTAAGAGCCCCGTGGTCAGCATCTTCTGACGGCAATGCGCTTGTAGGACCAGTCGTGGACACAAAAAAAGGAGCCCTGAGGGGCTCCTTTTTGAAGGGGTTGAGCTGGGTTGGACTCAGCGACCGATGCTGCGGAACGGAACTTTGGAGAGGTAATCGATGTCGGCGCTCCCAGTCGGTGAAGCTCCCATTCCGGGGGCCATGCCGCGGACCCAGGGGAGATAGTCCTCGGTGTAACCGCCGCGCTTGCGATTGGCGCGCTCGGGCAGGGTCTTGGCGGTGCCTGTGTAGACGATCTTCGGGAAGCCCAGGATTCCGCGGTAGTACTCGTCGTAGCGAGGTGTGGTGATGTTGAAGGGGGTCTCGCCGAGCTCGCGTCCGGGAAGAACGCGATTGCGCTGATAGGGCACGGTGTCGTAACCGAAGGCGCTCAGGTATTCATCGCTGTCGAGGAGGGTGTCGACCATGCCTTCGATGCCCTGGGAGGCAATCACGATGGACCAGGCAATCTCTTCTGATTGGCCGTGGGTCTTGCGGCCAAGAATTTTCTGCACAAGGTGGCGCACCACCTTGTAGTTGGAGTTGAACCCGTAGAAGGTCCGCTTGAAGGTGTCGGAGAGGCAGAGCCCGCGAATGAAATCGCGGACCGTGATCTGTCCGTTCCGAAGCTGGGATTCGAGGAAGGCGTCGCGGTCGCTCTTGAACGCGTGGAAAAACACCTGGCGGTACGCCGACTCGATCACGGTCTCAACGTTGTCCGCATCCATGGCGATGTCCATCTGCTGAGAACGCTCGTTCTCGTCGGATGCAACGCGGATGGGAGCTACGCGATTGTTCTGCGTGGTCGGTGCGTACTGCAGGAGAGGAAGAGCCACGCTGTTCGGAACACACTGCAGCGATCGTAGAAGTGTGAATGAACGTGCTCCCCGTGGCTCCCCGGGCTACTCACAGTCCGTAACAGTGGACACTCACCATCCGAAGGGTGAAGTCACAGCTGTTGACAGAGCACTCTCACCGCTTGAGCCGTCGTCCTTCAATCGGGTCTCAACACAGAAGGAGGCGTTGTTGGACAGGCCTTCAACCGTGCTCGACCGAATCCGCACATCCGCTCCCGAGAAGCTGAAGCGTTCCCACACGGTCATCATCTCGTAGCTGGTGCAGAGAATCAGACCATCCCGGTCGTCCATGCTGAACGTGGATGTGGCAGGGGCTTTTTCTGCGTAGCCCTGATCCCTGAGCATGGTTCCCGATCGTGCGGACGCGCTGTCGCCGATCAAGGCAAAGCAGGTTTCACCGTCATGGGCATCCCCATCGCGATCCCATGCCATGGACGCGCTCCAGCGCACATAGCTTCCTCCGATGATCCGACCGGGATCCTGATCGTGCTGACGGGCCATATCCAGCAACCGTGCATCATCGATCTCCAGATCTTCCACCACAATCAGAGATCCGCCGGCTTCGGCGCGACGGTGCAGTAGATGGTGCACGCTGCGCTGGGACCGCCAGCTGCCGCAGCTCAGGCGGAAGAAGGTCGGCGCGTCGGGGATGTCCAGGGTCATCAGCGGCGGATCCAATCCTCTGGATGATCGCAGGACGCAGTCATCAATGTGACGTCTGCATGGCGTGGCAACACTTAGTGGGAGCTCTCCAGCCGTTGCCTGCTGGCCTTTTCGCTATGGCGGATGAGGTTGTCCAAGCTGAGCTCGAGCGGGCTGATGCCCAGGCCGCTCGCCACATCCTCCAGTTGAGTCGCGATGACTGTGAATTGCATCATCAGCAGCTCCATGAAGTCAGGGTCGTCGGCCAATTGCGGCTGTTGCTCGCACCAGCTCTGCCAGCGCTGACGGTTGGGCAGCGGTCCCTGCTGGAGAGGGCTGGCCATTTGTTGGAACGTGGCCAGGCAATGGGCCTGCAGCCTGAGGTGGTGACGATCCAGCGTGGGGAGAAGGGTGGCCTCGATCGCTTCGATCTGTTGACGGGTCAGAGGTCCTGTTGCCGGTATGGCGCCACTGCTCATGAGTGCAGGTCGGATGAGGGCTGGTGGAGCGGATTGACCTGGGGGCTGATCAGAAAACCACAGGAGTGCCCGGATTCCAGTCGCCAGTGAATCCGCTCCACTCTGCAGTCCTGAAAGGTCATGCGAATCACCTGTAATTCCTGATCACAGACCGCTGGATGCTCTTCGGCAATGCGCTGGACGGAGCAGTGGTACTCGTTGATGCACCAGCCGGATCCTTCGGCAGCTGGCACCATTTCGCTGACATAGCCCTCGTCGCTGCGCAGTTGAACCAGGGTGCGGATGCGTTCCTCGAGGGAGCCTTCGCCTAATTGGCGTCTGTAGAGGTCTGCTTTGTGCAGAGCCTGGCTGTTGAGCAGGGTGACCAGGGTGTCGGGCGGGAGGCTCGTGACCATCGACTCCAGCAGGTCAAGAGCGAAGGTTTCGCTGCCGTCCGGAAAGTGCTGATGTCCCTGTTTCGTCAGTCGCCATTGGTTGGAGGGGCGACCCGGTCCTGCCGACACCGCACGCGATTCCACTAACCCTTCATCTTCGAGCGTGCGCAGATGCCTGCGCATGGCTTGCACGGAAATGTTCAGCTGATCCGCAAGAGCGGACGCACTGACCTGACCCTGCCTCAGAAGCAGGGTCAGCGTCGCTTCACGTGTGGGAGCTTGCGCGGACGCACCCATGGGACCGGGACGATACGGTCACGATGCCACGGGATTCGGGCAACTGCCTTGGATCATGATTCAGATCCTGTTGAGAGCTGGATCGGTCGTCATCGAGGATGCGATTGGGATCCAGGGTCCGTCACAATGTTCTCGACGTCGGGTGCCTGATCTGTGCCCTAGGCTTCGAATACGAAACCCATCTGTTTCGTATCTCCCCGGCTTCGTTCCTCTGCCAGTTTCGTTGTCATGACTGAGTCCCCTGCGGGCAACCAAGAACCGACCGCGGAGAGCCTTGAAGTGATCCGCAAGTTCGCTGAGACCTATGCCCAGCGGACTGGGACCTACTTCTGCAGCGATCCCGGTGTGACGTCTGTGGTGCTGAAGGGTCTTGCGCGTCACAAGGATGATCTGGGTGGCGCGCTGTGTCCCTGCCGCCATTACGAAGACAAAGAGGCTGAGGTGTCACAGGCCTTTTGGAACTGCCCTTGTGTGCCAATGCGAGAGCGCAAGGAATGCCATTGCATGCTCTTCCTGACTGAGGACAACCCCTTCCGTGGTGAGGAGCAGACGATCGCCACTGAAACCATCCATGCCACTGCAGGCTGAGTGACATGACATCCACCTCCACCCGTGATCTCGTCAGCCAGCCGTATAAATACGGCTTCGTTACCGAGATTGAGACCGACAAGATCGCCAAAGGTCTCAGCGAGGAGGTGGTGCGTGTGATCTCTAAGAAGAAGGAAGAGCCCGATTTCCTTCTTCAATTCCGCCTCAAGGCTTTCCGGCATTGGTTAACCCTTGAAGAGCCGGATTGGGCTGAGCTGGGCTACGACCCGATCGATTATCAGGACATCGTTTATTACGCAGCTCCCAAGCAGCAGGAGAAAAAAAACAGCCTCGATGAGGTTGACCCCAAGCTTTTGGAAACGTTCGATAAGCTCGGGATTCCGCTGAGTGAACAGAAGCGCCTGAGCAATGTGGCCGTGGATGCTGTCTTTGACAGCGTCTCCATCGCCACGACTTATAAAGAGAAGCTCGCTGAGCATGGAGTTGTCTTTTGCTCCTTCAGTGAAGCTGTGAAAGAGCATCCCGCGCTCATTGAGCGTTATCTCGGCACGGTTGTTCCCAGCAATGACAACTACTTCTCCGCGCTGAACTCTGCTGTGTTCAGTGATGGATCCTTCGTCTTCATTCCAAAGGGTGTGGAATGCCCCATGGAGCTTTCCACCTATTTCAGGATCAATTCAGGTGATACCGGTCAGTTCGAGCGCACCTTGATCGTCGCGGAAGAAGGTGCCTCGGTGAGTTACCTGGAAGGTTGCACAGCTCCGATGTTTGACACTAATCAGTTGCATGCGGCGGTGGTTGAACTCGTGGCTCTTGATGATGCATCGATCAAGTACTCCACCGTTCAGAACTGGTATGCCGGCGACGAGAACGGCGTCGGCGGTATCTATAACTTTGTGACCAAGCGTGGTCAGTGTCGTGGCGATCGAAGTCGGATCAGCTGGACGCAAGTGGAGACCGGATCAGCCATTACCTGGAAATATCCCAGCTGTGTCCTGCAGGGCTCCGACTCCGTCGGAGAGTTTTATTCCGTGGCGTTAACCAATAATCGTCAGCAGGCCGACACCGGCACAAAAATGGTCCATATCGGACCGCGCACTCGCTCCACAATCGTGAGTAAAGGCATCAGTGCCGGGCAGTCGAGCAACAGCTATCGGGGTTTGGTGCAGATGGGGCCGAAAGCCAAGGGTGCACGCAATTACAGTCAGTGCGATTCGATGCTCATCGGCGATCAGGCTGCGGCCAATACCTATCCATACATTCGTTCGCAGCAGCCTCAGGCTGCCATCGAGCATGAGGCCAGCACCTGTCGCATCTCCGAAGATCAGCTGTTTTATCTCCAGAGCCGAGGCATCGGTTTTGAGGAGGCGGTTTCGATGATGGTGAGTGGCTTCTGTCGCGATGTGTTCAATCAATTGCCGATGGAATTTGCTGCTGAAGCTGACAAGTTGTTGGCGCTCAAGCTTGAGGGTTCTGTGGGCTGATTCTTCCTCGTCCCATCCCTATTCGTTGTCTTTGATTTCTTTTTTACTTCCGTGATTCGCCCAGACGCCGAGTTGCTTCTTGACATCACCGACCTGCATGCATCGGTGGAAGACAAGCCCATTCTCAAGGGTGTGAATCTGCAGCTGCGAGCCGGCGAAATTCATGCCGTCATGGGTCGTAATGGCAGCGGCAAAAGCACTTTGTCGAAAGTGCTTGCAGGTCATCCCGCTTATCGCGTTACGGCTGGATCTGTGCGCTATCGCGGCCAGGATCTTTTTGACCTGGAGCCTGAAGATCGTGCCCGTCTCGGCGTCTTCCTGGGATTCCAATATCCGGTTGAAATTCCTGGCGTCAGCAACCTTGAATTTCTGCGCGTCTCCACCAATTCCCGGCGTGACAAGCAGGGGCAAGAGGAGCTCGACACCTTTGATTTCGAAGATCATGTGCGCGAGAAGCTCAAGGTGGTCCAAATGGATCCAGCTTTCCTAGAGCGCAGCGTGAACGAAGGCTTCTCCGGCGGAGAGAAGAAGCGCAATGAAATTCTTCAGATGGCTCTACTTGAGCCTGTCGTGGCCATCCTTGACGAAACTGATTCGGGCCTAGATATCGATGCCCTGCGCATCGTGGCCGGTGGTGTGAACCAGCTGGCGACTGAAGACAACGCCACCTTGCTGATCACCCACTACCAGCGTCTACTCGACGAGATCACACCGGATTACGTGCATGTGATGGCAGCGGGGCGAATCCTGCGCACCGGTGGCCGTGAACTGGCACTCGAGCTTGAGGAAACTGGGTACGACTGGGTTGATCAGGAACTGGCTGCTCAGGGGGTGGCCTGACGATGGCAAATTGTGTGCTCGCACCGGTGCAGGAACGCGGTCGTGCAGCCCTTGAACGCCTTGGTTTGCCGACTCGGCGTCAGGAACCCTGGCGACTGACAGATCTCAAGCGGCTTGAATCGCTGGCGGCGTTGCCGCTGAGCGCAGATGCCAGCGGCGGATCCTTGCCGTCCAGTGCCGATGGTGTGGTGCGTGTCGTCCTCGATGGTCAGTCCGACCCTCTTGAAGGCGTGACGTTGCCGGCCGGCATCAGCGTCCTCTCCGAGGCAGAGCTCAGGCAGGCTCTCGGACACACTCTTGACCGCTGTGGATGCGCTGAGTCCTGGCCTGTGGAGTTCAACCACGCCAGAAGCCGCCAGGTGCTGGCTCTGCGCATCCGCGGTCATGTGCCCCCGTTGGAATTGGTGCTGTCTGGTGGCGATGGACTCACAGCAACGCGCGTGCTTCTTTTGCTCGAGGAGAAAGCTTCGCTTGATCTGCTGGAGGTGGTGCTCGCTGACGGGACCAATGCGCACAGTCATGTGATCGAAGCCCACCTGGGTCAGGAATCTGAGCTGCGACACGGCTTCCTGGCGACGTCTGGCGGATCCTCCTCTTTGCTGACCCATTGCGCTGTGGAGCAGGAACCCCGCAGCAGCTATGCCTTCACTTCAGTGGTGCAGGGCTGGTTGCTCGGCAGGCTGGAACCGCGCGTCGTTCAGGTGGATGGTCAGGCCTCCACCACCATCAAGGGGCTGGCGGTCACCAGTGCAGAGCAGCAGCTCGCCACCCACACATCGGTGCGCTTCAACGGTCCTGAGGGGGAGCTGGATCAACTGCAGAAATGTCTGGCTGCTGATCGCTCGCACACCATTTTCAACGGTGCGATCAACGTGCCTCGCGAAGCGCAGCGCACCAATGCGGCGCAGCTCAGCCGCAACCTTCTCCTTTCCGATCGCGCCAGGGTCGACACCAAGCCTGAGCTGGAGATCGTTGCTGATGATGTGCGCTGCGCCCACGGCGCGACGGTGTCGCAACTGCAGGAAGACGAACTCTTTTACCTCCAAAGCCGGGGCATCGGTGCTTCCGACGCAGCAGCGTTGCTGTTGCGTGGTGCTTGCCAAGAGATCATCGGGCAGCTTCCTGAGGCGGCTCAGGTCTGGAGCCCGCTGGAGCGGGTCATGGAAGGACTGAGCTCATGACGCTGATGCAATCAGCACAGTCGCAGGCGGATCTCGGCGCATTGCTGGCCCGGACGCGTGCTGATTTTCCGATCCTGGATCAGCAGGCTGCGGATGGGCGAGCGCTGGTCTATCTGGATCACGCTGCCACCAGTCAGAAGCCTCGTCAGGTGCTTGAGGCACTTCAGCACTACTACGCCGCCGATAACGCCAACGTGCACCGTGGTGCTCATCAGCTCAGTGCCAGAGCCACCGAATCGTTCGAAGGAGCCCGCTCCACCGCCGCTGATTTCGTCGGTGCCGCCAGCGCCAGTGAAATCGTCTTCACCCGCAATGCCACCGAGGCGATCAACCTTGTCGCCCGCACCTGGGGTGATGCCAATTTGCGCGAAGGCGATGAGGTGCTGCTCACGGTGATGGAGCACCACAGCAACCTGGTTCCCTGGCAGCAGCTGTCTCAGCGCACCGGTTGCGTGCTTCGTCACGTCGGTGTCACCGAGACCGGCGAGCTGGATCTGGATGATTTCCGCGCCAAGCTCAGCACGCGAACCCGGCTGGTGAGCCTTGTGCACATCAGCAATGCCCTGGGCTGCTGCAATCCGCTGGAAGTGATCATTCCCGCGGCCCATGCCACCGGTGCGCTGGTGCTTGTGGATGCCTGCCAGAGCCTGGCGCACAAGCCCATCAACGTGGCGTCCCTCGGTGTTGATTTCCTCGTGGGCTCCTCCCACAAGCTTTGCGGACCCACCGGGATGGGCTTCCTGTGGGCACGCCAATCGTTGCTGGAGGCGATGCCACCCTTCCTCGGCGGCGGCGAAATGATCCAGGACGTGTTCCTGGATCACAGCACCTGGGCGTCTCTGCCTCACAAGTTCGAGGCAGGCACCCCAGCTATCGGTGAAGCCGTGGGTATGGGTGCGGCGATCCGTTACTTGCAGTCCATTGGTCTGGACACCATTCAGGCCTGGGAAGCCCAGCTCACGGGGCATCTGTTTGAACGGCTGCAGTCTATTGACGGCTTGCGCATTCTCGGTCCGACGCCTGATCAGCAGCCCGGTCGTGGCGCCTTAGCCACCTTCCTGGTTGAGGGTGTGCATGCCAATGACATCGCCGCCATGCTCGATCTGGCTGGCATTTGCATTCGCAGCGGTCATCATTGCTGCCAGCCGTTGCATCGCCACTACAACGTGACGGGTTCTGCGCGGGCCAGTCTCAGTTTCACCAGCACGGTGGATGAGATCGATTGTTTTGCGGATGAACTTCAGAGCGTGATCGCTTTTTTCCGCGAGCACGCCTGAAGCATTGGCTCGGTCATCACGCCGGCGCGTCGCTGTTGGTGCGACGGCGCCCAAGTCGCAGGCCAAACAGCAGGGAAGCCATCGTCAGCACCATTGCTGCGGCGCTGAACCGAGGTAGCCCCCAGCTGACGATCAGCAGCGGTGAGAGTGCGGTCACCAATCCTCCACCCAGGAAGGGTTCAAACAGCAGTTGTTTAAAGGAAAAGGCTTCCATTGCCCTGCTGCGTCCCCATGGATCGGCCATGCGCAGCAGCAGCAGTCCCGTGGCGGTCACACCGGTCCCCTGGCCGAAATCGGCGATGCCTCGTTCGAACCAGTGATCGCGGAAGATGCGTGGTGCCAGCCAGAGGAAAGCGCAGACGTTCCAGCTCAACCCCGCGATGGCAAGGGCCAGGAAGGGGATCCAGTTGTCTTCGAGCAACGGCAGGTTCAGGCTCGCCATCGCCGCCGTGATCAGCAGATCCATGGCGAGGGATCCCACGCTGGCCTGAGCCACTGCAGACACCAGCTGCGTCTGACGGGTGCGTTGCAGGATCACCTGCACGATCAGGCCTCCCACCATGGTCAGAGGAAACACGGGGATGGCCTGGAGAAGCTTGGCCGTTTCAGGGCCACCGAACACGCCCCCCAGTCCGGTCAGACTGGCTTTGAGAAGAATGCCCAGACCGACTGCACCTCCTGCCAGTGCCACGTTCACGGTCAGGGAGTCGATGGTCATCGACTGGGCTGATTCCGGCTGGATCGTGCCCGCCGCACGTTCCAGATTCAGACGCTCATCGGCGGAGATCGGGTCTTGGTCGGTGCTCTTCAAGCCCTGGTGCGTGCTTCCGGTGGCGGCGGCGTCATTTGGATCTCCACTCACCAGCCAGTTGCGTCCGCGTCCGATCACCACGAGGGCGCTCCCCAGCAGAACGGCCGTCAGCACGCCCACGGTTGCCATGGCCAGACCCAGCGTTTCGCCAGCGGGAAGGCCGAGTTCACTGAAGGTCGCTCCCATCCCTGCCGCCGTGCCATGGCCGCCTTCGAAACCCACTTCGATCAGCGCCGCCATCAAGGGATTCGTTCCGAACAAGGGCTGGAGCACCAGCAGCACCAACAGACCTCCCACCAGGTACTGGCCGAAGCCGAGCACCATGCCGAAGGCGGTCTGTCCCGCCGCCCGATTCCAGATCACGCGAGGGCTCGGCAAGGTTTGGCCGAGGAACAGCGTCGCGAACACCAGTGAAATCAACACCCCCGGCGTCTGACTCCAGATCCGGTACACCCGTTCAGGAAAGACGGACCAGGGGCCGAAAGGACCAATTAACAATCCGAGGAGTCCCGCCACGAGGGCTTCCGGAATGCCGAGAACCCTCAGCCAACGCAGTCTTTGGCGTAGGGCCATGCCCAGGAGCAGCAGCAGGCTGAGCCCCGAGAAGGCCACGAGAACATCAAACAGCTTGAGCTCCAAGCCCGCATTGCAAGTGTGGGCAGGTTGCCATCTCCCGTGCTGCCCTGGTCGTGGCGCGAAGCGAGGAGGCAAATTGATCGAGGTTCTCCATTCACCCGCACCCATGAACATTGACGGTCAGGCCTGGCGCACCATCGGCCTGGAACCGGATGGTCGATCGGTCTGGGTGATTGATCAGACGCAGCTTCCCCATCACTTCTGCACCCGCACCCTCACCAGTTGTGACCAGGCGGCCTCAGCGATCAGCACGATGGTGGTCCGCGGGGCTCCGTTGATCGGCGTGACGGGTGCCTATGGCCTAATGCTGGCGCTGCAGGTTGATCCCAGCGATGCGGCTCTGGCAGCAGCCTTCGACCAGCTCAATGCCACCCGTCCCACGGCGGTCAATCTTCGTTGGGCCCTCGAGCGGGTGCGCGACCGTGTGATCCCTTTGCCCCTGGACGAACGTGCATCAGCCGCGAAGGAGGAAGCCGGCTTGATTGCGGACGAGGATGTGGCCATGTGCTCGACCATCGGTGATCACGGCCTCGCACTGTTTCAGCAGTTGGCGGCGGCTCGTCCCTCAGCGCGTCACGACAAGCCGTTTCAGGTGCTGACGCACTGCAACGCCGGCTGGCTGGCCACCGTGGATTGGGGAACAGCCCTGGCGCCGATCTACAAGGCCCATCGCGCTGGGCTCAACGTGCATGTGTGGGTCGACGAGACGCGCCCGCGCAACCAGGGTGCATCCCTCACGGCCTATGAGCTCGCCTGTGAAGGTGTGCCGCACACCGTGATCGTTGATAACGCGGGTGGTCATCTGATGCAGCACGGCGAGGTGGATGCGGTGATCGTGGGCACCGACCGCACCACCCGCCGTGGAGATGTGTGCAACAAGATCGGCACCTATTTGAAGGCGCTAGCAGCGCATGACAACAATGTGCCCTTCTACGTGGCGTTGCCCGCTTCCACCATTGATTGGAACCTGGATGATGGTGTCGCTGAAATCCCCATCGAGGCCAGGTCTGCCGCTGAGGTGACCGCGATTCAGGGTCGGGTGCTCTCGGGTTCTGCCGCTGGTGAGCTCGCTCAGGTGCAGCTCACGCCAGATGGGAGTGATGGATTCAATCCCGCCTTTGATGTGACCCCTGCACGGCTGGTCACGGCTCTGATCACCGATCGCGGTGTTGCCGACGCCAGCGAACGGGGGCTCCAGGGGTTGTATGGCCGTGGATGATCAACAGCACGGGCTGATGCTGCGTCACCAGTTGGTGAGCGTCGGTCGTCGCATGAACGACACCGGCCTCAATCAGGGGACTTCGGGCAATCTCTCCGTGCGCATTGAGGGCGGGATGTTGGTCACCCCGAGCTCGCTTCCCTATGAGCAAATGCAGGTCAGTGATCTCGTTGCTCTTGATCTGAAGGGGCAACCGCTGCAGTCAGGCCAGCGACGACCGTCGTCCGAATGGCGACTGCATGCGGATGTGCTCGCTTCACGCCCCGAAGCGATGGCCGTGCTCCATTGCCATCCCATCCATGCCACCGCTCTGGCTTGCCATGACCGCGGCATTCCCGCTTTTCACTACATGGTCGCTGTGGCCGGAGGTGACGACATCCGCTGTGCTCCCTACGCCACCTTCGGCACCGCAGAGCTGTCGGACCATGCGGTAACGGCTTTGGTGCAGCGTCAGGCCTGCTTGCTAGCCCGGCATGGGCTGGTGACGCTTGGCTCTGATCCGGAGGCGGCTCTGAGGGTGGCGGTGGAGGTGGAGACCCTGGCGCGGATGTATCTACAGGCCCTCCAGCTGGGTGCCCCTCCATTGCTGTCCGCAGCGCAGATGCAGCAAGTTCATGCTCAATTCAAGGGCCTGCACTACGGACAACAGACTCAGAGTCCGAGGTGATGACGGAAGAATGCTTCGGTCGCCTCCAGCACCTGCACCTTGACCTCGCTGTCTCGGAAGCCATGGCCTTCGTCGGCGAAGGTCTGCACGTCAACCGGGATGCCCTTGGCCCTGAGGGCAGCCGCCATCCGTTCGGTCTGCTCCGGCACAACAACCTTGTCCTGGAGGCCCTGAAAAAAGATCACAGGGCAGCGAATCCGATCGGCATGCTGCAGGGGTGAGCGTTCCTGATAACGCGATTGTTCCTGTGGCCATTGACCTACCAGGGTGTCGAGATACCGCGCTTCAAACCGGTGGGTTTCCGTGGCCAGGGCACTGAGGTCACTCACGGCGTATCGACAGGCTCCGACGCGGAAGACATCGGTAAAGCACAGGCAGGCCAGGGTGGTGAAACCACCGGCACTGCCGCCTTCGATGGCGATCCGCTCCGGGTGTGCCTTGCCGGCCTGCACCAGCGTCGTTGCGGCGGCGGCACAGTCCTGCACATCCACGACTCCCCAACCGTCGTTAAGACGTTCCCGGTAGGCCCGTCCAAAACCGGTGGAGCCTCCATAGTTGACGTCCACAACCCCCCAGCCGCGGCTGGTCCAGAACTGAATGCCCAGGTTGAGGCCGCGGCGTGCCATGGCGGTGGGGCCACTGTGGCTCTTCACCAGCAAGGGGGCTTCTGAGCTTTCCCCCGCGCTGGGGGGGTAATACCAGGCATGGGTGCGCTGACCGTTGGCGCCTTCAAACCACAACGGTTCCGCGGTGCTGATGGCGCCCGGCTCCAACACGGCTTCGGTGGCTGGGGTGTGCCACCACGTGCCGTTGTGGAGATCCAGCTCCAGTAGTCCCTGGCCGATGCTGTTGCTGCTGGCAATGGCCACGGCCCGACCGGCATCGGCATCAAGGTCCGCGAGGTCGTCGAAGGGCTGATGCACCGGGCTGGCGGTCCCATCACTGGACAGCCGAGTGAGTTGCCAACGCCCTTCGGCGCAGATCGCGGCCAGCAGGTGGGTTCCGTCCCAGGCGGTGGTTCGCATGCCGAACACCCACTGGGGCATCGCGGTTTCCGCCTGCATCGGCCAGAGACGCTCCCAGCCATGGTCGGCATCATGAGCACTGGCATCGCCGGGGCTGGCTCGCCGCATGAGGTTCCACCAACCGCTTGAATCCTCCGCCGCCACAAGGGTTCCGTCCGGCTGCCAGAGGGGTTGAAACACGGAGATGCATTGCGCAGCACTCGGGTGGCTGCCCGCCAGAGTGCGGTGGTTCCCGAGC
Source organism: Synechococcus sp. NOUM97013 (assembly GCF_014279815.1). Classification (NCBI taxonomy): domain Bacteria; kingdom Bacillati; phylum Cyanobacteriota; class Cyanophyceae; order Synechococcales; family Synechococcaceae; genus Synechococcus; species Synechococcus sp. NOUM97013. The sequence continues at coordinate 2,074,476 of NZ_CP047941.1, read as the reverse complement.
TGGCCTTGAGCGTCGATCGAGGCGGCGTGAAGCTCCGAGGCATCCCAGGGCATCGCCGGCTGCTGCCATTCCACCCAGGCCAGTTGCTGACCATCCGCACTGATGGCTGGGTATCCGGCGAAATCAGCGGCGGTGTGTAGCACGCGCGGTTCTTGATCGCTCTGGTCCAAGGCAACGCTCACCAGGTGGTCGAGTCCATCCCGCTCCAGCACACCAACCCACCGCTGTCGCTGCAGGTCGATCACGCCGCCACCCAGGGAACCCGAGCCTGGTGCGGTCAGGCGAGTGGGTGCGGATATGGCAGTGAGGACTGTTGGCTTCGGCGCCAGCAGTCCTCGCCAGGTCTGCTGCCAGAGACAGCGGTCGTTGTCGTCAACCCAGATGAGTTGAAGTTGATCCCCGCGCGCTGATGCGGCAAGAGGACCGCCGCCGTATTCGTGAATGCGGCAGCGCAGGTTGGTGGGTGCCGCTGTCAGCTCTTGCGGCGCGATGTCGGGCTGACCCCAGGGCCGGATCAGGGCCGTGGTGCGTCCTTTTTCTTGGGGGCGTTGTTCCAGCCAAAGCACCCAGTTCCCCAGCAGTCGCGGCTCTTTGAGGGCTGGTGAACGTCCGAGGGCAGTCCTGGCGGAGAGAGGCTGGCGACGGCTCATGGCGGCGATCCGATGCTCAGAGGAGACTGCCTAAGATCAGCACAGACAGGACGCAGGTTGAGACCTTGGCTAGGAGCTTCGCCCAGTTGGCACGATCTGCGGAGAAATCCGGCTCCACGGTGGCCGTCCCCAAGACACCTCTTGAGGTCCCGCCTCTTCAGATCCATACCCTCGGCGATGACGTCCTGCGTGTCGATGCCCGCCGGATCGGCAAGGTTGATGCGACCGTCCGTGATCTGGCTCGCGACATGCTCCGCAGCATGTACACCGCACGCGGGATCGGCCTGGCGGCTCCGCAGGTGGGAGTCCACAAGCAGTTGCTGGTCATTGACCTAGACCCGGAGAACACCAGCACGCCGCCGCTGGTGCTGATCAACCCTGAGATCGTTTCCGCCAGCGCCAGTGTCGACAGTTACGAGGAGGGCTGCCTGAGCATTCCCGGGGTGTATCTGGATGTGGTGCGTCCCAGTGCTGTGCAGGTGAGCTATCGCGATGAGATGGGGCGTCCCCGAACGATGAAGGCCGACGGATTGATGGCCCGCTGCATCCAGCATGAGATGGACCATCTCACCGGCGTGCTGTTTGTGGACCGTGTCACGGATGCCGGGGGGCTCGACAAGGAATTGAAGGATCATGGCTTCAAGTCCTCTGACGTGCGCGCGCTCTCCTGATCCCATGCCGATGAAACCTCTTGCAGGGCTGTTTCTGGCCCTCGCCTGTGTGCTGGGCATCGCCGCCACAGGCAGCGTGTTTGAACTGTCTTACGGAGACCCTGATCTGGGGGTCACCACAACACGCTGGATTTTGGGTCTGAGCCTTCCCGCCACCATCGGGTCACTTCTGGTTGCGATTCGGCTGAACAAACCGGCCTGAACCCGCAGACGAAGCCCATCGTCACTTTTACGATCCCAACACATCCTTCTGCTCCGATGGCTCGACTCCGGATCGCCGCTGCTGCTCTTGCTGTCTTCGGCTCCAGCCTCATCACGGGGTTGAATTCCTCGGTGCGTGCTCAGGGTTCCCTGTTCACCACCGCTGATGTGGACGAATCAAAATTCGTTCTGGTGGCAGCACCGATCGGTTCGGGGCCCAACTCTCAGCTCAACATCTATGAGCAGAGAACCAGCGCCCGGCCCTGTTTCGAGGTCAAGGGAAGTGCTCCTGCCGTCGTGGATCCCCTGATGGCGACGTTCGACTTCACCGGGATCTGCAACCGCTATATCGATGGCAATGGCTATTCCCTGCGCATCGGCGGAGACGACCTGGGCACGCGCTACCGCCTGTCGGTGATCAAGACGGCGAATGACATTGAACTGATGGCCGTGCCGACGCGGAATCCCTCCCAGCCCGCGCTGTTGGTGGCCAAAGCCGGGGGGCCTGGCAACGGCTTCATCCAGCTTGTGCTCGAACCAGGCTGGAGCCTCAAGCGTCGTCAGTACGGCACGCGCACCCTTGGCCATTTGTATGTGTATCGCGATGCGATCCAGCCGGCCGCTGGCGTTGACGAGCAACCCGCTGAGGCAGACGGCGCTGATGCCACCCAAGACGGTGAAGCTGAAGTGACACCCTGAGGCCGCTTGCTAAGTTGGTGAGCTTGAAGTCCCTGCTTGTTGAATGACCCAGGTCACGGTTGGCGAAAACGAAGGCATCGAATCGGCTTTGCGCCGGTTCAAGCGTCAGGTCTCGAAAGCAGGGATCTTCGCTGATCTCAAGCGTCTGCGTCACCACGAGACCCCGATCGAGAAGTACAAGCGCAAAGCTCAGCAGCGCCGTCGCCGTCGCTGATTCGCGCACCGAGCAGGCTGAAAGTTCGGTATTTCGGCCTGTTGGCGTCGTCTCTTTCTTTCCCGAGACTGAGTTGAGAGAGACGAGGCTGAACCCATGGGTCGCAAGTTCGATGAATTCCGTACCTGGGTTGTGGAAACCCTGTCCCATGCCATGGGCAATCCCAGGGAAGAGAAGTTGACCAACCCGCCGGCCATCGGCCCACAGCCCTATCGGGATGTGCCTGTGCATGGCCGTTGACGGGCTCGCGGCACATCCCTGATGTCCTGTCTTCAGGATTGCTCGAGATCAAAACTTCGGAAACAGAGCGCTGACGCCAGGTCGGCAACTTCGACCATTTCGCTGGCGCGGAGGTCGGCAATGCTCCTGGCGACACGCAGCAGGCGCAGGCCACTGCGAAGGCTCAGCCTGCGGGTCTGGATGACGGCGTCCCAGCGATCGATTGTGTCGCAACTGAACTGACCGCATTCGTAGAGGGCCTTGGCATCCAGGTCTCGATTGGTTGCTTGATCTGGATTGCGATCCCTCATGCGGGCTCTGGCCTGCTGAATCGTTGCTGCATCCAGGTCTGGTTCCAGATCCGTGGCCTCCTGGCCGAAGCAGCGCCGAAGGTTGTCGGCGGCGGGAACATCCAGTTTCAGTTGAAGATCCAGGCGGTCCAGAAGGGGGCCTGACAGGCGACTCCAATACCGCTTCCGCTTGAGCTCGCTGCAGGTGCAGCGGGGATCCCCGGCCCATCCACAGGGGCAGGGATTGGTGGCAGCCACCAGGGTCACGCGACTGGGAAAGCGGCAGCGCTGGCGCGATCGGCTCAGCCAGATCACTCCTTCTTCCAGGGGCTGCCGGAGTTGGTCCAGCAGGGATCTGGGAAATTCCGCCATCTCATCCAGGAACAACACGCCTCCATGGGCCAGGCTCAGTTCTCCGGGGCGCGGATAGGCGCCACCCCCCAGCAAGGCCGCTGATGTGCTGGTGTGGTGCGGACTCCGGAACGGCCGCGTTCGGATCAACTGGCCATGACCCCGTGTCAGGCCTGCAATGGAGTGCAGCCGTGTGATCTCCAGCGACTCCTGCTTTCCCAGAGGTGGTAGCAGGGCAGGCAGTTGATGCGCGAGTCGTGTTTTGCCGCAACCCGGTGGCCCCACCAGTAGTAGGTGATGCCCGCCTGCGGCGGCCAGGGCCAGGCCCTGGCGCGCCAGTCGCTGACCCGGGAGTTTCGCAATTAGGGTGCTGGCCGGAGTGGTGCTTGCTGAGGGTGGGCGCGGAGCTGATGGCGTCGCCAGTGTCGATGCTCTTGCGAGCCGGTTTACGCTCCGTTCCCCGCCGGCCTTGAGACCCTCCACCAGGTCATGCAGCGTGGTGGCGCTGACCACAGTCAGGCCATCCACCAAGCTGGCTTCTGCGGCATCGTCACTGGCCACCACCAGCGCGCGAGCTTTTTGCTCAGCGGCCCGGCAAGCAATCGCGAGAATGCCACGGCAGGGCCTGATGCTCCCGTCGAGTCCGAGTTCGCCAGCGCACCAGAGTCCTCGCAGGACAGGGGCATCCAGTTGTCCGCTCGCCACCAGCAGCGCTAAAGCGATAGGCAGATCGAAGCAGGGGCCTTCCTTGCGTAGATCGGCGGGCGCCAGATTCACGACCACTCGCACCAGAGGACCGCGGAAACCGCTGTTGCGCAGTGCTGCCCTCACCCGTTCGCGTGATTCCTGGATGGCAGCGTCCGGCAGTCCCACCAACTGGAGACCAGGCAGTCCAGGGGCCAGGTCCACCTCCACGGTGACGGGGATGGCATCGAATCCGAGCAGAGATGCACTAAGGCAGCGTGCCAGCATTGGTTGGGTCAGGTGGTGCATGGTTCCTGTGCCCCGCCTGTCTCATTCCCCCCTGCATGCGAGCTTCTGCGCCATGGCCGAGGACACGATCTTTTCCCGCATCTTGCGGGGTGAGATTCCTTGCGATGAGGTCTACAGCGACGACCGTTGCCTCGCTTTTCGCGACGTCGCACCCCAGGCACCGGTCCATGTGCTGGTGATTCCGCGCGAGCCGATCCCAAGCCTTCGCGAAGCCAGCGAACAACACGCTGCTCTGCTCGGTCACCTTCTGCTAGTGGCTTCCAAGGTGGCAAAACAGGAAGGTCTGGATGACTGGCGGACGGTGATCAACAGCGGTGCTGGCGCTGGGCAGACCGTGTTTCATCTGCATGTGCACGTGATCGGCGGACGTGAGCTCACCTGGCCACCCGGCTAGGGCTGACCTGGCCAGAATGTCGTCATGATCAATTCTTCTGTGGCGCCTGCGGCTGGCTTGTCAGGCCAGCTGAAGAGGCTTCGTAATCTCGCCCAGCCTTTTTTCCTTCCTCTCGATCAGGCCACCGGTTGGCAGTTCTCAGGTCTGCTGCTGTCGCTTCTGTTCTGTGTGGGCGGCCTGGTGCTGGTGGCCCTCACGGGCTTGATCAATCTTTCGGAGCAGCTGCTTCCAGCGCTGACTGAAAAATATTTCGGTGGCATCAGCACCACCATTGACGGCATCTGGAGTGGCTGGTGGGGTGTCGTTTTTTCGGCACTGTTTGTGCTGGGAGCATCGTCCTTCCTGCTGATGCGCCAACAGCTGCGCAACAGGCGCTGGCTGCATTGGCTCTTGCTTGGGGCCATCGTTCTGATGTTGCTCGCGGTCAATGGCATTAATGCCGGAATTGGATTTATTGCACGGGATATCACCAATGCTTTGGTTGCTAAACAGCAAGAGGGATTTAATCGGATTCTTGCGATCTATGCATCCTGCTTTATTGTTGCGTTGCCGATTCGTACGGCCCAGATTTATTTTACTGCCAAGCTTGGTCTGATCTGGCGCGAGTGGTTGTCGAGTGGACTGATTGATGAGTATCTGAGTAATAGAGCCTATTATGTCTTGAATCCGAACGACGAGCAGTCGACGGGTCTTGATAACCCTGACCAGCGAATCACTGATGATGTAAAGGCTTTCACGGAGCAAAGCCTTCTGTTCACGCTTGGGATCTTTGATGCAATTTTAACATTTTCTCTGAATATCATTATTCTTTGGACGATTAGTCAAACATTAACGTTTTCGCTTTTTGGCTACGCTCTTGTGACGACGACATTGCTTGTTTTCGCAGGTCGCCGTTTGGTGAGGATCAATTTTGATCAACTCCGTTATGAAGCGAATTTTCGCTACGGATTGGTTCATATTCGAAACAATGCTGAGTCCATTGCTTTTTATTCCGGGGAAGAACCCGAGAAACAGGAGACAACGCGTAGGTTGGGCACTGTCGTCGACAACTTCAACCTTCTGATTGTGTGGCAGGTGATCATTAGTGCCATGCAGCGATCTGTGGGGTATGCGGGTGTCTTTTTCCCTTATCTGATCATGGCCGGTCCTTTTTTTGCGGGGGAGATCGACTACGGACGTTTTGTTCAGGCGGGATTCGCGTTCAACATGGTGGAAGGTTCATTGCTATTTGTTGTGAACCGCATCGACGAACTCGCCAAGTTCACGGCGGGTGTGACGCGTCTTGAAGGGTTCCAGAGCCAGGTTGAGCAGGTGAGCCGCGACACCATTGATGTGTCGACTGTTCAGCAGGCGTCCAATTCCATCGTGATCCGCCATGCCGACCTCACGCCCCCGGGCAGTCAGTTGCCCATCCTCCGCGACCTGAGCCTCAGCGTTGGCGAGGCAGATCGTCTGCTGGTGGTGGGACCCTCCGGTTGTGGCAAAACCTCATTGCTGCGCATGATCAGCGGTCTCTGGACTCCCAGCCGTGGCGATGTGATGCGACCCGCCACAGGAGACCTGTTATTCATTCCGCAGAAGCCCTACATGCTGCTGGGCTCTTTGCGCGAACAGCTCTGTTACCCCACCGAGGAAAGCCGCTACAGCGACGATCAGCTTCGTCATGTGCTTCAAGAGGTCAATCTCGGCGGATTGCTCAACCGCTATCCCGATCTGGATGTGAAACAGGATTGGCCACGGATCCTGTCGCTGGGTGAGCAGCAGCGGCTCGCGTTCGGCCGGTTGTTACTCAACGCACCGCGTTTCGTGGTGCTGGATGAAGCGACAAGCGCTCTGGATGTGGCAACAGAAGATCGGCTTTACTCGCTTTTGCGTCAGCGCGAACTCTCTGTGATCAGCATTGGTCACCGGCCCACGCTGAAATCGTTCCACGACACCGTTCTGGCTCTGGATGGCGAGGGTGGCTGGCAGCTGCTCCCCGCCGCAAGCTATGACTTTGGGCATTCCTGATCCCTGCGCATGACCACCAGCAGTGCCGACGCGAATGCCCAGGGGGCTGAAGCTGAATCGACTCCGACCCCCAGTGCCACCACGACGGACATTCCTGCTTTCGGCTGGAGTGCTTATGCCGAGCGGGTGAACGGTCGCTTCGCAATGATCGGTTTTGTGGCCGTGTTGGTGGTCGAAGCCATTAGCCATGACACCTTCCTGCACTGGGCCGGTCTGGTGTCCTGATCGCGTTCAGTGCCTCAGGGCAGGCGGATCAAGTCAACGTCCCACCGTCCCCTGCGGCTCACCTGGACAGCGAGCAGCCGTCCTGAGCCGTCGAGGCTCACGTCCCTTGGAACCCCTGCGGGTTCCAGTGGCAGCCGTTGAAGCAGGCCAACGTTGCGTCTGTAGAGGTTGAGTTCGGTCTGCCCGTTGCGGCGACGCACCAGTGCAATCCTGTTGCCGTCAGCACTGACGCTGACGCTCACCGGTTGTGCATCCGCCTGATTCAGGCCTGGCAGTGGCACCGGTTGCCTGCTGCTCAGATCCACCAACTCGATGCGCTCGCGTCCGTTGCGGCTGGCGATGGAGACCAGCCAGCGGTCGCTCATCGCTGGCCAGCGTCGACTGTCCGCGCTGCGTTGCAAGGCGCTGCTGACTGCTGTTTGCGGGCGTAGTCCTGATCCGCCGCAACCTGTGAGAACAAAGCTCGCCAGCAGGGTGACGATGATTCGGTCCGGCCTGGTCACGGTGTGGACTCCATGGGAGTGCTCCGGCGCAGGCCTCCTGGGTTGTCGGGTTCCAGGATGCCGCTGAGATCCAGAATCTCCACCTGCCAGCGGCCGCGTTCTGCGGTCTGAACGGCCAGTTGCCGCGCATCCGGCGCCAGGCTCAGCCGAACTGGGTTGCGCCCCGAGGGCAGTCGCAGGGGGTGGGCGCGGCCGTTGAGGCGATCTTCTATGAGAACCATCCGGCGGTTTCCCCGTTGAACGATCACCGCCAAGTAGCGTCCGTTCCAGCTCAGCGAGGGTGAGCTGTGGGGTTGATTGCGATTGAGATGACGGAGTGGCAGCGACCTTCCATCCCGAAGATCGTTCAGTTGAACCGTCGCACGGCCGCGTTGGTCCGCAATCACTGCCAGCTTGCGTCCATCACCGCTTAGAGCAGGCTCCTGTTGCTGTTCAGGCAGAAGCGATCCAGGGGCACGTTGCGATCTGCCGCTGCACCCGGTCGCTATCAAGCTGACCACGAGCAGCAGCAGCGGGGCGAAGCGGATCAGTCGTCGAAGCGGGAACTGTTGTCCCGGGGGCGAGAGCTCCGAGGTGGCGTCCGGGCAGGATCCTGTGGGCGCCCAGCGGTGGATGAGGCTGCCGATGAGGGAGCTGTCGATGAGGGAGCGTTGGTGGGCCGTCGGCTAGGGCTATACGCCGCATCTTCGGCAGCTTGCCTGTAAGGGGTGCCCTGAGGAACGCCGGGCTGCCCGTTCATTGGTGCGCGGCTGCTTGCTGAGGGGCGTGACCCTGAGGCCTTGCCGTCGACAGCTGCACGGGGCGACGCTGCACTGTCTCCACGCGTGGCGGCGCTGGGGCGGCTGCCGCGGCGTTGATCATCTCTCTGTGTGCGGCGATCGCCGAAGCTGGGACCCGAGGGTGAACGTTCGTCATCGCGGTTGCCGAATCGCGCCATGCGACGGTCCTGCTCGCTGTCGCTACCCCAGTCCGATGCTGTCTCGGGACGACCTCGCCTACGGCTGGCTGCCTGTTCAGGGATGGCGGCCCTGGAGTTGCGACGCGGCCGGTAGAAATCCTGCTCTGGACCTTCCGCTTCGTCGAAGTCCTGCGCCGCAAAACGTCGCCTGACTGGCTGGGGTTCATCAAAGCGGTCGTAGCTGTCGTCGTAGCCACGCATCCCTCCGGCTGGAGCCCTGGCTGGAGGCTCGTCATCGAAGTAAGCGGAGCGACGGGCCTGCTCTGCGGAAACACCACGCAGACGAACGCTCTCGTAGGCAAAGAACACCGTTGTGCCCGCCAGCAGAAACTGCCCAAATTGAAGGATGGGGTCGAGTCTCCACCCTTGGAAAAACAGGATGCCGCCGCACAGAAGACCGATTGCAGCGAAGAAAACGTCGTAGTCGCGGGCAAGGGCAGGTTTAAAGCTGCGCATGAAATAGAGCATCGCTCCGCCGACGGCTAGAACGATGCCCACAATGCTGGCCCAGTTAAGACTGGCGTTAACCACGTTGAGGCCCTCTGGTTGGGTGGCCCGGTCCGCAAGAACCGGGAACTTTCACACCAAGTTTACGAAGCGCGCCAGCGCCTTCAGAGCTTGCGGTCGACTTGGTCGGTCTGGCTCAGGAAAAACAGGCCGATGGAGGCGGGGACCACCACGATCACGGCACCCCAGGCCAGGCTGCTGAGGAAATTGGCGAGGGATGGGGTCATAACGATCGAGCCGGACTGCCGTCAGAAGACTGAATGCTGCCGATCCTAGAGATCAGCGGCGACTTTCTACGATGCCGTGGCCAATGCTTTGAGCTTTGTGACGCCGACGTTGCTCCAGGTGCTGCCATCGATCCATCTGGTCCTTGGCCTGCTGCTGGCGGCCTGGAGCCTGATGTTCCTAATGCGGATTGTGCTCACCTGGTATCCCCAGGTGGATTCGGCCTCAGGTGTCTGGGCGTTGGTGATCTGGCCGACGGAGCCGGTGCTGTCGCTTACGCGCCGTGTGGTGTCTCCGATCGGCGGTGTGGATGTCACGCCGGTGATCTGGCTGGGGTTGGTCAGTTTGTTTCGTGAGCTGCTCGTCGGGCAGCAGGGCGTGCTGTCCCAGATCCTGATGCGCGCTCAGGCTGTGGCTTGAAGCCGGAGCGTGATTTCTGCTCCCTCAGCCGGCTCAGGGGAGCATTTCCTGCTCAACGAACTTGGTGTGCACGTCACCGTTGATGAATTCCGGTCTGTCGAGCATTTCCAGGTGGAATTCAACGGTGGTGGGGATCCCGGTGACGGCGCACTCGTTGAGTGCTCGCTTCATGCGTGCAAGCGCATGGTTGCGATCGGTTCCCCACACGATCAACTTGCCGATCAGGGAGTCATAGAAAGGCGGAATGTCGTAGCCCGTGTACACGTGGCTGTCGACGCGAACACCGGGACCTCCGGGGGGTAGCCAACCGGTGATCTTGCCCGGTGCGGGCCTGAAATTGTGGCGGGCGTCTTCAGCATTGATCCGGCATTCGATGGCGTGACCGCGCAGCTGAATGTCGTCTTGACGCACGCTGATCGGTTCGCCGCCTGCAATGCGCAATTGCTCGGTGATCAGGTCGACACCGGTGACCATTTCTGTCACGGGATGTTCCACCTGAATGCGGGTGTTCATCTCCATGAAATAGAAACCGCCGCTGCGATCCAGGAGGAATTCAACGGTGCCTGCGCCTTCGTAGTTGATGCTGCGGGCTGCCGCCACGGCGGCCTCACCCATGCGGCGTCGCAGCTCCGGATCCAGGGCAGGGCTGGGAGCCTCTTCGAGCAGCTTCTGGTGACGGCGCTGGATCGAGCAGTCGCGTTCACCCAGGTGCACCACGTTGCCGTGGCGATCCGCCAGCACCTGCACTTCCACGTGGCGGGGCCGGTCGATGAATTTCTCCATGTACAGGCCGGGGTTGCCGAAGGCGGCTTCCGCCTCGCCCTGAGCAGCCTTGAAGAGCGTGTCGAGCTGGTCAGGGCTCTGGACCAGGCGCATACCGCGACCTCCGCCTCCGGCGGTGGCCTTGATCATCACTGGGTAGCCCATGGATTCGGCCAGGGCTGCGGCTTCTGACGGATTGGCCAGAAGCCCCTCGCTGCCGGGAACGGTGGGAACGCCGACCGACTGCATGGTCGTCTTGGCGGTCGACTTGTCACCCATCGACCGGATCGCGTGCGGTGATGGGCCGACAAAGGTCAGACCGTGGTCGCGGCACATCTCCGCGAATTTGTCGTTTTCGGCGAGGAATCCATAGCCGGGGTGGATGGCATCGACCCCCCTGGATGTCGCCGCCGCAAGGATGTTGGGAACATTCAAATAGCTGCGGTTACTGGGTCCTTCGCCCACGCAAACCGCTTCGTCCGCCAACTGAACGTGCAGCGCGTTGCGGTCAACGGTGCTGTACACAGCGACCGTGCCAATGCCGAGCTCCCTGCAGCTTCTCAGGATTCTGAGAGCGATTTCGCCGCGGTTGGCGATCAGCACCTTGCCGATGGGCATCCCGCAGACTCAAAGCCAGGGCGGATCGTATCAGTGACTGCGTTTCGCGTTCTCGCTCTGGAGATCATTTGACTTCTGGGCTTGCTGGGGGGTGGGCCCCCCAGCCGGTATATTTCTCTGCGATGAGGCCCGAGTGGCTGAATCAACCACGCGGATGTGGTGGAATTGGTAGACACGCACGTTTGAGGGGCGTGTGGCTTCGGCCTTGCGAGTTCAAGTCTCGCCATCCGCATTTCTCCTTCCCATCACGATCCGGCACGCGTGACGCTCCGAACCCCGGATCCAACGCTCTCGATTGTTTTTGTTTCCAATGGTCCTGGTGAACTGAGCACCTGGGTTCGTCCTCTTGCGGAAGCGCTGCACCACCAACTCCTATTGCGGCCTCGCGCACCGCAATCGGCTCTGAGCCTCTCTTTGGTGCTGGTGCCCTGTCCGAATGCCACCGGACAGGAGGCCGATGCAGCCAGTCGCTGGGGCCAGTTTGACCAGATCATTCCTGCACGTCAGTTTTGGTCTCTGCTTCTCCGTCCCCAGCGCTTTGGCAGCTGGCCATCGCAGGGGGTGGTGGTGTTTCTCGGTGGCGATCAGTTCTGGACGGTGTTGCTTTCGGCGCGTCTCGGTTACCGCCATATCACCTATGCGGAATGGGTGGCGCGATGGCCCCGATGGAATGACCGCATTGCGGCGATGGCTCCCTCGGTGCGCGATCAGCTGCCAAGACGATTTCGCTCCCGTTGCGAGGTGGTGGGTGATCTCATGGCCGATCTCTCCAGCCACGCCCGTGCACAAGACCCGCTGCCCGAGGGGGAGTGGGTGGCCCTATTGCCGGGATCCAAGCCGGCCAAGCTTTCCGTCGGTGTCCCTTTCCTGCTGGAGACCGCAGACCGTTTGGCGGCCGAGCGTCCTGGATGCCGCTTCCTGCTGCCGGTCGCTCCCACCACCAGCGTTGAGGAATTGCTTCGCTATCTGGAGCCTTCCAACGCCATTGCGGCGAGTTACGTCGCCAGCATCCAAACCCTTTTGCCGCCCGGTGATGGCTGGCCATGGCGGCGTCTGCTCACCCGGGCAGGAACTCTCATCCATCTGCATGAAGATCCGCCTGCCCATGGCGTGCTCAGTCAGTGCGCCCTCGCGCTGACCACTGTGGGTGCAAACACCGCTGAGCTGGGGGCGCTGGGGGTGCCCATGATCGTGCTGGTGCCCATGCAACATCTAGGGGTGATGCAGGCCTGGGATGGATGGATGGGGTTGGTGGCGCGGCTCCCGGGGTTGAAACGTCTGATTGGTTTGCTGCTCAGTGCCTGGCGCCTGCGCAATCACGGTCTTCTGGCCTGGCCCAACATCTCAGCGGGGCGCATGGTGGTGCCTGAACGGGTGGGGACGATCACGCCCGCTCAGATCGCCTCGGAGGCGTCCGATTGGCTGCAGTCGCCCGAGCGGCTTGAAGGACAGCGGCAGGACCTGCGGGCTTTGCGTGGACAGCCTGGCGCAGTGGCGGCCCTGGCCAAACAGGTGCGCGAGCTGCTGCCCCCGGCGCTTTCCGACTAGCTTTTTTTGAGTTTGGTGCCTTGATCATGACCAGCACTTCCCCCGTCGGTGGCGATCGGGTCGAGCGCTCTCCGGAGGAGTGGAAGGCGCAGCTCACACCTGAGCAGTTCCAGGTTGCCCGTCAAGGCGGAACGGAGCGTGCTTTTACAGGTGCTTACTGGAATCACAAAGAGGATGGGATGTATCACTGCGTCTGCTGTGATGCCCCCTTGTTCAGCTCACGCACCAAGTTCGAGTCAGGCACCGGTTGGCCCAGCTTCTGGGACGGAGTCAGCTCTGGTGCAATCCGCACAAAGGAAGACCGCACCCACGGCATGGTCCGCACCGAGATCCTGTGTGCTCGCTGCGATGGTCACCTGGGACACGTGTTCAAGGACAGTCCAACGCCCACAGGGCAGCGCTACTGCGTGAACAGCGCGTCACTGCAGTTCAAAAACACGAATCCTGTCTGAAGGGATGCCGATGGGTTGGATCTGAGTGAGTCCTGGTGAGCAATCACCAGGGGTCATCCAACGGTTCTTCCGGAGCGCGCTGCTGTTGGGGGTTGCGCTGTGGCGGTTCCGGATCCTGAGGAGCGCGATTGCGGGGCTCCAAGTCCAATGGCATCCGCTCGCGCTCCATCGGTTCGACGTCCAAAGGGGCACCTGGGCGTTCCACCGGTCGCCTTGACGCTGGACGCGGTCGGTCGTCAAAGCGAGGCCTTTCGTCGTAGGCGGGGGGTTCTTCCCACCCCCTTCGGGGTTCGTTGTAGCGGGGCTCCGGATCTCTGTAGACGGGCTCATCCGGTTCAGGGCCACGGCTGCGGTAGCGGTCCGGTTCCCTATAGGGCTCTGGTTCGTCCATCGGCATCTCGTCGAGATAGCGCCGCCTGGTTTGCTCCTGCTCCCGTGGCTGCTCGAGTTCGACGTATTCCAACTCCGGTTGCTCGGCTTGGAACTGTTCAGTCTGGGACGCCTCGAGTTGACGGGGGGCAGCTTCCGCCGGCTGGCCAGAGCTCAGCTGGTTCTCGACTGGCACCACGTTGAGCCGGTAACGCTCACGCTCCTGCTCTTCCCAGCTGGAGCCTCCCACTCCGAGCTTTTCCAGGAATCCACTGTTGAGTTGCTTGAGCTTCTCTTCTGCTCCTTCGTAAACAATGATTCGGTCGGCGCCACTGCTGACGATCTCGTCCACGGGAATTTCCCAGGTGCTCAGCACGCCCTCACCCAAGAGCGGCACACCCACCGCACCCATCACCAGGGTGGTGAGCTCACCGGTTTCAATATCAAAGGAGAAGCCGAGCACGCGGCCCAGCTGTTGCCCGGATTCGGTGATCACCTGGCAGTTGATCACACGGTTGTAGCGGTCCGCTGAGAAGCCTTCGCTGAGGGAATCCGATGAGTCGACCAGGATCACGTCGCCGACTTGGCGGATGCGATCGAGCGGCATCCAGCGCGGCAAACCCGGCAAAAAGCGTGTGAGGGGGTTGTCGCGCAGCCCCAGAGCCACCACTTCACGCCGGTCGATGTCCACGATCACCTCGCCCACGACGCCCAGCCGACGTCCACTGTCGCGGGTGATCACCTGCGTGCCCATTAGTTCCGACCTCAGCCAGAGGCGGTCACTGGGCACGTTGGTCAAAGGATCGTTCGTTGTTGACGACAAGCTCAACCGCGGGCCTCAGCCGGAGGGATTGCAGCCATTTTGACGCAAGGACTCAAGAGGGGAAGTTCAGGCCGCATCAGGAAGTCCAACCACCTGGGTGTGGGCACCACGCGCCTGGGTGACACCAATGGTGCGTGTCGAGGCACCGATCATGGGTCGCCGGTGGCTCACCACCAGAAACTGGGCCTGTTCGGCCTGACGGGCGATCAAGGCCGCAAGGCGCTCCACATTGACCCCATCGAGGAAGCTGTCGACCTCATCAAGGGCATAGAAGGGAGAAGGACGGAAGCGCTGCAGGGCAAAAAGAAAGCTAAGCGCCGTCAGCGATTTCTCTCCTCCGGACATCGCAGCTAGGCGCCGGACAGCCTTGCCTTTTGGATGCGCCACCAGGGTCAGTCCGCCCTCCAGAGGATCATCCGGATTGTCGAGTTGGAGTTTGCCGTCTCCGTCGGAAAGGCTGGCGAAGATCTCTCTGAAATGACTATCCACCGCGGTGAACGCCTCCATGAAGGCCTCCTGCCTCAGCGTGGCCACCGTTTCGATGCGCAGCAGCAGTTCTTCGCGTTCCTGGCTGAGCACATCCAGACGTTCGCCCAGATCCCCAAGCCGCTGTTCCAGTTCCTGGAGCTCTTCAAGGGCAAGCATGTTCACCGGTTCCAGGGCTTCCATGCGGCCTTGCAGTTGCTGCAGTCGTTCCTGAAGCTGCTCCAGGCCGGCTTCGCGTAGGTCGTCGCTGATCTCTGGAAGTGGATTGGGAAGGGTGTTGCGCAGTTCTTCCAGGCGAATGCCACCGCTGCGCAGCTGCTCTTCCAGGGCCGTGCGTTCTTCGCGCAGACGCTCCAGCTCCCAGCGGGCCTGCTGCAGGGCCTGGCGCTGTTCGGCCACTACCGCTTCGGCTTCATCCCGGGCGCGTCGCTCTTCACCGAACCGCGTTTGCAGTTCCTTCTGCTGGGCTTCGAGAGCCTCGCGTCGCGTTTTCAGAGCCTGTTGCTGTTCTCTCCAGCGGCCGTGGGCTTCGGCGAGGGCTTGCACCGCCTGCTGCAGCGACTGTTCTTCCCGCTCGACGCTCTGCTGCTGATCTGCCAATCGTTGCTGGGAGAGTTGGCGGTCACGTTCCTGTTGCAACAGGGCATCCCGTTGACGGCGAGCTGTTTCCAGTCCGGTATCAGCCTGTTCCAGTTCCTGCTGCAGTGCCTGCCAGCGCTCGGCATCACCGTTGGCTTCCACCGCGGACTCCTGCTGGTTGAGCTGCTCCAGCTCGGTTTGCATCGGGGTGAGGCTGGCCGCCAGTTGCTGCAGCCGCTGGTCGTGGGACTGCCGGGCTTGCTGCAGTTCACTCAGCTTGCGTTGCCGCTGTTGCACGCGTTCCAGCAGTGGCCCGTGGGCGCGCTTGGCGGCCTGACGTTCCGCCTCCAGCGCTGCCTGGCGTTGCTCCAGTTGACGCAGCGCGGGACGCTGCTGATCCACTGCCTCCACGAGCCGTTGTTCTTCCCGCCTGCAGGCGGCGAGGGTTTCGCCCAGTTCCAGCAGCCGCTGACGCAGGGGGGCTGCCTCGTCTCCGTCACTGCTGACACCGAAGCTCAATCCGCCGCTGCGTTGCGAGAAGCTGCCACCGGTCATGGCGCCGCTCTTCTCCAGCAGCTCCCCTTCCAGGGTCACGGCTCGCGAGCGGCCGAGGAACTGGCGCGCGCTGCCAAGGTCGGAAAACACCTGGGTGTCTCCGAACACATAGGCAAAGACGTCTGCATAGATCGGTTCGTAGCGAATCAGATCCACAGCGCGACCCACCAGACCTCCGGCCCCTGTGGTGTCTGGGCGTCGTCCCCGTGCCATGGCGGCACCCCCACCACCACCGGGTGCTCGGATCTTGTTGAGCGGCAGGAAGGTCAGACGTCCGGCCCGCCGACTCTTGAGCAGATCGATGGCGCGCGCGGCGATGCGGTCGTCGTCCACCACCACCTGGCCCATGCGCGCACCGGCGGCCACTTCGAGCGCAAGCCGGTGGCGCTCCTCAACTTCACCAAGCTGGGCGACAGGACCGTGGATGCCCTCCAGACCGGATTCCAGCAGCAGGCGGAGTGCGCCGGTGCCGCGGCTTTCCTGCAGTGCTTCCCGACGGCTGTCGAGCCGGGCGATATCCCGTTCCAGGCGCGCTTGTTCCTGTTCGAGTCGGGAGCGGGTGCGCTGCTGAATGGCAACTGACTCCAGCAACTGCTGCAGCTGCTCCTTGCCGCTCTTGATCGATTCGAGCAGGGTTTGCCACTCCTGCTCGAGCTGTTCCAGAAGTCCCTGGACGCGTTGATCTTCAGCGCCGTCCTGGTCACGATCCTGTTCCAGCTCACGCTGACGTTCCTCGTCCTGGCGCAGGCGTTCCTTGAGCTGCTGACGTTCCTCCTGCAGCGGCTGGATGGTGCTCAACAGTTCCTGACGCCGTCCGGAGCGTTGCTTCTGTTCCTCCAACCAGCTCCCGGATCGACCAGCCACTTCTCCCAGTCGGCGCCGTGACAGCTCAACCGCCGCTTCCGCCTCCCTGCAGAGCTGCTCAACCTTCTCGAGGCCATCGGGATCGGTCTGGAGGCGCAGCGTGTCGCCTTCGGCCTGGAGCTGGCCGCGGCGTGCCTGAAGCTGATGCCGTACCCCCTGGAGCCGTTCACCCTCCTGTTGATGTTGTGTCGCCTGGCGCTCCAGTTCGCGGCTCTGCGGATCCAAGCCAGCCAGTTCCGCCTGCACGCTCAACAGCTGGTCTTCCCCCAATGCTTTGACGCTCTCCTGCAGCGTCTGGAGTCGCTGGGCCGATTCCTGCAGCGTGAGATCCCGTTGCTCAATCGCGCGTGCATCACGTTCGTCCTGTTCGCTCAGCTGCTGCTGGCGCTGCTGCAGACGTTGGCGTTCGGCCTGCGCGGCTTCAAAGGCCAGCACCAGTTCCTGGCGCCGACCAAGTTGCACCTGTTCCCTGAGCTCTTGATAGGCGCGTGCCTTGGCGCAGTCTTTCTCCAGTCTCAGGCGGGCCGTCAGCAGCTCCTGCTCCACGATCCGACAGCGTTCCTGTCGTTCCTGAACCTCGTCCAGCTTGCGTCGTGTCTGCTCGATGCGGCTGTCGAACAGGGCCACCCCGGCCAGTTCATCGATCAGGCCGCGGCGATCGCGGTTGCTCATCGACACGATGCGGGTGACATCCCCCTGCATCACCACGTTGCTGCCTTCCGGATCGATGCGCAGCCGGCGCAACTGGGTTTGCAGCTGTTGAAGGTTGCAGGGGATGCCGTCGGCGCTGTAGCTGCTGCTGTAAGAGCCACCTGGCATCACCCGCAATTTGCGCGTGACCGTCCATTCCTTCTGATCGGCACGGATCCAGGGGCCTTCCTCCGGCGCCTCCAGGCCCTCTTCGGCCGCATCGGGCTGCCAGTCCGACAGATCGAAACGCACGCTCACGGTGGTTTCCGCCGACTTGCCGGCCTTGAGAACGCCACTGTTGACGAGATCGGGCAGGCGATCAGCGCGCATGCCACGGCTGTTGGCCAGGCCGAGACAGAAGAGCACCCCGTCCAGGATGTTGCTCTTGCCGGAGCCGTTGGGCCCGGTCACCACGGTGAATCCCTCCTCAAGAGGGATCGTCATCGCCCCGCCGAAGGACTTGAACTGCGTTAGCCCGACCTGATTGATATGAACCAACAGGGGCCACGGCTGTCAGCCTGTCGAAATTAGCGGAGCTTTGGAAATCCTCAAGTGCTGTCTTTAAAAAGCGTGTCGCTGTGCAGCAGGCGGCATTGATCGCCCTGCAGATCCAGCACCGCCTGCTCGGGCAGACCGATCACTCCCAGACCCGAGAGGAGCACGTGAATCGGTGCCAGGGGGTCGGAGGGCAAGGGACCGGCCATCGCTCCGCCCACCACACGACGAGCCCAGCCTCTGCCGCCTGAGACCGCGGCGGCCTGCCGGTCGAGCCACACCAGTCGATGCGGTGCCAACGCGGTGGCTCTGACTGCCGGGCCGTTGAGGCCAGGAATGGCATCCAGTCGCCAGCTGCGGCAGCTGTCACCGTCTTCCAGCAGCAGATCGAGATGGCAGCCGCGCGGGTCGTCCGGAGCTCCGAAATGCTCCAGCAGCACGTAGCGCAGCGGATGCGCACCCATGGGTTTCCTCCGGCAGTCACCACCCCTACCCTGCGTGAGGCCGTGAGCACCGTCATGGATTCAGCACCATCCCCTGCCGATACGCCTGAGCAGTCGCCCGATCTGGCGCATCGGTTCCGGGATCGCTTCGAGTCGCTGGTGCCCGACATCCAGCGGCGCTGGCCCGAGGTGACCCAACAGGCACTGGAGGCCACGCGCGGCAGTTTCGATGAGGTGGTCCAGCTGCTCTCAGAGCACAGTGATCGCGCCGGCAATGTTGTCAGCATTCAGCTCGAAGAACTGCTGCATCAGGCCGGAGATCGCACGAAGCATCTGGCCGACAGCCTGGATCCCTTGGAGGAGCAACTGGAGCATCTCCTGGATGAGCTCAACCAAACCCTGCGGCCCAAGATCGAGAAACCCGTGCGTGAGCGTCCGTTACTGGCTTTGGCGGTCGCGGCCGGTGTTGGTGTGCTGGTGGGCGCCATGATCCGCGGCGCTGGGAGGTCCTCATGAGTGAACTGCCGCGTCAGCAGGAGCCACGACCCCGCGGTCTTGGCGCTGCTGCCAGGGTCACGGCGCTGGCGGGGTCCGTCATGGATCTGCACGTGCGCATCGCTCTGCAAGAGGTGGACCGCGAGAAACGCCGCCTGATCAGCGGTGGCGTCTTCTTGGCCATGGGTGGAACGCTGATGCTGCTCGCCTTGGTGACCGCGGAAGCAGCCCTTCTCGTGTGGATGCTGGAGGCCGGAGGCTGGTCGCTGTTGCGATCACTGCTCACGTTGGCAGTGTTGAACATGGCCGTTGCTGGCGTCAGTCTGCGCATCGGTGGACAGGTGCTGAAGGGGCCCTTCCTGCCGCAGACGCTGGATGGTGTCACCAAGACGATTCGTGCACTCCTGGGCAAGATTTGACCCCTTCAGGGCGTCGCGGCTTGTTCGCTTGAAGGGGCCCGCAAGCCGTAGTGCAGCCAGCGGCAATCGATGCCGCCGTTGCTGACGGGGATGCGTTTGGAGGCTTTGAGCCTCAGGGCCCCCGTGAGCGAGCGGTTTCCGCTCAGCAGCCATAGCTGCCACCCCGCAGCGTTCTGTTTGGCATAGGTGCCAAGGTCGCGATAAAGGGCTTCGAGTTGCTGCTCATCGCCGATGCGATGGCCGTAGGGGGGATTGCAGACCAGAACACCGGGTGATTCCGGCAGTGACTGATCCAGAAAGTCACCGGTGCGGATGGTGATGCATGCCTCCAGTCCTGCGGCTCTGATGTTGTCCCGCGCTTGATCCGCGATGTCTGGATCCTGTTCAAACCCCACGATCGGAGGAAGGGTGTGTGGCTCGCGCTGCCGCGTTCGGGCGCGATCGCATTCCCGTTGCCAAAGCTGTTGATCGAAGTCGGCCCATCCCTCCAGCGCGAACTGGCGGCCGAGACCTGGGGCCTGTTGGAGCGCCGTGAGCGCTGCTTCGATCAGCAGGATGCCCGAACCGCAACAGGGATCCACCAAGGGCGTTGATCCATCCCACTCGGTGAGCCTGATCAGGCCTGCCGCCAGGTTTTCCTTCAGTGGAGCCGCACCCATGGCGGCCCTGTAGCCGCGGCGGTGCAAGCTGCCGCCGCTGCCGTCGAGGCTGAGCACGGCATCGCCTCGACCAAGGTGCACCTGCAGGGAAAGGTCTGGATCGTCTAAGTCAACGGAGGAACGTTCACCCCACAGGTCGCGCTGCTGGTCCACCAGCGCATTTTTCACCTGCAACGCTGAATAGTGGCTGTGGTTCAGTCCAGGCGCAGTGCCGGTCACATCCACCCGGAAGGTCATGGAGGGATGGAGCCAGCGCTCCCAGTTCAGGGCCCGGCGGATGCCGTCATAGAGATCGTCTCTGCCCTGACAGGGGAAACGGGCCATCTGGCGCAGCAGCCTGAACGGCAATCGGGCCTGCAGGTGCAGCCGATAGAGGCAGGCCATGTCGGCCTGGAAGGCGGCAGCACGTCGGAGGGGTCGCACGTCATGAGCGCCAAGGGCTTGAAGCTCCTCGCAGCCAGCGTTTTCCAACCCCTGGGGCAGCACGGCGACTGCGGAGATCCGGTTTTCACGACCCAACGGCTGTGCTCCCGGTCTCCACTGCTGTCAGAATGACAGGGTCCGGTTTTCCGGACTAGGTGATCCACACCAGTGTTTCGGACAGCGGTTCGATTCCGCTCAGCTCCATTCCCCCCTCATGGGGCTGCAATGGTTTCGACGGGGCATGAGGAGGGTGACTGAAGCCTGCTCGGTGAGAGCAAACCCGTAACTGCGAACAACATCGTTCGTTTCTCCCGTCAAGCAGCCCCTGTTGCTGCCTGACCCAATAAGGGAGATGGGGTGAGGTCAGCCTTATCACCCAATTGACCCGCGGGGGCTGGAAGGCCCCCTCAAACATTCCAGGACAGGCGATCTCGGAGGTCGCCTTTTTTAGTGCTCAGGGGTCTGGGACTTCCCGGTGGACATCCCGAGGGTGTGGACATCGTCGTGGAGATCTAGTCGGGTGTTGGTCAACGCCACGTCCAGGCGATCCAGCACCATCGCCGCCATCAGCCTTTTGCTGTTCCAGGTCAGGTCGGCCAGCAACAGTCGCACCGTTGTCTCTGCCACCTCGGGGTCACCGGTGGCCAGGCCATCAAGCCATGGGCCCTCAAGCCTTTCCAGATCCGCCACACCGCGCAGAAACGTCCTCTCGACGTTGGTCGTGGCGGTTCCCAGCATGGGCTTTTGTTGGCAACGCTTCAGTTTGGCGACGGTGCTCACCACCAGTGCGTTGACTACAAATGCACCCGGTTTAGAGCTGCTTCTCGTAGGCAACACCTCGGTAGGTAAAGCTCACAACTTTTTTGACCGCCATCTGTGCCTTCAAACGATTGAGGACGTACTCCCCCCTCCTGTACTGCATCAGGTGGAAGCGTTCAGAACGTTCAGCGATCAAGGCTCTCTACCCAGAAAGCGGGATAAAAGCATCGATTCGCCGCGTCAAATCTGAAGCTCAGTGGAAGTTCTGACTGGGCTGGCGTCGGTGTCCACCGCCAGTCCGATAGATACAAAAAAAGCCCCCCGTAGGGACGCTCGAGTTTCAGGATTCCAGGGATTTTTGATTCGCCGCCGGTGGTCTGAGATCCACCGTGCAGGGTTGCTGCTGGTGATGCCCAGATGCACCGCCAACGCCTTTCCACTGCCGTGTTCGGCAATGGCTGCCTGATCAGGGCTGTAGCCAGGCCACAGCACCATGGCCAAGCGCATACCCAAGGCCAAGGCACAGGCGGACGACTTGCCAGCACCTGGCGAAAGGCAGCGGTGTCGGTTTCCTGCTCAGTGAGACCACATCAGCCAGGAACAACACAGGGCTGGCTGGTGAATGCTTTAGAGGAGCTGGTGGTGCAATTCAAACCCGACACCCCAACGAGCTCCTGATCGATCACCAATCTGGAGTTTTTGTGGGGCTGA
This sequence comes from Synechococcus sp. NOUM97013, assembly GCF_014279815.1. Lineage (NCBI taxonomy): Bacteria > Bacillati > Cyanobacteriota > Cyanophyceae > Synechococcales > Synechococcaceae > Synechococcus > Synechococcus sp. NOUM97013. The sequence goes on along the minus strand of NZ_CP047941.1, from coordinate 2,052,796 downwards.
GTAGCGCTCGATGGAGCGACCAGTAGCGTGAGCTGTCTGGTTTCAGCGGGGATCAGCCGCTGGAGGAAACGGGGAAAGAACGGTGCGAATCCGTCACTGTCCCGCAGCTGTGAAACGTCGGCTCTCCACCGATGTCAGTCAGAACGCCCGCCAGGATTCCAAACGACGCGGATCGTATGAACGCTTTGACCAAAGCCAGCCCGATGCTGAGGGCTGGTGTGATCTCCATTGCGGGATTGCTCACCCTTTCCCTGTTCAACCCGGTCCATGCCCATCACCCGTTCGGCATGGGAGACAGCACAGACCTTTCGGCTCTGCAGGGTTTGTTGAGTGGCATTGGCCACCCCCTGCTGGGTCCCGATCATCTGCTGTTTCTGCTGGCCATCGCTTTCATCGGCTTGCAACGTCCCCGAGCCTGGGTGATTCCTCTGCTGGCCGCTGGCCTGGGCGGGAGTGTTGTGTCGCAGTTCATTCCCCTGCCGGATGCCGTGGCTCCCTGGGCGGAAGCTCTGGTGTCGCTCAGCCTGGTTGTTGAGGGTTTGATGGCTCTCACCGTGGCCTCCGCCAGTTGGCTGCTGCCGTTGGTGGCCCTGCACGGTTTTCTCTTGGGCAGCACGATTGTGGGTGCCGAACCCACCCCTCTGGCGACCTATTTCCTGGGTCTGCTGATTGGCCAAGGCGCATTGCTGCTGGTGGTGACTAGCTGGTCCCAGTCCTTGCTGGAGCGCATTGGTGCCCAGGGGCAACGCCTTGGTGCCGGCATCTGGATGGGCATCGGCATGGCCTTTGCCTGGGTGGCCCTGATCGACTGATCACGAGCAGGTCGTTTCACAGCTTTTGACCTCAGAGATCACCTCTGGGGCTTTTTTTTATACCTACAAATGAAACTTTTCAAGCAACTGCTGGTTGCTCCCGCTGCCCTGGGTCTTCTGGCTCCTGTGGCCGCCGGTGCGACTGAAGTCAACGTTGCCGGTGTTGCCGACTACGCCTCGAGCTCTTCAGGGAGCAGCCTCGAGCAGGTCACCAGCATCACTCAGTTCTCTGATGTCTATCCGACGGACTGGGCTTATCAGGCTCTGAGCAACCTGATCGAGCGCTACGGCTGCGTCGCTGGCTATCCCAACGGCACCTACCGCGGCAACCGTGCGATGACCCGCTTTGAAGCGGCCGCACTGCTGAACGCTTGTCTCGACCGCGTCACCGAAGTGACCGATGAGCTGAAGCGCCTGATGAAGGAGTTCGAAAAGGAGCTCGCCATCCTCAAGGGCCGCGTGGACGGTCTGGAAGCCCGCGTTGGCGAACTGGAAGCAACCCAGTTCTCCACCACCACCAAGCTGAATGGAGCCGTCAACTTTGTTGTTGGTGCCAACACCTTCAGTGGAAGCGCCGATTTGCTGGTGGATGACAACAAGCAGATCTTCGGTGCAACTACGTTCAATTACGACCTGCAGCTGAACCTGGACACCAGCTTCACCGGGAAAGACTTGCTGCGCGCCACCTTGCGGAGCGGCAACTTTGACGGTGACTCCAACAGTTTTGGTGGAGCCGGTCCCAGCAGTTTGTCATCGCTGGAAGTGGCCTTTCAAGAGGAAGGTGGACCGAATGTTGTGGGGATTGATCGCCTCTTTTATCAAGCCCCATTCGGTGACGTCACCTTCACCGTCGGCGGCCGTGTCGGGCAGGAAGACATGCTCGCCATCTGGCCCAGTCTCTACCCCGCCAGCACAGTTTTGGATGTGCTCACCCTTGCTGGAGCACCTGGCGCATACAACAAAAATCTGGGCGCTGGTGCTGGCCTGTGGTGGCAGAAGAACGGATGGGCAATCAGTGCCAATTACGTGGCTGCCAATGGGGCGAACTCAAACCCACAAGACGGTGGGATCGCCACTGATGGAGCAGCTGGCACTGGCACCGTTCAGATCGGATATGCGGCTGAGCAGTGGGGCCTGGCTGCGACTTACTCCAGCATCCAGAACGCCAACGATCTGTTGGTGTATGCCACGAACTTTGCCCTCGAGAGCTTCAGCAATCCGGGCAATACTTCTGCATTTGGGCTGAGTGCTTACTGGCAACCCGCTGAAAGGAGCTGGATCCCGTCGATCAGCACCGGCTGGGGAATTAATTCCACTGCTTATAGCAATGCTGTGAACGATGAGGGGCTGGTGAGTATCAGCCAATCGTGGAGCGTTGGACTTGAATGGAGTGATGCTTTCTTCCAGGGGAACGCCTTGGGAATGGCCGTTGGCCAGGCTCCTTTCGCAACCAGCCTCAACAGTGGCAACACGCCCGATGACGGCAATTATGCCTGGGAGTGGTGGTATAAAGTCCAGCTCACAGACAATATTAACGTCACACCTGCACTCTTCTATCTGAGCAGGCCATTGGGAAATAACACGCCACAAGGGCGTAGCTTTCAGCAACTCGGAGGCTTGATCAAGACCAGCTTTAGTTTTTAGGAAGACTGGGATTAACCCAGAGGCCCCCGATGAACATTGGGGACTTCTCGGTTTGGCTGAGTGTTACGCATTGGGGCTGAGAAACGCTGCCGACCGTTGCTATGACTGCTGAAGCGACCACGCCAACGATGTCGAAAGAGCAGCTGAAGGCCTTTCTCTAAAAGGTTAAGTGTGATGCCAGTCTTCAAGGCCGACTAAAAGCCGCGAAGTCATCAGATGATGTGGTGTCGATCGCTAAAGAACATGGTCATGAATTCACCGTTGAAAAGATCGTTGAACTCAGTGAAGAGGAGCTAGAAGGCGTGGATGGTGGAGGAGGTACGAATCCCAGATACAATGGAGCTTGTGGGGCAACTCGTGGATATGGAATTTTTTGCAGGGGATGAGAGTTGAGCAGGCTTTTTGGCGAACTTAAGCCTCTGGAGTCATAGGGAGTGCCTCGATGATCATTGTCTATCTCCCGGTAAAATATTGACACCGTCAGCGTTGGTGGGTCTTTTTTATTGCCTGCGAATGCGATGTTCTGGCATGAGTTTGTTCGTCTCTATGAGGCGCTTTCAGTACCAATCTGTTTGGAGATTGGTATTTTTGTGATTTTCGGATTCATCTACTCGTCGATTTGTTGATAGGCTTTTAAAACTTTGTTATACATTTCATAGACGCCGTCGGATGAAATTCCGCTAACAGCCAATGAGCTGGCGCCATAGTCTGAATTGCAGCTGACCGCTAATGCATAAGGTCCTTTCTTTGTGTATCCATAAAAGTCTTGCATTCCTTTGCCCCTGACGACCTCATTGGATTCCGTAAAGCCCGCAATCTTTGCGACTTTCGTTGCTCTTTCGATACAGCGTTTATCGCTGATACCTTGAAGCCAGCCTGCTGTCATCACAGATGTGTTGGCTTCAGCAGGTCTTGTTGGTAGGAAAAAGATTCCGAGAAGTGTAGCGGCTGCGATTGTGTTGGGGATTTTCATCCGACTGATTTTGGCCTTGTGGTCATCGTATCGCTCAATCAACTGGAATTTCTCTAGCTAATTTGTGTCTTGGCTGACGCCTTTGTTCCCTCGGCAGGGTTGCTCTAGCGGCGGATAGCACGGCACTGCCTCCATATCAGGAGTCGCCTCGGCATTGCTTTACTGCGGAGTGCTGCAAGCAACAGCGCGGGCTGAGCACCTCATTCAAGATGGTCCGAACCACGATCGCTTCATGGCATCCAAGTTTTTCCACGTGCATCATGAGTTCCGTGCTGGCAAAGCGCAGCAGTGGTGGGAGACCGCGCAAGCAGCGATGGCTCCCGGTGGTGGTTGGGACGAGGCAGTCGCTCAAAATCTCGAAGCGGGTTTTTACAACCACGCGTTCTGCCCTGTTGGACCTGAGGGTCCTGCCTTCTGCATCTGGGAAGTTCGCGAGGGCATCACTGCGGAGCAGTTCCAAGAGTTCATCGATGGCCCCAATGGCGTGAATTTTGGATTGGGTGCATGGATGAACATCTGCAGGGAGATCAACGTTGAAATGGCAGGGAATCCTCCCTATCCAAGGAAGTTCTGAGTATCCGAGAATCACGCATGCGTGAAGACCATGGCTCCTACCAGTTCCTGAGCAGAAACGTTCAGGCATTGGTGGATGCCATGAAACTCGATTGTGGATCTAGAGCTGCGCGCACAGCCACCCGAAGGTTTCACCGAAACTCAGTCTGAAGTTCATCGATATGGTGATTGATGACACATTTTGCTTGATTTCGCTTCGGTTACGACTGATGTGTTGTCTGGCTGGCAAATATGGCCTTTGATGAACTAGATCGCACGACCCGGTACATCGTTGATGCCAAGGCGCGGGCCAGTGCATTGCTCGATGAAGATTCTCCGAGGCTGACGGCGCTTGAGAAAGCGATTTGGGTGAAGTTAAAGCGGGATAGACGTCACGCACCCAGATGAGGGAGGGACATGGGTGATGCTGTCCCTCAGTTGAGGGATGGCAAGTGCCTTTTGCGGCTATCCAAGTCTTGATGTCGATTGTTTTTGCGAATGCGTTTCTCGCCGCTCTTGTCGTTCTGATCTGAATTTCGAAAGAACACCTGGCTCACTTTGTTGTTGGCATTCCTGTTTGATCTATGAAAAGGCTGTAGCGTCCAACGCGGTGGAATGAAAGTGGATTGGTATTGATCCGTACGTAGCTTTTTCCTTGCTCAGCGGCGAGAAACTTAAAATTCCAATTTTTGCTCCAAACCTGAACGTTTCCCAGGTTTTGGCGAAAGTCACACGGAAAGATTTCTACCAGTGCGTTGTCTCCGTATTTTTCGAGCTTGCACTCGGCTTTGACGATTTCTGCTTGAGCTGGGCTGAGCAAACTGAGCAAAGACAGGATCGCTGAGCTGGCAATGGTCCTTAGCATTGGCGATTCGTATCAGGAAGAAAGCTTGCTTGAGATGCTGTTCGTTTTTGGTCACAGTGGGATGCGCCAACAGCTGCATGGGTGCAGCGGGATCAGCTGTTGTCCCCTTCAGCAAGTTTGCGGTGCGCTTTCTCTGCTTTCTTGATGATCCTCTGTGCTTCCTCCCGAGACAGGCAGTCCTGTGCCTTCAGCTGCAGCTTCTTGAGTTTGCGGTGTTGCTTGGCGGGATTCAATGGCTTGCCGGCCTTTCCTTAAGAGGAAGTTAAGCACCTCAGGTCATGGTCTGGAAGCCCCTGTCTCTGCGCATGGGGGCCTGTTTGGCCATTGCGGAGCCCTATTGGGCCATGTGTGAAGCCCGCTTTCTCTGCAGGGATCTGGACGCTGATGTGAGGGGGGAGGCCCAGGTCATCTCGCGGTGATCATCGAGTTCGAGTCTCTTTCCGCTGCCAAGGCAGCCTCCTTGCGGTGTTTCCCTGCCCAACATTGACGAGAGCGATCACCCTGGGCATTGGAACGCATCCACTCGAGGGTTTCCTCTGTCACGGCTGGCTGTTGCGATAATGCATGTGCATTGTTGTTGCCTAGAGCAATGAATCGTTCTCAGGCTGATATTGGCATTGCTTCATTCGGTTGTTGTTTTGTCTGTCTACCCTTCGGTGCTTTGGTCGCGATAATTTGTGCCTATTAAAATTCTCTGGGCAGCATTCAGGCCTGGCTTTCTTTGTTGGCTCGCGACAGGCTTGCCAAGATTTGCTATGAAGGATTGTGTGTATGAAGTGCCGGAGACGTATGCGACTTGCTCGATTCATCCCAGTGTTCGCCGCTGTTCTGACGTTCCAGTCGAATGCGCTTCATGCGTCAAGTGTGAAGGCGACCGGAAATATCAAAGATGAGTTTCAACGCGCCCAGGCTTGTGATTACACCAAGGCTGAGTTCATTAGTGATGTGGGTGTGTTTGCTGATGAGAAAGTGAGGTATTGCATCAGTTCTGATATGAAGGAGTTGATCTATGTGATGGCAATGGGGACCTCATGGGTTGTTCCTTTCAATCGCCAATATCGTGCTGATGGTTTTGTCAATTACGTCACTTTAGAAGAGGATCGCCTTGTTCTCTATCAGAAGGAGAATGGTGTGGTGAGGCGGAAGGTCTTGGGTCGCCGTCGCTGATTAATCGCTTCAACCGCTGCGTCGCTGCGATCAGCGTCACCAATCGGTGGTTCTTGCTGATTCCTGATTTTCTGACTGGCTGCCTCCTTCGCTACCTCGCTTTTGTGGGCATGCAAGCGGGGTGGTTGATGCGGTTCTTGCATCGACAGAATGCGTTGATCAGAGCTGCTGATTGGTGGTCTCTTGTATCAGTGGTAACCATCATTGTGTAGCGCCCTGAACGTCTTAGGGCGTCTCTGGGCGAGTACAAACGCATCAACCGTTTTTGATGAAATGCAGTTGATGCAATATCGAGCTGTCAAGTATCCCCGTGCTCCCCGTGTCCAGGAGTCCAAGCAGCACCTTCTCGTTTACCGGGGCGTCGAATATAAGACGCGTCTCTCTGAGGGCCTCTGTCAGCAATCCGGTGTGCAGTCTGTGCTTCCGTTTCCGGCCGCTGCGAATGAGTCTCTGGCTGCTTGACTAAGTCGCAGATCGGAATGATCACCACAGCGCTTCGATATTTGGAGTGCTGTGGTTTTTTGATGTCCAGACGTGATCTGGACTCATGAATTGGGTGGTTGTTGCCGTCTCTTCGGGCCGGTTCTCAAGAGCCAGATCCATAGCGCCATCAAGGTGGCGACGGGAAGGGTGATCACCAGCAGCTGGCTGATGATCAAGGCTCTGACTTCCGGGTCCATGCTTGGTGTGTTCTCGCTGTTTTCCTAGCCCAGTCCAGGAATTTCAGTTCCTGGGTTCATCATCTCTGAATCAGGCCATGCCCCTTGGCCGAAGAGGGCGTCGCCGATGCGTTGAAGCAGGCTTTTTTCCTGACTGAGCTCCTGGCGAACGCTCCATTCAATTTCTTCCAGTTGGCTCGCATCCAACTCGAGCGCCGCGATCAGTTCCCGGTAGGCGGTGCGCTCCTGGGAATTGATGTCTTGTTCGTCGCCAGGATTTCTGGACACACCTGCCACCAGAGCAGCAATCCGAGCGGCTAGGCATCGGTCTCCAGCGGTTGTCAGGTGCTGGGCCAGTGACGTCAGGCTCGGAAGCGATTGTCTGTCGATCCCCGCTTCGGTCTCGAGCCCCAGTCGTTTTGGTAGTTCCATGATCAGTTGCTCCTCCTGCTCAGAGATCGAGCCATCGCTGAGGGCGATCACCTGGGCAATCATCAGCAGCGTCGAATGGCTGGATGCATGCGACATGGAGAACTGATTGGCATATTTCTCCGAGTCTGCAGCCAATTGCGTTCGGATCAACCGTTCAGCCAGCGGTCGGCCTGTTGAAGGGCTTCAAAGCGTTCGTCAACAAGATCGTGAATGCCGAACTGGGCCAGGCGTCGTTTGACCTTTCCCCTGGCACCTGTCACGAGCACCCGACGGTGGTTCCGCTCGGCTTCTTCCACCATGCGTTCGATGGCCAGGCTTGCCGTCACGCCGAGGTGAGGAACATCGGTGATGTCCAGCAACAGGATTTTGTATTGCCGCACCAGCATCATCCGTTCGCTGATTCCCTTCGCAGCTCCGAAACTCAAGGGTCCATGCAGGTGGAACAGGATCAAGTCATCGCCACAGCGCTCCAGCAGTTCTTGTTCGTGCGTGGACAGATGAGCCGTGCCGGTGTCCATGCTTCCCAGCTGATGGTCGGTGATCGATTCGATCGTGAGCAGGTTGGCCACAAACATGCCAACCACAACCGCACCGATCAGATCCCAGAACACCGTCATCAACAGCACGCCCCACATCACCAGCGCTGTTTTCATCGACAGGCGATGGGCTCGGCGTAGGAAGCCCCAATCGATGATGTCGAGCCCCACTTTGATCAGGATTCCCGCCAGCAAGGCCGTTGGGATGCCCTCCGCCAATGGGCCTGCTCCCAGCAGAAGAAGCAGCAAAACGATCGAATGGGTCATGCCGGAGAGGGGTGTGCGTCCTCCCGACTGGATGTTGATCACTGTGCGCATGGTGGCTCCCGCACCGGGGAGCCCGTTGAACAGACCTGCGACCGTGTTGGCGATGCCCTGACCCACCAACTCACGGTCGGAACGATGGCGGTTGTGACTGATGTTGTCCGCTACCAGGGAGGTCAACAGGGAGTCGATCGCACCCAGCACAGCCAACACCAGGCCAGCCCGAAGCAGAAGTGGCCAGTGCTCCTGCCAGTTCGGAAGGTTGAAGCTCAGGCCCCCCCCGGGGATGGTGCCGATGCGCGCTAACCCTTCCGGAAACACCAACAGCGACAGCGGTGTGATCAGAACGAGGGCCAGAAGTGGTGAGGGAATCCATTGGCTGATCCGGCGCGGGGTGGTGAACACCACCAACAGGGTCACCAGACCGACGATCAGAGCTGCTGGATTCGGATCGAAACCACGGATCACCATTTCCAGTGATTGCAGCACTCCGCCTCGGCTGTTGATCCCCAGCAAGGGTCCGATCTGCAGGGTGAGGATGATCACCCCGATCCCCGACATGAAGCCGGACACCACCGAATAGGGAACCAGCGTGATGTAGCGCCCCAGCCTGAGGACGCCCATCAGGATTTGCAGCAGTCCGCCAAGCACCACGGCGGTCATGACCAGCGGCAGCATTTCTCCATCCGCCAGATCACGACTGGCACCGATGGCCGCGAGCGTGCTCACCACGCCGGCAACAGTGACGCTCATCGGGCCGGTGGGCCCACTCACCTGAGCCGGCGTGCCTCCGAACAAGGCGGCCAGAAAGCCGGTGATGATCGCCCCATACAAGCCATAGATGGCCCCGCCGGGACCAAGGGCTGCATTGCCAAAGGCCAGAGCCAGCGGCAACGCCACGACGGCTGCTGTGAGTCCTCCGGTCAGATCACCTCGCCAGTGCTGTCGGCTGAAGCCAACGAACAGGGCAGGCCGGCGCACGGGCATGGCGTTAAGGGCTCGGACTCATGTCCGACCAGCGCTCCAGTTCCTCGAGCGATTGCACCCCGACGCGACGCTCTCCGTTGGGCAGGATCCAGGTGGGGAACGCGCGAATTTCAGCGGTCTGACAGGCAGCGGCCTGAATCGGAAACTCATCGGGTTTGGCGCATTCCACGTAAGGAAGGCGGTTGACGGCATCCCCGAAGAGACGACCTTGGTATTGGCAGGCTGAACAGCGCCAGGAGCCGTAATAGACAACCTTGGATGCCTTGAGGTGATCTGCCAGGGCAGCAGGATCAGGTGCGGCGTTCACAGCCACGTTGTTCAGGGCAACCGAGCTGGTTCCGGCAAGGGCCGCCAACAAGAGAGATCTGACCATGGCCAGAATGTACGTGCGCTCCGACGTACGGGCATCCCGACTCCCGCTTCGGTGCCGAACCCCGGACGGAACTGGGACACTGGTGAATATGTGGAGCCCTCAGGGCTGAGCGATCACCATGGCCGGCAGTGGCTACCGCGACTACTTCAAGGTGCTGGGAGTGGATCGCGGTGCCGACGCCGATGCGATCAAACGCGCGTTTCGCAAGCTCGCGCGTCAGTACCACCCTGATGTGAATCCCGGTGACAAGACGGCTGAAGCGAAGTTCAAGGAGGTGAGTGAGGCCTACGAGGTGCTCTCTGATCCAGACAAGCGCCGTCGTTATGAGCAGTTCGGCCAGTACTGGAACCAGGCGGGGGCTGGCGCGGGAGCGGGGCCCGGTGGCTTCGACGTCGATTTCGGTCGCTACGGCAACTTTGACGACTTCATCAATGACTTGCTCGGTCGTTTCGGAGGACCTGGCGGCGCTGGGTTCGGCGGAGCGCCCGGTGGCTTTGCCGGTGGTGGTTTCCCGGGTGGCGGCTTCCCCGGTAGTGGTTTCGGAAGCAGTGGTTTCGGAGGCGGTGGTTTCCCTCGCGGCGCTTCCCGTCCGCCGGTCAATCTCGATGCTGAAACCAGCGTGAAGGTGAGTTTTGGTGAAGCCTTTCGCGGTGCTGAGAGAACCCTGTCGGTGAACGGTGAGAGGGTGCAGGTGCGCATTCCTGCAGGCGTCAAGACAGGATCCCGTCTGCGTTTGAAAGGCAAAGGCAATCTGCAGCCTGGCACCGGCCGTCGCGGCGACCTCTATCTCAACCTTGAGGTGCAAGGTCACCCGGTGTGGCGTCTTGATGGCGATCAGCTCCGCGGCGAACTGCCCGTGTCACTCGATGAGCTGGCGCTCGGTGGCACCGTGACGGTGATGACTCCCGATGGTGAGGCCGAGGTGTCGATTCCCGCAGGGACAGCACCCGGACGCAGCCTTCGCTTGAAAGGGAAGGGTTGGCCGATGAAATCGGGCCGTGGCGATTTGCTGCTCAGCCTCAGCCTGCGCTGGCCGAGTGAGTGGTCTGAAGAACAGCGATCCCTGTTGGAACAGCTGCGGGGCGCACGTCGTGAAGATCCGCGTGGAGACTGGCTACAGAAGGCCCGTCTCTGACAGGGAGGCCGGTGTTTGACGCCTACGATCGCCCTCCGTAGAGCCACTCCCGTTGATGGACATCACCTATCGCCCTCGCCGTCTGCGCCGTTCACCGGCGTTGCGTGCCATGGTCAGGGAGACGGGTCTGTCTCCTGCCGATTTCATCTATCCCCTCTTTGTGCATGAGGGCGCGGACGTGCAGCCGATCGGTGCCATGCCGGGTGCCAATCGTTGGAGCCTGGATCAACTCACCGGTGAGGTGAAGAGGGCCTGGGATCTCGGTATCCGCTGCGTGGTGCTCTTCCCCAAGGTGTCGGAGGAACTCAAAACTGAAGACGGCGCCGAGTGCTTCAACGAGAACGGCCTGATTCCTCGTGCTATCCTCCAGCTGAATCAGGAGCTTCCCGAGATGGCGATCATGACTGATGTCGCGCTCGATCCCTATTCCTGCGACGGACATGACGGCATCGTCAGTGAGCAAGGAGTGGTGCTCAACGACGAAACCATTGAGTTGCTCTGCAAGCAGGCGGTGATGCAAGCCCGTGCCGGTGCTGACCTGATTGGCCCCAGCGACATGATGGATGGGCGGGTTGGTGCCATCCGTGAAGCGCTCGATGACGAGGGCTTCCAGCATGTGGGAATCATCAGCTACACAGCCAAATACTCCTCGGCCTATTACGGCCCTTTCCGTGAGGCGCTCGACTCAGCTCCCCGCGCTGCAGGCAGCAAACCCATCCCTAAGAACAAGGACACCTATCAGATGGACCCCGCCAATGCCCGGGAAGCCATCACAGAGGCTCAGCTGGATGAACAGGAAGGTGCCGACATCATGATGGTCAAGCCTGGCTTGGCCTATCTCGACATCATTCACCGCCTGCGGGAGGAGTCCGAGCTGCCGATTGCCGCTTACAACGTCAGCGGTGAGTATTCGATGGTCAAAGCCGCAGCGGAGCGTGGCTGGATCGATGAGCGCGCAGTTGTGCTGGAGACCCTGCTCAGTTTCAAACGGGCTGGCGCGGATCTGATCCTCACGTATCACGCCTGTGATGCGGCGGAGTGGTTGAAACAGGGATGATGTGGCCGCCCACGGCCCTCGCACTTGAGCCGTGGATCTGACGCCGTCATGGATGGTCTTGCGTCTTGCAGGGCCCTCCTCTCATTGAGGATCCAGCGCCCTACAGAATGAGCCGATCTCGCGAGCTCATTCATGTCTGCGGTGCAGCGCCTGGGTCATGTCGCTATCCGCGTCAACGACATGGAACGTGCAGTCGATTTCTACACCGATCTCGGCATGCGCATGGTGTGGAAGGCCGATGACTGGTGCTACCTCGAAGCCGGAGACTCGAGGGATGGCCTGGCTCTGCTTGGACCGAACTACAAAGCTGCCGGTCCGCATTTCGCCTTTCACTTCCGCGACCGCGCTGAGGTGGATGTTGTGCATGAACGCCTGAAGGCTTCCGGTGTGGCGGTGGGGGCTGTGCACGACCACCGCGATGGAACGGCATCGTTCTATTTGCGTGACCCAGAAGGCAACTGGCTGGAAATGCTTTACGAACCTCCCGGAGGGATCCCCTCCAATCAGCCAGGTGCGACGACGACCGCTTGATGTCTGCTTTCGAGGAAACCCTGGAGCTGCTCGAGTGGCCGCGGCTGTGTGAGCACTTGTCCACTTTCGCCAGCACGGTCCAGGGCCGTCGCGCCTGTCGCGTCGGTGCTCTGCCGGAGTCGTTGCCCGCCAGCTTGCTGCTTCAGGCCAGAACGTTGGAGATGGCCGCTCTGGATGGTCTTCTGGAGGGCGGGCTGAGTTTCCAGGGCGTCAGTGATCTGGCCCCGATCTTGCTGCGCTGCAGCAAAGGTGGTGTCGCGTCCGGCGAAGAATTGCTGGCGGTGGCTGAGACCCTCGGGGCTGCCCGGCGATTGCGACGTCAGATCGATGATCCGGACTTGCGCCCCCACTGCACGGCACTGCTGGTGGATGTGGCCACCCTGCCGGAGTTGGAGCAGCGCCTCAAATTCGCGATCGAAGAGGGGGGGCGCGTTGCGGACCGTGCCAGTGCGTTGCTTGAGGGACTCCGTCGCCAATGGCAGGAGCTTCGCGCCCGGCGTCGCGACAAGCTGCAGGAGGTGATCCGGCGCTGGGCGTCCCATCTGCAGGACACGGTGATTGCGGAGCGCCATGGTCGCCCCGTTCTGGCGGTCAAGGCCGGAGCCGGAGGTCAGTGTCCCGGCATGGTTCACGACAGCTCCGCCTCCGGCAACACAGTGTTCGTGGAACCCAAGTCGGTGATCGATCTCGGCAATCGACTGGCCGATCTTGATGGCCGCATTCGCGAAGAGGAGCAGCGGGTGCTGGCGGAGCTCAGTGCTGCTGTGGCCGAGCAGGTGGATGGGCTGCAGGCGCTGATGGTGGTACTGCTGGAGCTGGATCTGGCGTTGTCGCGCGGTCGTTATGGCCAGTGGCTCGGCGCTGTGCCTCCAACCTTGGAGGCTTCAGAGGATGCGCCGTTCACCCTCAAGGATCTCCGTCACCCCCTGTTGGTGTGGCAAGAGCGCAAAGAACAGGGACCTGCCGTGGTGCCGGTCAGCGTGGATGTGTCCTCCTCTCTGCGGGTGGTGGCGATCACTGGTCCCAACACCGGCGGCAAAACAGTCACCCTCAAGAGTCTGGGCCTTGCCGCACTGATGGCCCGTGCTGGCCTCTGGCTCCCTTGCAGTGGGATCCCGACGCTCCCCTGGTGTGCTCAGGTGCTCGCTGACATCGGTGATGAACAGTCCCTGCAGCAAAGCCTCTCCACCTTCAGTGGCCATGTGAAGCGCATCGGTCGCATCCTCGCGGCGGTGGGTTCCGGTCCGGCGCCAGCGTTGGTGCTGTTGGACGAAGTGGGTGCAGGAACGGATCCCAGCGAAGGCACGGCTCTGGCGACAGCCCTGCTGCGCGCCCTGGCGGATCGGGCGCGGCTCACCGTGGCCACCACTCATTTCGGAGAGCTCAAGGCTCTCAAATACAGCGACCCGCGCTTCGAAAATGCGTCCGTTGCGTTCGACAGCGAGACCCTGTCTCCGACTTATCACTTGCTGTGGGGGATCCCTGGACGCAGCAATGCCTTGGCGATCGCCACCCGGCTGGGTCTGGAGACGGGCGTGATCGAGCAGGCCCGCAGCCTGTTGTCACCCGGTGGAGAGGGGGAGGCCAACACGGTGATCCAGGGCCTGGAGGAACAACGGCAGCGCCAACAGGCGGCCGCTGAAGATGCCGCCGCCCTGCTGGCGCGCACCGAATTGCTGCATGAGGAGTTGCTTCAGCGTTGGGAGACGCAGAAGCGTCATTCCGCTGAACGGCAAGAACAGGGCCGGCAACGACTGGAGACCTCCATCCGGGCTGGCCAGAAAGAGGTGCGCCAGCTGATTCGTCGCCTCCGTGATGATCAGGCAGATGGTGAAACCGCGCGCAAGGCTGGCCAGCGCTTGCGCAAACTCGAGGATCGTCATCGCTCGACCCCAGAGCGTCGAAAGCATCAGGGGTGGCGCCCCCAGGTGGGGGATCGCATTCGTCTGCTCGCCCTAGGCAAAGCTGCTGAAGTGCTCGCTGTTTCCGACGATGGTCTGCAACTTCAGGTGCGTTGCGGCGTGATGCGCAGCACCGTGGAGTTGTCGGCGGTGGAAAGTCTTGACGGGCGCAAGCCCGAGCCACCGCAGGCCCCTGTGGTGCAGGTCAAGGCCAGGCGGGGCAGTGGTTCGGCGGGGGTGCGTACGGCGCGCAACACCGTGGATGTGCGTGGCATGCGCGTGCACGAAGCTGAGGCCGCTGTTGAAGATGTGCTGCGGGGTGCCAACGGACCGGTTTGGGTGATTCACGGGATCGGCACAGGACGGCTGAAGCGTGGGCTGCGGGACTGGCTTGGATCCCTGAATTACATCGATCGTGTGGTGGATGCCGATCAGGGTGATGGTGGTGCCGGCTGCAGTGTGATCTGGATGCGCTGAATTCCGCCATCCCGTTCAGCTCCGCTCAAACTCAGCCTGGCTCAATTCAGCTCGGGCAGCACCGGCTCGGCGTCGTTCAGGCGGCTTGCCACCGGTGGGTTGATGGCGCTTCCGTGCTGATCGAACAAGCGCCATCCGCGCGGATCCGCTTCAAGGTGGATCACCGCCCCAGCCACCGCATCAAGGCCGGGCTCGGCTCTCACCTGCACCAGGTGGTTGCCATCGAGCAATCGACAGGTGATCAGTTGTTCATTGCCAAGAACTTCGCTGTGGCTCACCTCCGCCGGCAGATTGCGGTTGGTGGCGGGAGCCACCCGCAGTTGTTCGGCGCGGATCCCGCCGCTCAGCTGGTGACCTTCAAAGGGGCCCAGTGCATCCGCCAGGGGTCCCTCCACACTGAGGCGTCGCTCGCCGAGCATCAGCGTCTGGCTTGGTCCCACCTGCACGGGCAGCACATTCATTGGGGGACTGCCAATGAACTGGGCCACGAACAGATTGGAGGGCCATCGGTAAAGCTCCATCGGTGTGCCCAGCTGCTGCAGCCGCCCCTGGTTCAGCACCGCGATCCGGTGCCCCATGGTCATCGCTTCCACCTGATCGTGGGTCACATAGAGGGTGGTGGTGCCGAGCTGACGCTGTAGTTCCACGATCTGTTTGCGGGTGGAACCGCGCAATTTGGCGTCGAGATTGCTGAGGGGCTCATCCATCAGAAACACTGCCGGTTGACGCGCCATGGCCCGGCCTAGGGCCACTCGTTGCTTCTGCCCGCCTGACAACTCCTTAGGACGTCGATCCAGGAGATGTTCCAGTTCGAGTGCGGCGGCCACCTCGTGCACACGTTGTTCCACCCTGGCTTCCCGTTCGGAGTTGTATCGCAGTCGGCCAGGCAGCCAGCGGGTGCTGCGATGCAGCTGATCCTGCAGTTGATCGACGGCGGATCGCTGACGGCTGCGACGCAGACCGAAGCCCAAGTTGTCGCGCACGCTCAGATGTGGGTAAAGCGCATAGCTCTGGAACACCATGGCCACGTTGCGCTTGGCGGGGCGCAGCTGGCTTACTGCTTCATTGCCAACCCAGATTTCTCCGGAACTGGGTGATTCCAGTCCGGCCATCAACCGCAGCAGGGTGCTCTTGCCGCATCCGGAGGGGCCAACGAGCACCAGGAATTCGCCATCGTCGATGTCGAGTGACAGGTTGCTGATCACCTCGACGGGGCCTTCACCACCGCGCGCTGGGTAGCTCTTGCTGAGCGCTTCAAAGCGAACGCCGGCCAAGCTCAATCTCCCGTGCCTTGCGATCCTAGGGTTGGTGGTTGGCCACGACCGAGGCATTTCGTGCAGTTCATCGACCAGGCGCGAATCAGTGTGCGAGGCGGCCGTGGAGGCGACGGCATCGTTGCCTTTCGGCGTGAGAAGTACGTGCCCGCAGGGGGGCCTTCCGGCGGTGATGGCGGCCACGGCGCCCATGTGGTGCTGGAGGCAGATTCCAACCTTCAGACCCTGCTGGATTTCAAATACAAGCGTTTGTTCGCGGCGATCGATGGTCGTCGCGGTGGCCCCAATCGCTGCACGGGGGCGTCGGGCCAGAATCTGATCATCCCTGTTCCCTGTGGCACCGAGGTGAGACACCTCTCCACTGGCATCCTGTTGGGAGATCTCACTTCAGCAGGTGAACAGCTCACCGTCGCCTTTGGGGGGCGAGGCGGTCTCGGCAATGCGCATTACCTGAGCAATCGCAACCGTGCTCCGGAGAAATGCACGGAGGGTCGCGATGGCGAGGAGTGGCCGCTGCAGCTGGAGCTGAAACTCCTCGCGGAGGTTGGCATCATCGGCTTGCCCAATGCGGGCAAGAGCACCCTGATCAGCGTGTTGTCAGCAGCACGCCCCAAGATCGCCGACTACCCGTTCACCACGTTGGTGCCCAATCTGGGCGTGGTGCGTCGACCCACCGGAGATGGCACGGTGTTTGCTGACATCCCAGGATTGATTGCCGGTGCCGCGCAAGGTGCCGGTCTAGGCCATGACTTTCTCCGCCACATCGAGCGCACAAGGCTGTTGATTCACGTGGTGGATGGCGGTGCTGAGGATCCCCTCGGTGATTTGCGTGTGGTGGAGCGGGAGCTTGAGGCCTACGGCCATGGTCTGGTGGATCGTGAGCGGCTGCTGGTGGTCAACAAGCTGGAGTTGCTGGATGAAGCGGGTCGTAAGGAGCTGTCGGCGCAGCTCGAGTTCGCCAGCGGTCAAAAGCCCCTTCTGATCTCTGCGGCGATGGGGCAAGGGCTGGATGCATTGTTGAATCGTGTTTGGGCAGAGCTGGGGGTTTGAGGCCGTCCGTCGCGAAACTTTATGGGCGTGGGCACATTTGCACTTGTGCCTTGTGTTGGCCGTGGCGATAACAGAAACACCGCGAGAACGTCTCATGACTTTCTTCACCTGTTTCGACAACCGTGGTCAACTAATCGCTCGGTGTCAGACGCCTGCTCAGATTGATGCTCTCCGCCGCCGGGGCCGCCCCATTGCTGCTGTCCACGCCATGAAGCCTGAAGAGGCTGTGGTGTGCACGCTCACGGGCAGTCCCGCTGAATTCGATGAAGAGCAGTGATGGCCAAGCCAAAAAAAAGCGGGGCCTCGGCCCCGCTTTTTTTTGATCCAATCTCGAGGTCAGCGACGGCTCAGTCGTCGTAGACGCGGCACTCATCGGCGTCAGGATTGGCTTCGCAGTAGAGCTCCAGAGGGGTGGGGTCGTGGCTGTCGCCAGGATGCTCTTTCTTGTAGTCCTGCAGAGATTCCAGTTCTTCGCTGATGTGGCGAACTTTGGCGTCGTTGCCCTCGGCTTTGGCCGCTTCAAGATCGCTTTGGTCTTTCTTGATGTGCTCGTCGATCGATTTCATGGCAACGCGGCCTGTCCAGGCCGATGGCTACCCGCTCACCATACGGCTGCTGAACGGGGCTGCCAGCACCCACGCATGACAGCTGGTTTCCGTAACAACACCGTTGCAGCATTTTGGTGACCTCGGCTACCAGCAAAGAAGAGTGGGCTGGTGGTCATGGTCAGGATCCGACACCGTCAGGGGCGCCATTTCATGGATGAAGAAGGGCGGATGTTCTGGATCAATGGTCCGGAAACGTTCTGCTATCTCTCCGAACAACGCCAGTGGCGCACAGGTTTGAGTTTTCAAGATGTGCTCGAGTGGAAGCAATGTGCGCCGTCGGGACTGGTGAGCCAGCGGTTCAAATCGGTGCAGGCAGCCTGTGAAGCCTTTGAGCACAACCAGGTGCTCTGGTCGCATGATCTCTATCTGCGCCGGATGGGTGACCAGATGGCGCTCCATCGTTCTGCCTCGGATTACCGGCCGACGGCCATCAAGCTGGCTGAGGCGTCAGGCCGGTCGGTGCGGCCAGCCCCCTGGATCGGTGAGGCTCCGGCTTGCCTGAGCTGCCCGATCCCTTCCATGGCGGAGGGCGATCACCCAACCGCGGAAGTAGCGGATGATCTGCTCCACCCCCGCCGCCGCCGCCGCTCGCTTAAGGAGCCAGTTCACTGAGCTCCAGCCAGCGTTCCTCGCTGTTGTCCAGCGTCTCCAGCAGGTTGGCCAGCTCCTGACTGAGGCTGGTCAGATCGCCTGATCCTGAGGCGATGTCCTGCTCAAGCTCTGTTTTGCGTTGCTCCATCTTGGGCAACTCGCGTTCCAGGGACTCCAGTTCCTTCGACTCCTTGAAACTGCGCCGTCGTGGGCCATCGCTGGGTTTGGGAGAGGTTTTCTTCTTGCCGGACTCATTGGTTCGGCTGCGACTTGCCTGGTCCGCAGCCACTTTCTCCTGCTCTCGGCGGTGATCCAGGAATGCGCTGTAGTTGCCTTCGAAGCGTTCCAGCCGTCCAGCCTCGAAACAGAAGAGGCGATCGACCGTGCGATCCAGGAAGTAGCGGTCGTGTGACACCACCACCACACAGCCCCGGAAGTCCTCCAGCAGGTCTTCCAGGACGCTCAGGGTCTGCACATCGAGGTCGTTGGTGGGTTCGTCCAGCAGCAGCACATTCGGCGCCTGAATCAACATCCGGCAGAGGCTCAGCCGCCGTCGCTCGCCACCCGACAACTTGCTCAGAGGGCTGTGCTGCTGGGCGGGGGGGAACAGGAAGCGCTCCAGCAGTTGCGAGGCGCTCAACTGCTCCCCACCCAGGTCAATCCTCGATGCCGCCTCTTCGACGAATTCGATCACTTTGCGTTCAAGCCCGCGACCTTCGCTGAGGGCATCGGTGTGCTGATCGAGATAGCCCAGGTGAACCGTTTCGCCCAGACGCAGACTGCCGCCAGTGACGTCGCGTCGTCCCGCGATTAGATCCAGCAGCGTGGACTTGCCGCTGCCGTTGGGGCCGATGATGCCGACGCGATCCTCTGGGCTGAAGCTGTAGGTGAAATCCTTCAGCAGCACAGGACCGTCCGGGGTGCCGTCGGCGGTGACCATCAGCTCTTCCGCTTCGATGGCGAGCTTGCCGATCCGTCGGCTCACACTGCTCATCTCCAGCAGGGCACGACTCTGTTTCACCGGCGCTTCGCGCATGGCCTCGATGCGTTGGATCCGGGCCTTTTGCTTGGTGCTGCGTGCCTTCGGGCCTTGCCGGAGCCAGGCCAGCTCTCGGCGCATCACGCTTTTGAAGCGTGCGGCTTCCGCTGCGTCGGCCACCTCCTGCTCCGCCTTGCGTTGGAGATAGGCGCTGTAGTTGCCTTCGATGCTGGTGGCCTGACCGCGTTCCACCTCCACAATCCGTCGTGTCACCCGGTCGAGCACGTAGCGGTCGTGGGTGACCAGCACCACCGCTCCGGGGTAGCGATCCAGCCAGCTCTGCAGCCACTCAACAGCGGCGGCGTCAAGGTGGTTCGTCGGCTCATCGAGCAGAAGCACATCCGGGCTGGCCACCAGGGCCGAGGCCAGTCCCACGCGTTTGCGGTATCCGCCGGACAGGTCCTCCACGGGTCGATGCAGATCACTGATGCCCAGGCGTTGCAGAACCTCCTGGCACTGTTGTTCCAATCCCCAGGCACCCTCTTCATCCATGCGCTCGCTCAGGGCGCCGAGCTCCCTCATCGCGGTGGTGTTATCGGGTTCACGGGCCACGGTCTCCGACACCGCACTGAATCGCAGCAGCAGCTCACGCTTTTCTCCACAACCCGCCAGCACCTGTTCGAGCACCGTCAGGCCTGGCTCCACAAGGCTGTCCTGGCCGACCAGTTCCACGCGCAGCCGCGACGAGCAGCGACGTTCTCCACCCCCTAGGGGTTCCTTGCCCGACAACACCCGCAGCAGGGTGGACTTTCCGGCCCCGTTGGGACCGATCAGTCCCACGCGGTCGTTTTCACGAATGTGAAGGGTGAGGTCCTCGAACAGGGTGCGGATCCCGAAGTCCTTGGAGGCATCAACCAGGCTGATCAGACTCACGGGTTGGCGACTTGGCGCTGGGCGTCCAGATAAGCAAACACGCTCTTGTCCCCCACGTCGGCCGCTGCGTCCATGCCGAATTTGCGCATCGACAGCACCAGGAGTAGCAGGGCGGCGGTGAGCATTAGACCCATGCAGCTGCTGGTGCCGACCAGGCCCGTCAACCGGCCCAGAAGGGCGATGGGAAGCAACAGGGTGAGACCAACAGCTTCTGGGCGTCTGAAGCAGAAAAATTCCTTGAACCCGATGCCGGTCAGTGCCGCAAACAGGGGGCCGACGGCCAGAATCCAAATGGGATGGAAGCCCAGGGTGTCGAGGGCCTGACCCGGAGAGACCTTCCATATCAGCACCAGCCACCCCAGGCAGCCCATCAGCCAGAAGATCTGCAGCGCCTGATGCAGTGGGCGCAGATAGATGTGAATCCACCGCAAGGCCAAGCCAAGCCCGATGCAGAGCGGCATCAGCCAGATCCAGGCCCACTGGCTGCCGATCAGCCACCAGTGGAGAAGGCCTGCGCTCATGGCGATGCCGCTGATGAGCAGGCAGAAGCGGTAGCGCTGCACCTCTGCACGATCCCTCGCGGTGATCGTGAACGGCCCATACACGCCATCGAACTGGGGATCGGCCGTGGTCATGGCTGCGGGATTGGTCTGTTGACCAGTGTGATCAAGCTCGGTCCATCCGGGACGATTCCCCCGGGATTGAGCGGAAAAAGAGCGCCGAAGTAGTCATGACGCCAGGCCGCGGAATCACAGGTGGAGGCGACTCCTGGCAGGTTCAGGAACCGCTGTCTCCACGCCCATAGTGCCGGGAACATCCACAACGGCTGCGCAGTGCAGCCGAACAGGGGGGCGTAGACGCTTTCCCATCGAATCAAGGTGGGAAAAAGCCGCACATCGGCAAGGGTGAGCACCTCTCCGCAGAGCCAGGGTCCTGTTCGACGCAACGCCTCTTCGGTCTGCTCCAGGGCTGCAAACAGGGCGGTGCTGGCCCGCTCATAGGCCGCTTGATGGCGAGCAAATCCGCAGCGGTAGACGCCGTCGTTCACGGCGGGCTGCAACAAGGACTGCCATCGCTCGATGGCGGTTTCCAGGTGGGGTGGCGACAAATCTGGCGCGTCTGCTGCGGCTGGCCAGCGGTTCAGTGCAGCACTGAGTGGGCTGCTGTCATTGCCCAGGAGCCGGGCTTGACTCTGAGGCCCAGCGCCGGGATCCACAAGCACAGGAACTGTGGCCCGCAGGCTCGGTTCGGCGCCGCAGTGTCGATAAAGGTCCAACAGGCTGGAACAGCTCAGCCAACTGGGGTCCAGCCGCCATCGCCCCTCATTGTGATCGGCTGTGGCGGTGAGCACTTGGATCGAATCGCCCAGCCCGCGCAGTTGCACCATCAGCCACACCCGATGGGCCCAAGGGCAGCTGCGACCGATGATCAGTCTTGGGCGCCATGCCGGATCACGTCGCTGCAAATCATCAGCATCGAGAACCATGGTTTGCATCGGCTGGCTCTCAGGGCGCTGGTAGTTCCCGTCGCTGTCGGCGGGTCCAAGGCCGCCCATCAGTTGTCTCCATTGCCACTGCCAGCCCTGACGGACGCTGCGCACCACCAGCGGAGGGATCGACATCTCAACACCGTTTCGCTGCATTGTCCGCCAGGCTGACGGCGAGTGCAGCGTTGTGATGGCAAAGCCCCGAGTGCTGGTGGTGGCGGGCACCCACGGCAATGAGATCAATGGCCCCTGGTTGCTGGAGCAATGGGCCAGTCATCCAGCTCTGATCGATAGCTGCGGTTGCGAGGTGGAGACGATCACCGGCAATCCCGGTGCCCAAGCTGATGGGCGTCGGTATCGCGACCGGGATCTCAACCGTTCCTTTCGTCCGGACCTCCTCGAGTGCGCCAAAGACAACCCCGAACAAGCGGACCAGGAGATGCGCCGTGCCCTGGCGCTGCTGGAGGCGTTTGGACCCCATGGCCAGACCCCCTGTGATTGCGTCCTTGATCTGCACAGCACCACCGCTGCCATGGGCAACTGCATGGTGGTGTACGGACGGCGTCCAGCTGATTTGGCGCTGGCGGCTCTTGTTCAGGCCCGACTCGGCTTGCCCGTTTATCTCCATGAAGCGGACGCCGCCCAGCAGGGATTCCTGGTGGAACGCTGGCCCTTGGGCTTGGTGCTTGAAGTGGGCCCAGTGCCACAGAACGTTCGCCGTCACGACATCGTTGAACAGACCAGGCTTGGACTTCAGGCTTGTTTGTCGGCGCTGGCCGCAGTGATCGACGGCTCAGCCCGTTACCCCGGTCAGCTCGTTGTTCATCGTCATCTCGGCAGCATGGATTTGCCGCGGGAGCATGACGGCGGAGCATCTGCCCTTATCCATCCCCAATTTCAAAACAGCGACTGGGCCCCTTTGCGCAAGGGCGATCCGATGTTCATCACAGCCGATGGCACCACCATCAACTTTGAGGGCCCTGATGGCGCTGTACCGGTCTTTATCAACGAGGCGGCCTATGCCGAGAAAGCGATCGCCTTCAGCCTCACCCAACGAGAATGTTGGCCCTTGTCTCCAGACTGGGACAAGGGACTCAGAGCATTGCTGGGTGTGGCCTAGCGGGGTGAGCCGTTGTAGATGATGCTGTCGACGGTTCGGCCGTCCGGTGAGATCTGGATCTCGGTTTCAGTGGTGGCATCACTGCCGTCCTCTGGCCAGCCAGGGCTTCCACCCAGAAACTGAAAGGTGTAACCGCTTGGATCGTTCTGCACGAGGCAGTCACCACCGCCGGAGCTGGTCTGGAACATGCATGGCTGGGGGCGATACACGCTCAGTCCTCCGTTTTCGGTAACGGCAGTGTTGCGAGCCAGGTTGAGAGCACGCACCTGAGCAGCGGGCACTGCTGCCTGGGCCACTAGCGGTGTGACGGCCAGGGATCCTGTTCCGGCGATCACAGCCAGAGCGGTCAAGGTGGAAACGTTCATGGTCTTGAAGAAGACCTTCCTATCGGAGACATTGCTGCTGTCTCTGTCAACAAAACTGTTGTGGTCCGTAGATCGTTGATGGCCTGTCAACAGGACTCATTGGATCGGGCCGTTGTATGGAACTGCCAGGACCCTGGTGCCATCTCTCGAGATGCGCACTGTGGTCTCCAGGCTGGGCGTAGGTGGTGACTGCTGTTCCCACCCAGGCGCGCCGCCACGGAATCGGAAGGTGAAGCCCTCGTTGGAGCTCGACACCAGACAGGCGCGCGCACCTGTTTCGTACATGCAACCTGCAGCGCGATAGGAATCAAGTCCTCCATTGAGGGATTCCGCACGCATCCGGGCCAAATTCGCGGCTTGGGGTTGTGCCAAGGGCATCGAGGGCTCTGCCAGCCCATGTGGCGATGCGCCCATGGTGAGCACTAGGCCAGAGATCACGGTCAGCAGTCGCAGCATGCAAAAGGGGGAGGTCGCTTCAGCCTGGCCCTCTCTTCCTAATGGTGTGTTCAATGGAGCCCGGCAAGGCATGTCTGGATCTGACTGTTGGAGAGGGCGAGGGGCGATCTCGATCCAGGCGTGACTTATCCGCATGCCCACGTTCCCTGTTCGAGGGTGCATGGGAGATCGCTCACGGTGCCGCTTTCCCAGTAGATCCTGACGCGATCGTCTGCAGTGCCGCTGCGGAACGTGATCGATTGGATGGGGCCTGGAGGCACACGATCACCGGCGTCGTCGCCACGACTCAGAGCTCTCACCTGTCCTTCCAGCTGGTCGAGTCGTGTCTGCAGGCTGTTGATCTCAGCGTCTTTGCTTTGCGGCGACGAGGGTGGGCTTGATTTCGGCTGACAGGCTCCCAGCAAGCTGCCCGTCACCAGAACAAGAGAGGCCACCACCAGAGATCTCGTGACGGAGGCTCTGAAGAGATGCATAACCCCAGCTGTCGATATTCAACAGTCTGGGCGTTTCGCGCTATTCGGCCAGCCGTTCGCTCCAATACACAACAGCCCCCTGGGCTTCGAGCTCATGGCGGCGATGGCGCGCATGCTCGGTTGGCACGGTCTCCTCAAGCCGTTGGCCCGCGATTAACCATCGAATCAAAACCACTGGCGTCTCACGAGACACGATCCGAGAATCTTAAGTGATCCTTTAGGCGCTTCGCTTGTTTTGCTGCCCGCCGGAGCGCCGGCTCAACGGTTCTTCACATCAGCTTCATAAAGCTGTGGACACGTTCCGCAATGTTGCTTTACACTCCGGCTTGGCAGGGCTTCCTGCCCTTCCATAAACCGTCTCCTCGGAGACATTCTTTCCCGTTCTCATGACCACCACCATTCAGCAGCGCTCCGGCGCCAATGGCTGGCAGTCCTTCTGCGAGTGGGTCACCTCCACCAACAACCGCCTGTATGTGGGCTGGTTCGGTGTGCTGATGATCCCCACCCTGCTGGCTGCCACCACCTGTTTCATCGTTGCGTTCATCGCAGCACCCCCCGTCGACATCGACGGCATCCGTGAGCCCGTTGCTGGCTCCCTGATCTACGGCAACAACATCATCTCTGGTGCTGTTGTGCCCTCCTCGAACGCCATCGGCCTTCACTTCTATCCCATCTGGGAAGCTGCCTCTCTCGATGAGTGGCTGTACAACGGCGGTCCTTACCAGCTGGTTGTCTTCCACTTCCTGATCGGCATCTTCTGCTACATGGGCCGCGAGTGGGAACTCTCCTACCGCCTCGGCATGCGCCCCTGGATCTGCGTTGCTTACAGCGCACCCGTGGCTGCTGCCTCCGCCGTGTTCCTGGTGTACCCCTTCGGTCAGGGTTCTTTCTCTGACGGCATGCCCCTGGGCATCTCTGGCACCTTCAACTTCATGTTGGTGTTCCAGGCTGAGCACAACATCCTGATGCACCCCTTCCACATGATGGGCGTCGCAGGTGTGTTCGGTGGATCCCTGTTCTCCGCCATGCACGGCTCCCTGGTGACCTCCTCCCTGGTGCGTGAAACCACCGAGAGCGAGTCCCAGAACTACGGCTACAAGTTCGGCCAAGAGGAAGAGACCTACAACATCGTGGCTGCCCACGGTTACTTCGGTCGCCTGATCTTCCAATACGCCTCCTTCAACAACAGCCGCAGCCTTCACTTCTTCCTGGCTGCCTGGCCTGTCGTTGGCATCTGGTTCACTGCCCTGGGCGTCAGCACCATGGCTTTCAACCTGAACGGTTTCAACTTCAACCAGTCCATCCTTGATGGTCAGGGCCGCGTCCTGAACACCTGGGCTGATGTGCTGAACCGCGCCAACCTCGGCATGGAAGTGATGCACGAGCGCAACGCTCACAACTTCCCCCTCGACCTGGCTGCTGCTGAGTCCACTCCTGTGGCTCTGCAAGCTCCCGCCATCGGCTGAGGCTGAAGTCTCAAAAAGATTCAGCTTCGGTTGAATCGGAAAGCCCCCTCTCACGAGGGGGCTTTTTGTTGTGTGTTGGTATTGAACGACTTAACCGCGTTGAGGACGCTGCCACTGGGTGTGGCGTCGACGTGCTTCAGCAAAACCAGGCGCGACAATGGTTGTTGGAAGCTGGTCTGTCTGCATCTCAGAGAAGCTGTTGAGGTTCAGCGTTCTCTCGGAGATCGATTGATCGGCGGCTGACCAATCCAGCAGGGTGAGAGGAGGCCTTGACGACAGTTTTCACAAGGCCTGCATCGCCGTTGGAGTGGCTTCGGCTCTCTTAAGGGCGAAGGCCGCCTGGCAAGCTGTTCGTGTTGGCGGCTCCTCGAGGCAAGGCTTTTCTCTCGAGCTGCCCCGATCAAGAGATCGCCATCCTTCGACTGTCACCATGTCGCTCTTCGGACTGTGAAGCAGAGGGATCGGTGGGGGATGTGTTGCTCCTAAATCAAGGTCTTAAGGAAGTGTGCTTTCGGTGTCTGGCGCAGGTTGAAAGGTCTGATCAGAGAGGTCTTTCTCTCCAAGCTTGGATGCAGATGCGTCTTGGATCGAGAGTGAGTCGTCATTTCCCTTTGCCCCCTCCTCTGTTCGTGCAGATGTTGGCTCCACCGCAGGCGCTTCAATGACAGGTGGAGGACTCAGCAGTTGGCGCACTTCAGGACTGTTTTCGTTGGGTTTTTCTTCGGGACCAACGACATCCACCGCGGTGCGTTGAACCAACAGCCTGAAGCGAATCGGTTGGCGGCGGTTGATTTCCTCCTGCACCATCGAGACTTCTTTGAACGTGGGACGGTTGGAATCAGCCACACGCACAACCACAAGAATGACCGGTGGGTTTTGATCCCAGGCAATATCCACCCGCTCGACATCAACGGATTCTGGATCGCCGAAGGTGAGGGTTTCCCTGGTCAGGAAGCGCTTGATGGTCCCCTGCACGATGTCGCGTGTGTTGTCTTTCCTCGCTTGTCCCAGCAGGCTCACGAAGCTGCTCCCCAGAGGGATCAACAGCAGGCCTGTGAGCAGAAAGCTGGCTGCACTCAGGTGACTACGACGCAGCACATGACGGAATTGCCGATCTTTCCAGGCCATGAGCACCAAGCCCCCCGTAAGGATCCCCAGCAGGTTGGTGGTGAAGAGCAGACCTGCTCCGTAGGCCTCGCTCCAGCGCTGATGCGATAGCAGCAGACCCATCACACAGATCGGTGGCACTAGGGCGACGGCAATGGCTGTTCCAGCCATGGAGCTCACCGCGTCACTGCGCAATTTTGCGTAGGTCGCCAACCCCCCAGCCACGAGAGCGATGCCGAGGTCGAGCAGGTTGGGCGCGGTTCTCGTGAGTACTTCCGTCCCGAACTGGGGGAGACGAGCTGCCAATCCCAGGATCAATGAGAGCAGTGTGGTGGTGGACACTCCCACCAGCAGAGTTCTGAGCGATCGTCCCAACAAACGCACTTCCCCTAAGAGGATCGCGAAAGCGGCGGCCCGCAGCGGTGTGATCCAGGGGGCGACCACCATCGCCCCGATCACCACAGCAGTGCTGTTGGCAAGCAGTCCAAGCGTGGCGATCAGACTCGCCCCCACGCTCAGCACGAGAAACACCTCATTCAGCTCGGCGTCACGCATGTGACTGTGATGCAGTCGCTTGAGCTTCCTGCTGGACAAGTTGTCCGTGTCCATGGAGTGTCAGACGGTCAGTGCAATTTGGTCTGTCTGACCTGGCGACTCGTCCCTAATGCAGGGAACATTCCAAGCCGATGACCTGACTTGAACAGGCGACCCACGCTTTACGAAAGCGTTGCTCTACCAGCTGAGCTACATCGGCGTCCATAGGAAATTAACATTCGAAGTCCCGCAAAATCCTTTTGAACGACGGACCTGGTGGAGATCAGCGCTTGGATCCCGCTTTGCGCAAAAGGCTGTTGGAAGAATCGCGGACGCCCTGGAGAGGGCTGCGCCGCTTGCTCTGGCTGGCGTTGTTCGCTTCTGGTGGCTTAGGTCTCTTCGTGATGACGTTCCGCCTCTCCGCCGGGGATCAAGTCGTTATCAGTGACCTCGCCATCCAAGTCGGAGCCGTCGTCGTCTGTGGTTCCCTCCTCTGGTTTGATCGATCCAGAGACAGCTGATTTCACCGACTCAGCATCGTCAGTGGTGGTTGTGGGTTCTGATGTGGCCTCCGCGTCTGTTTCAGGCTCTTCTGTTTCAGGCCCTTTCGGTTCGGATTCGTCCTGTTTGGCGTTGTCCGGTTCAGCCGCCGCTTCAGAACTGGTGCTCAAATCATCGCTTGCGTCCAACGCGGGCTCGTCTTTTTCGGTGCTGACGGATGCTGATGTTTCGTGGGGTTCGTCTTCGGCGTCAGCGTCTTCGGCGCTGTCCAAGATCTCCGGCACGGCAGGGTCTAGTTCGGTATCGTCCGTGTCCGTCTCCTCTGTTTCAGGCTCTTCCGGTTCGGATTGTTCCTGTTTGGCGTTGTCTGGTTCAGCCGCCGCTTCAGAACTGGTGCTCGAATCGTCGCTTGCGTCCAACGCGGGCTCATCTTCTTCGGCGCTGACGGATGATGACGTTTCGGGGTCTACGGCTTCGGGCTCTTTCGCCGTATCAGCGAGTTCCGGTGCTGCTGCCTCACTGGCATCAGCCGTAGGCTCTTCGCTGTCGATAGATGTGGGGGGGGTTAATGCTGTCGCAGGGGTTTGGGGGGTTGGCCACTCGAGGGCCGACAACTGCAGAACGTTCAGCCCGAATGACATGGTGCGATCACGCAGTTCCGCCTCGCTCATCGGCTGAAGGTTCTCAAAGGCCTGGTCCGAGCGGGTGAGAAGCCAGATCGCCTGACTGAGCTGTTGCCACTGCCAGAGCATCAAGGTGAGCAGGGGCCCTGCAAGCAGAAGAGCCGTGAGTCGGCTGCCGTCGACCAGCGGTGACATCTGTGTCACCAGCAGGGCCGATCGGTCGATGCTCCAGAAGCTAAACAGCAGCAGTCCCATGCCCAGGACAAGAGCCACTTTCATGGCAAGCGTCTGAGGCAGTGCGCTGATGCGTCGTTGATCAGAACTGCGCCCAGCCAGGGGAAGACGCACCAGGAGCATGGAGCCCCAGTCCGCAGGACGTCTCCATAACAGGAGTCCTGGTCCGATGACCGCAAGTCCCCAGATCAGAAGGCGCTCGAGAGCGGGTGCTGGACCCAGTGCAGGTCCTGCAAGCAGAAGCCTGAGCAGCTCGAGCTCCAGGGGAATGACGGCGACCGCCATCAACTGGAGCCAGAGCAGTGGCTCTCGGCGCGTGATCATCAGGTGGTGAGCGTGCGACGCTGTGTGACCATCTTGAACGCTTCGATGCGATCACCGTCTTGCCAGTTGGCAAAACGATCGGTTCCCACCCCGCATTCGAAGCCTGTGGCCACCTCTTTGACGTCGTCCTTGTTGCGTCGCAGCGAGTCGAGATCGCCTGCATAAACGATCTCTTTGCCGCGATGCACGCGCACCTTGCAGTTGCGCTGCAGTTTGCCAGTGGTGACATAGCAACCCGCCACAGCGCTCTTGCCGATGGTGAACACGGCGCGGACTTCGGCTTCGCCCAGTGCTTCCTCCACCAGTTCTGGTTCGAGTAGACCTTCCATCGCCAGCTGGATGTCTTCCAGCAGCTTGTAGATCACGTCGTAATCGCGAACGTCGACACCATTGGCATCAGCGGCCTTTTTGGCCCCCGATGCCATGGACGTGTTGAAGCCAATGATCACGGCGCCTGACGCAGCGGCCAAGTCCACGTCGGTTTCAGTGATTTCTCCTGGTGCGGAAAGCAGGACACGAACTTGGACCTCGTCCTTCGGCAGTTGTTCCAGTGATCCGAGGATGGCTTCCACGGAGCCCTGAACATCAGCTTTGAGAATGAGGTTGAGCTCCTTGAGCTCTCCTTCATTGGCCTGGCCTGACATCGCGGTGAGCGACACCCTGCGAGATGCCATCTGCTGGGCCAGTCGTGTGGCACGCGCATCGGAGGCACGATCGCCCACCACGGCCCTTGCCGATTTCTCATCCGCATAGACCTCGAACTCGTCGCCGGCGGTGGGGACTTCGCTGAAACCGAGCGCCTCCACGGCACAGGACGGACCGGCATCCTTGAGGCGCAGACCTGCGTCATCCACCATGGCTCGAACCTTGCCGAGCACGGGGCCTGCAGCCACCACATCACCGGTGCGCAGGGTGCCGTTCTGAATCAACAGCGTTGCCACTGGTCCCTTGGCCTTATCGAGGTGGGCCTCGATCACGGTGCCGCGGGCCATGCGATCCGGGTTGGCCTGAAGGTCTTCCACTTCAGTGACGAGCAGAAGCATCTCCAGGAGCTTGTCGATGTTTTCGCCCTTGATGGCACTCACCGGCACCATCACCACATCGCCGCCCCACTCCTCGGCCAGCAGGTTTTGCTCCGAGAGCTCCTGCTTGACGCGGTCTGGAGAGGCACCTTCCTTATCGATCTTGTTGATCGCCACCACGATCGGCACTTCCGCCGCACGGGCGTGGCTGATGGCTTCCAAGGTCTGAGGACGGACACCGTCATCGGCAGCCACCACCAGCACGGCAACGTCCGTGACCTTGGTGCCACGGGCACGCATGGCGGTGAAGGCTTCGTGGCCTGGTGTATCCAGGAAGGTGAGCTTTCGGGCCTGGTCGTTGTGCTCGACTTCGACCTGATACGCACCGATGTGCTGGGTGATGCCACCGGCTTCGCCTGCGGCAACGCGCGCTTTTCGGATCGCGTCCAGCAGGCTGGTTTTGCCGTGGTCAACGTGGCCCATCACGGTGACCACGGGTGGGCGACGGATCAGGTGCTCGCGATCGGCTTCCTCGATCATCTCGACGGTCTTCTTGGCCGCCTCCTCCACGTCGTCCTGCAGAACAGGCACACCGAATTCTTCGGCCACGGTCTCGATCGTGGGCATGTCCAGGGTCTGGGTGACCGTGGCAATGATCCCTTTGAAGAAGAGGGATTTGATGATCTCTGAGCTCTCCACGCTGAGCATGTCGGCCAGCTCCTGCACCGTGAGGTTGTCCTCCGGCACAACGATCATTTCCGGCCGCACCTGCTTGGCTTCGCGTGCAGCTCGCAATTCCATGGCCCGGCGGCGTTGCCGTTGACGTGCCGTTTCCTTGCGACGCTTGCGCATCGCTGCCACCGGTTTCGGTGTGGTTCTCTGCTGCGACTTGGGCTTGGCAGGACGAGCCAAGCTAGCCGACAGCACCATGTTTTCCTGTTCGCCAGCGAAACCACCGGTTTGCGCTGCAAGTGAATCATCGTTCTCGCCGATGATGTGAACCTTCTGGCGCTGCTTCTGAGGCGAGCGGTTGCGGAGCGCTTCCAGCTTGGCGCTGTCATCCCAGTCGGGCCGACCGGGACGGCGCTGGCCGCCAGGACCTGCACCTGGACGGAATCCAGGCCGTCGCGGCGCGGTGGCCGGAGACGGAGGGTTGGGCCGAGAAACAGGGGGTGTGGCCTTGGGGCCATCACCACGGGGGCTGACGGGAGTTCCATCAGGACGACGCGGTGGAGGAACCGCAGGACGGCCTGTGGGCTTCTGCAGCTGCATGAGCTCACCCGGCGCAACCGGTTTGCGCATGCCTGGTGGCATGGCTGAGCGATTGACGCCAGCGCCGCCGCGCTGTCCAGCGCCTGGCCGGCCTGCATCGCCACGGTTGCCGCTGCCATCACGGCGGATGGGTTTCCCGACCAGCTCAAGGGTGCTGCCGGGTCGTCCGGCTCCGGGGCGTCCCGCCGGAGAGCCGGGACGTGAGGGTGCTCCGGGTCTCTGAGCACCGGCAGGCCGCTGAGGGGCTCCCGGGCGCTGCCCACCTGCTGGGACAGGACGGGGTGCGCCAGGGCGCGCAGGAGCACCCGGACGTGCAGGTGCGCCTTGGCGTTTCGGCTGAGGGCGTCCCACCAATTCCGGTTTGGCCGGCCGTTGCGGAGGCGGCGCCGTTCTGTTGATCGGTGACTTGGGCTGGGGCCGTGTCGGCGGTGGTGCTGAAGGACGTGCACCGTCAGCGGGTGCGCGGCGGATTGGAGCTGTGCTGCGTGGTTTTGCTGCCGGTGCGGGTGCTGAGGGGCGTGCCGGCGGAGCCGTCGGTCGACTGGCGGTCCGGTTGGGTGTCGGTGCAGCGGTTGGTCGTGGGGTGGGTTGCTGTGGAGCAGCAGTACGGCGCTCAACCGG
Source organism: Synechococcus sp. NOUM97013 (assembly GCF_014279815.1). Lineage (NCBI taxonomy): Bacteria > Bacillati > Cyanobacteriota > Cyanophyceae > Synechococcales > Synechococcaceae > Synechococcus > Synechococcus sp. NOUM97013. The sequence continues at coordinate 2,021,392 of NZ_CP047941.1, read as the reverse complement.
CTTTTGTGCCGGCTGCTGACGAACAATCGTCTGCTGGCGAGCCACCGGCTTCTGCGGGGCTGTCTTCGGGGGAGCTGCGGCCTGTGGGGCAGCTGGCTTGGCAGGCGCCGGGGGACGTGCCGGAGGCTTCTGAGCCGTGGCCCGGTTGGGAGCGGCTGGCGCTGCGACGGGTTTGTCAGCAACGGGCCGTGGCTGTGTTGGCTTCGCCGGAGCTGCTGCAGGGGTGTCGGCCGCTTTCTTCACCGACAGGATGGCTTTGCCAGGAGCAGGTTTGGCCGGCGCTGGAGCCGCTTTGGATCCACCGCCACTCTTGAGCAGGGAGCGGATCTTGCCTGCCTCGGATTCGCTGATCGAGCTGCTGTGGCTCTTTGCCGCAATGGACAGCTTCTCAGCGGCATCCAGCACGTCTTTGTTGTCCAGGCCCAGGTCCTTGGACAGCTCATAGATTCTGACTTTGCCGCTGCTGGTCATTCAGGTCTCCGGTCGGTCCGCGCACGAGGTGCTCGGGGCGCCACACATGGTGGTGCCAGTGTTCATCTTGCCTCAGCGTCTGATCCCGTGTCGGGTTTCAGTCGCTCTCTCAGCACCTCAAGCACGCTGTCAGGCACCTGGCATCGCAGGGCTTTCTGCAGGCGTTTGCGGCGCTGTGCTTCCTCAAGACAGCTCTCCTGTGGACAGAGGTAGGCCGAACGACCCATGCCCTGATCCAGGAGAACCCCGTCCCGATGGTCTCGGATGACCCGCCAGAGCAGGCTGCGATCCAGCAGCTCGCGGCAGGCGACACAACGACGCAGGACGGGGCGAGCGTCGTTCACCGGGCTCCTTCCTCGGTTGTGTCTTCTTCCGTCATCTCTTCGTTAACTGTGTCATCACCAGATGCGCCGTCAGCATCGGTTTCGAGAGCGGTCTCGGCTGTTGCCTCCGCCTGAGCCTGCTCGTCGTAGGCATCGGCTTCGTCAATCGCGGTCTGCTCCTCGGCTCCGTAGTCCTCTTCATCTTCCGGGAGCGGATACAACTCGCGGAGACGCGCATCCTCTTCGGCGCGTGCAGCCTGTTCAGCAGCCAGACGTTCCTCGGCTTCGCGTTGGAGTGCTTCTTCCTGTTCGCGCTGGGCAATCAATTCCGAGACCACCGCATCTTCCGAGGCCTGGTCGTATTCGGTGGAGTTCTTGATGTCGATCTTCCAGCCGGTCAGACGGGCTGCCAAACGAACATTCTGACCTTCACGACCGATGGCCAGACTCAGCTGATCCGGTGGAACCAGCACGTGGGCATGCTGACCGACGGGATCGACAAGCCTCACCACGTCGACGCGCGCCGGACTGAGGGAGTTGGCGATGTATTGCGCTGGGTCCTGTGACCAGCGGATCACGTCGATTTTTTCGCCGCGCAGTTCGTTCACAACCTGCTGGATGCGTGAACCACGCGCACCGATGCAGGCGCCCACGGGGTCGACCTCGCGTTCAATGCTGTCGACAGCGACCTTGGTGCGAGGACCCACCGAGCGCGAGGGAGGATTGGCTTCACTCGCCACCGCCACGATGCGGACGGATCCCTCCTGAATTTCGGGGACTTCGTTTTCGAAGAGATACACCACCAAGCCGGCATTGGCCCGACTCACAAACAGCTGGGGGCCACGCCGTGGAACCTCGCTGACCTCTTTGAGGAACACCTTGAATGTCGCGTTGGCGCGGTAGTTGTCGTTGGGGAGCTGGTCGCGACGCGGCAGTTCAGCTTCCACTTCGGGACGTCCGAGTCCTGAACTCACAGCCATGATCACGGACTGGCGTTCGAAGCGGATCACCCGCGCCGTCAGAACGGGATCTTCCAGATCGGCGAATTCTTCCTGGATCATTCGCCGCTGCTGATCCCGCAGCTTCTGGGCCAGCACCTGCTTGGTGGTGGCCGCTGCCATCCGACCGAAATCCTCTTTTTCCGGGGTGACGTCGAGAACAACGGTGTCACCGGCCTGGGCATCCTCCGCCACCTGCATCACCTCAGCCAGCGCAATCTGGTGGTCCTCGCTTTCCACCTCTTCAACAATGATCTTGCTGGCCAGCACCCGGTAACCCTCTTCGTCCAGGTCGAGGGCAACATCGAAGTTGCTGAAATACTCCTCATCAAACGGGTCTTCGCCGATTCCCAGGTAGAGCGTTCGGCGGTAACGCTCATATCCCTTGAGCAGGGCTTCCCTCAGAGCAGCTTCCACAACCTGAGGAGGGAGTTTTTTCTCCTCGCTGATGTCATCGATCAGGTTGGTGAGGCCAGGAAGAAGAACGAGTGCCATGGCGAGCGCGAGAGGAGGGGAAGAGGTGGAGTATCTGAGCGGTGATTGCGATCAGTTCAGCCGGTGGGGCTGGTGAGTTCGACGCTGATCACTGAATCCCGTGGGATGCGTTTAACCCGGCCGCGCATATTGATCTGAACATGATCTGCGGTGCGCTCCAGCAGTGTCCCTGACTGACGTTGCTCGTGACCGTCGCCGTCTGTGTAGACAACGTCCACTGGGTAGCTCCGAAAGGTCTGAAAGTCCCTGTCCGACTGGAGACGGTCTCCGATGCCGGGACTGCTGATTTCCAGAACATACGCCTCCGTGAGCAGGGAGGACCCTTCAATGGCTTCACCCATCGGGGCGCTGAAGCCTGCGCAGTCGTCCAGGGAGACATCGGCACCATTGCTGCGGCGGATCTGGATCTGCAGCGTCATCGGCTGAAGGTGGGTGAGCACCTGGACGCTGACCATCTCAAATCCATGGCGCTCGGCTGTGGCCGATGCCAGGGACGTCAGATCCGGCAGAAGAGGATGAGGCAAGGAAGATTCGAGGGTGGTCTCGGGCTTCGGCCCGATGGTTGATGCAGTGATCACCCTCCCGAAGAGAGGAACTCAACGGGCCTCAAATCAATGTACGGGATGACGGAACCCACGCCGATCCGCCATCAAGGTGTGATGGCAGTTGCCCTGGAAAGGTTCAGGCTCCAGCTGCGGTTTCAAGCTTTTCCAGGAGGACATCCACGGGGATTTGACTTGAAAAGCGGCAGGCACAGGTTTCGCTGGCATCCAGGCTGCCGTGCTCCCAGTATTTGTTGCTGCCAGTTCCTCCTCCGCAGAAGCCGTAGTAGTCACACTCCTGTTTGCATCGCTCCATCCCGGAATTCATATCCTTGAGCAATGTCTGGAAGACGTCGCTTTTCGTCGCTTCGATCAGCGAGAGATCGCGGATGTTACCCAAATTGAACAATCCGTATCGCTCTGTTTCGACGGAGAGAAGTTCTGGGTCAAAGGTGGAGAAGTTGCCCTTGGCGTCCACGCTCAGAATGGAATAAGGCCGATTCATCTCGTTCTGGCGCAAACGCTGACCGCCTGCGATCATCCCCATCACCTGTTCAAATTCACGCACCTTGACGGGAAATCCATCCCTTTGATTGCAGGCCCAGAATTTTTCGAGGAAGGCTTTGTAACGCAGTTCTTTCTCCTCGCCTTGCATGGAGGAACTGAGATTGACCCCTTCCTGCTCTTCCACATTGAAACCGACGTGCAGGATGCCCTCATCCCGGAAGAAGGCATACATCCGCTCCGGTTGTTCCAAGGCGTCGGCCGTCAGAACCGAGATGGCATGAACCGGAATGCCCCGGTCGCGCAACTTGCGGATGCCACGCATGGTCATGGCATGGGACCCCTTGCCGTTGCGGAAGCGGCGATGGCTGTCGTGGATGTCCTCCGGACCGTCCACGCTGACGCCCACAACAATGTCGTTGCGTTCGAAACAGTCACACCAATCATCATTGATCAATGTGGCATTGGTTTGAACATGCTGTTCAATCACAACGCCCTGATCTTGGAGCTCCGACGTTTGTTGGCGAAGCAGTGATGTCGCGCGGTCGTAAAAGTCGGTGGGCAGGGTCAGCGGTTCACCGGCGTGCCAGAGGATTGACAGGTGTGGACCCCAGAACGGACTTTCATAAATCCGATTGAGCAGCAGAGGGAGCTGCTGCTCAAGGTCGAAGATGTTCCTGCGCTGGCGATCCGGCAGGTAGCAGTAGCTGCAGTCGAGATTGCAGAGCGACGTCGACTGGATCACCAGCAGCCCGATCGGGCCGTAATCGGAATGGTTCACCAATTGGCAAACCCGCCGCGGTATCCGTTGGCGAAGCCGCCGCCGCCGTTGCGGAAGCCGCCGCCGTTGGCAAAACGACGTCCACCGTTGCCCCAGGCGCGACCATTGCCGTTGCCCCAGGCCCGGGCAATGGTCTCGTCGCCAGCAATGCCGTGTTGCTCCAGAACGGCCCAGGCCTCGGGGCTCATGCGCTCGATGCGCTGTTCGAGCGTGTTGCCGAGATCAGGCGCGCTGTGTACGGCGGCCTGCGCGGATTCGCAGAGGGCAGCACTCGTGGCCAGAACGGCGGCGAGGCTGAGAAGACTGGTCTTGTTCATGGTTGAAGATGCGGAAATCTGACGAAGACGAAATCAGGACTGCTTGGAGAATTCAGCCGCTGTGGACAGCACGATCGTGAAGAAACTGCCGATCTGGTCATCGGTCAGTCCAACGGTGCTTCCCTTGCCGACCCATTGGTTGATGGCTGAGCGCACTTCGGTGTTGTCGTTGATGTAGGAAGAGAGCAGGCGACCGATGGCCAGGTTGCTGATGTTCAACAGCTTCGGCGTGGTGTCGGCCACCACACAGGCGATGCTCGAACGGGCGTAAGGCAAGGTCGGCACTAGAGCTGAATCCGGCGCGGTTGCAGACTGGTTGGCTCTCAGCCAGAGGGTGTTTCCGCCCAGAAACTCAATGCTGCCATCCTTCATGGCGGCCAGAGCTTCGCCTGGGCTGTCGAAGAACTTGAAGGTTGCATCGTCCACCGATGACGCCAGCACTGAGGAGGCAGTGGTGTCCTTCACCACACCCACCGTCTTGCCGTTCAGGCTTTCGGGAGTGCCGTCGTTCCCGGCTGGTGCAAGCACTCTGACGCCACCCATCGCGAACGGAAGGGTGTAGTTGAGGGTGCGCTGACGCTGCCAACTGAAGTCAACACCGCAGGCGATGTCAGCATCGCCGGAACGAATTTTGTCGAGCCCTTCTTTGGGTGAGCTCACGGCCACGGGTTCGATGGCGACGTCCTTGTCCTTTTTCAAAGGCGACACATTGATCTGGTCCCGAATCGCATCCAGAACCACGAAGGACAATCCGTCGTAGCTGTCGCCATTTTTTTCGACCATCGGCAGAGCATTGCCGATCACCACAGCACGCAATTTGCCGGTGTCGTAGACGCTGGATGACGTGGCGGCAGGGGTTGGGCTCGAGGCTTCTTTCTGGCAGGCAACCAGGGCAATTGAAGACAGAGCGATCAGGCCTGTTGCGGCCGTCTTGATCAGGCGCATGGTGAGAACACCGTCAGATCGGGTTTCGCTACGTCTAGACACGCCACTGGAAAGCGGCCACGCGCGTCAGGACAAAACCTGCCCAATCCGGATCAGGGTCAGGGCGTGCTGTTGCCGATCTGAATGGCGTCGATTTCCTCAAAGCCGTCTCCAGGACGACAGTCTCCACGCAGTTCGGGGTTCTGGTTGATGCATTGGCTGCGCTGCCCATCGCTCTTGAGGTATTGACACACCCGGGCCCAGAGTTTGCTTCGGCTGCCGGGGGTGCCGCGGCTGAAGATCACCTGATCGGATGGGCCCCCTTGTCCCTGGATCTCCACGTCACAGAGAGGGCAACGCTCGTGTTGATCAGTGGCAAGGCTCATCGACGCAGGGAGATGGTGCGCGGACGTTAGTGCGTGAATCCCAGCCCATGCGCCTCATCACAGTTGGGGTGCAACCGAACGGTGGTGCTGACGAGGTGATGTTCTGTGCCACTTATCACCGAAGGGCAGCCCTAGCGTGAGTTGAGAGCATGCGCCTGCACCTGTGACTCAAGGTCCGACGTTCCCTTCGTTGATTGTTCGCTGGTTAGCAGCGTGGTCAGCGATCGTGCTGACCGTGGTGTCCCCTGTGGAGGCGGCGTCCGCAACAGCCCCCGGACCTCACAGTTTTGTGGCCGATGCCGTCCGCAATGTGGCTCCCGCGGTCGTTCGCATCGACACCGAACGCGTCGTGGAGCGACAACCCTTTGATCCCAATCTGATCGATCCTCTGTTACGAGACTTGCTTGGGGAGCCGGGCTATGGCCCCGAGCGTCAACGGGGACAAGGGTCAGGCGTGATCATCGACCGAGATGGCCTTGTGCTCACCAACGCTCATGTGGTGGAGCAAGTGGAGAATGTCGGCGTCACTCTTGCCGATGGCGAGCAGCGCGATGGGGTGGTGGTCGGCCGTGACCCAATCACGGATCTGGCGCTGGTCCGTCTCAAGGGCGAGGCTCCCCCCAAGCCGGCCCGTCTGGGTGATTCCGATGCCTTGGATGTGGGTGACTGGGCCATTGCTCTGGGCACTCCTTATGGCCTCGAGCGAACCGTCACGCTGGGCATTGTCAGCAGCCTGCATCGCAACATCAGCAGTTTGGGTTTCAACGACAAACGACTGGATCTCATCCAGACGGATGCGGCCATCAATCCCGGCAATTCCGGCGGCCCCTTGGTCAATGCCGAAGGTCGTGTGATCGGGATCAACACTCTTGTGCGTTCTGGCCCCGGCGCCGGACTTGGCTTTGCAATCCCCATCAACCTCGCGAGGCGCGTGGCCGATCAGCTGCAGCTGGCCGGTGAAGTGGTGCACCCTTACCTTGGCTTGCAGCTGGTGCCCCTCACGGCACGAATCGCCAGAGAGCACAACAGCGACCCCAATGCGTTGGTGGAACTGCCGGAGCGTTCCGGTGCGTTGGTCCAGTCGGTTCTGCCTGACAGTCCTGCCCAGCGCGCCGGGCTGCGTCGGGGTGACTTAGTAGTGAAGGCTGGCGAAGTGACGGTTTCCGACCCCCAGACGCTCCTCCAGCAGGTGGATCAGGCCGAGCTCCATCAGCCGTTGCCGCTCCAGATCATTCGTGGCCAGAAAGATCTGCAGCTTTCAGTGGAGCCTGAGCCGCTGCCTGGGTTCAGCTGAAACCCTTGCTACGGTCGCGCCGGATTAATCCTGCGTGATGTCAGATCTTCAGAACCAGATGAAGCAGGCCGTCGCTGAGGCGGCGGTCGAACAGTTCCGGGACGGCATGATTGTCGGTCTGGGGTCCGGTTCGACGGCTGCTCTGATGATTCAGGGCCTGGGTCAACGACTGGCTTCAGGGAAGCTCAAGGACATTGTTGGGGTGACCACGTCCTTTCAAGGTGAGGTGCTGGCTGCAGAGCTGGGGATTCCCCTGTTGAGCCTCAATGCAGTTGACCGGATCGATCTGGCCATTGACGGTGCGGATGAAGTCGATCCCGCTTTTCAGCTGATCAAGGGTGGCGGTGCCTGTCATGTGCAGGAAAAGCTGGTGGCGGCCCGCGCCGATCGTTTCATCGTCGTGGTGGATTCCACCAAGTTGGTGGACCGTCTCAACCTCGGTTTCCTGCTGCCGGTTGAGGTGTTGCCAGGAGCCTGGCGTCAGGTTCAGCAGCAGTTGACCGGCATGGATGGTGCAGCTGAGCTGCGCATGGCGCAACGCAAGGCGGGCCCTGTGGTGACGGACCAGGGCAATCTCGTGCTGGATGTGCGCTTCAACGGTGGCATCGCTGATCCTGTGGCGTTGGAACGGGAGATCAACAACATTCCCGGGGTGCTTGAGAACGGCCTATTCGTCAACCTCGCCGATGAGGTGCTGGTCGGTGAAGTCAGCGATGGTGTCGCCGGTGTCCGCAGCCTCGAGAAGGCTGGTTGAGCTCAGTTCAGGCGCACGCGGACGGAATTGGCGTGGCTGTGCAGCCCTTCGCTGCCAGCCAGCTCCATCACAGCGCCTCCTGTTGCTTCCAGTGCCTCCCTGCTGAACTCGATCATCGAGGTATGGCGCATGAAGGTCTCCACGCTCAAGGCGCCGCTGTAGCGGGCTGACCCACAGGTGGGAAGTGTGTGGTTGGGGCCTGCCAGGTAATCGCCGACCGCTTCAGGACTCCAGGGGCCAATGAAAATAGCGCCGGCCTGTTGGATGCGGTCGGCCAGCATCCGGGGGCGTTCGACCAAGAGTTCCAGATGTTCAGGAGCGAAGCGATCGCTCAGGCAGGCGCATTCTTCAAGGTTGTCGCAGACCACCACCAGGCCCCACGCGCTCAGCGACTGACGACAGATCGGTTCGCGTGGATGCTCTGCGAGCTGACGATCCAGCTCCGCCGGCAGGGCGTCGGCCAGGGCCTGCGATGTGGTGAGCAAAATCGCAGCAGCCAGAGGGTCATGCTCTGCCTGCGCCAGCAGGTCTGAGGCCACTTGGGTCACGGAGGCCGAGGCATCGGCGATCACCAGCACTTCACTGGGGCCTGCGAGCGAGTCGATGCCGACTTGGCCGTAGACCAGCTTTTTGGCCAGAGTGACGTACAGATTTCCTGGACCACTGATCACGTCGACCCGGGGAATGGTCTGCGTGCCGAAGGCCAGGGCTGCCACGGCCTGGGCCCCGCCCACTCTGTAAACCTCTCGAACGCCGGCGAGGTGGGCGGCTGCCAGGACCGTTCTGTTCACGTTTCCGTCGGAGCTTGCGGGGGTGACCATCACCACGCGCTCGACTCCGGCTGCCTTGGCGGGCACGGCGTTCATCAGCACGGTGCTGGGGTAGGACGCCCGTCCACCTGGGACATACAGGCCCGCGGCCTGTACCGGCCGCCAGCGGCGACCGAGCTGCTCTCCGTGAACCCCCTTCACGTCGAGATCCTGGGGTTTCTGGCGTTGGTGAAAATCCTGGATGCGGCGGTGCGCCAGCTCCAGGGCATCTCTCAGGTTGGTGGGAGTCTGATCCCAGGCCTGACTCAGCTCTGTGGGGGAGATCTGGAGAGGATCAGGCTTGAAACCATCGAACTGCTCTGTGAGCGCCATTAGTGCCGAATCACCGTCGTTGCGCACCTGTTCGAGGATCGATTCAACGGTGGCGGTCGCATCCCGCTGGGTTGCTCCAGTGGTGCGTCTGGAGATGAGGTCGAGCTGCTGTTCAGCTTCGGCTGCGTTGTGAAGACACCTGGGCAGTCCGGACTTGATTGGATCAGTGCTCAGGGTGCTCATCAACTCCCAGGGTCAGGTTTATGCACGCTAGGGCCCACTGGGTGGCTGCATGGTCCTAGGGAGGGGTCTGCGTTATGGTTGCGGATTGTCGATCTGAAATCCGGCTCTGTGGCCAATAACAAGTCATCGAAGAAGCGCGTCGAGATCGCTGAGCGCAACCGCCTCCAGAACAAGGCCTACAAGTCCGCCATGCGCACTCTTATGAAGCGCTGCTTCAGTGCTTGTGATGCCTACACCGCCACCCCTGGCGACGAAGCCAAGGCCACGGTTCAGTCCAGCCTGAATGCAGCCTTCAGCAAAATCGACAAGGCTGTCAAGCGTGGCGTTCTGCATCGCAACTCCGGTGCCCACCAGAAGGCACGTCTCACAGTGGCGGTGAAGAAGGCCATCGATCCGGCTCCGACCGCCGGCTGATTCAAGTCGCTTTGAGGACAGGGCCACGGCCCGTCCCTGCAGAATGGATCCTGAAGGCGCGTTTCAGGATCCAATGGCCACTCCGGCATTGATTGACAGTCACTGTCACATCGTCTTCCGCAATTTCGAAGAGGACCTTGACGAGGTCGCAGCCCGCTGGCGAGAAGCCGGCGTTCAGTCGTTGCTGCATGCCTGTGTCGAGCCCGGCGAAATTCCGGCGATACGCGCTCTTGCCGATCAGTTTCCGGAAATGCGTTACTCGGTAGGGGTGCATCCCCTGGATACTGAGCACTGGCGTGAGGACACACTCGAGGTCCTGCGGCAGGCAGCTCAGGCGGATGACCGTGTTGTGGCCATCGGTGAACTGGGACTGGATCTCTTCCGCGACAAGAATCTGGATGAACAGCTCGCGGTGCTTCGGCCTCAACTGGATCTCGCGGTTGAGCTCGATCTCCCGGTGATCATTCACTGCCGTGATGCAGCCGATCCGATGTTGAAGGAACTGCGTCGGCGTCAAGAGCAGGGGTGTTGCCCGCGGGGTGTGATGCACTGCTGGGGTGGGACACCCGAGGAGATGCATCAATTTCTGGAGCTGGGTTTCTTCATCAGTTTCAGTGGCACTGTGACCTTCCCCAAGGCCACGCCAACGCATGACTGCGCCCGGCAAGTTCCCCAAGACCGCTTTCTGGTCGAGACGGACTGTCCGTTTCTGGCCCCCGTCCCACGTCGGGGAAAACGCAACGAGCCGGCGTTTGTGGCTTCGGTCGCAGCGCGTGTGGCCGAGTTAAGAGAGCAGCCTCTGGAGCGGGTGGCGGAAGACACCACGGCAAATGCCCGTCGACTCTTTGGCCTTCCTTGAGTAAGTCATGCCATCATGCGCGAAAGTGTAAGATGATTTATTGGCCTGGCCAGGCACGGTTTTCTGTGCTTGGGCTCCCGAAGCGTCCATTACCGTCCGGTGCATTGACGACGTCAGCTGTTCTGACCCGAGTCTTCTGAAGCCAGTGATCACGGTGGTTGTCCCTCCCCGTGGGGATGACCACCGTTGTGTTGGTTGCCAGTTTCGAGTCTGAACCGCTGCCTACTTCAGGCCCCTCTGTCCCCTCTGATACCTGCAGGTCTCCGCATGAGCAGCAGCGCGATTCAGGTCGCCAAGACCGCCACCTATCTGCCCGATCTGGTGGAGGTTCAGCGTGCCAGTTTCAAGTGGTTCTTGGAGAAAGGTCTGATCGAGGAGCTTGAGAGCTTCTCCCCGATCACCGATTACACCGGCAAGCTCGAATTGCACTTCGTCGGTAGCGAGTACCGACTGAAGCGTCCGCGCCACGACGTTGAAGAAGCCAAGCGTCGTGATGCCACTTTCGCGTCACAGATGTATGTGACCTGCCGTCTGGTCAACAAGGAAACCGGCGAAATCAAGGAGCAGGAGGTCTTCATTGGTGAGCTTCCGCTGATGACCGAACGGGGGACGTTCATCATCAACGGTGCTGAGCGTGTGATCGTCAACCAGATCGTTCGCAGTCCGGGTGTCTATTTCAAAGATGAAATGGACAAGAACGGTCGTCGCACCTACAACGCCAGCGTGATTCCCAACCGCGGAGCCTGGCTGAAGTTTGAAACCGACAAGAACGATTTGCTGCACGTTCGTGTTGATAAAACTCGCAAGATCAATGCCCACGTGCTCATGCGCGCGATGGGTCTGTCTGACAACGATGTGATCGACAAACTCCGTCACCCGGAGTACTACAAAAAGTCGATCGATGCCGCCAATGATGAGGGCATCAGTTCCGAGGATCAGGCGCTTCTCGAGCTTTACAAGAAGCTGCGTCCCGGTGAACCCCCTTCTGTCAGCGGCGGTCAGCAACTGCTGCAAACCCGCTTCTTCGATCCCAAGCGCTACGACCTCGGTCGCGTTGGCCGCTACAAGATCAACAAGAAGCTGCGTCTCACCATCCCTGATTCGGTGCGCACCCTCACCCATGAGGATGTGCTCTCCACCCTGGATTACCTGATCAATCTGGAACTGGACGTCGGTGGCGCCAGCTTGGATGACATCGATCACCTCGGTAACCGGCGTGTGCGCTCGGTGGGTGAATTGCTGCAGAACCAGGTCCGGGTTGGTCTGAACCGTCTCGAGCGCATCATCAAAGAGCGGATGACCGTGGGTGAAACCGATTCACTCACCCCTGCGCAGCTGGTGAACCCCAAACCCCTGGTGGCGGCCATCAAGGAGTTCTTCGGCTCCAGCCAGCTGAGTCAGTTCATGGACCAGACCAATCCTCTGGCTGAGCTCACGCACAAGCGACGCATCTCGGCTCTCGGCCCTGGAGGTCTGACCCGCGAGCGTGCCGGTTTCGCCGTTCGTGACATCCACCCCTCCCACTACGGACGTCTCTGCCCGATTGAGACGCCTGAGGGGCCGAACGCCGGTCTGATCAACTCCCTGGCCACGCACGCTCGGGTGAATGAGTACGGCTTCATTGAGACCCCGTTCTGGAAAGTTGAGAACGGACGGGTCCTGAAAGAAGGTGATCCGATCTACCTCTCGGCTGATTTGGAGGATGAATGCCGTGTCGCCCCCGGTGACGTGGCCACTGACAGTGACGGCTCGATCCTTGCCGATCTGATTCCCGTCCGCTACCGCCAGGATTTCGAGAAGGTTCCCCCTGAGCAGGTGGATTATGTGCAGCTCTCACCGGTTCAGGTGATCTCCGTTGCAACCTCTCTGATTCCCTTCCTGGAGCACGACGACGCCAACCGGGCGCTGATGGGTTCCAACATGCAGCGTCAGGCTGTGCCTCTGCTGCGCCCCGAGCGCCCCTTGGTGGGAACCGGGCTTGAAACGCAGGTGGCGCGCGACTCCGGCATGGTGCCGATCTCACGGGTCAATGGCACCGTCACCTTTGTCGATGCCACGGCGATCGTGGTGCAGGACGACGACGGCAACGATCACAACCATTTCCTCCAGAAGTACCAGCGCTCCAACCAGGACACCTGCCTGAACCAGCGTCCGATCGTCCGTCAGGGCGACCGTGTGATCGTTGGACAGGTGCTTGCCGATGGCTCGGCCTGTGAAGGCGGTGAGATTGCTCTCGGTCAGAACGTTCTGATCGCTTACATGCCCTGGGAGGGATACAACTACGAGGACGCCATCCTCGTGAGTGAGCGTCTGGTCAATGATGACCTCTACACCTCGGTGCACATCGAGAAGTACGAGATCGAAGCACGTCAGACCAAGCTCGGCCCTGAAGAGATCACCCGCGAGATTCCCAACGTTGCGGAGGAGAGCCTCGGCAACTTGGATGAGATGGGCATCATTCGGATCGGCGCTTTCGTGGAAAGCGGCGACATCCTTGTGGGCAAAGTGACGCCCAAGGGTGAGTCGGACCAGCCGCCCGAAGAGAAGCTGCTGCGAGCGATCTTCGGTGAGAAGGCTCGCGATGTGCGTGACAACTCCCTGCGCGTTCCCAGCACCGAACGCGGCCGTGTCGTCGATGTGCGGATCTATACCCGGGAGCAGGGTGACGAGCTGCCCCCCGGTGCAAACATGGTGGTGCGCGTCTATGTGGCCCAACGTCGCAAAATTCAGGTCGGCGACAAGATGGCCGGCCGTCACGGCAACAAGGGCATCATCAGTCGCATCCTTCCCCGGGAGGACATGCCGTACCTGCCCGACGGCACCCCCGTCGACATCGTGCTCAACCCCCTGGGTGTTCCGAGCCGGATGAATGTCGGTCAGGTGTTCGAGCTGCTGATGGGCTGGGCTGCCGCCAACCTCGATTGCCGCGTCAAGGTGGTTCCCTTCGACGAGATGTACGGCGCCGAGAAGTCGCAGCAGACCGTTGAGGCCTACCTCAAGGAAGCGGCCAAGCAGCCTGGCAAAGACTGGATCTACAACCCTGACGACCCCGGCAAGCTGCAGCTGATCGATGGCCGCTCCGGCGAGCCCTTCGACCAACCGGTGGCGGTGGGTTACTCCCACTTCCTCAAACTGGTGCACCTGGTCGACGACAAGATCCACGCCCGTTCCACGGGCCCCTACTCCCTGGTCACCCAGCAGCCTCTTGGCGGTAAAGCCCAGCAAGGCGGTCAGCGTCTGGGTGAGATGGAGGTTTGGGCACTGGAGGCCTACGGCGCCGCTTACACCCTTCAGGAACTGCTCACGGTCAAGTCCGATGACATGCAGGGTCGTAACGAAGCTCTCAACGCGATCGTCAAAGGCAAGCCGATTCCACGTCCTGGCACGCCGGAATCCTTCAAGGTGTTGATGCGCGAGCTGCAGTCCCTGGGTCTCGACATCGCTGTGTTCACCGACGAAGGCAAGGAAGTGGACCTGATGCAGGACGTGAACCCCCGTCGCAGTACCCCCAGCAGGCCCACCTACGAATCCCTCGGCGTCGCGGATTACGACGAGGACTGACGGACCAACGAACGAACCGACAAACCGCTCCTCCTTCCTTAACCGTCAATGACCAACAGCAACCTCCGCACCGAGAACCACTTCGATTACGTCAAGATCACCCTCGCTTCACCCGATCGGGTGATGGAGTGGGGACAGCGCACCCTGCCCAACGGCCAGGTGGTCGGTGAGGTCACCAAGCCGGAGACCATCAACTACCGCACCCTCAAGCCCGAGATGGATGGGCTGTTCTGCGAAAAGATTTTCGGTCCTTCCAAAGACTGGGAATGCCACTGCGGTAAGTACAAGCGCGTCCGTCACCGGGGCATCGTCTGTGAGCGATGCGGTGTGGAGGTCACCGAGAGCCGCGTGCGTCGTCACCGCATGGGCTTCATCAAGCTGGCGGCACCCGTCTCCCACGTCTGGTATCTCAAAGGGATCCCCAGCTACGTGGCCATCCTGCTGGACATGCCCCTGCGGGATGTTGAGCAGATCGTCTACTTCAACTGCTATGTGGTGCTGGATCCCGGCGATCACAAGGATCTGAAGTACAAGCAGCTGCTCACTGAAGACGAGTGGCTGGAGATCGAAGACGAGATCTACGCCGAGGATTCGGAGATTGAGAACGAGCCGGTTGTGGGCATCGGAGCTGAAGCTCTCAAGCAGCTGCTCGAGGATCTCACCCTTGACGAGGTGGCAGAACAGCTGCGCGAGGAGATCGCCGGCAGCAAGGGTCAGAAGCGGGCCAAGTTGATCAAGCGTCTGCGCGTGATCGACAACTTCATCGCCACCAATGCCCGTCCGGAGTGGATGGTGCTTGATGTGATCCCGGTGATCCCCCCCGACCTGCGTCCAATGGTGCAGCTCGATGGTGGTCGCTTCGCCACCAGTGATCTCAACGATCTCTATCGGCGGGTGATCAACCGAAACAACCGTCTGGCAAGGCTCCAAGAAATCCTGGCCCCTGAAATCATCGTCCGCAACGAGAAGCGGATGCTGCAGGAGGCCGTTGATGCCCTGATCGACAACGGTCGTCGTGGCCGCACTGTGGTCGGCGCCAATAACCGTCCGCTCAAGTCATTGAGCGACATCATCGAAGGCAAACAGGGTCGTTTCCGACAGAACCTTCTCGGTAAGCGTGTCGACTACTCCGGCCGTTCCGTGATCGTGGTGGGTCCGAAGCTGAAGATGCACCAGTGCGGCTTGCCCAAGGAGATGGCGATTGAGCTGTTCCAGCCCTTCGTGATTCACCGCCTGATCCGCCAGAACATCGTCAACAACATCAAGGCGGCCAAGAAGCTGATTCAGCGTGCCGATGACGAAGTGATGCAGGTGCTGCAGGAGGTGATCGAAGGTCACCCGATCATGCTGAACCGTGCTCCGACGCTGCACCGTCTCGGCATCCAGGCGTTTGAGCCCAAGCTGGTGGATGGTCGTGCCATTCAGCTGCACCCCCTCGTCTGTCCAGCCTTCAACGCTGACTTCGACGGTGACCAGATGGCTGTTCACGTGCCCCTGGCGATCGAGGCGCAGACCGAGGCCCGCATGCTCATGCTGGCCAGCAACAACATTCTGTCGCCTGCGACCGGTGAGCCGATCATCACGCCCTCCCAGGACATGGTGCTCGGTGCCTACTACCTCACGGCACTTCAACCGGACATGGCACCGATCGACTTCGGCGACCGCAGCCGTACCTTCTCGGGTCTGGAAGACGTGATTCACGCTTTTGAAGACAAGCGTCTCGGCCTGCACGACTGGGTGTGGGTTCGCTTCAACGGTGAAGTTGACGACGATGACGAACGGGATGAACCCGTGAGCAGCGAAACCCTGTCCGATGGCACACGTCTGGAGCAGTGGTCCTTCCGTCGTGACCGTTTCGATGAAGACGGAGCCCTGATCAGCCGCTACATCCTCACGACCGTGGGACGTGTGGTGATGAATCACACGATCATCGACGCCGTGGCAGCCACCTGAACGCTCTCCCTCGATCCGCTTCTCAACTTCATCTCACCGCGCTGTCATGACCTCCACTCCTTCCAAGTCCCGTAAGTCCTCCAAGGCGTCCAAAGCGGCCAAAGCCGCCAAGGCGGCAAAAGAAGCCCGCGCTCTGGCCAAGACACCACCGCCCTTTCGCAACAAGGTGGTCGATAAAAAAGGTCTGAAGCAGCTGGTGGCCTGGGCTTATAAGCACCACGGCACGGCGGCGACTTCCGCCATGGCCGACCAACTCAAGGATCTCGGCTTCAAATACGCCACTCAAGCGGCTGTTTCGATCTCCGTCGATGACCTCAAGGTTCCTGAAGCGAAGCAGGATCTGCTGGGTCAAGCCGAGGAGCTGATCACGGCAACGGAGGAGTCCTATCGCCTCGGTGTGATCACCGAAGTGGAGCGTCACACCAAGGTGATCGACACCTGGACCGAGACCAATGAGCGTCTGGTGGATGCGGTCAAGAAGAACTTCAACCAGAACGACCCGCTCAACTCGGTCTGGATGATGGCCAATTCCGGCGCCCGGGGAAATATGTCCCAGGTGCGTCAACTGGTGGGCATGCGCGGTCTGATGGCCAACCCGCAGGGTGAAATCATCGACCTTCCGATCCGTACCAATTTCCGTGAGGGCCTCACGGTCACCGAGTACGTCATCTCCTCCTACGGCGCCAGGAAAGGTCTCGTTGACACGGCGCTGCGTACTGCTGACTCCGGCTACCTGACACGACGTCTGGTGGATGTGGCTCAGGACGTGATCGTTCGCGAAGACGATTGCGGCACGACCCGCTGCATCGTCGTCAAGGCTGAGGACAGCAAATTCGGCAGCCGACTGGTCGGACGGCTCACGGCCGATCAGGTGGTGTCCGCCGACGGCGAGGTGCTGGCGGAGCGAAACACCGAGATCGATCCGCCTCTATCAAAGAGATTTGAAGCTGCTGGGGTCGTCGCGGTCAGCGTGCGTTCGCCGCTCACCTGTGAAGCCAATCGCTCGGTGTGCCGGAAGTGTTACGGCTGGGCACTGGCCCACAACGAACTCGTCGATCTGGGTGAAGCCGTCGGCATCATTGCGGCTCAGTCCATTGGTGAGCCCGGAACCCAGCTCACGATGCGGACGTTCCACACCGGTGGTGTGTCTACTGCTGAAACGGGTGTGGTCCGCTCCAAACTGGCGGGAACCGTGGAATTCGGCGCCAAAGCACGGGTGCGCCCCTATCGCACCCCGCATGGTGTGGATGCGCAACAGGCTGAGGTCGACTTCAACCTGACCATTCAGCCTTCGGGCAAAGGCAAGGCCCAGAAGATTGAGATCACGAACGGTTCTCTGCTGTTCGTTGACAATGGCCAGGCCATTGACACCGATGTGACTGTGGCCCAGATCGCCGCAGGTGCGGTGAAGAAGAGCGTCGAGAAAGCCACCAAGGACGTGATCTGCGACCTTGCGGGTCAGGTCAGCTATGACCCCACCATTCAGCCCCGGGAAGTCACCGACCGTCAGGGCAACATCACGCACAAGGCCCAGCGTCTGGGTCGGATGTGGGTGCTGGCCGGCGATGTCTACAACCTGCCTCCCAATGCTCAGCCTGTCGTCACAGCCGGCGCTCAGGTGACCGAAGCACAGGTTCTGGCGGAAGCCAGCCAGGCTACTGAGTACGGCGGTGCAGTTCGCCTGCGTGAGGCTCTGGGTGATTCCCGCGAGGTTCAGATCGTCACCACGGCGATGACCCTGCGTGACTTCAAGCTCCAGGGTGAATCCACCCATGCTGGTGAGATCTGGAACCTTGAGGCCAAGGACGGCACCCGTTATCGCCTCAACACCATCCCCGGCAGCAAGATCGGTAGTGGTGAAGTCGTCGCTGAGCTCAACGACGACCGCTTCCGCACGCAGACCGGCGGTCTGGTGAAGTTCGCCCCTGGACTGGCGATCAAGAAAGCCCGTTCAGCCAAGAACGGTTACGAGGTCAACAAGGGCGGCACCTTGCTGTGGATTCCTCAGGAAACCCACGAGATCAACAAGGACATCTCCTTGTTGATGATCACCGATGGTCAGTGGATCGAAGCTGGCACCGAGGTGGTCAAGGACATCTTCAGCCAGACCGCGGGCATCGTCACGGTGACCCAGAAGAACGACATTCTTCGCGAAATCATCGTTCGCAGCGGCAGTTTCCATCTCTGCACCGAGAAGAAAGCGCTAGAGCGCTTCACCGGCGATGGCGTCATGGTCAACCCTGGCGAGCCCATCGCCAAGGGCATCAGCACCGATGCCACGGTCTACGTGCAGACCGTCGAAACTCCCGAGGGCACGGGCTTATTGCTGCGTCCTGTCGAGGAATACACCATCCCCAACGAGGCTCAGCTGCCTGATCTCGGCCACGTCAAACAGCCCAATGGCCCGCACCTGGGTCTGAAGGCAACCCAGCGTCTTGCGTTCAAAGACAACGAGCTGGTCAAGTCTGTTGAGGGTGTCGAGCTGCTGCGCACGCAGCTCATGCTCGAGACCTTTGACACCACACCGCAGATGACGGTCGACGTCGAGCGTGTGCCCGATAGGCGCGCCAAGACGATCGAACGCCTGCAGTTGGTGATCCTGGAGAGCATCCTGGTGCGTCGCGACACTATCTCCGACTCCAGCCACGGTTCCACGCACACCGAACTGCAGGTGGAGGACGGCCAGTCCATCAAGGCTGGTGATGTGGTCGCCACCACCCAGATCCTGTGCAAGCAGGAGGGTGTCGCTCAGTTGCCCGAACCCTCGGAGAACGAGCCTGTGCGTCGTCTGATCGTCGAGCGCCCCGAAGACACCATCACCATCAACACATCGTCTGCGCCTGTGGTGACCGTCGGTCAGCGGATTGTTGACGGTGAACTTCTCGCTGAGGGGCAGCCTGCGGACTGCTGCGGTGAAGTCGAGAAAGTCGACGCCAAGGCCGTCACCCTGCGACTGGGTCGCCCCTACATGATTTCGCCGGATTCCGTGCTTCATGTGCGTGACGGCGACCTTGTGCAGCGTGGGGATGGTCTGGCCTTGCTGGTGTTTGAGCGCCAGAAGACCGGTGACATCGTTCAGGGTCTGCCCCGAATTGAAGAGCTGTTGGAAGCCCGTCGTCCGAGGGAGTCGGCCATCCTCTGTAAGAAGCCCGGCACCGTCGAGATCAAGCAGGGAGAGGACGATGAAACCACCGTTGTCACGGTGATTGAGGCTGATGATGCAGTCGCCGAATATCCGATTCTTCTCGGCCGCAACGTGATGGTCAGCGATGGCCAGCAGGTTCATGCCGGTGAGCTGCTGACCGATGGACCGATCAACCCCCACGAACTGCTGGAGTGCTTCTTCGAAGACCTGCGCAGTCGTAAGCCTCTGATGGATGCGGCTCAGGAGGCGATCGCCAACCTTCAGCACCGTCTGGTGACCGAGGTTCAGAACGTCTACAAGTCCCAGGGCGTCTCGATTGATGACAAGCACATCGAAGTGATCGTGCGTCAGATGACCAGCAAGGTGCGGGTCGAGGACGCTGGTGACACCACGCTTCTGCCTGGTGAGCTGATCGAGTTGCGTCAGGTGGAAGACACCAACCAGGCCATGTCGATCACCGGTGGTGCGCCTGCGGAGTTCACGCCCGTTCTCCTCGGCATCACCAAGGCCTCTCTCAATACCGACAGCTTTATCTCTGCTGCCTCCTTCCAGGAGACCACCAGGGTTCTGACGGAAGCTGCCATCGAGGGCAAGAGCGACTGGCTGCGTGGCCTCAAGGAGAACGTGATCATCGGTCGCCTGATTCCGGCCGGTACCGGCTTCAGCGGATTCGAGGAAGAGCTTCGGGCCGAGGCCGGTCCTCACCCGGACATACTTGCTGAGGATCCCGCTGGCTATCGCCGCATGCAGAATCTGCGTCCGGATTACACCGTCGACATGCCGGCAGCTCCCGCTGCCGATGCCTCTGCGGTTCTCGATGATCCCAGCGATGCGGATCTCGAGGCCACCCGCAGCCGACACGGTATTGAAGCGGGTGCCAACTTCGCAGCATTTGCCCGTCCTGAAGGCGACAACGAGCTGAAGGAAGAGCAGGTGGTGGATGCAGAAGCCGTCGAGGGTCTGCAGGAGGAGGGTCTGCTCAGTGATGAGTGAGTTTCCCGCTCGCTCTCGCGGCCGCTTCCCGGCGGCCAGCAAACTGTTTGATGAAGCCTGTTCAGCCCATGCTTGACCCCACCACGATCCCGGTTCGCCGATTGCCTCGGTATGGGTTTCACACCCACACCGAGCGTCTTAACGGACGGGTTGCCATGCTTGGCTTCATCGCTCTTCTTGTGGTGGAGATCAAGCTCGGCCATGGCCTGCTGATCTGGTGAGCAAGGCACTGCTCGGTTGCAGCGCGGCCGAGCTTGAAGACTGGGTGGTGTCCCAGGGTCAGAAGGCCTTCCGTGGACGGCAGCTCCACGATTGGTTGTACGCCAAAGGGGCCCGCAGCCTGGATGACATCACGGTGTTGCCCAAAGCGTGGCGATCCAGCCTTCGAGACGAAGGCGTGACCATTGGTCGTCTCAAGGAAGTGCACCGATCCGTGGCCTCGGATGCGACTACCAAACTTCTGTTGGCAACCGACGACGGTGAAACAATCGAAACCGTTGGCATTCCCACCGATCAGCGGTTAACGGTCTGTGTGTCCAGTCAGGTGGGATGCCCCATGGCCTGCCGCTTCTGTGCAACCGGCAAGGACGGTTTGCAGCGCTCACTGCACACGCACGAAATCGTTGATCAGGTGCTGAGCGTGCGCGAAGCCATGGATCGGCGCCCATCACACATCGTGTTTATGGGCATGGGCGAGCCATTGCTGAACAGTCAGGCGGTGCTTGAGGCGATTCGCTGCATCAACGATGATCTCGGCATTGGCCAGCGCCGGATCACCGTGAGCACTGTTGGCGTTCCGAAGACGCTGCCGCAGCTGGCGGAACTGGCCCTTGAAACGCTTGGACGCGCCCAATTCACATTGGCTGTCAGCCTGCATGCACCGAATCAGCAACTGCGCGAGGAGTTGATTCCCACGGCCCATGCCTACCCTTACGACGACCTCCTCGAGGATTGCCGCCACTACCTGGCGGTGACCGGTCGGCGGGTGAGTTTTGAATACATCCTGCTCGGTAATCTCAATGATCGTCCGCAGCATGCTGAAGAGCTGGCAGACCGTGTTGGTGGCTTTCAGAGCCATGTGAATTTGATTGCCTACAACCCGATCGAAGAAGAGGAGTTCCAGCGTCCCTCCCGTGAACGCATCGAAGGCTTCAGGCGGGTGCTTGAGCGTCGCGGCATCGCTGTGAGCCTGCGGGCCAGCCGCGGTCTGGATCAGGATGCTGCTTGCGGTCAGCTGCGGCGCTCTCGCCAGAAGTAGGGGAGACTGCGGCCACCTGCCCGGTCTTATGGCTCCGATCGACTGGATCATCCTGATTGGCTATCTGGCGGCGACGCTGGCTCTGGGTCTCTGGTTGGCTCGACGCAACCGTGGTGAGGATGACTACTTCGTGGCAGGTCGCAGTCTCAGCGGCTGGCTTGCGGGTGCATCGATGGCGGCCACGACCTTTTCCATCGATACGCCGCTCTACGTGGCGGGCATCGTCGGCACCCGAGGCCTCGCGGCCAACTGGGAGTGGTGGGGGTTCGGCCTGGCTCATGTGGCGATGGCGGTGGTGTTTGCACCGCTCTGGCGCCGAAGTGGCGTGCTCACGGATGCGGCCTTCACCGAACTGCGTTACGGGGGGCCGGCAGCGGCCTGGCTCCGCGGCATCAAAGCCTTCCTCTTGGCATTGCCGGTCAACTGCATCGGCATCGGTTACGCCTTCCTGGCCATGCGCAAAGTGGTGGAGGCTCTGGGCATCGTCTCCAACCAACCGGTGGCCGCCGCCGGAGGCATCCCCGACACACTGCTGCTGCTGAGCATCGTGGCTGCCTTGGTGCTGGCGTACACCGTGGCCGGGGGACTGTGGGCCGTGGTGATTACCGATTTCATTCAGTTGCTCTTGGCGCTGCTGGGGGCCTCCGCCGTGGCTTGGGCTGCCGTGCATGCGGCTGGCGGCATGGGCTCACTTCTGGATCAGCTCAGCGCCATGGAGCGTCCGGAGCTGTTGTCCCTCGTTCCATGGCGCTGGGGCCCCGATGGTTTCGACTGGATCGGTGGAGCTGGTATCAGCATCTCGACCTTCCTGGCTTATCTCACCGTGCAGTGGTGGAGCTTCCGACGCAGTGACGGCGGTGGTGAATTCATCCAGCGGATGTTGGCGACGAAAGACGAGCAGCAGGCGCGGCTGGCCGGTTGGGTGTTTTTGGTGGTCAACTATTTGGTACGCAGCTGGTTGTGGGTGCTCGTGGCCTTGGCGGCTCTCGTGTTGCTGCCGGATCAGAGCGATTGGGAGATGAGCTACCCCGCCCTGGCTGTCCAGCTGTTGCCTCCGGTGGTGCTTGGTCTGGTGGTGGTGTCACTGGTTGCTGCCTTCATGAGCACCGTCAGCACCTCCGTGAACTGGGGTGCCAGCTATCTGACCCACGATCTCTATCAACGTTTCCTGCGCCCGAACGCTTCGCCGCGCGAGTTGCTGCTGGTGGGTCAGGTGATGAGTGTGATGCTGTTGGTCCTGGGGGTGGCAACGGCTCTGATCAGCGACAGCATCGGAACGGTCTTCCGTCTGGTGATCGCTATCGGCACCGGTCCAGGGGTGGTGCTGGTGCTGCGCTGGTTCTGGTGGCGGATCAACGCAGCTGCGGAGCTGGCCGCGATGCTCTGTGGCTTTGTGGTTGGACTCTCCACATCGGTGGTGCCCCTGCTGCAGATCAGTGATTACGGCCAGCGACTGATGGTCACCACCTCGCTCACCGCTGTGGTTTGGATCCTTGTGATGCTGGTGACACCACCGGAGTCACCGGCTGTGCTGGAGCGCTTTGTGCAGACGGTGCAACCCCCTGGCCCCGGTTGGAGCCAGTGGCGTCGGCGCTTTGATGTGCAGGCCAGTGAGAGCCTTTCAGACCTGCTGGCCCGGTTCGTGTTCAGTTCGGGTGTGCTGTTCGGTGCCTTGTTGGGGTCCGGTGCTTTCCTTCTGCACCAGACGTTGCTGGGCTGGCTCGGCTTGGTGGTGGCTGTGGTCTCGTTGACGCTGCTTCGCCTCCCACGTCGTTCGGTCGCACCGCTCTGAGCGAGCGCCAGTCACAATGCACTGAAATCAGGAAACGCCTTGGCCTTTTTCCGCAGCACCCTGCTCCCCATCCTGATCGTGGCTCTGTTCGCTCTGGCTCTCGTCGCCGTCAGCGCCAGGATTTGGCTCCCCGGTGACATGCTGGCGCCTGCACCAATCGGCTGAGATTACGATCGGTCCATGAGCGATTCATCCGGCAACCAGAAGGAGGACCCGAGGCCTGAGTTGGCCATCGACCCTGATGTGCTGGCGCGCGAGCTCGAAGCGGAGCTTGTGGGTGACCCCCTCGATGAGATCGCACCCGATGATCCGGAAGGTGATGCACTCGAGGCCGTGCGTTCCTGCGACGCAGGCTTGGAGTGGCTGAAGCAAGGCCATGACCAAAGGCTTCAGGGTCTCAGAGTGTTCTGCGAGCACCGCGATCCTCGGGCCGTCCCCTTGCTGTTGCCGCTGCTGGACGAGACCTGTCCAGTGGTACGGATGAGTGCTGTTTATGCGCTGGGTCGCAATCCTTCGACGCAGGCTGTGCAGGCGTTGCTCAATCTTCTTCAGGTCGATAGCAATGCCTATGTACGCAAAGCCACGGCCTGGAGTTTGGGCAATTACTCCGATGCTCCGGTGCTCAATCCGTTGATCCGTGCCTTGCAGGTCGACGTTGCAGCTGTTCGACTTTGGGCATCCGTTTCTCTGGCTGAGGCCGGTAGTACCTCTCCCGCCAAGGCGGATCTCGCTGCGGGACAGCTTCTGCTCAGCCTGAAGATCGACAGCGAGCCTGTGGTGCGCAGCAACTGCATTTGGGCACTCGGCCGCCTTCACGACATGTTGGTCAAGCCTCGCCAGGAGGAAGTGGTCGAAAGCTTCGTGGCCGCACTTCTGAAGGATCCTGAAACCGCAGTACGCGATGAAGCGCGGACCGCTCTCGAGCAGTTAGACAGTCCGGACCTGGTGGACCGCTTGCAGACCCTGCTGGACGAAGGACTGCTGCTTTGACTCCAGGGCCTGAAGCTCTGAATCAAATGTGGTCGGATCCGGTGACAGGTGATCTCAGGCTTCGGTCACTTCCCCTTAACATGCGCTCAATTCTGTGTTGGTGCATGCCTCAACGCACAGTTCGATTCCGCATCCGTCCTGACGGGCGTGTTGAAGAGCAGGTGGAGGGTGTCAGCGGCGACGCCTGTCTGCAGCTCACGGATCGTCTTGAGGCAGCCCTTGGCACCGTTGAACAGCGTCAGCCCACGGCTGAAGCCTTCAATACCCCTCAGGTCCTGACCCAGTCGCAATCTCAGTCCGTCGAGCCTTCCTGATGTCTCACTTCAGCACCGTCAAAACCGAACTTCGTCAGCTCGCCCCACTGCGCGGAGCGCTTGAAGATCTGGGTTACACCCCGGGCGAGATTCAGCAAGCTGTGCGCGGTTACCAGGGTCAGACCGTTGACGCAGAACTGGCCGTTGCTGTCGAGGGCAGTGCGGATTTCGGTTTCAGTTGGAATGAATCCAGTGGCGCCTACGAGTTCGTCACCGATTTGGACCTCTGGCGTCAGCCCATTCCGGTGGAGCGATTCCTCTCCAAGCTCACCCAGCGTTACGCCCTGCGCTCTGTGCTGGAAGCCAGCCGCCAAGAAGGGTTTGATGTGGCTCAACAGACTGATTGCCAGGACGGTTCTATTGAGCTCGTGGTGACCCGCTGGGACGCCTGAGTCCAGTCATGTTGCGTCGGAAGATCAGTGGTTGACCCCTCGGCGGCCGCCTACGTCGCCGCTTCCTACGAGCAGGATGAGCGCACCGGACGGGAGCCTGTTCTTGGAGGTGAGCTGCGCGAAAAGGCTGTGTGGGTGGATGAAGCGGTGTGCATCGGTTGCCGCTATTGCGCCCATGTCGCCACCAACACGTTCTGCATTGAACCCAACCTCGGGCGTTCGCGTGCCATCCGTCAGGACGGCGACAGCACCGAACGCATTCAGGAGGCGATCGAGACCTGTCCGGTGGATTGCATCCATTGGGTTGCCTTCGATGATCTGCCGGGCTTGAAGCAGCAACTGGATGCCCAGGAGTTGCTGCCACTGGGCCTCCCTTCACCGGCTCGTTTGCGTCGACAGTTGCCACGCAACACCAGCCACGATTGATGTCTAGTTCCGCTCTGCCCACCCGACGTTTCGGGCGTACGGAGATCGCCATGCCGGTGCTCTCTTTGGGTGGCATGCGCTTTCAGCAGAGCTGGACCGACTTGGCGCCTGACGCCATCACCGGGGAATCTCAGCGTCTCCTGGAAGACACTCTGGGCCGTGCGGTGCAGGCTGGATTCCACCATGTGGAAACCGCGCGGCATTACGGCAGTTCAGAGCGTCAACTGGGTTGGGCTCTTCCCGAAAGCCCCGATGTGTCAAGAATCCTTCAGACCAAGGTGCCGCCCCAGGCTGATCCCGAGGCCTTTGAGGCTGAGCTGGAGTTATCGCTGGAACGCCTGCAGGTGCAACGGGTTGATCTGCTGGCCATTCATGGCATCAACCGTCATGACCATCTCGAACAGACCATTCGCCCCGGTGGATGTCTGGACGTCGTCCGCCGTTGGCAAGCGGAGGGGCGTATTGGTCACGTGGGGTTCTCCACCCATGGCGAGCCCGAGCTGATCGTCGATGCGATCGAGACGGACTGTTTCGATTACGTGAACTTGCACTGGTATTTCATCCGTCAGGACAATGAACCTGCGATCGCGGCAGCCCATCGCCATGACATGGGTGTGTTCATCATCAGTCCGACGGACAAGGGGGGGCATCTGCACACACCGGGGCCACGGCTCCGTGCGTTGACAGCGCCCCTGCATCCAATCGTGTTCAACGATCTCTTCTGTCTGCGGGACCCCAGGGTGCACACGATCAGCGTCGGGGCTTCCTGCCCGGATGATTTGGGGCTCCACCTTGATGCGGTGGCGATGCTCGACCAGGCGGACAGGCTGATCACGCCGATCGAGCAGAGCTTGGAGCAAGCGGCACGGGAAGCATTGGGCGGTGCATGGATGGACAGTTGGCAGCAGGGTCTGCCCCATTGGCAAGACACACCGGGTGAGCTGAATCTTCCTCTGCTTCTGTGGTTGCATAACCTGCTCGAGGCCTGGGATCTCGAGGGTTTTGTCAAAGCCCGATATGGTCTGCTCGGGCGTGGTGGCCATTGGTTTCCTGGCTCCAATGCGGACCCCCTTGATCTCACCGTCACGGAGACGGATCTGTTGGCTGTTCTGAAGGCCAGCCCCTGGCGAGATCAAATTCCTGGAATCCTTCGACGTCTCAGAGATCGTGTGGGCGGAGAGCGTCAGGAGCGCCTTTCGTCGGCCTGACCTCCCAAGGGAAGCTTCGTCGGCACTCCGATCGCGCGGGGATAGATCTTGGGTGTTGCGCGATCAGTGCTGATGCGAATCAGTGTGCGGGGGCCCCGATCCGCAGGCAGTTCCGTGCGGCTGATGCCGTCGCTGCGTGCGTTCAGCAGCTTCAGGGCCGGTTGCAGTTCGGCATCGTCGCTGTCCTGCCAGCGGCCCCGATAGAGCAGGGCCTGCCCTTGCTGTTGAAGCAGGGGCACGAGATATTCCGCCACCACAGGTGCAGCAGCCACAGCCCGTGCCATGGCCAGGTCGAATTGACCTCTGCACCCTGGATCGTGGCCTGTGCGTTCGACCCGTTCGGTGCGAACGACCACGCGGTCGCTCAGCCCCAGCGCAGTCGCCATGGCAGCGACTGCTGCGGTTTTACGCCCAACCGAGTCCACCAGAGTCAGGTGGGCACCCGGCAGCGCAATCGCCACAGCCAGCCCTGGAAATCCCCCACCTGTGCCCACATCAATGCAGCGACGTGGGGTCTCTGGTTTCTCCAGCTCCGGCAGCAGGGGCCAGAGGCTATCCAGCACTTGTGCAATCCAGAAATCCTCGCCTTGCACCAGACGGGTGAGGTTGACCCGGCCGTTCCAGTCCTCCAGCAACCGTTGCAGGTCAATCAGTTGTTGCAGTTGCTGGGGATCCGGAGTCCATCCGAGCAACCTCCAAAGCTCTGGCCCTGGCTTGGCGAACGGCGATGAATCCGGCATGGCGGCCTGCCCTTCAGACCTTCCTAGAATGCCTGCAAGGACGTAGGTGCTTCTGCTGGCGATGGCTCCTCCGGTCCAGGACATCACCCATTACGAGCGTCTGGGCGTGTCCCGCGGAGCTGATGTCGACACCGTGCGGCAGGCGTTCCGACGCCTGAGTAAGGCCGTGCATCCCGACACCACCCGTTTGCCGGCTGAGGACGCTGCCCGTCAGTTCCAATTGCTGCGCGACGCCTACGAGCAGCTCACGGATCCAGGCATGCGGCGGCTCTACGACACTGCGCTGCGGGAGCGCGACCATCCCCCAGCTTTGAAGACCCCCTCGTTTCCGGTCCCTGACAGCATCGGTCAGCGTCGGCCTCTCTCCGGCGGCGAATGGCTGTCGCTGCTCCTGTTGCTGGGTGCTCTGGCTCTTTGTCTGCTGCTGGGTGTGGGTGTGGCCTGGAGTCGTGGGCTGGAGCTTCAGGTGCAGCCGAGCTGGTTGCTCGAGGAGCAGACTCAGAAGAGTGCTGAGCAATCCGGAGGTTCCGATGGCCTCACTCCCTTCGTCAGAAACGCCGCTCAACCAGCACTCCCTCAGAGCCCTTGAAGGCTGGTTGGAGACGCTGGGTGCGACTCGCAGTGAGCAAGACCCCTGCGACTGGAACTGGGAACAGCCTGAATGGAGGGCACGGTTGCGTCTTGATCAGGAAGACCTTGGTGTGATGTGGGATTCGGCGGTGCCACCGCGCAGCTGCAGTTACTCCTACCGGCTTCCCAGAGCCGACGTCGAGGCCGCCTTGCGATTCGGCCCTTGATCCATTTCACGGGGCGCTGGCAGGCAATGCCTCCAATCCGTTGGCGATCGCCTCATAGCACTGATCCAGCTGGGTGTTGCTGATGCAGAGCGGCGGCAAAAGATAGACCACATCCCCCAGAGGACGAATCAGCACCCCCTGGTCCCTGACGAGTCGTCGCAACACTTTGCCGGCCGGGTTGAGATAGCCCTGGGCGCCATCGGTCACCAGGTCGAAGGCGGCGATGGTGCCGCAGAGCCGAGGACGCTGCACCCTGGGATGGTGTGCCAGCCGTTCCAATCGATGGCGATGGCGCTGTTCGAATTGTTCGTGAAGTTGCGGCTCGGCTTCGAGTAAATCCAGGCTGGCATTGGCCGCAGCACAGCCCAGCGGGTTGGCCGTGAAGCTGTGGCCATGCCAGAGGGTCTTGGTTGGATCGGTGCCGAGAAACTCCTCGAAGATCGCTTTCGTTGCCAGCGTGATTCCCATCGGCAAGAACCCTGCTGTCAGCCCCTTGGATAGGGCCACCAGATCCGGTGTGATGCCCGCTCTCTGGGACGCCAGCAGGCGGCCGCAGCGTCCGAATCCCGCCATCACTTCATCGGCGATCAGCAAACTGCCGGCTTCGCGCACCCGCTGTTCAACCGCCTGCAGAAACTGCGGACGCACCATGCGCATCCCGCCCGCTCCCTGAACGAGCGGTTCGAGAATGACAGCTGCTGTCGGTGTGCGCAGCGCCAGTTCCAGTGCGTCTAAGGCCTGCTGCTCGCGGCGCTCCACCTCCTCGTCGTTCCAGTGGGTATGGGGCCACGGAACCCGGGTCACGGGAAACAGCAGCGGATCAAAGGGTTCACTGAACAGACTGCGTGCCCCGACGGCCATCGCGCCAAAGGTGTCGCCGTGATAAGCCCCATCGAAGGCAATCAGCTGCTGACGGGCTTCGCCACGGTTGTGCCACCACTGCACGGCCGTTTTCAGCGCCACTTCCACGGCTGTGGATCCGTTGTCGGAGAAGAACACCCGGTCCAGTCCAGTGCGTTCGGCCAGGCGTTCCGCCAGGCGTTCCGCCTGGGGATGGGTGAATTCGGCGAAGATCACCTGCTCCAGGGTGGCCGCCTGTCCCGCGATTGCTGCTGCCACCACAGGGTGGGCATGGCCATGCAGCGTGACCCACCAACTGCTGATGGCATCGATCAGCGGTGCCCCTTCCGCCCTGTAGAGAACCGCACCTTCGCCGCGAACCACCTGTTCCAGCGGGGGCGTGCTGGTGATGGAGGTGAAAGGAGGCCAAAGATTGGGGTGATGGTTCCGTGACACTGAGCACGTTCGATCGCCTGTTGTCATCATGGGCATACGACGAGAGGGGGGGGACCATGACCACGCCTCAGGTTCGTGGCCGCAGGCTGCGATCACCCTCGAATCGCTTCGTGCAGCCTGCGCCTCAGACACCGCGCTATGGCTCGGGTCGTGAAGGTTCCCGGAGCATCTTTTTCGAAGGTGGTTGGCCCTGCATCAAGGCACGTCTTGAAATGCGGGGCTGGTCACCATCACAGATCGAACAGATCCATGAGCAGTTGCGCCAGGGATGGCCTCTGTCAATGGCTGTGCGCCATGTGGCTTTGCTGATGGGGCGTTGTCCCTTGCGGTCCAGGCCGCTGGGTTAAGCAAGGGATTGCGATCAGCGGCAGACTTCGCTGTCTAGTTCGCTCTGGGTTGCGATCGGTCCGCAGTTGAACCAACGCACCAACTGCACTTCCACATCCGTGAACAGGACGAGAATGCCGCCGCAGAGAAGAACTACGGCAACGGTGGCCCAGGTCTGACGGCTAGTCATTGGTGATCCGGGCATTCAGCAAGCGCCTCGAACTTAGTGCCCAAGCCCTGCTTTTGCCATGCATGCGCCAGTGCAGCCGCGTTGAGCGGTTGCAACGGCGGTAGTTCCGCCAGAACGGGAACCTTTCCCAGTTCAGCGAGGGTGCGTGGATTGTCGTCGTGCAGGGGACCGTTGATCACGAGACCCAGCACTGGGATGCTGCGGTTTCGGAGTGCCTCCAGGCTGAGCAGGGTGTGATTAAGCGTGCCTAGCCCACTGCGAGCGACGAGCACCACGGGCAGCCCCCAGCGCTGCAGCTGATCAATTTGCTGCCATGACCGGTTCAGTGGCACATGCAGCCCCCCCGCTGTTTCCACCACGAGGGGCGTTCCATCGTCTGCTGGCAGGGTCAGGCGATCGGGGTCGAGATGTCTGTTCTCAAGCTCTGCAGCCCAATGCGGCGACACAGGAGCTTCAAAGGCGTAAGCCTCGGGAATCCAGTGGGAGGCTGGCAAGTCGATCAGATCCACCACCCGTTGACGATCTCCGCCGCCCTCCAGTCCGCTCTGGACCGGTTTCCAGTAACGGGCCTTCAACCCCTGCACGAGTAAGGCACTGATCACGGTTTTGCCGACGTCGGTGTCGGTGCCGCAAACCGCGAGGCGCAGTGGAGTCCGGGATGCCGTCATCGGCGGATCAGCAGCAGTTGGATCAACCAGGTGAGTCTGAGTGGTCGATCGCCGTCGCAATCAGGCCAACACCTCTGCAGCGCCCGCCAGTCCTGCACAGACAGGGCCCGGTTCCGGCTTGAACCAGCACCCACGCGGCGGAGCGGTTTCAGCAGCCGGGGAAGATTGATGGCCGTTGTGGTGAAGCGAAGCTGTTGGGTGAATTGGATCTGCTCCGGTTCGAGATTGCCGCATAACGACGCGTGGTGTGGAAACGCCAGGGCGCTGCAGGCAACACCGCTTTGGGCCGAAGCCTGATGCCACTGCGGGAAGCAGCCTTCAACGGGTAAGGCGAGCGCTAGACATCCACCCGGTTGAAGCCGTTGCAGCCATTGCTGCACCCGTTGTTCAGGACTGTCCAGCCAGTGCAGACAGAAGCTGGAGGCCAGCAGACTGGGGCTTGGCTCCCAGTTCGGCAGAGGTTGCCTCAGGTCCCAGAGCTGGGTGTGCGCATCGGGTGGTTGGCGGCGCAACATGGCATCACTCCCGTCCAGTCGCAGCACTCCTTGCCCTGGGTGATGGGTCTCCAGTGCATCGGCAAGGTTCCCGGTGCCGCTGCCGAGATCAACCCATAGCCCCCTAGGGACGCCGATCCTTTTGCAATGGCCGGCTAGGCGCCAGGCCACGGCCCGCTGCAGCATCGCCGCCGCGTCGTAGCTCCCGGCCGCGGCCCCGAAGCGTGACAGCACGCGGTCACCCCATTGATCGGCTGTCATGCCGGTTCTGGGGACACACGGTCCAGCCACTGTTGAACACGCCTCAGCAGATCGGGTACCAGCAGGGCATGGCCAGTACTGCGGAGATGCCAGTGCTCTGGTGGCTGTTCGAGATGGCCTTCCAGGGCGATCAGCTGATCTCGACTGGCGGCTGGAGAGACGATCGCATCCTCCTCGGCATCCACCACGAGAACCCTCGCGCTGGAGGGGAGTCCTTCGGGCAGGCCACGAGTGGCGATCAGCCGGTCAAGATCGTTGGCCAGGCGTTCTCGGCCTTCCGTAGACAGTCCTTTCTGCACAGGCCCAGGCGGCAAGCCATCAGCGCTGTCGGGCTGCGCGGCCCGTTGCAGGAAGGTGCGCAGCATGGCGGTTTCTTCTGCACTACCGATTGCCTTGCGCATGCCCTTCAGTCCTGTTCGCAGCGCACGCCCGTGCGGGCCTTCCGGAACGAATCGCCCGAAGCTGGCCAGCAGCACGATCTCCGTGGCTTCACTCAGCACATCAGGCCCAATGAGATGGGGGCCCAGGGAATGAGCGATGACAGCACGGCATGGTTTGGTTTTCTTTGGTTCCGTCGTCCTCCAGGTGGGGATCACAGGTGTGCGGTCGCCGTAGCCGCGTTCGCCATTGCACCAGCTCCAGCCATGCCGGCTGAAATGACGCTCCCAGGGGTGCCAGCTGCTCCCGTCGCCGCTCCAGCCATGCATGGCGATGACCTGTTTCATCGAGGACTGCCGGTGCGAGCCAGAACCTGGATCAGAGAGTCCAATGTCTCATCGGGCAGGGTGCGATGCAGCACCAGGCGGAGCCGGGCACTGCCTTCCGGCACGGTGGGTGGGCGGATCGCAACGGTGAGCAAACCTGCTAGCTCCAGCTCTCCCTGCAGGTCCAGCGATGCCTGGTCGTCCCCCACCAGCAGAGGCACGATCGGTCCGGTCCCGATCGGCCGTGTCCAGCCTGCGTTCTGCAGTTGAGCTCGCCAGGTCTCGCCCCGTTGCACCAGCTCCGCCCCCCAGGTCGGGTTGGCCTGGATCAGCTGCAAAGCGGCCAGGGCCGCGGCGGCCAGTGAAGGCGCCAGAGCAGTGGTGTACCGAAAGGCACCACTGCTCTGCAGCAGATGCTCGCCAAGGGCTTCGTCACAGGCGAGGAAAGCGCCACCGCTGCCGAAGGATTTGCCAAAGGTGCCACTGATCATGGTCACGTCGTGCATCCCGAACCCCAGACCCCGACCAGCGTCACCCAGCACGCCGAGGGCGTGCGCTTCATCCAGCAGCAGCTTGGCTCCGTGCTCTCGACAGAGCGCTGACAGGTCCGCCAGCACAGGACTGGTCCCCTCCATGCTGAATAGGCTTTCTGTGATCACCAGCAGCGCAGCGCTTGGACGATCGTTCCGGCATTGCCGCAGCAGATGCTCCAGCGCCTGAAGGTCGTTGTGGGCAAATCGCCTGAGCCGAGCACCGCTGGCCTGCACGCCCACCAGCAGGGAGTGATGAATCAGCCGATCCGCCAGCACAATTGTGTGCCGGTCCGCCAGCGCGCTCACGGCCGCCAGATTGGCCTGGAACCCACTGGGAAACAGCAGCACCCGTTCGCGTCCGAGCCAGTGGGACAGCGCGGTTTCCAGTTGGTCGTGCACGGGGCGTGTACCGCTCACCAGGCGTGATCCTGCGGCTCCAGCACCACTGCGCAGCAGTTCCTCATGCGCTGCGGCGATCACAGCCGGATGGCGGCACAGGCTCAGATAGTCATTGCTGGCCAGATCCAGCATTCCCTCATCGGCATCAGTGACCCCCGCTCGCAAGCGACCGTCCTCACCAGTTGGAGTCCAGGTGCGCAGCTGACGGCGACGGGCCGGAGGAATACTCATGCCATCAGTCTCGGTCCCCACTGCCCAGCAGGATGGACGACGTTGTTTGGCTTTCACAGCCTCCATCCATGGCACGTGCCCTGGAGCGTTTCACCCTGCTCTTTCCCCTCTGGACTCTGATGGCTGCAGCGCTGTCGCTGCTGCAGCCCGATTGGTTCAGCTGGGTGAGTGGCCCTGTGATCGTCTGGTCGCTTGCCTTGATCATGCTGGGGATGGGGCTGGGTCTGGCACCGGCCGATTTCCGCCGGGTGCTGGTGGCGCCCAAACCGGCTTTGGTCGGTGTGGTCTGTCAGTTTTTGGTGATGCCGTTGCTGGCGGCCTTGGTGGCCTGGATGCTGGGTCTGGCACCACCGTTGGCAGTGGGGTTGATTCTCGTGGGCTGCTGCCCCGGAGGAACCGCGAGCAATGTGGTCGCACTGATTGCCAGAGCCGACATCGCCCTCTCGGTGGTGATGACTTCGCTCAGCACGCTGCTGGCTGTGGTGTTGACACCTCTGCTGACCAGTCTGCTGGCGGGGCGTTATGTGCCCGTGGATGGCTGGACCCTGCTGGCCAATGTGCTGCAGGTGGTGCTGGTTCCGGTGGCCTTGGGCGTGTCCCTCAAGCAGGGGCTGCCGCGCTTCGCGGCCCGTGTCGAGCCCCTGATGCCTCCGGTGGCAGTGCTTGCGATTGCGCTGATCGTGGGCGGCATTGTTGGCAGTCAGCAGGAGGTGCTGTTGCGTCAGGGAGGATTGCTAGTGCTGGCCACACTGCTGCTGCATAGCGGTGGGTTCCTCTTGGGTTGGCTGATTCCCGCGGTGATGGGGGAATCGGTACCGGCGCAGCGCACCATCAGCATTGAGGTCGGCATGCAGAACTCGGGATTGGCTGTGGTTCTGGCCCGCTCCGGTGGCTTTGCCAGCCCACTCACGGCTCTGCCGGGTGCCATTTCAGCTGTGATCCATTCCCTGCTGGGAAGCCTTTTGGCAGCTCTCTGGCGGCGGCGTCCTTAGGATCGCCCCATGTCAGATCCCGAGACCCAGGCTGCAAAGCCCGAAAGCGGGGGATCTCCGGATCCGGCGCAACTGTTTCCGTTTCCACTGGATGACTTTCAGCTGGATGCGATCGATGCGCTGAACCAGGGCCATTCCGTGGTGGTCAGCGCTCCCACGGGTTCTGGGAAGACGTTGATCGGTGAGTACGCCATCTACAGGGCGATGGCACATGGTCAGAAGGTTTTTTACACCACGCCTCTGAAGGCGTTGTCTAATCAGAAGCTTCGTGATTTCCGCGAGCAGTTCGGTGCCGAGAACGTCGGCCTGATGACAGGCGATCTCAGCGTCAACCGCGAAGCATCGATCGTGGTGATGACCACGGAAATCTTCCGCAACATGCTCTACGCCGAGGCGGATGAGCATGACGATCCCCTGGCGAATGTGGAGGCCGTGGTGCTGGATGAGTGCCACTACATGAATGATTCCCAGCGAGGCACCGTTTGGGAAGAATCGATCATTCACTGCCCACCGGCGGTTCAGCTGGTCGCGCTGTCCGCCACGGTGGCCAATGCAGGGCAGCTCACCGATTGGATTGAACGGGTCCATGGCCCCACTCGACTGGTGCTCAGTGACTTCAGACCGGTGCCGCTGCAGTTCAGCTTCTGCAGTGCCAAGGGACTGCACCCTTTGTTGAACGATGAGGGCACAGGAATTCATCCCAACTGCAAGGTCTGGCGAGCACCCAAAGGCCACAAACGCAAGGGGCGTTCGCCCCGTCCTCCTCAGCCAGAGCCCCCGCCAATCAGCTTCGTCGTGGCGCAGATGGCAGAGCGGGACATGCTGCCGGCCATCTATTTCATTTTCAGCCGCCGCGGTTGTGACAAGGCGGTGCGCGATCTCGGTGTGCAGTGTCTGGTCACCGAGGCCGAGCAGGCTCGGATCCGAGAACGCCTGAAGGCCTACACCGCGGCCAATCCGGAAGCGGTGCGCGATGGTCTGCATGCCGATGCCCTGCTCCGTGGCATCGCCGCTCATCACGCCGGCGTTCTGCCGGCTTGGAAAGAGTTGATTGAAGAGCTGTTCCAGCAGGGTTTGGTGAAGGTGGTGTTTGCCACTGAAACGCTTGCCGCCGGCATCAACATGCCCGCTCGCAGCACGGTGATTGCGTCCCTGTCGAAACGCACCGAGCGTGGCCATCGCCCGCTGATGGCGAGTGAATTTCTGCAGATGGCCGGACGGGCCGGACGCCGTGGCTTGGATTCCAAGGGATATGTGGTCACGGTGCAAAGCCGATTTGAAGGGGTTCGTGAGGCGGGTCAGTTGGCCACCAGCCCGGCAGATCCTCTGGTGAGTCAGTTCACTCCCAGTTACGGCATGGTTCTCAACCTCCTGCAGCGTCACGATCTGGCCAAGGCGCGTGAGCTGGTGGAACGCAGTTTCGGGCGTTATCTGGCCGGCCTCGACCTTGTGGAAGAGGAAGAGATCCTCGAGCAGCTGCGACTGCAGCTCGGGCAATTGCAGGGATCAGCCGGTGATGTCCCCTGGGAGGATTTCGAGGACTATGAAAAGCGCCGGGGACGATTGCGCGAAGAGCGCCGTCTCCTGCGCATCCTTCAGCAGCAGGCTGAAGAAACCCTGGCCCATGAACTCACGCTGGCTTTGCAGTTCGCCAGCGTGGGAACTCTGGTCAGCCTGAAGTCACCCCAGCTCAGAGGAGGGGTCACGCCGGCGGTGATCGTCGAGAAATGTGAGGGGCCAGGTCAGTTTCCGCTGCTGCTCTGTCTCACGCTCGACAACGTTTGGCTGTTGGTGCCCTGTCAGGCCGTGGTGAGCCTGCATGCTGAACTCAGCTGCCTGCAGGTCGAGGGTGTTCAATCTCCTGAGCTCAGTCGTCCTGGGGAATTGCGCCATGGTGACCAGCAGAGCGGCGGCCTGGCACTTGCCGTCGGGCATATGGCTCAGCGGCATGACATGACCACTCCGCAGTACGACCTGGCGGGTGAAGTGCTGTCTCAGGCTCAGACGGTGAACGATCTGGAAGCGGATCTCCAGGAGCACCCGGCTCATCGCTGGGGCGATCGCAAGCAGCTCAAGAAGCATCGCCGCCGCATGGAAGATCTGGAGGTGGAGATTGCTGAGCGTCAGCAGGTGTTGCATCACCGGGCGAACCGTCACTGGGAGACATTCCTCTCCCTTATGGAGATCCTCCAGCACTTTGCGGCGCTCCATGACCTGGAGCCCACGGAGATTGGCCGCACCGTTGCGGCCTTGCGCGGTGACAACGAACTGTGGCTCGGCCTGGCGCTGATGAGCGGACATCTCGATGATCTGCCCCCGGCGGAACTGGCTGCTGTGTTTGAAGCCATCAGCACCGAGGTCAACCGTCCGGATCTGTGGAGTGGCTTCCCGCCGCCGGCACGGGCGGAAGAGGCGCTCCAGGATCTATCCGGACTTCGACGTGAGCTGTTGCGGGCTCAGGAACACCACCAAGTGGTAGTTCCCGCCTGGTGGGAGCCCGAGCTGATGGGCCTTGTGGAGGCATGGGCGAGTGGGACCTCCTGGAATGATCTGATTGCCAACACCTCACTGGATGAAGGCGATGTCGTTCGGATCATGCGCCGGACGGTGGATCTGCTCGCTCAGGTGCCCTACTGCGAAGCTATCAGTGAGCAGCTCCGCAGCAAGGCCCGTCAGGCGCTGAAGGCCATCAACCGCTTCCCCGTGGCCGAAGCCGACGACCTGCTGAAGGCCGCGGCGGCCGAGGCGGAGGGGCTGAATCCAGCGACCGAACGGGCTGCGTGATCAGCTTCTCGTGTGATCAGCCGCGGCAGACGGCCATCGCGGCGGGATCCACGATGCGATCAAACTCCTCGCCGGTCACATAGCCCAGTTCAAGGGCGGCCTCGCGCAAGCTTGAACCCTGGTCATGGGCATGCTTTGCAATGGCACTGGCCTTGTCGTAGCCGATGACCGGTGCCAGGGGCGTGACCAGCATCAGTGACTGTTCCACATCGTGCTGGATGCGTTTGGCATTGGGTTCAATCCCCTCCACCATGGCCACCCGGAAGCAGCGGCAGGCGTCCGTCAGCAGAGTGATGGCCTGAAGCAGGTTGAAGCCGATCAGGGGCTTGTAGACGTTCATCTGCAGATGCCCGCCGGCGCCGGCCATGGCGACAGCGGCATCAAGTCCGATCACCTGAGTGCAAACCATGGCCATGGCTTCACACTGGGTTGGGTTCACCTTGCCCGGCATGATCGAGCTGCCCGGCTCATTGGCTGGTAGTTCCAGCTCATTCAGGCCAGCCCTCGGGCCGCAGGCGAGCAGACGAATGTCGTTGGCGATTTTCAGCAGGCTCACCGCCAGTTGCCGCAGCTGACCCATGGCATTCACAAGGCCGTCATGGCTGGCCATGACCGCGAACTTGTTGGGAGCTGTGCTGAATGGCA
This sequence comes from Synechococcus sp. NOUM97013, assembly GCF_014279815.1. Taxonomy (NCBI): domain Bacteria; kingdom Bacillati; phylum Cyanobacteriota; class Cyanophyceae; order Synechococcales; family Synechococcaceae; genus Synechococcus; species Synechococcus sp. NOUM97013. The sequence goes on along the minus strand of NZ_CP047941.1, from coordinate 1,983,912 downwards.
GGCCCGTGAGCTGGGCTATCTCCGCCGCAGCCTGCTTGGCGAAGCCATCAGGCGCATTGAGTCCGGTTCCGACGGCTGTGCCTCCCAGAGGAAGTGGCAGCACTTCGCTGAGACTGGCGTCGATGCGTTGGGCAGCGATGCCGATCTGATCCCGCCAGGCTGAAGCCTCCTGGCCGAGGGTGAGCGGCACCGCATCCTGAAGATGCGTTCGACCGATCTTCACGATCGCTTCCCAGGCCGTCGTTTTGGCCGCAAAGGCTGCCTGCAGATGCTCCAGTTCCGGCAGCAACCGCCGGGTGATGCCCTCCGCGGCTGCCACGTGGATGGCGGCCGGAAACGCGTCATTGGTTGATTGGGAGCGGTTGACGTGGTCGTTGGGATGGACGGGGCGATGGCTCCCCAGCGGTTCTCCCGAGGCCTGAGCGGCCAGATTGCTGATCACCTCGTTGAGGTTCATGTTGGTTTGGGTGCCGCTTCCTGTTTGCCACACCCGCAGGGGGAACTGGGTGTCGTGCTGTCCTTCGGCCACAGCTGCGGCCGCTGCCACGATCTGCTCACAGCGCTCTTGATCCAGCACCCCAAGCCGTGCATTGGTGATGGCTGCCGCCTGTTTGATCCGCGCCAGGGCATGGATCAGTTCTGGGGGCATTCGGTCGGACGCGATCGCGAAGTTCTGCAGTGATCGTTGGGTCTGGGCACCCCAGAGCGCTTCGATAGGCACCTCCACGGCACCCATGCTGTCGGTTTCGATCCGTGTCGCGTCAGGCATTCCAGGCCAGCAGAAGATTCATGAGCGCGGACCCCCGCCGGGCCGCAGCACTAAAGCAATGATCAGCAGCATGCCGCTGACACTCACCACCACATAGATCCAGTCTGCGTAGGGGGTCCAGAACATGCTGCAATCGTTGAATCAGAGTCCGAGACGGTCCCAGATCACCCCGAGGTTCGCCTGGTGCAGCTCGGTGCTGAAGCAGGCATTGAGCTGCTCGGAAGTGAGCTTGGCGGTGACGTCAGGGTCTGCCGCCAGGTTGGCGCGGAAGTTACCTCCATCGGTGTTCCAGGCGGTGTGCGCATTGCGTTGCACCACGCGATAAGCGTCTTCCCGGCTCATGCCGGCGTCCACAAGACCCAGCAGGACCCGTTGGCTGAACACCACGCCGCCGTAGACATTCATGTTGCGGAGCATGTTGCCTGGGTAAACCCCGAGGCCGGCCACCACTGCGGTCATCTCGCGCAGCATGAAATGCAGCGTGACGGAACAGTCGGGGAGCATCATCCGTTCGGTCGAGCTGTGGCTGATGTCCCGTTCGTGCCAAAGGGCCACGTTCTCCAGTGCAGCCACGACGTAACTCCGCAGCACCCTGGCCAGACCGCTGATGCGTTCGCTGCGAATCGGATTGCGCTTGTGGGGCATCGCGGAGCTGCCTTTCTGCCCCTTGGCAAAGCTTTCTTCCACTTCCAGCACGTCGGTGCGTTGCAGGTTGCGGATCTCTGTGGCGAAGCGATCCAGTGACGCGCCCACCAGGGCCAGCGTCTGGATGTAGTCAGCGTGGCGATCGCGGGAGATCACCTGAGTGCTGGCAGTGTCGGGCGTCAGGCCGAGGCGGTCGCAGGTGAGACGTTCGACTTCGGGGTCGGTGTTGGCATAAGTGCCCATGGCGCCGCTCACCTGGCCAACGGCCACATCGTGCTCCAGCCGCTCGAGTCGTTCGGCATTGCGTCGGGTCTCAGCCAGCCAGCCAGCCAGCTTGAAGCCGAAGGTGATCGGCTCGCCATGAATGGCATGGGAGCGGCCGATCATCACGGTGGATTTGTGTTCTGCAGCCAGCTTGGCGATGGCAGCATCGAGTGCTGCTAGCTCTTTGCGCAGCAGGGCCACAGAGGCCTTCAGCTGCAGTGCAACACCCGTGTCCAGCACATCACTGCTGGTCATGCCCACATGGATGTAGCGCCCCGCATCGCCCACGTGTTCATTCACGTTGGTGAGAAAGGCGATCACGTCGTGACGCACTTCCGCTTCGATTTCCAGGATCCGCTCGGGTTCAAAAGCAGCTTTGCTGCGGATATCGGCCATTGCCGCTTCGGGAACGCGTCCCAGGCTGCAATTGGCTTCACAGGCAGCCACTTCAACATCGAGCCAGCTCTGGTATTTGGCCCGGTCGGTCCAGATCTCGCCCATTTCGGGCAGGGTGTAGCGCTCGATCAAGGGATCGCAGTTGAACGGTCAATCCATGACCATACGGCGACGCAGGTGCGTGCACCCCTGGCTCGGCTTCAAGCCGAGCGGAGACGGCGATGCTCAACTTCCCACTGCACATGCTGGCCCCAGGCTTGCTGACGCACCCGGCACAGACCACCTCGACATTCGATCACCTGGAAAGGAGGAAGGTCGCTTGGGTGATTTTCAATGGTCACGAATGTGCCGGGGTGCAGGAGTTCCAGCACGTTGCGACGCCTCTTGCGCTGATGCGGGGGCTGCTTGGCTGACATGTCCGTACAACGGGTCGGACTGATCTTCCCGGAGTTGTTTGGGGTCCTCAGTGAACCTCGCAACTTTGTTCCGATTTGCCCTCTGCTTTTATGAAGAAATGGCCCGAAAACGCCGTCTGGATCTGCATCTCCTCACGTTGGGGCTGGCGTCATCGCGTCAGCAGGCCCAACAGCTGATTCGAGCCGGCAAGGTTCGCGACGTCAATGGTCAACGCCTGGAGAAGCCGGGGCAGGAAATTTCGGAAGCCGCGGAACTGAGGGTTGAGCAGCCACCGCGTTTCGTCTCAAGGGGTGGGGAGAAATTGCTGTGTGCTTTGGAGACGTTCCCCGTCACGGTGTCGGACAGGGTCTGCCTGGACGGTGGAATTTCCACCGGCGGCTTCACCGATTGCCTTCTCCAACACGGGGCAAGCCGCGTGTATGGCATCGATGTGGGCTATGGGCAAACGGCCTGGAGTCTGCGCACAGATGAGCGGGTGGTGTTGCGCGAACGCACCAATCTCAGGCGTCTGACGGCAGAGGAGCTGTACGTGCCAGGCGATCCACGGCCGACGCTTGCGGTGGCAGATGTGTCGTTCATCGCGTTGGGACTGGTGTTGCCGTCCTTGCGTGCCCTGATGGTGACGGACGGGCCTCAGGCCGCCAGTTGTGAAGCCATCGTGCTGGTCAAGCCTCAGTTTGAGGTGGGACGTGAGCGGGTCGGCAAAGGAGGGGTTGTGCGCGATCCGGAGGCCCATGCGGATGCCATCGCGGGGGTGATGGCTCAGGCAGCCCCCCTGGGATGGCAGGCGAGCGGACTCGTGGGTTCACCGATCACTGGACCGGCAGGCAATCATGAGTACCTGCTATGGCTCAGCTCCGCTGATCACCACACAGTGACCACGACCACCATCAAGGACGTGATCACTGAAACTCTCAGGATTTGAGAAGGGGACTGTCGATTCAGAGCGCAGCACCATCGCGGTCGCCGGTGCGGATCCGCACCACGGTGTCGACGGGTGAAATGAAGATCTTGCCGTCACCGATCTCACCGGTCTTGGCGGCTTCAGCAATGGAATTGACGACGGTATCGACTCTGGAGTCGTCGATCACCACTTCAATTTTGAGTTTTTGCAGGAACTCGACGGTGAACTCAGAACCGCGATAACGCTCCACCTGGCCTTTCTGGCGCCCAAAGCCCCGCACTTCGCTCACGGTCATGCCGACGATGCCGGCGTTGACGAGGGCCAGCTTGACGTCCTCAAGCTTGAACGGACGGATGATCGCTTCGACTTTTTTCATGACGGCTAGTCGTGATGGCCTGAAACTAGGTGCTCAGACGCGATTTGAGGAGGTGGGTGAGGGCAATGGATCCAGGCTCAGTCCTGCTTCGGCTGCATCAGAGCAGAGGCTCTCAACGTCATCTCTGCACAGGGTGATGAGTCCGTCGGCCAGGAGCTCCCAGTGCTCCGACTCGAAATGGGTCTGAAGCCAAAGGATTCCGTGGACGCTTGCTGGAACCAACCGGAAGGAGGTGCCTTCAGCGAGCAGACGGAGATCCATGAAAGAGCCACAGACGACGTCTCTATTACGACCTGCGGCTCTCTCGAAAGATGTACGCGTTGCTACAGAATCAGGAGTTGAGCTGGACCTCTGCCTGCGCGCGGCGGTGCTGATAGATGCTGCCGCGGTAGTGGAGTTCCACGGTGGACTCGGTCGCTGCGGCGTGGCTCAGAGGCGCGTCGTAGTGGCGGCCGCGGTAGGTGTGGTCGACGCTGGCGTGGCTGAGGCGCTCGTGGTTTGCGGGGTTGTAGGTGACGCCGCGGTAGGTGCGCTCTTGGGTTTTCATCGGGTCTGGCCTCGAAGGGATGGCGTGTTGTCCGATCGGTGATCGGGATCGCTTCGTGGGAAGGAGCGTTGCTTCGCCGCGCGGGTGGCTACTTCCGGCTGGTGAGGGGCTGGCAAGCCAGGCCCAAGCCCAACGGTTTGTCCTTCAATGCATTTCTACCTTATTTCTGCTGTTCATGGCGAACAGTTTTGAGTTCTGTGATGGGGTTTTGCCGGATTGTTCTTCGCACTGGGCTTGCCGCTGACGGTGACGCTGGGTTTTAGGGTTTTTACAAAGCGTTGCGTTTCTCTCGTTTGATGAGTGCTTCCACGTCGGAATCCACCCGGACCCCCCTGTATGGCGAGCGGGCAATCGCCGAAGCCGAGCTGATCTGCTTTGACAATCCGCGTCCCGGTCGCCCTTTTGAAGTGTCAATTGAACTGCCGGAGTTCACCTGTCTCTGCCCGTTTTCCGGCTATCCCGACTTTGCGGTGCTGCGTCTGATGTATCAGCCCGGCCCGCGTGTGGTGGAACTGAAGGCCATCAAGCTCTACGTCAACAGTTACCGCGACAAGACCATCTCCCATGAGGAGGTGGCCAATCGCATCCTGGATGACTTGGTTGAAGCCTGCGATCCGGTCTGGATGCAGCTTGAGGCCGACTTTCATCCCCGCGGCAATGTGCACACTGTGGTTCGGGTCAGCCACGGAGAGCGTCAACCCTGCTGATCAGCGCAGGAAGTTCTGCTGCAAACCCAGCCAGGTTGCGATTGCAGAGGCCTGCCACATGAAGGCGGGCCGGGGTCGTTTCCGTTACGGCCCAGATCTGTCGGGTAGCCACCATGCTCAGGCCGCCTCCCAGCAGGGTGATGGCAAATCCCACGTACACCAGGGGAACGCCAGGGTCTCGTTTCAGAAGCAGCCCACTTGCCGGCATGATCTCCACCACCCGCAGCGGCAGTCCTTTGACGTCCGTTCCATCGCCACCGGGTCGCAGATTGGTGATCAGACTTCCGTCTGCATCGAACACTTGAACCGGGCCCTGCTCACTTCCTGTGCTCAGAAACACCGGTTCGCTGCCGTCCGGACGCGTGGGAAGCACAAGCCCCCAGATCTGATCACCAAGCTCTGGAAAGGTGCTGAGTGGCAGTTGCAACTGGGGGCTTCGCCCGATCTGCACGGTGATCGCGGCCAGAGACCAGTCCGCCTGATAGACGGTCATGCCTCGATAGCGCAGCGGATGATTCACACTGATCTTGCGTTCATCCTCGGGTTCGCCGGTCGGCGTCAACTGGAGGGTGGAACTGAACTGTTCAGGCCGACCGGCGGGATCGCGTTCGATGGCGAAATCCTTGAGGGTGACGCTCAGCCGGCTGTCGCCTGATGGACTGAGGAGATCCAGTGAACGTCCAGGCGCGAGAAAGCGCTCCAGTCGCTGACCGGCCAAGGCTCCCCATGCGGCTCCGATCAGGAGAAGCACCAGACCGGTGTGCACTAGCAGCGGTCCGACTTTGCCCACCACGCCGCGACGGGCCGCCAAGCGATCGCTCTGTTGCCGGACGTCCCATCCGTTCGCTTTCAGCTCACCGGCCAGAGCGTTCAGCGCTTCTTCACTGTCTGAGCAGGTGCGTGTTTCAGCCAGCGCCAGCTTGCTGAGCTGCCTTGGGCGGGAATAGTCGATCCAGCGCAGCGCCGCCTGCAGAGCAGGCCATTGCCGGCGCCAGCTGCAGAGCATCAGGGCCAGTCCCAGCAGGGCTAGCAGGGTCAGAAACCAGTTGCTGGCGTACACATGATCAAGCTGCAGACGCAGCATCAGGTCGCCGTTAATCAGGCCCAGCCATGGGTCTGCATTGAAGCGTTCCAGATACAGATCAGTGGCTTCCTGCTGAGGAAGAATGGTTCCAAGAGCACTGGCCAGAGCGATCAGCAGCAGTAAAGCGATCGCCAGTCGCAGGTCCGAAAGGATCGCCAGTATTCGTTTGAATAACGGCATGCCTAAACCACTCTCGCCAGCAGTGTGAGCGTGCCGACCGTGAGCAGAATCACGCCGCTGATGCTGGGGATCCAGCGACTGATTGAGCGCAGGGCCATGAGTTTGGGAATCGATGCAGCAACACTGCCCGCCAGGAGCAGTGGCAGCACCTGGCCGATCCCAAAGCTGAGCAGAAACAGGAGGCCGAGCACAGGATTCCCTGTGCTGGCGATCCACGCCAACAGGACTGCAAGCACTGGGGTGGTGCAAGGTGAAGCAGCCAAGCCGAAGGCAAGGCCAGCTGCGATCGGAGCCAATGGTGCTGGAACGTGACGGCTCCAGGCCTGAGGATCGGGACCTGCTGGCAGCGGCACACGCACAATGCCAAGCAGATTGAGCCCCATCACCACGGCCAGAATTGCCACGAGGGTGGGAATCAGTCCGGGAACCTGTCCGTAGATTCCACCCAGCAATCCACTCAGACTGCCCAGCATCACCAGGGCACCAACGATCCCGGTGCAGAAAGCGAGGCTGCGTTGCCAGGGTGGTTGTTCACTGTCGAACCCTGCCAGGTAAGCCATGGTCACGGGGAGCAATGACAGGGAGCATGGGCCCAGGCTGGTGAGCGCTCCCACTAGCAGAACAATGCCGAGGCTCAGCGGCCCCGGTTGCTGCAGGGTGTTGTTCAGCAGCTGCTCACCGCTGCGGGCCAGGTCTGACAAGGCCAGGTCGAGGAAGGCGATGGTGGTCTGCCCGAGCCGGAAGAGACAAAATCAAGATTACTGATCCTTGCAGTGCAGCTGTCGAAGCGCAGTCCTGTGACCGTTGTTCCTGCGGATGGGAATCAGATGGGATGACCGGATGAATGTGCTGGTCGTGCCCGTCGTCGACGGCGCTCCGAAGCTGGCCTCTGGCCGACGCCACGTCCGCCGATCAGTCCCGTCGATTCCAGCGAGCATCGGAGTAAAAGACCCACAATCATCAGACTCGAGAGCAGGGAGTTGCCTCCATAACTCATCAGTGGCAGCGGTAGGCCTGTGGTGGGCATCGCTCCAGAAGCCACAGCGATATTCATCACTGATTGGCCCACCAGGAGCGTGGCACAACCAATGGCCACCAGGCGGGCTTGGTTGTTGCGACAGCGCAAGGCCACGCGCAGGCCCAGATAGCCGATCAGCATCAGGAACAGCAACAGCAAGAGAGAGCCCACCAGTCCGAATTCCTCGGCATAGACCGCAAAAATGAAATCAGTGCTCTGGATCGGCAGGTACTGAAGCTTCTGGGTCGAGAGTCCGAACCCCTGTCCGAACGGCCCTCCTGAGCCGATGGCTAGAAGGCTCTGAATCAATTGGTACCCATCGCCTTGCGGGTCTTTCCAGGGGTTCAGAAACGAAATCACCCGCAATCGCTGGTACTCGTTGATCAGGATGCTGGCAGTTCCCAGCATGGCTCCGCCGATGGCGGTGCCGAAGAGTTGAACCAGCGGAAGACCTGCTGAAAAGGCCATCAACCAGATCAGTAGACCGCTGAGTGCCGCCGTACTCAGATTGGGCTGTTTGAGAATGAGCAGCACCAAGATGCCGAAGCTGCTGAGCCAGAGCAGTTTCTGATCCAGGCGCGTTCGCTTCCAATGGGCAAACAGGTTGGCGGCCTGGAGCACCACGAATGGTTTGACCAATTCCGACGGTTGGATCTGGATGGGACCGATCACCAGCCAGCGGCTGGCGCCATTGACGGTTGTTCCCATCACCAGGGTGGCGGCGATCAGCAGACAGCCAATCCAGAGTGCTGGTCCTGCCACTTTGAGCCATCGCCTCAGATTGATGGAGGCGGTGAAGGCCATCAGGCTCCAGCTCGCGGTCATCCAGACCAGCTGTCGCTTGAGGTAGTAGGCCCCTTCTCCCTGTTCCCGCGCTGCGACCCACCAGCTGGCTGATGCCAAAACAAGTAGTCCAGCCAGGCTCCAGATGGCTGTAAGCGTCAGTAAAAGTCTTGCTTCCGCCGGCCACAACGACCAGTCGAGAGGTAAGTGGCGTTGCCAGAAGGGGCTGGGGTCAGAGGCTATGGCGTTCCGCTCCTTCACAGTGCCCCTCCGTGAGGATCGACTCCTTTTGGAGATCACGCTGGCGCTGCTCAAAACGATTCACAATATTGCTTCTATTGAGCCGTCCGAATCAGGGTTTGCCAAGGGATCTCCCACAAAAAAACCCGACCTAAGGCCGGGTTTCGAAAGATGGAGGAACTGATGCTCAGTTGCCCACGTTGACCTGACGGTTTCCCGTGCAGAGCTCAACTTTGATGATTCGACCTCCCTGTTTCTGGATGCGCTGTTGCTCAGCAAACCAGCTGTCGTAGGGCACCCACTTCGTAAAGAAGGTGTTTTGCAATTCGCGCTGCGTCCGAACCTTTTCAGGACTGGGGATACAGGCGGTGACTTTGAACAACCGCATTGGCTCAGTTGCCGAGGCCGGAGCAGATGTAGTCGAAATACACACCCATTTCCTTGCCGGCGTCAGGACCAACTAAGGAAGCGGTCACTTCCTTCATGGCTTGGATGGCTTGAACCGTTGCACCGATGGGCACACCCAGAGAGTTGTAGGTCTCCTTGAGACCGTTCAACACACGCTCATCGAGAATCGAGGTGTCACCAGCCAGCATGGCGTAGGTGGAGTAGCGCAGGTAGTAGTCCAGATCGCGGATGCAAGCTGCATAGCGACGTGTGGTGTACATGTTGCCACCGGGACGGGTGATGTCCGAATAGAGCAGAGCCTTGGCCACGGCATCGCGAATGATGGCCGAAGCATTCGCGCTGATCGTGGCAGCAGCCCTGACGCGGAGCTCACCGCTGGCGAAGTAGCTCTCGAGGTTGGTCATGGACGCCGTGTCCAGGTACAGACCTTGGACGTCGGACTTGTTGATGACGTTGGTGATCGCGTCTTGCATGGATCAGAAGTGACGTGAAGGGAGCGTTGGTATCGGGGATCAGGCGAGAGCGCCCACCACGTAGTCGAAGTAGAAGCCGGCTTCCTCGGCATCAGCACCGCTGAGGATGCCCATGGCCACGGTCTTCATCTCGCGCACAGCTTCAGCCATGGCTTCGAGGGGGGTGCCAAGGGAGCGATAAAGCTCACGGGCGCCGATCACTCCGATCTCTTCGATAGGGGTGACGTCACCGGCAACAACGCCGTAGGTGACGAGTCGGAGGTAGTAATCCATGTCCCGGAGACAGGTGGCTGTCATCGCTTCTCCATAGGCGTTACCACCGGGAGAAATGACATCGGGACGCTTTTGAAACAGTTGACCACCAGCGGTCTTGACGATGCGTTCGCGGCTCTCGCTGAGAACCTGAGCGACACGCAGACGACGTTGTCCGCCGCTGACGAAAGCCTTGATCTGGTCCAGTTCGCCTGGGCTGAGATAGCGGGCTTCGGCGTCCGCGTTGATGATCGAGTTGGAGACGATGCTCATGCAGTTCTACCTCGAAGCAAGCGGCCGCCCGTAGGAGACCGGTATCCGGTGAGTGGTGTGGAGATCTCGATTGAGATCGGATGCAGCTTAAGGGCCGCGGGGGCTCGGATCGGGGAAATCCGAGTGGAAAGAGCCTCAGATGTTGTATCTGTTGACTTTCCGGGTGGCGCCGGTCTGTTCGCGATGCCGAGAGCAGTCAGGCCAACGTGATTCTCATTCAGCAGCCTGAAGCGGCTGAGTCCCGGTAACAGATCTTCATTGGCAGTCTATGGCCCTGAAGTTGAAGTTCTTATCGTGGGATTGCGGCCCTTTATTGATAAATAGGCATGAAAAAGCCGGAGGACTTGATTGCTCCGGCTCAAATAATGTTGGGTTGAATCCAATTGGATTCAAATCATGGCTTCCGAACGACTTGTTCTGGTCAGAGGGCGTCCCCCGGAGGAGGTGTCAGGCCTGCATTGCCCCGATAGAGGCTGGCGGTACGAGCAAGTGTTGACTGAGCAACCCCAAGCCGCGTGCTCAGATTGTCCAGATCGGGGACATCAGAGGGATCCACGCCGGTTGATGCCCTCAGCGTCAACACATCTCTCACCGCATCGGGTTGACCGGATTCGGCACGAATCTGCAGAAAGCGACTGGTTTCTGCCGGGGTTGAGGCCCGTCCCAAAAGGGCCATGGTTGCGGCCGTTGCAGCACGAAGCGGGGCCATACGAGAGAGACGTTCCTGGAACGCTTCACTGAGAGCGACTGACTCAATGAAACCCTCGAGATCGATCTGGCCATCGCGCAGCATTGATTCAGGTGTCTGGAGACGTTCCGCCTGCAGAGGCACACGATTCAGCAGTTGCCTGTAAACGGCATCCAGCACCTCACGGCGTTCGGAATCCGAGGCTGAGCGTACGAGTTTTGCCTTCATCGGAAGGCCAGCCCGCCTCCGATAGCCGGCGGCATCGCCCACGGGCAGTGCGGCTTGAAGACGCGCCTGAGGTTGGTCCGGTTGAACCATCCGAGCTCGGCCGGAGAAGGTGCTCGGCGAACTCAGTGAACGGCTCCAGGATTCAGCGGTGCCTGAGCCCGTTCCGCGACCCGAGCGATCCGGAATGCTGCGCATTCGGGGATTCCAGGGGCCGGTTGGAGCCACTTCGCTGATGCCGTTCATCCAGTTGGTGATGCCACCGTTGTTGCTGGTGCTGGGTGCAAGATTGCGTTGGGTCAGCTCGCCGCTGCCCCGAAATGCAGTGCTTCGGCTGGCATCAGGCCGGCTTCCCATCGTCAGATCCGCCACAGCTGCCGCTTCGAACGGTCTGCGCAGGGACGGTGCACGACGGGTGTTCAGATCGCCAGGAGTGATGAACCGCTCATAAGGAACGGTGTCTTCACCGAAGCAATCCTTGTAATCCTTGCTGTCGAGCAAAGCGTCGACAACGCCGTAGAAGCCGCGGCGAGCCGCGGTGTCGAACAACGCATCAATTTCCCACCGGCCGAACGTTGGACGTCCGAGCAAGCGACGGTGCATCACTTCGATGGCCTTCGCGATGTAGAGGCCTTCCCAGTAACGGCGCCGGAAGGCGTCGGAGCGGGCCACGCTGCGGACGAAATCCCTCAGGCTGATGTCGCCATTCTCCAGGCGGGCTTCTTCGGATCCGAGACGTTCACCGGCATAACCGGCGTTGCCGAGAACCTGGACGTAGACCGCCTGAATGACCGCCTGGGTGGACGATTCGGTATTGCGGATGCTGGGTTGTCCGGACCTGCGAGGCATGGCTGCTCCGCCGGTGGCAATTTGCTGCAGCCTCACCACACGGGGACCCACCTTGCGTGGTCGACTTCCCCGGAACTGAGGACTGTCCATCTGTCCCGGCTGTGCAATGCCGTTGCTGACCAGCAGTCGGCGCGTGTCGTAGCTGAACGGTGCCGGTCGGGTGGAGACGGACGCTGTGCCCGAAGGGAAAATGGCTCCGTACTGGTTGCCAACGGGATCGTTGCCCCCCCCGTAGACGTGCTGATCAGCCAGTGGTTGGCGGTAAGACGCGTAGAGCGTCACGTATTGAGGTGCGCCTTCGAAGGGTGCGCTGAATTTGAACAGCCGTCGGTTGGAGCCCCAGCCAGCGCTTTCCTGTGCTTCCTCTCCCAGATCACGCAGATAGGGAACCGTTTCTTCTCCGAAGGTCTGTGCGTATTCGCTGCTGTTGACCAGGACATCCACGAGTCCATTCAGCCCCTGCTCACTCACGATGGAGAAGGACTTGCGGAATTCCTCCAGGGAGCTGACGCCACGACCGAGGAAATGGCGATAGGCCAACTCCACGACGCGGCTGTTCACAAACCGTCCGTAGAACTGGGTTCTGTATTCCTTGCTTTTACCGAGAGCACGAATGAACTCGCGCATGGAAATCTTGCCCTGCACGAGCTGACTGGCTTCCGAGCGACAGGGGGTCTGTGAGTAGCCCTTGGCGATGTCGCGTTCGAACACCTGCCTGTAGGCCGCGCGAACAATCTCTGCCTTTTCCGCGCCGGACAGACCCGGTCGCATTTCAAAGCGTTGAGCTGATTCCGATGCCAAGGCATAGATCGCGGGCAGCTGTAAGCCCTGGCTCACCGGGCTGCCGGGTTTCTGGCGTGTGGAGGGTGTTGCGACGGCCAGTTCCTTCAACAACACGTTGAAGCAATCGATGGCCAGCCGGCGGGCTTCAGGACGCTCTCGCAGCAGCTCCGCACAGGCGGCACGCATCTCCTGAAGTGCCACGTTGGTGGCGATCAGGGAGCAATTTTTCTCAAGGATGTCGCGCAGTCCGCGGGTGTTCACCGCAAGGATGCTGGGGTCACCAGCGACGAGCGCGTAGCCCACGTAGCGCAGGAACCATCCGAGGTCGCGAACGGACTTGCGCATGAAGGCGGGACCGTATTTGGCCACGCTGATGGCGTTGAATCCCGTGGGAAGAACCACGCGGACATCAGCGTCTCCACCGGTTCCTTCCAACAGACGCGTGATGAAGTTGCCCCGTTTGGTGATGCCGCTGTCACCGGTAAAGGTGCGCACGGATTGTTCGAACGCCACCTGGTCAGCTGCCAAAGGTGTGGCGTCAGATGACCGGGCGAGTTCGCCAGTGCTGAGGGGGGCTTCGAGGAACGACAGCGGTGTGCCACCGACAAAGATGCGGTTGGCAGCACGGGCCACGATCGCCTCGGCGTTCGACGCAATGATCCGCGACGCTTCTAGTCGGTCGTTGCCGCTGCGGAAGAAGGTGATCAGAGTGTCGAGCTCGCCTCCATCGGGGAAGCGGTCTTGCTGTTCTGCCTGGCGAACGCTGGAGAGCGGCAGGGTGTCGTACAGCTGGGGGGAAACCCTTGGGCTGCCGCTGCTGGCGGTCACGGTCATGAACGGGAGCAAGCAGGGTCCGGCCACGTTACGGCTCGCTCCGAGGCGTCTCGAGCCAGCATGAACAAATGTTTGCAGGGGTTGCTGCAAGAGGCGTGCCACAGGGGGCGCCCATGAAATGCTCCAAACCCAAACCACCCTCTGGAGTCCGCCGCCCCGTGAAGCCCACGCCTTCGGATGCCGCCACACCCGTGGTGAGCGATTTCTATGACCGGTTTCCCTATCCAGGAGATCCACTTCAGGATGGTCCGCCACCTGGTTACAACTGGCGTTGGTGCCATGACAGCGTGCTGGCCGCAGTCCATGGAGCCGTCCCCAAGCGCTCCGACCGTTCCATGCCGGTGCGGATTCTGGATGCGGGATGCGGAACCGGTGTCAGCACCGATTACCTCTGCCATTTGAACCCCGGCGCCCAGGTTCTTGCTGTCGACATCAGCGCCGGAGCACTCGACGTTGCACGTGAGCGGCTGCAACGGTCTGGAGGCGCCGATCAGGTGGATGACCTGCGTCAGGAACAGCGCAGCCTTCTCGACCTTCAGGGAGAGGGACCCTTCGACTACATCAACTCAGTGGGAGTGCTGCATCACCTGCGTGATCCGTTGGCGGGGCTCAAGGCACTGGGATCGCTCTTGGCTGATGGGGGCCTGTTGCATCTCTTTCTTTACGCCAATGGCGGTCGTTGGGAGATCCACCGCACTCAGAGGGTTCTGACCCGTCTCGGAGCCGGGACGGGAGCCGAGGGCCTGCGCCTGGGTCGAGACCTGTTTCAGTCGCTTCCGGAGAGCAATCGCCTGCGGCTCAATTACGAGCAGCGCTGGCGGATCGACACCGCAGCTGATTCCAACTTCGCAGACATGTACCTCCACCCTCAGGAAACCAGCTACGACCTCAGCAGCCTCTTCTCCCTGATCGACATTGCAGGTCTTCAGTTCGCCGGGTTCTCGAATCCGGCGGTCTGGAATCCTTCTCGGCTCCTCCAGGGGGAGCTTTTGGACAGGGCTCTTGCGCTTCCCGAGCGGGATCGGTGGCTGCTGGTGGAAGATCTCGATCCTGACATCAGCCATTTCGAATTTTTCGTGTCGCGCACGCCCATTCGTCCTCATCAATGGGATGACGATGCCGAGCTGCTCAAGACCCGTGGTCGTCGACAACCCTGTCTCTGGGGGTGGCCGTCCGCCAATCTGCTCGGGCCTGATCTCGAGCCGATCAGCTTGAGCGCTGCGGAGATTGGCTTGCTGGAAGCCATCGAGAATCAGCCCGATCATGCACTGGGTGAGCTGGGTCTGGGCGATGAGACTGCTGCCGTGGCAAGAGAGCTTGTGGCCCGGAAACTGCTGCTTCTCGAGCCCTGAGCTGCCGGTGCAGGAGAAAACGCGTGATAGATTCCGCGCGCTTTCTCAGATGTTGTTTGCTGGCTACCACCACCACCGAATCAACCGCGGCATCCGTTGTGACTGATTCGGGTATGGGCGAGTACGCAAAGCTCCAACAACGCCTGATGCTGGCCACTTTGGCGATTTCTCTAGTTGCGGCTCTGATCGCGCTGGTCCGATTTGATGCTCTGGTGGCCCGCAGCTTGCTGGTGGGTTCATGCGCTGGTCTTCTTTACCTGCGCCTGCTCGCCCGCAGCGTCGCCCGGCTCGGCGGAGGTTCCCGTCAGGTTGGTCGGTTCCAATTGGTTGTGCCAATGCTTCTTGTCGTTGCAGCGGCCAAACTCCCCCAACTTGAACTGCTTCCAGCCTTCCTCGGTTTCCTTCTCTACAAGCCAGCTCTGATTCTTCAGACCGTCATCGACGGCTGAGTCCGCGCACTTCCCCCACACATGGTTCCGTCGCTCCTCAACCTGCCGTTTGCCGAACTGGAGGTCGGTCAGCACCTCTATTGGCAAATCGGCAACCTGAACCTCCACGGCCAGGTTTTTCTCAGCTCCTGGGTCGTGATTGGCCTGCTGCTGCTGCTCGTGGTGAGTGGCACCCGCAAGATGGAGCGTGATCCCAAGGGTGTGCAGAACCTCCTTGAGTTCCTCTGGGATTACCTCCGAGAACTCGCCCGCGAGCAGATCGGAGAAAAGGCTTATCGCGACTGGCTTCCTTTCGTGGGAACCCTGTTCTTGTTCATTTTCGTCTGCAATTGGGGTGGCGCCTTGATCCCCTGGCGTCTGATCGAGCTCCCCAACGGTGAGCTGGGTGCCCCGACCGCAGATATCAACACCACAGTGGCCATGGCCCTGCTGGTGTCGCTCTCCTACTTCTATGCAGGTCTGAGCCGTAAAGGTCTGCGGTACTTCGAGTACTACGTGGAGCCGACCCCGATCATGCTCCCGTTCAAGATCATCGAGGACTTCACCAAGCCCCTCTCCCTGTCTTTCCGTCTTTTCGGAAACATCCTGGCTGATGAGCTGGTGGTGGCCGTTCTCGCCTTTCTGGTGCCTGTTCTGGTTCCCCTGCCAGCCATGTTCCTCGGCCTGTTCACCAGTGCCATTCAGGCCCTGATTTTCGCGACGCTCGCCGCCAACTACATCGGCGAAGCCGTTCACGAAGAGGCCCACTAAGCCTCGTCTCATCTTTCGCAGGTCCCCCGCGATCTGCTAAACACATCGCGCGCAGGTCCGGGTGGAACCGGGCCCACTCTCTTCAGTGGGGGTGTCCCGGGCGCGCCCTGCCCTTTCCGCGCTCATCCTGCGCAACTCCAACCGCTTTCCACCAATGAGTGATCTGACCTCCGCCGCTTCCGTTCTGGCCGCCGCCCTCGCGGTGGGTCTCGCCGCCATCGGCCCTGGTATCGGCCAGGGCACCGCAGCCGGTCAGGCTGTGGAAGGCATCGCCCGCCAGCCTGAAGCTGAAGGCAAGATCCGCGGCACCCTGCTGCTGTCTCTGGCTTTCATGGAAGCTCTGACCATCTACGGCCTGGTTGTGGCTCTGGTGCTCCTGTTCGCCAACCCCTTCGCCGGCTGATCAGGTCTCCGCGCGGAAGGACGTTGAGTCCTTCCGTGTCCCTGATTCGTTCGATTTGATTCACCCCATCGCACCCTTCCATGCCCTGGCTTCTGCTTGCTGAAGCAGGTGTTCCGGAGGGAGGTCTTTTCGACCTCGATGCCACCTTGCCGCTGATGGCGGTTCAGGTGGTTCTCCTCACCTTCCTGCTCAATTCCCTGTTCTTCCGGCCGGTCGGCAAGGTCGTGGAGGATCGCGAGGGTTACATCGCGACCAGTCGTGCTGACGCCAAGCAAAAGCTTGAGCAGATTCAGCGACTGGAAGCCGATCTCCAGGACCAACTCCGTGGAGCCCGTCAGGCGGCCCAAGCCGCCATCGTCGAGGCCGAACAGGAAGTGGACCGTCTCTACCGCGAGGCTCTTGCTGAAGCGGAGACCGAAGCCAACCGCACCCGCGAAAAGGCTCGGAGAGAGATCGAAGCTCAGCGTGAAACCGCCCAGACCAAGTTGATGGGTCAGGTTGATCAGCTCAGTGCCCAGATCATTAAACGACTTCTGGCTGCCTGATGACCATGCTTCCCACACTGTTCGCTTCCGAAGGCGGCTTCGGTCTCAACCTCAACCTGTTCGAGACCAACCTCATCAACCTGGTCATCGTGATCGGGGTTCTGTATTGGTTCCTCAAAGGGTTCCTCGGTGGAATCCTCGAGCGTCGTCGTCAGGCCATCCTCAAGGATCTTGAGGATTCCGAAGGTCGTCTCCGCAAGGCAACCGCCGAACTCGCACGTGCCCAGGAAGACCTGGCTGCTGCGCAGCAGAAGGCAGAAAAAATCCGAGTTGATGGCAAGGCCCGTGCCGAAGCCATCCGCAAGGACGGTGAGCAACGCACCATTCAGGCCATGGCAGCTCTCAAGCAGGATGCCCTGGCTGATCTGAATGCTGAAGGAGCCCGCCTGACTGAAGAGCTCCGTCGCCAGGCCGCACTTGCCGCCATCGACAAGGTGATGGCTGAACTCCCCGGACGTTTGGATGCTGCGGGCCAATCCCGCCTCATCGATTCCTCCATCAGCAATTTGGAGGATGCCTGATGCCCCTTCTCAACACCCTGGCCACTCCCTACGCCGAAGCTCTGCTTCAGGTCACCGACGCCCGCAGCGAATCGGATGATGTGGCCGCCCAGTGCAAGGAGCTGCTTGCTCTCTGGGATTCCAGCGATTCACTGCGTGAGGCCATGACCTCACCGGTGCTCGAGCCCGCTGCCAAGAAGAAGGCTCTCACCGAGCTGCTCTCTGAGCAGGTCAAGCCTTCCCTGATGAATCTGCTCAAGGTTCTCGCAGACCGTCAACGTCTCGCTGCGTTTGATTCGGTCCTGCGCCGGTTTCTTGAGTTGTATCGGGACTCCCGCAACATTTCCCTGGCCCACGTGCGCTCGGCTCAGGCACTCACCGAAGCCCAGACAGCGTCGCTGACGGCCAAGGTGCAGTCCATGGTCGGCACCGGCACGGTCGAAATCGACCTGACCATCGACCCCAGCCTCATCGGTGGCTTTGTCGTGAACATCGGCTCTCAGGTCATCGATGCCAGCCTGTCTGGCCAGGTCCGACGTCTGGGTCTTGCTCTCGCCAAGGCGAGCTGATCCCCTTCTTCTTCACCCCTCCGCTCCTCCTTTCACGCCCTTTCCCAGGGATTACCCGCCATGGTTTCCATCCGTCCTGACGAGATCAGCGCCATCCTCAAACAGCAGATCGAGGACTACGACAAGTCCGTTTCGGTCAGCAACGTTGGCTCCGTTCTGCAGGTGGGCGACGGCATCGCCCGTGTGTACGGCCTCCAACAGGTGATGGCCGGAGAACTGGTTGAGTTTGAAGACGGCACTGAAGGCATCGCCCTCAACCTTGAGGACGACAACGTCGGTGCCGTGCTGATGGGTGAAGGCCTCGGCATTCAAGAAGGCAGCACCGTTCGCGCCACCGGCAAGATCGCTTCAGTGCCTGTCGGCGACAGTCTTCTTGGCCGTGTGGTCAATCCCCTGGGCGTGCCCCTCGATGGCAAAGGTGATCTCGGCACCACCGAGACCCGTCTGATCGAATCCCCCGCTCCCGGAATCATCCAGCGGAAGTCGGTTCATGAGCCGATGCAGACTGGCATCACCGCGATCGACGCGATGATCCCCATCGGCCGTGGCCAGCGTGAGCTGATCATCGGTGACCGTCAGACCGGCAAAACCGCGATCGCCATTGACACCATTCTGAATCAGGCCGATCAGGACGTGGTCTGCGTTTATGTGGCCATCGGCCAGAAGGCGGCTTCCGTTGCTCAGGTGACCGAAGTTCTGCGTGAGCGTGGTGCCCTCGACTACACCGTGATCGTTGCGGCGAACGCATCTGATCCCGCTGCTCTGCAATATCTGGCTCCTTACACCGGTGCCTCCATCGCCGAGTACTTCATGTACAAGGGCAAGGCCACTCTGGTCATTTACGACGATCTCTCCAAGCAGGCTCAGGCTTACCGCCAGATGTCACTGCTGCTCCGTCGTCCGCCCGGTCGTGAGGCTTATCCCGGCGATGTTTTCTACTGCCACAGCCGTTTGCTGGAGCGTGCAGCCAAGCTGTCCGACGCCATGGGCAAAGGTTCGATGACCGCTCTGCCGATCATCGAAACCCAAGCTGGCGACGTGTCGGCCTACATCCCCACCAATGTGATTTCGATCACGGATGGTCAGGTGTTCCTGAGCTCCGACCTGTTCAACTCCGGTCTGCGTCCCGCCATCAACGTCGGTATCTCCGTGAGCCGCGTGGGTGGTGCAGCCCAGACCAAGGCCATTAAGAAGATTGCCGGCACCCTGAAGCTTGAGCTCGCTCAGTTCGACGAGCTGGCTGCGTTCTCCCAGTTCGCATCCGATCTCGATGCTGCAACCCAGAAGCAGCTGGGCCGCGGTAAGCGTCTGCGTGAGCTGCTCAAGCAGCCACAGTTCAGCCCCCTGGTGCTGGCTGAGCAGGTGGCCATCGTCTACGCCGGCGTCAAGGGTCTGATCGACGACGTTCCCGTCGAACAGGTTGTTCAGTTCTCCCGTGAACTGCGCGAGTACCTGAAGAGCAACAAGCCTGAGTTCATCAAGAAGATCCAGGACGAGAAAGTTCTCAGCCCCGAGGCTGAAACCATGCTGAAGGAGGCCATCTCCGAAGTGACCTCCACCATGCTGGCGACCGCTAACTGAGGTCTGAGGTATGGCAAATCTCAAAGAGATCCGAGACCGAATTAAATCGGTCAAGAACACCCGCAAGATCACCGAGGCCATGCGCCTCGTGGCTGCGGCCAAGGTTCGCCGCGCTCAAGAGCAGGTGTTGCGCAGCCGTCCCTTTGCGGATCGTCTTGCGCGCCTGCTGGAAAATCTTCAGACGCGAATGCAGTTTGAAGACGCTGATGCTCCTTTGATGGAGCAGCGCAATGTTGAGTCGATCACCCTTGTCGCGGTCACCGGCGACCGTGGTCTCTGCGGTGGTTACAACACCAACATCATCAAGCGCACTGAAGTGCGTTTCGCAGAGCTTCAGAGCAAGGGCTACAAGGTTGATCTGGTGCTGATCGGTCGCAAAGCCATCAGCTATTTCACCAACCGCAACTACCCGATTCAGGCCACCTTCACAGGTCTGGAGCAGGTGCCCACCGCAGACGAAGCCGGTTCCATCGCCAACGAGGTGTTTGCTGAGTTTCTCTCGGAAACCACCGACCGCGTTGAGATCATCTACACCAAGTTCATCAACTTGGTGAGCTGCAAGCCTGTCGTTCAGACCTTGCTGCCTCTCGATCCTCAAGGGATCGCAGAAGCGGATGATGAAATCTTCCGTCTCACCACCAAAGATGGTGAGCTGCGGGTGGAATCGGGTTCGGCTCCTGCCAACACCCAGCCGGAGCTTCCCTCCGACATCGTGTTTGAGCAGAGCCCTGAGCAGCTCTTGAATGCACTGCTTCCTCTGTATTTGCAGAATCAGCTGCTGCGCTCTCTGCAGGAATCAGCAGCGTCCGAGCTTGCCAGCCGGATGACTGCGATGAATAACGCCAGCGACAACGCTAAGGCGCTCGCCAAGACGCTCACCCTGGATTACAACAAGGCGCGTCAGGCTGCGATTACGCAGGAGATTCTCGAGGTGGCAGGTGGTGCTGCCGCTGTTGGTTGATCTCATCTCAACCGTTTTTCTTCGCCGGCCCCAGGGCCGGCTTTTTTATTGCCGATCGGTTCAGTGGTCTTGAACGAGGATGGCGAGGCGGTGTGATCGCCTGCCTGTGGAGCTGCACCATCTGTTCCCCACCGTTGTTGCAACGGATCGCCTCGTTCTTGACCCGCTGGATCTGGCGGCTCAACTGCAGACGCTCCTGGCGATGCGGGGTGACGCCTCCAGCAATCCCGATGAGGGCTGCGCCTGGACCGGCGATCTCAATGGCGTGTGGCAGTTGCATGAGCACCCTGACTTCCGTGACCTGGCGGATCAGGTGACGACGCGCGTCTGGCGTTATTTGGCGTTGACGGGATTCGATGCCGATGCACTTGACCTTCATCTGCAGCGCTGCTGGCCTGTGCTCAGCGAGTGGGGGCAAGTGGTCGGGCGACACCACCATCCCAATGCGCATCTCAGTGCTGTTCTGTATTTCAGCGGTGATGGCAGCGGTGTGGATGGACCGTTGTGTCTGCACGCGCCGCAGCAGCTCAACGAACTGGTTCCGGGTTTGGCCGTCGGCCATGGCGGGCCCATCAGCCATGACCACCCCTGCAATCAGCGGGAATGGATGCTGTCCTCGGAACCGGGTTTGCTGGTGTTGTTCCCGTCGCGGTTGCACCACAGCGTGGCGGCCAACGAGACAGAGGATGCGCTGCGTGTGTCCGTCAGTTTTGACTTCGTGCTCACTGCGCGTGCTGCAGGCCGTCCTCCGGAATACCTGTCGCCCCATCCCCATCAATGGCAGCGCTGCAAACGGCCCGTGCCCTGAGAGGATGCCATGCCTGGAACGTCCCCTGAAGGATGAGCGAATCAACGGTGGCCACCTACACAATCAGTGTTGAGCTGGATGGCCAGCAGCATCAGTTCCAGTGTCGTGCCGATCAGACCGTGCTCTCGGCGGCTGAGGCTGCTGGGGTGATGGTGCCCAGTTCCTGTTGTGCCGGGGTCTGCACCACCTGCGCCGCCCGCCTCAGTGAGGGTGCGGTGCATCAGCCGGATGCCATGGGAGTGAAGGAGGATCTGCGCAAGGACGGCTTCTCACTGCTGTGTGTGGCCTATCCCCGTTCGGATTTGAAGGTGATTGCTGGTCAGGAAGATGCGCTCTATGAGGCCCAGTTCGGTCAGTACCAGAAGTGAAGCTGTCGTCGCTCAGGCTTGATCTGATTCGGCCTGAGCACCAGGGGATCGTTGAGATGCGCAACTGGGTGCATCAGCAGTTGCATCCCCACGGTCAGCCGCTGCGTTGGGCGATCACAGGGCTTGCCGTCAATGCGGCTGGGCAGCAGTGCGTGCAGGTGGAGGCCGTGGTGCTCACACCAACGGTGGACACGCCGTGACACGACCACTTCCCACCCTGATGGTGGTTCCCACAGGGATTGGCTGTGAGATCGGCGGCTTTGCGGGCGATGCCCTGCCCAGTGCCCGCTGCTTGGCAGCAGCCAGTGGTTGTTTGATCACGCACCCGAATGTGATGAACGGTGCGGCCCTCTACTGGCGTGATCCCCGCATTCACTACGTCGAGGGATATGCCCTTGACCGTTTCGCTGCAGGTGATCTGCGGTTGCGTCCTGTGCGGCGTCAACGCATCGGATTGCTCCTGGATGCCGGCATCGAGGCTGATCTGCGCCAGCGGCATCTGCAGGTGGCCGATGGCTGTCGGGCCACACTCGGCTTGGAGATCGGCCCTGTGGTTACCAGCGATGTGTCGTTGGGGGTGACGCTGGAGCAGGGTGAGAGCGGTGCGAGCTGGGGCACCATGCAGCGACCGGATGCGTTGTTGCGAGCCGGAGAACAGCTCAAGGCTGCCGGTGCGACGGCCATTGCTGTGGTCGCACGTTTCCCGGAGGATTCCGACGCCACCGCACTGGAGGCGTACCGCCATGGTTCAGGCGTGGATGCTTTGGCGGGCGCTGAAGCGGTGATCAGTCATCTGCTGGTCCGGCATCTGCAGCTCCCCTGTGCGCATGCACCGGCCCTGGGGGCGCTGCCTCTCGACCCCGATCTGGATCCTCGAGCGGCTGGAGAGGAACTTGGACACACCTTTCTTGCTTGTGTGCTGGTGGGCCTGGCCCAGGCGCCGTCGCTGGTGGCCGCCTCCGGTTCGGTTCATGCCGGGGACCTGGCGGCGGAGCAGCTCGGTGCCATGGTCGTGCCGGATGGCGCCTTGGGCGGGGAAGCGGTCCTCGCCTGTCTCGAACGCCGCGTTCCCGTGATTGCCGTTCACAACCCTGGCGTGCTGTCGGTGACGGCCGAGGCCTTGGCGTTAGGCGAGCATGTGCTGAAAGCCTCCTCCTACGCCGAGGCAGCCGGGTTGCTGATGGCGCTGCGCGAGGGCATCGCGCCGCAGGCCTTGACCCGTCCTCTGCCTGGCTTGCGGGAGCTGAGCTGATGACACGGGGGTTTGCCACGGCCGCTCAATCGTGTCCCTGCGGCAGCGGTGACACCCTCGACCATTGCTGCGGTCCTCTGCATCGTGGTGAACGCAAGCCTGCGACGGCGGAAGCGCTGATGCGCTCGCGTTACTCCGCCTATGCCCTTGGGGAGCTCGACTATTTGATTGCCACCCATCCCATGCCCTCTGAAGCACCTGCTCAACGGCGTCGTGACCTGAAACAGAGCTGTCGCGACAGTCGATGGTGCGGTCTCAAGGTGCTGTCCGCCGAGGCTGGTACAGCCGATGATCTGGAGGGCATCGTGCGTTTCGAGGCGGTCTTCTCGGCCGGAGGCCAGCGCTTTGTGCACCGTGAGACGTCGTTGTTCCAACGCCGCAATGGAGACCCCGAGGGTGATTGGCTTTACATCCGCGCGTTGGATTGACGCCTCAACGCAGGCAGGCCATCGGATGCCGTGGGGGGACGCCCAGGGCCTTGGCGACGCCGGGGTGACAGACCGCACCCTTCACAGTGTTCAGGCCTGAGAGCAACTCCGGCCGTTCGGTCACGGCTTCTTCCAGGCCGCGTCCGGCAATGCCGAGGATGTAGGGCAGCGTCACGCTCACCAGGGCTTCCGTGGATGTGAAGGGCACAGCGCCGGGCATGTTGCCGACGGCGTAATGCTGCACACCGTGAATGCAGACCGTTGGATTCGTGTGTGTGGTCTCCCGGCTGGTGGCGACACAGCCCCCCTGATCGACGGCCACATCGACAATCGCTGAGCCGGGTTGCATCTGCCTGACCATCTCTTCATCCACCAGGGTGGGAGCCCGACCGCCAGGGGTCAGCACGGCACCGATCAGGAGGTCGGCCGTTGGCACCAGCCGCTCCAGCAAGCCGCGACTGCTCACCATGCTGATTAAGCGACCACGGCGATCTGATTCCAGACTGCGCAACCGCTCCGGAGATCGATCCAGCAGTAGCACTTCGGCATCCATGGCGGCGGCGAGCCGGGCGGCATTCCAGCCCACCGTGCCGGCACCCAGCACCACCACCTTCGCTGGACGGACGCCGGTGCAGCCTCCGATCAACACACCGCGCCCACCGTTTGGGCGCTCTAGCAGGCGTGCACCCACCTGGGCTGCCAAGCGTCCGGCGATTTCGCTCATCGGTGCCAGCAGAGGCAGGCTGCCGTTTTCCAGTTGCACCGTCTCATAGGCCACGCCCGTGGTGCCTGCATCCAGCAGTGCCTGACCCACCTTGCTGTAGGCCGCCAGGTGCAAATAGGTGAACAGCACCATGTCGTCCCGCAGCAGGCCGAACTCCTCCGGCTGGGGCTCCTTCACTTTCACCACCAGGTGGGCGCCCCAGGCTTCCTCGCGATCCACCAGGCGAGCGCCCGCGGAGGCGAAGGCGTCATCGCTGATTCCGGCTCCTGCCCCAGCACCATGCTGGATGCGCACCTCCAGGCCGTGGGTCACCAGTTCACGCACCGCATCGGGGGTGAGTGCCACCCGCTGCTCATCGGCTTTGATTTCGGTGGGCACGCCGATGCTGGCCATCGGTGCCGTCAGGACGGAATGGGCCATGGAGGGCGGAATCGTCCCTTTAATCTGGCTCAGACGGCCGCGATCGGCAGCCGCCAGCCGCTACCGAAGGCCTGGTTGCTCATCTTCAGTACGGGAGCGGCCTGTCGGCGTTTGAATTCCGCGCGTCGGAACAGGCGTTCGATCCGCTCGACTTCCCTGGGATCGTGACCGGCGCCCACAAGCTGATCTCCGCTGAGCCGATGTTCGATTAGATCGATCAGCAACGGATCCAGCCGGTCGTAGTCGGGCAGCGAGTCGATGTCCTTCTGGTCTGGGCGCAACTCGGCGCTGGGCGGTTTCTCGAGAATCGCTGTTCCGATCAGTGCGCCTTCTGCGGGAAGGCCGAGCTCGCTTCGGCAGGGGCCTGCGGCGTCGCTTTCCAGCCAGCGACAAAGCGCGAACACGGTCGACTTGTAGAGATCGCCAATCACCGCCAGACCACCATTCATGTCGCCGTAAAGGGTGCAATAGCCCACGGCCAGTTCGGATTTGTTGCCGGTGGTGAGCAGCAGTTGTCCCTGTTGGTTGGCGACGGCCATCAGCAGCGTGCCGCGGATGCGCGACTGCAGATTTTCTGCGGTCACGCCGCTGGGCGCGGCCTGGAGCGCGGGGGTCAAGGTCGTTTCAAAGCCCTCCATCAGGGTTTCGATCGGAACGATGGAATGGGCCAATCCCAGACGCTCGCTGAGCGTGAGTGCATCAGTGATCGATCCGGAGGAACTCCATGGCGATGGCATCAGCAGCGTCTGCACCTGCTCGGCGCCAAGCGCTGCGGCGGCAATCACCGCCACCAGCGCGGAGTCGATGCCTCCGCTGAGGCCGAGCAGGGCTTTGCCGAATCCACACTTTCCGGCGTAGTCCCTCACCCCGGTCACCAGAGAGCGGAACAGCAGCTCCAGTTCGTCACTGGCTTCATGGTCCCTGGCGTTCTGGTCGGTGGTGTCCTGGTCAGTGGCGTCTCCCTCTGGATTCCAGATTGCGGCGGTGGTCACACAGCTCGGTAGCTGCAGCAGCGGCGTCTCGCTGTTGCTGCCCATCACGAAGCTGGCGCCATCAAACACCAGTTCGTCGTTGCCCCCCACCTGGTTCACATAGACCACAGGGCAGCGCAGCCGTTGCGCAGCCCGGAAGGCCAGACGCTGCCGCAGTGCAGCTTTGCGACGTCCGAAGGGTGAGGCGGAGCAGTTGATCAGCAGGTCAATGTGTTGGTCGATCAGGCCCCCCACAGGATCCGGTCCCACCAGTCGGCGATCGTGCAGTTCGTCCTCCACCCAGAGGTCTTCGCAGATGGTCAGGCCAATCCGCCAGTCCCGCCCCCCCTGGCGCAGCGTGATGTTTGCGGCTCCCTGACTGGGGCGGAAATAGCGCGTCTCATCGAACACGTCGTAGCTGGGCAGCAGCTGTTTGCGGGCTGCCACACGCCACCCCCCTGCCTCCACCAGTGCGAGGGCATTGAACAGCGATGGATGCAGGGAATCCTCCGCTGCATCCGCGAAGCCCACCAGCAAGGCCATGGCCGAACCACGGCTGGTCAGGCCCCTGCAGAGCACTTCTAGGGCTTCCGTCTGCTGCTGAAGGTGAGCAGAGCTGAACAGGAGATCTCGCGGTGGATACCCCCATAGCGACAGCTCCGGCGTCACCATCAGGGCCGGCGGCGTCGCTTCGTTGCGGGTCACATCGTCGACGGCCTGCAGGATGCGGTCGGCGTTGCCAAGCAGATCGCCCACCACAGGATTGATCTGGGCCAGAGCGACACGCATCGGCAGTCAGGCAGTGGGAAGGCTGTATCCGTAGAGATTGTGCTTCAGCAGCAGCGGCCTGAGGCTTTCGGGCACCTGGTCCCGTTCACCGGCTTGACGCACCTTGGAGCTGGCTGTGCCAGGGATGCTGAGCGGCAACACCTGCAGTCGGGCTCCCAACGCGTTCAGAGCGTTGAGTGCACTGTCCGCGAGAGGCCAGCCTTCTCGCGGCACGATGCCGAGCTCGCAGTGCGACAGCCAGTCCCGGCTGTTTTTCCAGCTGGGGATCTGTGCGGCCAGATCACTGCCCACCACGAAACAGAAGTGTTGACTTGGCCAGCGCTTCTTTGCACGTTCCAGCGTGGTGATCGCATAGGGACTGCTGAGCTCCTGGGCCAGCTCCAGCCTTGGATCGGCGATGTGGTGCACCAGGGCTTGGAGCAGATCGCGTCGCATGCTCAGATCAGCCGCATGCTGTTTCATAGGGTTGTCGCTGGCCCATGTGGCCACCCGGGGATAGTGCTCCAGCAGGCCGGTCAACAGCGCCTGATGGCCTCGAGTTGGAGGGTCGGCACTGGTGCCGAGCAAGGCGATGTCGGCCATGGTCAGGGCAGCAGTGACGGCAGCGGCGGGCGGGATTGCGGCTGAGGCCAGTCCTGCATCAGCTGAAGGATGCCGTGGTCTGATCGGGCCAGTCGCCGCAGCAACGTGGCAGGACCAGGTTGTTGGCGGCGGCCCCGGCCCCGCTCCTCGAGCAACCAGCGCGCCGTCAGACGTCCTGTGCGACGGGTGGTGTGAACAGCGAGTGCGGCCTGGGCGACGGCCACGGGAGCAGCCGGAGCCAGGGTGAGTCCTGCACTGAAGGGAGCCGCCAGCAACAGCAGTTGCCGCAGGGAGCCAAGGGCGACCTGGAGACCCAGCTGAGCGCCGCCCAGCAAGGCGTTTTGTCCGCTCAGCTGGCGGAGCAACCGACGGGCTGCCGGGCCTCCGAGGGGCAGGTCATAGAGCTCGCAAAGATGGCGGACAAGGGCGGCGTCACAGGCCATACCGCCCGCCAGATCCAGCAGCATCAGGGGATTGGCAGCCACGCCGGTGGCCTTGAGGGCGGCGTAACGACCGATCAAGCCCTGGGCTTCCCGACGTCGGCGTTGCAGACGCCCGGTTTCGAGCTGCTGCTGAATTTTGGCGGCCTGGCGCAGGGTGTTCAGCAGCAGCAGGCTGTGGCCATGCTGCTCCAGAAGGGTGTCCAGACAGATTTCCAGCGGCGCCACATCGGCGGGCTGCTGCCGGCTGCGGATGCGGCCATCGGGTCGCTGCTCAGCACGTCTTGGAGCGGCGGCGACGGCCAAGGGAGCAGGCAGCCCCGATGGCAAACGACCGTGGATGCTGCGCAGCAGATCCGGCAGCTGCTCGCTGGGCCAGCAGTCGCTGCGGTTCAACACCGTGAGCACCGGTTTGCCCATCGCCTGCAGTGTTTCCAGGGCATCCAGTTCCACCCGGGTGATGTCTCCATCCAGCACCAGCAACACCAGGTCGGCATGCAGCGCGACGCGGGCGGCCAGGCGTGCCCGGGCCGGCGCATCGACCTCATCGATTCCTGGTGTGTCGACCAGGTCCACGGATTGCAATCCCGGAACCGGACGTGGCCAGGGCACCGCCTGTTGATGGCGTGTGCAGCCATGGGCGACGTCGGTGGCCATCACGTCTTGACCCACCAGCGCATTGACCAGGCTGGACTTGCCCACACCCACCCGGCCGAACACCGCGATGCGCAGCCTGTGGCTGTCGAGCCGTTGCAGCTGCAGGTCCAGCAGGCGCAGGGCTCCTGAGAGCAAGCCTTGTTCCCGGGGGGTGAGATCGAGTTGTGCACGCCACCCCAGCAGGCGGTCGCGGCACTGATCTCCGATGCCGCTCATGGTGCGACACCTGCGGCCGTTTTGCGCCACCACCCCGCCAGCACGGCCAGCACCGCTTCCGGCCCGATCACACCCACGAACCCACCGAACTCATCCACCACGACGCGAACACCGCTGTTGTCCCGTCGGAAGGCGGTGAGTAGGCGGTCGGCTCGGATCATTTCGGGGACGAATTCAGCAGGCTCACTCAGGTCGGCCGGAGTGAGTTGCCCTTGGCTGCGCACAAGCGCACTGAGCAAGCGATCACGGCTGGCCACGCCCAACACCTTGTCGACGGCGTCGCCCAGCACCACCCACCACTGGGCCTCATTGTCGAGCAGCTCAGCGCGTAGCTGCTCCAGACGGGTTGCCCCATTCAGGGTGGGTGCCGCCACACGCGGTGTCATCAGATCCCTCGCCGTGAGGTCATTGAGGAGGAACACCTTGGAGATCATCGCGGCCTCATCGGCTTCGATCTGCCCCTTCTGTGATCCGAGCTTCGCTAGCAGCCGGATCTCCTCCTCATCGGTGCTGATCTCGTTTTCCTCGGTGATGGCTGGCAGCAGACGTTCCAGCAGCAGCACGAGTGGGCGCATCATCACGCCGAGCCAGTGCAGGACTGGAGCGCTCGCCAGGGAGACAGGCAGGGCCAGGCGGCTGCCAATCGCCTTGGGCAGGATTTCGCCCAGCAGAATCACCAACACCGTGAGGCTCACGGAGAAGAGCGGCAGGGCAATGCTTCCCGCATCCATCCGTTCGGTAAAGACAACGGAGGCATAGCCACCCAGCATCAAGCTTCCAAAGATGTTGAAGCCGTTGTTGGCGATCACCAGCACGGAGAGCGTCCGTCCCAGTCGCTGGCGAAGCTGAGCCAGTCGGCGGGCGCCGGTGACCGGCCGAGGGCGGGCCGCGAGTTCATGCACGCGCACGGGATTCACCGTGAGCAATGCCGCTTCAACGCCTGAGCACAGCGCCGATCCGGTCAGCACCACCACCACAAGCAGCAGAAGGATGAGCAGGTCGGAGGTCATGCCAAGACGCTTTGCCTGCCATCCTGACGTTTCTCCGGTGACCTGTCTCTGCCGTGGCTGCACTCGCTCCTGTTTTTGATGCTCAGGTCTTCGCGGACCGTCGCAAGCGATTCATCGCCGAACTCGGTGGGGCCGCTGCGGTCATTCCCGCTTCAACCTTGGTCACCCACCATGCCGATACCGAGTGGCCGTTCCGTCAGAACAGTGATTTCTGGTATCTCACCGGTCTTGATGAGCCTGATGCGGTGGCCCTGTTTCTGCCCCATCGCCCCGAGGGTGAACGCTTTGTCCTTTTCGTGAATCCCCGTGAGCCCTCCGCCGAGGTCTGGACCGGCCGCCGCTGGGGGTGTGAAGGGGCGATCGAGCGCTTCGGCGCAGATTGTGCCCACCCGCGCATCGAGTTGGATGCCCTTCTGCCGCAGTATCTGGAGGGTGCCGAGGGGATTGCCTTCCGCATCGGCAGTCACCCGCTGGTGGAGCCGCTGGTGCTGCGCGCCTGGGCGACGCAGCTGGACCGGGCACCGCGCACCGGCCGAGCGGCACTGGCGTTGGTGGCGCCCTGTCCGGTGCTGCATCGCATGCGTCTGCGTAAGGAGTCTTCGGAGCTGGAGCGGATGCGCGAGGCCTGCAGGATTTCCGCCTCAGCCCATGAGTTGGCCAGAGCCGCCGTTCGTCCGGGCATGACGGAGCGGCAGGTGCAGGCCTTGATTGAGCAGCATTTCCTCGAGCAAGGAGCCCGAGGTGCTGCCTACAGCTCCATCGTTGCGGGAGGAGACAACGCCTGCGTTCTGCATTACATCGACAACCGCGACGTGCTCCAGGAGGGAGATCTGCTGCTGATCGATGCCGGTTGTTCGCTGCCGGACTACTACAACGGCGATATCACTCGTACCTTCCCCATCAGTGGTCGGTTCACCGGTGAGCAGCGTGAGCTCTATTCGCTGGTGCTCGCTGCGCAGGAAGCGGCGATCGACAGCGTCCATCCAGGTCAGACGGCCGAAGATGTGCATGCCACAGCCGTCCGGGTGATGGTGGAAGGACTTGTGGACCTAGGCCTGCTCCTCGGGGATGTCGATGGCTTGATCGAACAGGGGGCTTATCGCCACCTCTACATGCACCGCACCGGTCACTGGCTGGGGCTGGATGTGCACGATGTGGGCGCTTACCGCCTCGGTGAGCATCACGTTGAGCTGGAGCCCGGCATGGTGCTCACTGTGGAGCCTGGCCTCTATGTGAGTGATCGTCTGGCGGTCCCTGAAGGTCAGCCGTCCATTGACGATCGCTGGAAGGGCATCGGCATCCGCATTGAGGACGATGTGGCAGTCCGTGATCGTCAGGAGGTGGCCTGTGGCCATGAAGTGCTCAGCGTGGATGCCCTGAAGGCCGTGCAGGCCATGGAGGGCTGACTTACACCAGGTCAAGCACCAGCCAGAACAGCACCACCACCAGCAGCATCAGCTCGTTGCCCAGCACCACCGGCGCCGATACCCAGAGCGAGTGTCAAAAGCCCTGTTTGCATGTCCTGGACATGCTGAGACCAGTGAGGTGTGCTGTTCGTGAAATCCGGAGGCTCCTCTCCCGTTGGCACGATCCTCAGCGTCCTGTTTGCCGTTCCAGCCATTGAATGGCGGAACGGGTGTCGGGGAGGATGTGGTCTGCTCCGGCATCGCGCAGTTGCTGCTCATAGGCCTGGCGTTCAGGACTGCCTGGTTGGAGATGGGGGGGCGGGACAGCCAGGCTGATCCAGCAACGCTCAGGGCAGGTCGTGCGTGCATTAACCACGGTTTGCACATCGGCAACCGTGTCGCCCAGGTAGGCGACGCTACCGCCGGTTTTGTCGTTCAACAGGCTGTTGCTGAGCTGGATCAAGCCGCGAGGATCCGGTTTGTCAGGCGCATCACCCATGGCGATCAGCGGTGGTGTCTCCAGCTGCAGTCGCTGCTCCAGCACGAATCGGGCCGAGGGCGGCTCGGCGCCGCTGACAAAGCCCCAGATCCATCCCAGGTGATGGATCACCCTGAAGAAATCAGCGCTCACCAGCAGCGGTTCATCGCGGATGAAACCCTGCCAGCCGCTGGGATCACCATCGGGGTCACCGCCGAAATAGAAGCCGCTAAAGATCTCGATCAGCGCCTGGCGTTCGGGCAGATTGACGCCATGCCTGCGCAGCAGCTCAAGGCTGGCATCCCAGTCGTTGTTCCAACGCCCCTCGCCTTTGAGGGCATCAATGACCGCTGGGCTCGGCGTCCAGCCGCTGTAGTGCTTCACCGTGGCTTGGAGGGCTCTGCGGTAGCTGCCAGCCACATCGCGGATCACTCCGTCGATGTCAAACAGCAGCAGTTGACTCATGAGCGGTTGCCAGATCAGGGGGCAGGGTTAAGGCGGCTGGTAGGTTAGTTGTTTGTCCTTGATTCTTGAGCGCTGACACCATGACGGTTTCCGAAGGCGCTGCCGTCGACCAGGAGGTCACCACCGAGGCAGCGACAGC
Source organism: Synechococcus sp. NOUM97013 (assembly GCF_014279815.1). Lineage (NCBI taxonomy): Bacteria > Bacillati > Cyanobacteriota > Cyanophyceae > Synechococcales > Synechococcaceae > Synechococcus > Synechococcus sp. NOUM97013. The sequence goes on along the minus strand of NZ_CP047941.1, from coordinate 1,952,534 downwards.
TGATCAGGCTCCCGAGAGCACCAGCAGTGACGCTGATCAGCAGCAGGAGCCGAAGGAAGGCCGTCCGGTGATGCGTGGCGGTAACGCTGCTCTCGCTTCGGCCACCATCGATGCTGACGGTGTGCCCTCCGGTTACACCCCGAAGGCTGATGAAGGACGCTTCCTTCTGAAGATCCTCTGGCTGCCCGACAATGTCGCTCTGGCTGTCGATCAGATCGTCGGTGGTGGTCCGAGCCCCCTCACCGCCTACTTCTTCTGGCCCCGTGAAGATGCATGGGAAACCCTGAAGGGTGAGCTGGAAGGCAAGAGCTGGATCACCGACAATGAGCGCGTTGAAGTGCTGAACAAGGCCACTGAGGTGATCAACTACTGGCAGGAAGAGGGCAAGGGCAAGAGCCTCGACGACGCGAAGCTCAAGTTCCCCGATGTCACCTTCTGTGGCACCGCCTGATCTCCAGGTTTTCCATCGTTCCGCCACGACCTGCATCAGCAGGTCTTTTTTTTGTCTGGTGGTTCAGAGTTGAGCACGAATCGTCTGAAATCATGCGTTGATGGAGAACGATGATCCAGTCATTACGCGCACGAACTGGACTCCGCTTGCCTTGCGTGGGCACAGTTGGCCGACGCATCGCCTGGTGATTGATGAGGCTGGGGGTTGGGCGGAGTTGCGACCCAATGTTCCGCTGAACAGGCCGCTGTTGATCCTGAGTGAGGTCAGTGGACTGGTGTTATTGATCTGGCAATTCATCACGGATGGGCAGGGATCAGCCGTCGCGTTGCTGACGATGCTGTTGATTGCCACGCCTGTTTTTGGCTTCACCCTGCGCACAGTGGTCTTTGATTCTCGATCAGGCTGGTTTTGGGAACAACGACTGGTTGCACCCTCGAAGCGCTTAATGGAGGGTCGTCTTTCCAGCATCCATGCCGTTCAAGTGATTCCTGAACGGGTTTTTACTGGTGAGACCTACGGGATGACTTATCGGCGCACATTTTTTATGAGTTATGAACTGAATCTGGTCAATCATCTTGGCGGGCGACTGAATCTGATTGATCACGCCATCTTGATTTGGCTGCGGCAGGATGCGCACAGGCTGGCGCAGTTCCTGGACGTTCCGGTGTGGGACATCACCTGGGATTCGGACAATGCTCAGAGCATGAACGAACTCAAAATGCAGGTGTTGGACAATATCCGCTAATTAATTCAAGTCAAAAAAATCCGGGAACTGGCGTTCCCGGAAGTGAACCAAGGGTTGTTTCCAATCCAATGATTCAGTCTTGATTCTTGGCGGCCTGGGCGCGAGCACGGGCGCGATCGAGACTCTGTTGAGCTTTGACTTTCTCTGCAGAAGCAGGTTGACCTTCCATCTTGCTCACAGCACTGCGCGCGGCTTGGAGCTCACTGTCTGCAGTGCTGCTGTCGATGGATGTGCCCAGCTCAGCTGAGTTCACCAGGATGGTGACATCGTCAGCTTCAACTTCAGCAAATCCGCCCATCAAGGCAATGGATTGCCAGGTGCCTTGATCGCGGACGCGCAGCACACCCACGTCAAGCGCTGCCAGAAGGGAGACGTGACCGGGAAGGATGCCGAGCTGGCCGGTGGTGCTGGGCAGGATCACCTCATCGGCAGGGCCGTCGAACACGCTCTGGTTGGGTGCCAGCACGCGGAGGGTGAGGGACATGGGTAAGGAGAGCTTGGTGGAGGAGCGGTGGCGCTGAGTGAAACAACGGGGAGCATGACTTCATGCTCCCCAGATGATCACTTGGCTTCTTCAGCGATCTTGGCGGCCTTGGCCTTGACTTCCTCGATGTTGCCCACGAGGTAGAAGGCCTGCTCGGGTAGGTGGTCGAGCTCACCAGCAAGGATCTGGTTGAAACCGCTGATGGTTTCTTCCAGCTTCACGTACTTGCCAGGCATGCCGGTGAAGATCTCAGCCACGAAGAAGGGCTGGGACAGGAATTTCTCGATCTTGCGAGCGCGGTCCACGGTCTGACGGTCATCTTCGGAAAGTTCGTCGAGACCCAGGATGGCGATGATGTCCTGAAGCTCCTTGTAACGCTGCAGGGTGGACTGCACGGCACGGGCGGTGCGGTAGTGCTCGTCCCCGACGACAGCGGGCTGAAGCATGGTGCTGGTGGAATCCAGGGGATCCACAGCGGGGTAGATGCCCTTGGAGGCCAGGGCACGGTTCAGCACCGTGGTGGCGTCAAGGTGAGCAAAGGTGGTGGCAGGTGCCGGGTCGGTGAGGTCGTCAGCCGGAACGTAGACGGCCTGGATCGAGGTAATTGAACCTTCCACGGTTGAGGCAACACGCTCTTGGAGCGCGCCCACGTCGGTGCCCAGGGTGGGCTGGTAGCCCACAGCGGAGGGCATGCGGCCCAGCAGTGCAGACACTTCGGAGCCGGCCTGGACGAAGCGGAAGATGTTGTCGACGAACAGCAGCACGTCCTGTTTGTTTACGTCACGGAAGTGCTCGGCCATGGTCAGAGCGGAGAGACCCACGCGCATGCGGGCGCCGGGAGGCTCGTTCATCTGGCCGTAGCAGAGAGCCACCTTCGACTTGGAGAGGTCCTCGGAGTTGATCACTCCGGACTCCTTGAATTCCTCGTAGAGGTCATTGCCCTCACGGGTGCGCTCACCCACACCGCCGAAGACGGACACTCCGCCGTGCTCTTTGGCGATGTTGTTGATCAGCTCCTGAATCAGAACGGTCTTGCCCACACCGGCACCACCGAACAGGCCGACCTTGCCGCCCTGTCGATAGGGAGCCAGAAGGTCAATCACCTTGATCCCGGTTTCGAACACCTTGGGCTTGGTTTCGAGCTCGGTGAGCTTGGGAGCCTCGCGGTGGATCGGGGCAGTTTCTTTGGTGGTGACGGGACCCTGCTCGTCAACAGGCTCACCCAGCACATTGAAGATGCGTCCGAGGGTGGCTTCACCCACGGGAACGGAGATGGCAGCACCAGTGTCGACGGCTTCCATGCCTCGGACCAGTCCATCCGTGCCACTCATGGCCACGGCGCGAACCCGGTGATCGCCCAGCAGCTGCTGCACCTCGGCAGTCAGAGCCACGTCCTGGCCTGCGGGGTTCTTGCCTTCGATCCGAAGGGCATTGAGAATTTTGGGCAGCTTGCCGGCGGGGAATTCCACGTCCAACACCGGGCCAATCACTTGGCGAACAACGCCCTTGGTACCGGCGGAAGCAGGAGCAGCAGCGGCCATAAGTAAGGAGATGTGAGAGGGAGGCGGGTAAAGCTTTCCCTTCCTGAGCGGCGCAACGATACCACCGCCACGGTTGATCTCGGGGGGTTCGGTCACCCGCACGCCTGGCGCATGGTCGGAAGGCGAAGCCCGGACATAGGTTGGCAGTCGTCGACCTTGAGTGCCAGCTCGAGTCGAACCGGCGCCAACGCGCCCTGTCCCTGCTCCTGCAAGAACCCATGGCTGCTGTTTCCCTCAGCGTCTCCACCGTTAAGCCCCTCGGCGATCGCGTGTTCGTCAAGATCTCTGAATCCGAAGAGAAGACCGCCGGCGGCATCCTTCTTCCTGACACCGCCAAAGAAAAGCCCCAGGTGGGTGAGGTGGTTCAGGTCGGACCCGGCAAGCCCAACGACGACGGATCCCGTCAGGCTCCAGAGGTGGGCGTGGGCGACAAGGTCCTCTACAGCAAGTACGCCGGCACCGACATCAAGCTCGGCAGCGATGAATACGTGCTGCTGTCCGAGAAGGACATCCTCGCCGTCGTCAACTGATCGATTTGCGTCTGCCCGTTCCTTGAAGGGCAGTTGTTTGTTGTTCCCATTTCACTGATTTCCTGCCTCCCATGGCTAAGCGCATCATTTACAACGAGAACGCCCGTCGCGCGCTCGAGAAAGGCATCGACATCCTGGCTGAGTCCGTCGCCGTGACGCTCGGCCCTAAGGGTCGCAACGTGGTGCTGGAGAAGAAGTTCGGTGCTCCTCAGATCATCAACGATGGCGTCACCATCGCCAAGGAGATCGAACTCGAAGATCACATCGAGAACACTGGTGTTGCCCTGATCCGTCAGGCCGCTTCCAAGACCAATGACGCCGCAGGCGATGGCACCACTACCGCCACTGTTCTGGCCCATGCCATGGTCAAAGCCGGTCTGCGCAATGTCGCTGCCGGTGCCAATGCCATCACCCTGAAGAAAGGCATTGATAAGGCTTCCGAGTTCCTGGTCGAAAAAATCAAGGAAAACGCCAAGCCGATTGCTGACAGCAATGCCATCGCTCAGGTGGGCACCATTTCTGCTGGCAATGACGAGGAAGTGGGTCGGATGATCGCCGACGCCATGGACAAGGTCGGTAAGGAAGGAGTGATTTCCCTGGAAGAGGGCAAGTCGATGACCACCGAACTGGAGGTCACCGAAGGCATGCGCTTTGACAAGGGCTACATCTCCCCTTACTTCGCCACCGACACCGAGCGGATGGAAGCCGTCCTTGACGAGCCCTACATCCTCCTCACCGACAAGAAAATTGGACTAGTGCAGGATCTGGTCCCGGTGCTCGAGCAGATCGCCCGCACCGGCAAGCCGCTCCTGATCATTGCTGAAGACATCGAGAAGGAAGCCCTGGCGACCCTCGTGGTCAACCGTCTGCGTGGCGTGCTGAACGTGGCGGCCGTGAAAGCCCCCGGTTTCGGCGACCGTCGCAAGGCGATGCTGGAAGACATGGCCGTTCTGACCAATGGTCAGCTGATCACTGAAGACGCCGGTCTGAAGCTGGAGAACGCCAAGATCGAGATGCTGGGCACGGCCCGTCGCATCACGATCAACAAGGACACCACCACCATCGTTGCCGAAGGCAATGATGTGGCTGTGAAAGCGCGCTGTGAGCAGATCCGCAAGCAGATGGACGAGACCGAGTCCACCTACGACAAGGAGAAGCTGCAGGAGCGTCTGGCCAAATTGGCCGGTGGCGTGGCTGTGGTGAAGGTGGGTGCGGCCACCGAAACCGAGATGAAGGACAAAAAGCTTCGCCTCGAGGACGCCATCAACGCCACCAAGGCGGCTGTTGAAGAAGGCATCGTCCCTGGCGGTGGCACCACCCTGGCTCACCTGGCGCCCGCCCTGGAAGAGTGGGCATCTGCCAACCTCAGCGGCGAAGAGTTGATCGGTGCCAACATCGTGGCGGCCGCTCTGACGGCGCCTCTGATGCGCATCGCCGAGAACGCAGGTGTGAACGGCGCTGTGGTGGCTGAGAACGTGAAGGCCAAGGCCTTCAACGATGGCTACAACGCGGCCAACGGTGAGTATGTCGACATGCTCGCCGCCGGCATCGTGGATCCCGCCAAGGTGACACGTTCCGGAATGCAGAACGCGGCATCCATCGCTGGCATGGTGCTGACCACCGAATGCATCGTGGCTGACATGCCCGAGAAGAAGGAAGCAGCTCCAGCCGGCGGCGGCATGGGCGGCGGCGACTTCGACTACTGATCCCAACTCCTATGGCCGCCAAGGTTTTGGCGGTCAGTTCAGCTCCCGTGCAAGCGGGGGCTTTTTTTATGCCTGTGGTGCAATGGAAGGTCCTTTTCCAGGCCTCCCATGTTTTTCCGTCGCTGGCTTCGCGAATTCACGGAATTCTTCTTCCAGAAGGGCAACGCGTTGAATCTGGCCATCGCGGTGGTGGTTGGCAGCCAGTTTCAGCAGATCGTCGATGCGCTCACCAAGGATCTGCTCATGCCCCTGCTTAACCCCTTGATCCGTCGCGGTGGTTGGGAGACCTGGGGAATCCCTTTCGGCGGCGGGGAGCTTCTGATTGGCCATGCCCTGAATGTGCTCTTGAACTCCGTCCTGGTGGGCTGGGCGTTGTTCATGATTGTCAAAGCAATCAATCGCTCTCAGCGCCTGGCTGAAGCAGGTATGGACAAGGTGCGCAACCGGCCTTCCACCGAAGCCGATCTTTGATGCATTCAACGGGGGTTGTAACTGATTCAGCCCCCTCTACGGCTCTGGGTTCGGCGTGTCTGTCGCGCTCAGCCCAGCTCAGCCCAGCTCAGTTCAGCTCAGTTCAGCTCAGCCAGCCGGCGCTCAGGATCACCGCGAGCGATAGGAAGATGGCCAGTGTGGTCCAGGTGAAGCGGTTCAGCGTCGCCTCAGCACTGCTGGCGCTGGTGAACGACGAACTGCCACTTGCGGCAAGGCCTCCCATGCCATCCCCCTTCGGACTGTGAAGGAGCACAAACAGGATCAGCAGCAGGCCGCTGCCGATCCAGACCCAGGAGAGGACGGTTGTAATCATGACCTGATCTTATGGGCAGGTGGTTCAGGCTGGCTGGGGAAGGCGAGCCGTTGCTGGCACAGCGGTCTCGATCGGTTCGATCAGAGTGCTTCCGGTCATCGCGGCAGGTTTGTCGAGATCCAGGAGCTGAAGCAGGGTCGGGGCGATATCCGCAAGGCCGCCATTCTCTCTGAGGCGGATGGCATTGCCCATGCCCGGCACTTTGCGGCGTTCTCCCTCCACGAGGATCAACGGCACGGGGTTGGTGGTGTGCGCCGTCCAGGCCTGGCCATCGTCACCTTGCATCCGCTCGGCGTTGCCGTGATCGGCGGTGATCATCAGCGTTCCTCCCATGCGGCCGACGGCATCCAGGAGCCTGCCGATGCATCGATCCACCGTTTGGATGGCCTCGGTAGCGGCTTCCATCACGCCGGTATGCCCCACCATGTCTGGATTCGCATAGTTGATCACCACCAGCGAATACACGCCTTTCTGAATGGCTTCGATGCAGCTGTCGGTCAATGTGTCCGCAGCCATCGCAGGAGCTTGGTCGTAGGTCGCCACGCGAGGCGAGGGCACAAGATGGCGATCTTCTCCTTCAAGAGGTTGCTCCACCCCGCCGTTCATGAAGTAAGTGACGTGGGGGTACTTTTCGGTTTCGGCTGTTCGGTACTGACGTAGACCTTGTGCTGACACCACTTGTCCCAGCAGGTCATCAAGCGATTCGGGTGGGAAGGCGACCTCAACCGGCAGACTCGCTTCGTATTGGGTGAAGGTCACCACATCGAGTTGGGGCTGTTGGGGCCGCTCAAACCCATCGAAGCTCTCGCGAACCAGACACTGCACGATCTGGCGCGCTCGATCCGGTCTGAAGTTGAACATCAGCAGCGCGTCGCCGTCTTTGAGGTGGCTGTCGGCGAGCCGGATGGGTTCCACGAACTCATCGGTGATGTCGCTCGCGTAGCTCGCCTTAAGGGCCTCAGTGGCCGCGAGCGGACTCACCGGCAAGACGGGGTTGGTCAGCAAGTCATAGGCCTTTTCCGTGCGCTCCCAGCGCTGATCTCGGTCCATGGCCCAGTAGCGGCCGCACATGCTCACGATTTGGCCGACGCCACTCGAGGTGATGGCGTTCTCGATCTGGTTCAGGTAAGTGGGTCCGCTCTGGGTGGGCGTGTCGCGTCCATCGGTGACCACATGGATGGCGACATCGTTCAGTCCCTGTTCAGCGGCCCACTGGAGCAATCCGCAGAGGTGATCCACATGGCTGTGAACGCCGCCGTCGGAGCAGAGTCCGAGCAGATGAAGGGTTCCACCCTTCGTCCGAAGTCGATCGGCCAGGGCCTGAAGGCTGGGGACGGCGCCCAGCTGCTTGTCGCGGACCGTATCGCCGATTCGAACCAATTCCTGGCGAATGATCCGTCCGGCGCCAATGGTGAGGTGGCCGACTTCGGAGTTACCCATCTGGCCATCGGGCAAGCCCACATGGGAACCACTGGCCTGAATCAACGTCTGGGGATATGCATGCCGCAGTGCATCCATCACAGGGGTTTCGGCTGACCGGATCGCGTTGTGTTCGGTGTCAGTGCGTTCGCCCCATCCATCAAGGATTGCCAGCACCACCGGTGCTACAGCCCGTTCTTTGAATGGATTTCGCGTATCACTTTCAGCAACGGTCAAAACGCTCTATCCGTTCTTAAGGTCTTCTCCAGATTCACAAGTTACCTCCGGATCCCTCTCTCAGGGAATGGTTAAGCGCGGAACCGTCAGCTTTTGCGCATTTGCAGGCGGAAAAACGGCATAAAGTCCTGCCTTCCATCGCTTCGGTCATGGTGTTCCCCGGGAATGGTGAGCGAATCGAGATTCTTTCCGCTGATGACGTCAGGAGAACCCTGTCCAGGCTGGCTTCACAGGTGCTCGAATGCGTTGGCGGCGTTGACCAACTTGTGCTGCTGGGGATTCCCACTCGCGGAGTTCAGCTCTCCGCAGTGCTCGCCCGTTGTCTCGAAGAGCAAACCGGTCATCCGGTGGCACAGGGAAGCCTGGATCCCACCTTTCACCGCGACGATCTGGAGCGGGTGGCGATGCGTCCCGTGCAGGCCACCGACCTTCCCGTCAGCGTCGAAGGACGTGACGTTCTGCTGGTTGACGATGTGATTTTCACCGGGCGCACGATTCGTGCCGCCCTTGAGGCGATTCAGGCCTGGGGGCGGCCCCGAAGGGTTTTATTGCTCGTGATGGTCGATCGTGGCCATCGCGAACTGCCGATTCAGCCTGACTTCTGCGGAAGGGCGGTGCCCACACGGCGCACAGAAACGATCGAGCTGCGTTTGCTGGATGTGGATGGGGAGGAAGGCGTCTTCCTCCGCAGCCTTCAGGAGGCGGACTGAAGTTCGTCGTCGCGGAAGTGGGCCTTGTAGCGACCGAAGGCCACGATCACCGGAAGCGTCGGACTGATCGGACGCCCTTTCCATTCCGAGAGCACGTTGACTACGTCGCCTTCGCTTCCTTTCATATCGAAGGCTTCGCCTCGATGCTGAGGGTGGTTGTAGACGATCACTGATGAGGTCACCACGACCTTGTCACCCGGCTGCATGCGCGATTGATCCCAATGGGGCTCATCCTGTCACGGCTGCTTCGCAGATGGCTGCTTCGCAGATGGCTGGTTCGCAGGTGGTTATGGCTGCACGCTCATGGCTGCTTCGCCTTGCAGAGGCTCTCGGGACCTTCTTCCACCAGAACCCCGCCCAGATCTGAGCAACCTGCAACGAATGCACTCCAGGGATCCATGCCACTGGCCAGACGATCTTCGACAGCTCCATTCAGGCGCTCTGCGTCGACGGTATGGGCAGGGAGGGTTCCATGGCTGTGGTGTTCCTGCTGGTCCCGGAGACTCTGAATCGCCTGCTCCACCTCTTGCCGCAGGGGCAGCGCATGGGTCTGCCACCAGGGATGATCAAGCTGATTGAGCACGCTGAGTGCTTCCCACCACTGCTGCCGCTTCACCTTGCTCTTCAGGCGTTCGTGGTCAACGCGATTGCGGTTCCAGGTTTCGCGAAGGCTGTCACTCAGCTGGCTGCCGGGTCGCTGGCCTTTGAGTTCGAGCGGCTGGAGCGTGGCTAGCGCTGCGTCCAAATCGCCGGCACGAAACTGTTCCAAGGCACGATCCTGCAATTGCTTGCGCCAGCGGCTCAAGCGCTCGCGATCCCCTTGGCGTTGTGTTTCCGAGCCAACCTCTGAAATCACCAACTGCGACTGAAGTTGCAGTGCCTTGTCGGCGTCGCCAGCTTCCCAGGCCAGTTCCGCCTGGCGGCGTCGACACACGGCCTGTTCCGTCGGTGCATCCTGCGCGAGCCAGCGCAAGGCTGCCAACTGTTCTCCGTAGCGCAGACAAGCTTCGAAATCACCACTTGAGGCTGCGTCTCGCAGGCGAGCCGGCAGCTGCTGCTCCCACCAGTACGCAACTCCGCACAGACCTGCCACACCACTCAATGTGGCGATTAACCAGAAACGTGGCAGATGGCGTCGAAGCGCCAAGGCTGAATGGCAAACAGTCACCTTTCTATGGATGACTCTGTGAGCGCACACGTTTCTGTGGACGGCCCGCTCACCGCACGGTGCCGAGAACCTGGCGCTCCAATGGCGCCCCAGTGCGCAGATCGTCTCCCTCCAGGATCAGCTCGGCTTTGTCGCTCAGGTGAAAACGCAGCTTCAGGCAGTCTTCACCCGGTTGCCCCGCAGGCACCAGTGGCAGCTCACAGGTGATGCCATCACGGCGGATGACGTCGGTCCAGCTGTCGCTGGTTTCCAGCACTCGCGGCAGACCGTCAACCATCACCACCTCGTGGCGCATTTGGGGTTGTGCTTCGCCCAGCACCAGTTCCACACTGCTCTGGTCGGGGCTGCTGGCGCTCAGAACGAGCTCCAGTGGCTGGCTGGAAGGCCAAGGCTGGCCACGCAGAAACAGGGGGTGCCAGTGATGAGCATGGCTGCGTCGATTCCAGCAGCGCAAGGAAATCCCCTTCTGGAGCAGGTCCTGCATGCGCACCCCGGGCGTGAGGCTTAAGGCCCCCTGGGCCACGGCTGCCATGGGTGGAGGGGTGAGCATCGGTGTGGAGATCAGGGTCTGCTCCAGCCACGCCCTCAGCTGGGGCAGGTGGGCGCCACCGCCCACCAGCACCACCGCATCGAGATCCTCACTGCGGCAGCCCTGGAGTTCGGCATCCTTCAGGGTCTGCTCCAGCAGCCCTTCGAGCGCGGTGAATAATCCCCGATCGCTGAGCAGCTGACTGAAGGTCTGTCGGTTCATGCTCAGCGACGCCGGGCGGTCCAGATCCCTGCTGCTCGCTAGCTCGGTGATCGTTTCACGCTCGGAGAGAGCGCTCTCGCTCAGGCGGCACTTCAGACGTTCCGCTGCATTGAGCAGCGCCATCAGTCCATCGCCCTCCGCAGGCAGTCCAGCCGGTTGTAAGGCGTCGAGAATCCAGCGGTCGAAATCCCGACCGCCGAGATTGATCCCTGCTTTGCCCAGCACTCTCGCCTGACGCAGGGTCTGACGGCTGTCCTTCAGATCTTTTCCGCGGAAGCGCAGAAGCTGAGCTAAGGGAGCTGCCCGGCCTTCTCCTCCCTCGAGAGCCACCAATGACAGGTCGAGGGTGCCCCCTCCCAGATCCACGACCAGCAGCCTGGATCCCGCCGCAAGGCCTGCACCCAGCGCTGCGGCAGTGGGCTCATCCACCAGCGCGACCTCGTCCACATCCATGGGGGCGCAGGCTTGAACAAGCCAGTCGCAGTAGGCAGAGCCCTGATCCACAGGAGCGGTGAGCACAAGGCGCTCGATGGTGAGTTCAGGCGGCATGCGCTTCCAGATCTCCAGAAGCAAGCGCGCACCGGCCTGCTCTGGGCTGAGACGCCGCGTTGTTGTCTCGGCGATTGCGGCCTGACCGATCTGCCGTTTGAAGTCGCGATGTAACTGAGGGGCATCGCGTTCATTCAGACCTCCTTCGAGCACCTGGCGTCCCACCAGCACGGCTCCGTCACCGGAATGTTCGGCCCAGATCAGGGATGGGACCGACCCTGGTTCGCGCGTGATCGCGGGCAGCTCAAGTAGTTCGATTTCCGACTGGTTGGCGCGTTGGAAGGCCACCACCGTGGTGGAGCTGCCCAGATCGATCGCCAGGGTTCCGACGCGCACGGGTGGATCCGAAAGATGAAGGTTTTGTTCGCCAGCAGGGGGCTGAACCACCGCTATGGGCAGGTTGGGGATAGGTCGAGGCTACGGGGGTCAACGATGGATCGGTTAAGACGGCTGGTGTTTTCCTTTTATCGGGAAGATCCTCAGATCGAAGCGGAGCTGGAACCGCTGCGGGATTGCCGCATGTCTCGAAGCTGGGGCACCATTCGCATTGAGTGCGTCGATGCCCAGCATCTCGAGGAAGTGAGTGCTCTGCTCAGTCACCTGCGGCGGCCCCTGGTCGCGATGGGGCTGGGACGGCAAATCATTCTGCGGGTGCCGGGACGGCCTCAACGCTGTTACCCAATGCGCATTCCTTTCCACAGCGATCTCTTCTCCTAAGATTGGGAATTGCTGAGGTTTGGGCATGCTCACGGCAGGAGTCGATCATCAGGATCTCGCCAAGCGCGGAGAAAGTCTGATCCGTCAGTCCAGCAACCGTTACCTGACGACAGTACGGATTGCTTTTCGCGCCAAGCAGCGTCGCTTCGACGACTTCGACGGGCTGTTGGAAGAATCCAGCGTGAAGCCCGTTCAGCGCGCCATCGTCGAACTCAGCGATGAGCAAGATCAGCCTGATCTTCTGCCTGGATGATCCAGCAGGAGGGGCCGGGCTGGAGGTTGGCCCGTGATCCGCAGCGTTCAGGCTTCCCCATTCTGATCGGAGGGGAAGCCTGGGCTCTGGAATTAACCGAGTCGGAAGCCTGCGCGTTGGCTTCCGTCCTTCGACGGCTTGTTGATCAGCACCGGTCTATCCGGGATCAGCTGATGCCTGATGAGGCGATCACCCTTGAACTTGAGTGTTTGCAGTGGTGGGCTTGTCTGGATGGAGACCGTTCGACCTGGTCACTGAGGGTGATTTTGAGTGCTGGGGCCTCGGGTGCCCGTGGCCTGGAGGTGAGTTGGCCGGCGCCCGCCGCTCAGGCGATGGCCGCGGCGATGAGAACCATGTGGGACAGCACTCATGATTAGGGCGGCTAATCAATCGCTCCTGATTGATTTTCCCCGGGGATTCCCCACGGCTCTGGCATGGTTTTCCACAGGCTTGCGGCGTGTTTGGTCCATTTGATGGACTTCTGTGGAAAACCCTCTTTGTGGAGAAGTTGTTGGTTGACGGATGTTCGGCCTGTCTCTTCAGGCTTGCCTGGCGAAAATCTCAGGCTGGAAATGGTTCCAAGGTCTGAAGTCTTGTGTTGAGACGAGCTGAGAACGGGCTTTTTGCGGTGCCTTGACTCCAGCGCCGGGATGTGGAGAACTAGTGCTCACTTGAACGGAACGAATGCAGGGAATTGGGCAGTTCCAGGCCTCACAATCCAAGGCCTCCACACCGGTGCAGACGCACCAGTTCCGCGTGTCCTCCGCAGAGACCAGCCCGCCGGAGGAGTCCGTGGTGAGCTTTCATTCCGAGCTCCCTCAGCCCCTTCAGCAAGCCATGGTGAGCTTTATCGAGCGTTGTCCGAACTGGGACCAGTACCGCCTTGTGCAGGCGGCTCTCGCCGGCTTCCTCATTCAGAACGGGGTGGAATCCCGTGAGATCACCCGCCTTTACGTGGGCAACATGTTCCGGCGAGACTCCCTTACCCAGGGCGTCTGAGTGCGGCAGCTGGCCATCAGCAACAGAGCGCTGATGGGGAGACTGAGAAGCAGGCCGAGACAGGCACCCATTAGGCCCACCAAATTGATCCCCAGCAGCAATCCCAGCAGGGCCAGAACTTTCAGTCGATTGGTCTGCACCAGCCTGCGGCTGTGTTCCATGGCTGCCAGAGGGCGGTGGCCGTGATGCACGAGCAGGGGCAGTGCTAGGGATTGCCCCAAGGTCCAGATGGCAAGGGCCGCGACTCCGGCAGCCAGAATTAGATTGGAGAGAACGCCGCTGTGGTCCGCGACGACAGCACTGGCCACCCTGATCAGATTCAGAGCCCCGATCAGAATCACGCCTTCGAGCACCGCCAGGGCAGCGGTCTGTTTGAACAGCCAGAGCAGCTGCCGGGTTGAAGAAGGGACAGCGCCGACCTCACTCGATGAGCCTTGAGGCAGAAGCCTGTCAGCCAGATGCAGTAGGGCGACCAGAGGCATCAATGCTGCCGGAATGCTGATCACTAACAGCGCATCCCCGAGCGTGGCCAGCCACCAGTGGCTGCTCTGCTGCAGATCGCCGGCAGTCACCCCAAGGCCCGTCAGGATGATCAGCATCAGTGCGGTCAAGCCGACGCATCGCCAGGGGGCCCTACTGAAACCGATCCAGGCCCGCGGGATGATCGTGGTGATGGGAAGTCGTTCGATCGGACGACATCCAGCGTTGTCAATGGAGTTCGCCAAGGCGTTCGAGCAGATCGCGGGCGATCGGTTCATCCACGGGAAGGATGGACAGTCGGTTACCGCGACGCACCACGGTTAGTTGCTCTGGCTCGTATGCCTGGCGCAGTTCTTCGAGACTGAGCATCGTCTGAAAGCGGCCGCGATAAGCGAGGCGCACACAGTCCCAGCGTGGTGCCTCAGGTTTCGAGGCGGCGTCGTGATATTTCGATGAAGGGTCGAACTGGGTCGGATCCACCAGGCCTGTTTCCACCACTTCCATCAGGCCCACAATCCCGGGCGGCTTGCAGTTGGAGTGATAAAAAAATGCTTGGTCACCCACGGCCATCGTGCGCATGAAGTTGCGCGCCTGATAGTTGCGGATGCCATCCCAGAGCGTGGTCTGTTCCTTCTGTAGATGATCGATCCCGTAAACATCGGGCTCGCTTTTCATCAGCCAGTAGGCCACAGGCTCGAGGAAGCTGTGCTCAGCCTAAGCGGCTTGTCTGGCTTCGATCAGCGATCGGAAATGATCTCCGCGCGCTTCGAAATCCGAGTACTGATCGAAGCTGGCACAGGCGGGTGATAGCAGAAGGCTTGCCGCCTTCTGCTCCCTGGCTAATGACAAACCATGGTCAAGGGACGCCTCCAGCCCCTCGAACATCGCCACAGACCCTGAAAACGGTGTGCTTGCAATCAGGGTGCGCAGTTCTTCGGCACCCGCTCCAAACAAGATCACAGCACTGCAACGCTGATTCACCAGCTGCAGCCAATCCTGAGCGTCGCCTTGCTTGGTCTGTCCGCCGGCCAGAAGCACGACGGGCGCTGTCACGGAGCGCAGGCCGACGGCTGCGGCGTCGTAATTGGTGGCTTTGCTGTCGTTGAAGACAGCCACGTCGTGCAGGCATCCGAGCGGTTCGAGCCGATGGGGCACTCCGGGGAAGCTGCGCAGGCCCGATTCGATGCTGGCCGGCGACAGTCCGGCCTCCAGTGCAGCCGCGGTGACCAGAAGCATGTTCTGACGGTTGTGCGCTCCTTGCATCGGCAGAGCGTCGGCGCTGAAGAGTCGCTCCTTGCCGCGACACACCCAGTGATCTGCGCTGATGCTCAGGTCGGTGTCTGTGCTTTCGGCCTGGGTGCTGACCCAACGCACCTGTGGATGACGCCACTGGTCTCGGCTGCGGCTGATGTCGGGATCATCGCCATTAAGCAGTGCCAGCTCAGAGCGCTCCAGCAGCCCGCGCTTGATCGAGCGGTAGATCTCCAGCGTTCCATGACGTTCCAGATGGTCAGGGGTCAGCGTGGTCCAGATCCCGATCCGGGGTGCCACCTCGGCGGCGGCTTCGATCTGATAGCTGCTCATCTCCATCACCACCCAATCGGGTGGAGGTGTTGAGCCATCCCTGCAGGACAGGGCGAGTTCCGCGGCCGAGAAGCCCACATTGCCTGCCATCGGTGCTTCCAGGCCTGCCTGGGTGAGCACATGGTGCAGCAGGTGCGTGACGGTGGTCTTGCCGTTGGTTCCGGTGATGCCGATCCAGGGGCGATGACCGAGCGCCTGCCAGGCGATGGCCATCTCTCCTCGGATGGTCACACCGCGTTCACGCAGCGCTGCGAGGGTTGGATGGGTCCAGGCAATCCCTGGACTGATCACGACCTGGTCGATTGCACCGAGCCAGGGCTCGAAACTGGCGAGTTCCAGCGCCTGCCCGAGTTTGACCTCAATGCCTTGCTCTTCCAGGGCAGTGGCTTTGCGCTGGGCCGCCGCGTCATTGGCACGCTCCAGCACGATCACTTCAGCGCCATGGGCCTTGAGCAGCCGTGCGGCACCGACTCCCGAGCGTCCGAGCCCGACGACGATGGTGCAGCTCATGGCCTGACTCCTGTCCCCACAAGGGAAATGGGCGATACTGGAATCGAACCAGTGACTCCTACCGTGTCAAGGTAGTGCTCTACCTCTGAGCTAATCGCCCGAAAGTTCACTCTTCGAGTGAATCCATGGCTCGGCTGAGCATTCCCTCAACCGGATGCGACTGAAGCTAGCAGCTCACCGGCGCAGCATCTCCACCCTCCAGCGATCACGTTTGGTCAGCTGAAGACTCAAGACCTCCACGCTGCCTCGGTCCTGCAGTTGCAGGCAATCACCCACTTTCAGATCACGGCTGGCCTGGCGTACGGGTTGCCAGTTCAGCCGAAGCCGCCCTTCGCGAATCTGCCGAGTGACCTTGGCCCGTGACAGGCCGAATCCAGCTGATGCGATGGCATCCAGCCGGCAGGAGGCCTCCACGCTGTGGAACGTTTTCGGGGATCTCTGCGCTGGCCACTGCAGCTCTTCCAATGTCACCGCTTCCACCAGGAGGGGAACGTCTCGGACCTGTCCGGTTCGACCGTTGAGCAGTGTTGACGCCTCCGGGGTGCAAACCGCTTGGGCCCCACGGTCGCCCCGCAGCCAGAGATCGCCGATGGACTCGGCTGTCGCTCCCAGTTCGATCAGGGCCTGACGCATGTCTTCAGGCTCGGCGCGGTCGAATAGAAAGTTGCCCTCCAGGCGCAGGCCGGCCATGGGGGCTGGCGTCGGAGTGGTCTCCTGATCGCTGCGGCTCAATTGCAAACGGCAACGTTCCGCGTCGGCACGACCTCCGTCC
This sequence comes from Synechococcus sp. NOUM97013, assembly GCF_014279815.1. Taxonomy (NCBI): domain Bacteria; kingdom Bacillati; phylum Cyanobacteriota; class Cyanophyceae; order Synechococcales; family Synechococcaceae; genus Synechococcus; species Synechococcus sp. NOUM97013. The sequence goes on along the minus strand of NZ_CP047941.1, from coordinate 1,936,123 downwards.
TGCACCAGTCGCAGTTCGCTGAGGTCCTCTAGGCGTCTTGCTTCCTCTAGCTCAGGTCCGCTGAGAAAGGGGCTCCAGCTCGGCTGCCAGGTGCGTAGGGTCTCCTCGGCTTGGTCGATCAGTTGCGCCATCCGTTCGGGATGTGAGGCGCCATTGAGCAGCTGATCGCGGGGGAGGCTCACAGTTCGCTCAAGCGCACCACTTGCTGGGGACGTGTCTTCTGGACTAATTGCCAGGGCACCTCACGTCCGGCGGGTGTTTCCAGCAACAGCAACCAGAGTTGTTCCTTGTGACGGTTGCGCAGGATGCGTACACCGTCTTCGTTTTCCGAAGGAACGCTGGCGGCGGCGGCGTAACTGCCCATCAGGCCCGACCCCATGCCCAGCAGTCCGCCGATCAGGGCTTCGCCGACCGGGCCGAATTGGGAGAAGGTATCGAGGGTGGTGATCTGCGTGAAGGTGAGACCGGCCATGAACCCGAACGGCAGCAGCCAGCGCGACATCGACTTCTGGCGGCGGTTCCGGGCGATGCTGGGGTTGAGCAGTTCAACCTGCTCCATAGGTTCAGGCGTGAGCACTCCCTGGCCTGGATCCACTTGATCGGGGGCCACCAGGGCCACACGGGTCAAGGGGACGCCAGCGTCCTGCAGCGATCCATACAGGGTCTCGGCGGAGGCGCGTTGCTTGAGCACCAGGACGCAGGCAGGCATGAGCGGATCGGTGCGGGCCGCCATTCTCCATGGTGAACCCGATCTGTGGTGGGTTCTTGAGGGCTCGATGCTGCTTTCCGTCGCTGGCGGCTCGGTGGCGGGAGCTGTTCAGGCCGATCTCTAGAGTGAATGACGGCTTTTTCCCCGCCGCTGGATGACCAAAGTTCTCGTTTCAGACCCCATCGATCAGGCGGGCCTAGACATCCTGGGGCAGGTAGCCCAGGTGGACCAACGCACCGGCCTCTCCGCTGATGAACTCAAGGCGATCATTGGCGAGTACGACGCCCTGATGATCCGTTCCGGAACGCAGGTCACCGCTGATGTGATCGAGGCGGCTGATCGTCTGCGCATCATTGGGCGAGCCGGCGTGGGTGTCGACAACGTGGACGTGCCGGCGGCCACGCAGCGCGGTGTGCTGGTGGTGAATTCTCCCGAAGGCAACACCATTGCCGCCGCCGAACATGCTCTGACGCTGTTGCTCTCACTCTCCCGCCATGTGCCCCAGGCCCATGGGTCGATGCGTGCCGGCGCTTGGGATCGCAAGAAATACGTCGGCAACGAGCTCTACAAGAAGGTTCTCGGTGTGGTCGGTCTGGGCAAGATCGGTTCCCATGTGGCCAAGGTCGCCAAGGCGATGGGCATGGATGTGATCGCCTTCGACCCTTTCGTGTCCGCCGAGCGTGCGCAGCAGATGCAAGTGCGTCTGACGACCCTGGAGGATCTGTTCCGGCAGGCGGACTACATCACCCTGCACATCCCGCGCACTCCCGACACCGAAAACCTGGTGAACGCCGAGTTGCTGCGCACGATGAAGCCCACGGCGCGCATCGTGAACTGTGCTCGCGGCGGCATCGTGGATGAGGCCGCCATTGCGGAAGCGATTGAGACCGGTGTGATCGCTGGTGCTGGGCTCGATGTGTTTGCCTCGGAGCCACTCGCTCAGGATTCTCCGCTGCGCGCCGTGGAGCGCGGCCTGGTGCTGACGCCCCACTTGGGGGCTTCCACCGAAGAGGCGCAGGAAAATGTGGCCGTTGACGTGGCCGAGCAGATCCGAGACGTGTTGCTTGGGTTGCCGGCACGCAGTGCCGTCAATATTCCTGGGCTGAGCGCCGAGATCATGGAGCGGCTGAAGCCGCATCTCCAGCTGGCGGAAACCCTTGGATTGCTGGTGAGCCAGTTCAGTGGTGGGCAGCTTCAGGAACTGGAGGTGCGCCTCCAGGGTGAATTCGCCAACCATCCCTCCCAGCCTCTGGTGGTGGCGGCCTTGAAGGGACTGCTCACCAGTGCCCTTGGTGACCGCATCAATTACGTCAATGCCTCCCTTGAGGCCAAGGGGCGTGGCATCAAGGTTGTGGAAGTGAAGGATGACGCCAGTCGTGATTTTGCGGGCGGTTCCCTGCAGCTCACCACCCGTGGCTCTCAGGGGGGACACAGCGTCACTGGTGCAGTGTTTGCGGACGGGGAATTGCGTGTCACCACGATTGATGAGTTTCCGGTGAACGTGCCGCCGAGCCGCCACATGCTGTTCACCCGTCACCGGGACATGCCCGGGATCATCGGCCACCTTGGCTCTCTGCTCGGTGAACACAATGTGAATATCGCGTCGATGCAGGTGGGTCGCCGCATCGTCCGGGGTGATGCCGTGATGGTCCTGAGCATTGATGATCCGATCCCGCCGGCTCTGCTGGCCACAATCAACAGCATCAATGGCATCCAGGAAGCTCACCCCGTGACGCTGTGATGTGGTGGCGACTGTCCCTTCCGGTTCAGCCCGAGCTTGAGGAATCGCTTCTCTGGAAGCTCAACGCGCTTGGTCTGCATCGGGTTGCAGTGCAACACGCACCGGAGACACCCGATCAGCGGACCTTGCTGGCATGGTTGCCAGCCCATGAGTGGCCGGAAGATCAGCGCCATCAACTCCTCGCCAGTCTTGCGCCCCTCGCAGACACCTTTGGCCTGGCTCTCGCGGCGCCCCAGTGGGATGAGCTGGCTGATGAGGACTGGAGCCGGAGCTGGAAGCAGCACTGGCAGCCGGATCCCGTCGGCCGCGGCATGCTCATCCTGCCGGCCTGGTTGGAGGTGCCCGAGGAACATGCCGGCCGCCTTGTTTTGAAGATGGACCCCGGTAGTGCCTTCGGAACGGGCAGTCATCCCACCACCCGGCTCTGCCTGGAAGCGCTTGAAGCGACGCCTCCAAAAGGTTTGCGTGTGGCTGATCTGGGCTGCGGTAGCGGTGTGCTGGGACTGGCCGCCCTGGGGCTGGGTGCCCGTGAAGTGCTGGCTGCCGATACGGACTCCCTTGCGGTGCGTGCGACGACCGATAACGCTGCGATCAATGCTCTGGCGCCTGACACCCTGAGAGTGCGTCAGGGATCGGTGGAGGTGCTTCAGGAGCTTCTGTCTGGGGAGCCGGCAGATCTGTTGCTCTGCAACATCCTTGCTCCGGTGATCGAGGCGCTGGCACCCCAGTTTCAAGGGGTCTTGCGTGCCGGTGGACGAGGGCTGCTCAGTGGTCTGCTGGTGGAACAGGCTCCCCGGCTCACTGAAGTGCTACAGGGCCTTGGCTGGTCGGTGCAGCCGCTGGCTGAGCAGGGTCGCTGGGGTCTGCTGGAGATTCAACGTCAGGCTTGATAAGCGGGCCTTATGGGTGTTTCCGCTTTGATTGGCCTTGCCTGCAAACGGGCCATCAAGTGACTGTCTGGACGCTTGGAGGATGTAGATATATGCCGTCCTGCAGGTTCGTTTGATACGAGCCTCTGCAAATTCTCCCCACTCATGGCTTCTTACAAGGTCACCCTGGTCGCCGAAAGCGAAGGTCTCAACAAGACCATCGAAGTGCCCGACGATCAGTACATCCTCGATGCCGCTGAAGAGCAGGGCATTGACCTCCCCTATTCCTGCCGTGCCGGTGCCTGCTCCACCTGTGCAGGCAAGATCACCGCTGGCACCGTCGATCAGTCCGATCAGAGCTTCCTGGACGACGACCAGATCGAAGCTGGTTTCGTGCTGACCTGCGTGGCCTACCCCACTTCTGATTGCACCATCAAGACCCACGCTGAAGAAGAGCTCTATTGAGCCATCAGCTCCGCTCCAAGCGATTCATCGTCGGAGACTCCAGCCACCCCTCCACAGGGGTGGCTTTTTGCTGTCAGGGTGGTGCGGCACCGATCCTTCGCTGATGACGGCTGTTTCTGCTGCATCCTTGGGCACTGAGATGGTCAGCCTTCTGGATCACGGCACGGTTCACACCAGTCCTGGAGGTCAATACAGCTTTCGGGTGATCGGCCCATGCTGCCGCTTGTTTGATCGGGAGGAGCTGCCCTGGCCCTGTTGTCGTCTCGCCTGGCGCAGCAAGGAGCCCAGCTGGCGCCGCGTCGGTCGCCGTTTCGTGCCGGATCTGGCGTCGCGTCGCTGTCCGTCCTACGCCGTGGAGCTGCTCCAGCCCGGATCCCGGCCCACGCAGACGGTGTTGACGCTCTTTCCGCAGCGCTTCACTCCAGAGATGCAGGAGTGGTGGTACAGCCGCCGCCCCAGCTCCATGGAGGCCAGCAATCTCTCTCCATAGCGAGGGGTGTGTCGCGGGAACCCACTAAAAAAGCCTGCCCATACGGGCAGGCTTTTGTTGGATCGCGCTGAACGACTGGTCGGTAGAGCTGCGGATCAGAAGTAAATCTTGCCGCCGCCCCACTCGGGACCGAGAACCTTAGGAGCCACAAGGATGTAGGCCGACATCAGCTCCAGGTCTTCGTCGGTGAGATCACGCATGGCGGGATAGAGGTCGCGGCTGCGCATGCTGGGGTGCAAGTCGGCGATGCTGTATTCACCGTCGTAAGACGTGGGGTCCTGCAAGTAATCCACCAGGGCCGCGATGTTGTCGCGGGAAGGAGTAGCCAGCGCCAGCGTCTCGGGGTCAAGGCCGACGTTGTGATTGGTCTTGGTAATGCCACCGGCATGGCAGGTGCCGCAGCTGGTGTTGAACACTTTGCGTCCTGCTTTCACCTGCTGCTCACTGAAGGTGACCAGGCTTCCGTCTGGATTGGACGGAACGGTGAGCGTTTCGGCATCCCACTGGGCGGCCTGGGCGGGGGCGCTGATCCAGAGACCTGCCAGTACAGGCAGCACGATCAGCAGTCGACTCAGCGACTGACGCAGGTTGGAAAAAAGAGAGGCCATGAAGGATGCCAGAAACTGACGAATACAGCGCACACGTTCTTGTATCACGGAGTGGGAACCACGCGTGGGGGATTCCGCTCCGGCGATCACGAACTGTTGCAGCCGGAGTTCTGGATGCTGGGGGTCACGTCCACAGAGAGGAAGTCCTTAGCCAGGATCGTGTTAGGGAAGATCGCCTGCGCTTCAGTCAGCAGATCGTCTGCTGTTACTGCGTTCCCAGGGGCATAGCGGGGGCTGAGATGGGTCAGTACGAGCTGGCCCACGGCGGCTTCTCTGGCCGTCTGCGCCGCCATGGTGCTCGTGGAGTGCTGTTTCTGAAAAGCCATGTCAGCTTCGGCGTGGGAGAAGGTCGATTCATGGATCAATAGATCCGCCCCCTCAGCGAGTTTCACGGCTGATTCGCAGAACACCGTGTCGGTGCAATAAACGAGGCTGGAGCCTGGGCGTTCAGGTCCGCACAGCTCCTGTCCCTCGATGCGGCGTCCGTCTTCCAGGGTCACGGTCTCGCCGCGTTTCAGGGCGGCATAGATCGGACCGGGCGGGATGTTGAGCTCCCGGGCTTTGTCCACATCGAATCGACCAGGACGCGGTTTCTGATCGATGCGGTACGCATAGGCCGGCACCCGATGGTGAAGCGGTGTCGCGCGCACGCGGAGGTCGTCGTCCTCGAAGACGATCCGATCGGTTTCGGCGGCCTCGCGCACGCGATGCACCGCCAGGGGGTAACCGATCCGTGTGGAGCTGGTGCGCAGTACTCCCTGCAGATAGTTGTCGAGCGGATCCGGCCCGTAGAGATCCACGCCGTTGCTGCTGCCGCTGAGCCCGAGGCTGGCCAGCAGGCCAGGCAGCCCGAACACGTGATCCCCATGCATATGGGTGACGAAGATTCTGCGCAGCTGGGACAGGCGCAGATCACTGCGCATGAACTGGTGCTGGGTGCCTTCACCGCAGTCGAACAACCACAGTTCGGCGCGCTGAGGCAGGCGGACTGCCACTGCTGAAACGTTGCGCGCGCGCGTTGGAACTCCGGAACTGGTGCCGAGAAAGGTGACCTGCACGATCGGGCGGGCTCAATGGTCAATCTGCCATGCAGGCCTGGCTGCATGGCTGAATGCGGGGCACACTGAGCCCCCTCGCCCATCACTGGAGTGCTCCTGCCCCTCTCCATGGCTCTGGTGGTGCTGGCGGCTGAACCGCGGGCTGCGATCAGCGCCCAGGAGCCCCAGATGCGTGTGCTGGTGGCAGAGGGCTCGCAGCTGTTGCTGCGGGCTGATGCGGATGAGCCCCTGCGGGTGCGTGGTCTTGGACGACAGGAGCGGCGGCTGAAGCGGTTGAAGGTGCAGTTGCGTGGTGGTCGACTGCATCTGGCCGGAGGCGGTGTGGCGACTTCCCTGCGCATCAGCAGCAGTGATCCCCGCGGCATCTGGCTGGGCACGCGGCGCTACCGCGGAGACCTGCGACTGCTCGTGCGTGATGGCAGGATCCTGGCCATCAACCAGCTGGGCATCGAGACCTACCTGCCCAGCGTTGTCGGCAGCGAAATGCCGTCGAAGTGGCCTCTAGCCGCTCTTCAGGCCCAGGCTGTGGCGGCTCGCACCTATGCCCTGCGCCAACGCGGCAGCAAGGGGGATTTCGATGTGCGGGCCACGGTGAGCAGCCAGGTTTATAAAGGCATTGAATCGGAGACCCCCAGCACCCTCGAAGCGGTGGCCACGACCCGCTCCCTGGTGCTGGTGCATGGCGGACGCCTCATCAACGCTGTGTTTCACAGCAGCTCCGGTGGGGCCACCGAGCCCAGCGGTGAGGTCTGGAGAACCCAGCTTCCCTACCTGGTGAGCGTCGCGGACCACGACGACCACAGTCCGGTGCATCGCTGGAATCAACGGTTCGATGCCCTGGAGTTGCGTCGTCGTTTTCAGGAAACCGGAGGCGTCGACCAGTTGAGCGTTCTCGCCACCAGTTCCACGGGCAGGGTGCGTTCAGCCCGGATTCAGGGGCCGCGTGGATCCCTGGTGCTGACAGGGCGTGAGCTGCGTCAACGGCTTGGTTTGAAGAGCACCATGGTGCAGTTTTCGATGCTCCAGGGTGCTGGTGCCAGCGATGGTCTGGAACGGCGCGCGGGACCTGACAGGGCTGAGCCCGCACCACAGCTGATTGGGCTCTGGCGTGACTCCGCCAGTGGTCCCAGCGTGTCGCCTTCACCATTGCCATCACGCTCTCTCGCACAGCCCTCGCTGGCCGGGTCGCCGACGCCACCACCGGCGCCGCCACCGCTGCCAGAGCTCCTCATCTCGGCGCCTGCCCGCGTGATCGCTCCCGCTACGGCGCCAGTGCTCGAGGCACAGGGGCGAGGTTTCGGCCACGGTGTTGGCATGAGCCAGTGGGGAGCGCACGGCCTGGCACTGAAGGGTGCTGATTTCCGCGAAATTCTTCGTCACTACTACCGCGGTGCCCAGATCAGGCCCTATCGCCCGAGTGATGACCCCTCGGTGGCAGCGAGCCCTCCACCCGGGCCAGTGTGGAGGGGTTGAGCTGTCCTGACGCTGCGTGCCTCTGCTTTCCACCCGTCTTGTGGTGCAACGCCGGCCAGAGCCGGAAGCCTTGATGCAGGCGGTTGCTGATCACCTTGAGACGCATCTGGCTGCGGCTCTGAATCAGCAATCGTTCAAACCATTGGGACTGGCGACCGGGCGCACGATGGAACCCCTTTATCGGGAGCTGGTGCGACGTCTGTCGCAGTGGCCCGAGCAGCGCCTTGCGCAGTTGAGAGGTTGTTGGAGCAGTTTCAACCTCGATGAATATGTGGGATTGGCCAGCAGCGATCCAACAAGTTTTGCCTTCTACATGCAGTCGCAGCTCGGTGGTCCTCTTCAACTGCCTGCTTCCCAATTGCGGCTGCCTGATGGCATGGCTGCGGATCCTGCCGATGAGGCTCTGCGCTATCGCGCCGATCTGCACCGCGCTGGGGGCATCGGGCTGCAGTTGTTGGGCCTCGGTGGCAATGGACATGTGGGCTTCAACGAACCGCCGTCCGCCTCTGACGCGGTTTGCCGTGTGGTGACCTTGCAGCCAGCCACGCGGCAGCAGAACGCCGGAGCCTTCGGGGGCGATCCCGCTGCCGTTCCGTCGCGGGCGATCACCCTCGGCCTCGACGACATCCTCTCGGCTGACGAAATCCATTTGATCGTCACCGGTGCCGCCAAGGCGGAGATCCTGCGCAGGTCCTTGCTGGAGCCCTGCCAGGAGGCGGTGCCGGCCAGCTGGCTGCAGCGCCATCCCCGGGTGCATCTGTGGGTGGATGATGCGGCCAGTGCACATCTCCCCAGCTCTTGAGCGGTTGGAAGTTCTGGATTGACCGCGGTGGCACCTTCACCGACCTGGTGGGTCGGCAACCCGATGGGCAGCTGGTGGTGCGCAAGGTGCTGTCCGTGCAACCGGGTGTCCCTGGGGACCCCGCGGTGGCGGCGATCCGTGAGCTGCTGGGCCTCGGACCAAGCCAGGCCATCGCTTCCGGGGTGATTGATGCAGTTCGGCTTGGCACCACCGTGGCCACCAACGCCCTGCTGGAGGGGGCCGGGGAGCCTGTGCTGCTCCTTGCCAACAGGGGTCTGGCGGATCTGCTGCGCATCGGTGATCAGCACCGCCAGGATCTCTTTGCCCTGGCGATCCCCGAGCCGCCATCCCTGATCACGGCGGTGGAAGAGGTGGAGGGCCGTCTGGATGCGGAGGGCCATGAGATCGCTGCATTGCAGTTGGGGGCCGAGTTACGCCAGCGCTTGCGTCGTCACCATCAGGCCGGAATCCGCTGCTGCGCCATTGCGCTGATGCATGCCTGGCGTGATCCGGTGCATGAACAGTCGCTGGCGGAGCTGGTGCGTGCGCTTGGTTTCGAGACGGTGGTGTGTTCGCACCAGGCCAGCCCGATGCCGCGTTTGGTCCCGCGCGGTCAGACGACCCTGGTGGAGGCCGCGGTGCGGCCGGTGCTCTCGGCGTATCTGGATCAGGTGCAACGGGCACTCGGGGAGCGCACTCAACTGCAAGTGATGACCTCGAGCGGGGCGTTGCAGTCCTCCGGGACCTTGTTGGCCAAGGACACGATCCTGTCGGGGCCTGCCGGCGGCATGGTCGGCGCGGTGGCTGCCGCCCAGCAGGCTGGCCTCGGGGCGAAGGCGCTGGTGGGGGTGGATATGGGCGGCACCAGCGCGGATGTGTTCTGCCTGCCGGCCGGTGCGGCTGATCGCGACTGGGAACGCAGTGCCGAGACCGAGATCGCAGGGTTGCTGTTGACGGCCTCGCGCCTGCCGATTCATACCGTTGCGGCCGGAGGTGGCTCGATCATTGAGCCGGATGCCGGACGACTGTTGGTGGGGCCTCGCTCCGCCGGAGCCGATCCAGGCCCGGCCTGTTACCGCAGGGGCGGTCCGCTCACCATCACCGATGCCCACCTGCTGCTCGGCCGGCTGCAGGCAGGCGCATTTCCTGCCGTGTTCGGTCCTTCCAGGGATCAGCGCCCAGACCTGGAGGCCACCCGTGCGGGCTTTCACAGGCTTGCCGCGGAGCTGGGCCAGACCCCGGAACAACTGGCGGAAGGCGCGCTCGATCTGGCGGTCGATGCCATGGCTGCGGCCATCCGTCAGGTGTCGTTGTTTCGTGGGCATGACATCCGTGGGGGCGTCTTGATCGCCTACGGCGGTGCCGCAGGTCAGCTGGCCTGTCGATTGGCGGAAGCCCTGGGATTGCATGCGGTGCTGCTGCACCCGTTGGCGGGTGTGCTCTCGGCCTATGGCATCGGCCAGGCGCGGCAGCGGCAGCTGCATCAACGGGCTATCCGCCGTCCTCTGGACGCTGACTTGCTGAAGCGGTTGCCATCGATGGTCCGCGCCGACCTGGTCAGCGCCACGGATGCCCTGCGTCGGGAAGGCAGCGGCAGCGCGGACGCCGTGGACCATCAGATCCGGCTCGAGCTTCGCGATGCGTCATCGGAGCAGGGCCTGATGCTGAGCCTGGAGACCAGCCCAGAAGGCCTGGCCCTTCACGTACTGGAGGACCAGTTCGATCGCGCCCATCGGCAACGCTTCGGTTACGTCGCCTCTCGCACAGCACCGCTGATGGCCGAGCGCCTGGAGGTGGAGGTGTTGGAGATGCAGCTACTGGATGACGGCTGCGTTGCGGCTGCAGAGGCGGAGGGAGGCACGCCCTCGCCAGCGGCCCCGCGGCATGCGCGTGTGCATTGGCGAGAGGCTGGATGGTGCGATGTGCCGGTGCTGCGGCGTTGGCAGCTGCCGCTGGATCAGCCCCTGGAGGGTCCGTCTCTGATCCTGGATTCCACTGCCGGCATCGTGTTGGAACCGGCCTGGACGGCTTGCCGTTCGAGCAATGGCAGCGTGTTGCTGCAACACCATCCGTCCGCGCCGGCCCCCCGGCCATCCAGCAGCAACGATGCGGTGATCACGCCCGATGCGGTGGACGCTCGGCCGGATCCCGTGGATCTGAGCCTCTTCCATCACCGCTTCATGCAGATCGCGGAGCGCATGGGCGAGCGCCTCCGCCAGACCAGTCGCTCCGTGAACATCCGCGAGCGCCTGGACTTTTCCTGTGCGCTGTTTGATGCCCGTGGGGCATTGGTGGCCAACGCGCCGCACATCCCCGTGCATCTGGGTTCGATGGGGGATGCGGTCGCCGATCTGCTGGAGCAGATTCGGCGCGGTGAGCGTCCGGCCCTGGTGGCTGGCGACACCGTGATCAGCAACGACCCTTTTCATGGCGGCACCCATCTGCCCGATATCACCGCCATCACGCCGGTGTTTGCGCCGGGAGCACCCCATCCCTTGGCCTTTGTGGCTTGCCGTGGTCACCACGCTGATGTAGGTGGGCTCACCCCTGGGTCAATGCCTCCTTTCAGCCAGACGATTGATCAGGAGGGGTGGCTGGTGCGCAATCACTGGCTCATCCGTGCGGATGAGCTGTGCAAGAAGTCATGGGTCTCCTGTCTGCAGGAGGCGGCGGTCCCGCCCCGCGATCCTGCGCTGCTCTGGGCCGATCTGCAGGCCCAGGCGGCTGCCAATCGTCTGGGGGTGGATCTGCTGCAGGAGTTGCTGCAGAGCGAGGGTGAAGCCCGTCTGCTCAGTTATTTGCAGCATGTGCAGGATCATGCGGCTGCCACCGTGCGTCGGCTGCTCGATGGCTTTCAGGATCGGGCGTTTCAGGTGGAGCTGGATAACGGCGCCTGCCTGAAGCTCGCCGTGCGCATGGATCGGGATCAACGCAGCGCCACGCTCGATTTCAGCGGCACCAGTGCCCAGGGGGATCACAACTTCCATGCCCCACTGGCGGTCACCAAGGCTGCGGTGCTTTACGTCCTGCGTTGTCTGGTGGATGAGCCCATTCCGTTAAATGCAGGCTGCTTCCTGCCGCTCACGCTGGTGGTTCCTGAGGGGTCTCTGCTGAATCCCAAGCCGCCAGCCGCAGTGGTCGCAGGCAATGTGGAGACCTCTCAAGCGGTTTGCAACCTGCTGTTTGCCTGTTTCGGCGTGATGGCTGCCGCTCAGGGAACGATGAACAATCTCACCTTCGGTGACGGTCGCCGCCAGTACTACGAAACCATCGCTGGAGGCGGCGGGGCTGGAGAGGGATTCAGGGGGTCCAGCGGTGTGCAGACCCACATGACCAACTCCAGACTCACCGATCCTGAAATTCTTGAGCAGCGTTTTCCGGTGCAGCTGAAACGGTTCGGTTTCCGCCGCGGCAGCGGTGGCTACGGGCGCTGGAAGGGCGGTGATGGTTTGCTGCGTGAAATCCGTTTTCTGCAGCCGATGACGGCGGCGTTGCTGTCGGGGTCGAGAACGGTGGCCCCTTTCGGACTGGCTGGCGGTGATCCTGGGGCCCCAGGTAGCGCTCGGCTCACCCGCGCCGATGGCTCGGTGGAAGCGCTTGGTGGCTGTGTGCAGATTGCCGTCAGTCCTGGCGATTGCTTGCTGATTGCCACGCCGGGTGGTGGTGGCTGGGGATCCACTGCTGCTGTGGTCGAGTCAGAGGACGTCTGATGGTTGTCGCGTCAGGAGCAGACCTTGCCGGTGTCAGGAAGGCAAGCAACCTGGTCACTGAGCATGGCCGCGACAATCGTGTGCAGATAGGCAGCCTGGCGCAGGTGATCCATGCCCTGGGAGTCCGTCTGTTGTGTGCGCATGGCTTCGAGAACGGTCTCGAGAGCGGCGAGATTTTGAGCGCGGTCCATGGTTCTGTTCGCATCTGCAGTCACCCTCTCCGTGGTCGCCGTCTCGGCTGTTGATTCCCAAACACAACGGTGTTTCAGGTCTCGCAAGAATGCCGCCTAAGTGCGTCGATCAGGATTGACTATTCGCTGTTTCAGTAGCCGACCAGTCGCAGACAGATTTCAAGTGCTCCGAGACCAAAGAGGAACACTCCTCCAAGCAGTGCAAATTCTTTCGGACTCTGTGCCATGAGCAGAAGGGATGAGCCCACCAGCAATGCACCAAAGAATCGAAAGGGAATCAGCAGCTCCAACGTTTCGGAAGATTGCTATTCCGACCAGATTACATCCGCTTGTTACCTCACTTCATGAATTTCCTGTGATGAGGTGGTCAGAATCGGCCCCTGTCTTTAGAGAAGTTAATGCTTGAAAGATGAAAAATAATGGCCTTGATCGTGTGCTCCTGAGGTTGATCTTGCGATTGCTGTCACCTGTGCTGTGGCAGATCTGTTGATGTGGGCTGGTTGTCTGGATGCTTTGAGGGGGGATGCTCCTGGTCCCTTGCGTGCTGATTTCGGTTGGATTGGCTGTGCTGCAGAGCTGAGTGCGCTCCTTTTTCGATCAAGCTGGTCCGCATGCAGGATCGTTCTGACCTGACTACCGATCGATCCCTTCATCAGCGCGGCGGTGAAGGCTGGTTGGTCAATGGTGCGCAGGAGCTTGTTGTGCAGTTCAGGCCCTTCGGCGCAGCGCCCCAGTCCCAATGGGTGGAGTTGAGGACGTTCCGGTGGGTGCGCCCTCATCTGCCGGTTCCTCAAAGTCAACGCCGCATGCCTCGTTCCAGCGCCGTTGATGCCTGGCAGCACATGCTCAATTTGGGTTGGCGGCGTTGTGCAGCGCCCGTTCGCTGAGTACCGAAGTTGCTTTTGCTCGTCCGAGACGTGCAGGCTGCTTGCATGTCTGGTGAAAGTACCAGCACTGTTGAATTTCTGAGGGAGTTTGAGTCTTGGGTTTTGTTGCAGTCAAAGAAGTCCTTTAGGCCTCAGGTCTGTCAGGGATGGATCTGTGCTTTTGGACAATGGATTGACTAAAGCACCCCAAAGTTTTCACGGGCAACGATCTCCAGTGTCTTGACGGCTTGGAGTTGTTCGAGTCGCTTTTGCGCCTGTGTGAGCATCGCTTTCCCATGCGGTGCGCAGGCATCAACCAGAGCAGCGCCTTCGGACGCTTCGGCTTTGGTGCGTTCGATGCAGCGTTCAATCTGATCGTTCACAATCTCGGTTCCTTTGTCGTCAGACAAGCCTGGGCCAGCGGCGAGTGCCAGCAGTTTCAGCAGGGCTTCACGCGTTGCTTCTGGAGTTGGCTGCATGGGTCTGGCTTTGATTCCAACAGTCTGGCGATATCCCTTGGGCTCTCTTGGCTGTCTCAACCTTGAGGTTGGGGGAGGCGGGGCGGCGAGCGGCTTACGTATGGAGGCGATCCCTCGAAAGGGGGATCAGAGGAGGAGCCGGTTTCACTCGAATGAGTGATGAACATTCCGGTTCGAGCTGAGAAGGTGTCATTGAGGGAAGAAGGGCTCAACAGTCTTTCCCTCAGTCAGTTCTCATTGGATTCACTGTCAAGATCAGTTTGTTTGCAAAGGGTGCTGGCTCATCATTGTCAAAGAGTGAGAGTCATGCTTATCAAATTAAGACGAATGAGTGGAATGATGTTCGAGATTGAGGAAGGGTGTTGCTGATTTTGCGCCCAATCTCCCGATAAAAAATCGAGTTAATCGCTCTGAGCATTATGCAACCAACGAATTCATTGATGACTGGAACTACCGCGAAAGCGCAGCTCGTTGAGATGCTGCTTGAACCACTGAAAGGATGCAAAGGTCTGTATAACTACAGGCAAGATCTCATCAAAAAGGTGATGGCAATGCCTGATCTTCAAGTCAGAGAGTATTTGGATTATCAACAACGCATTCATCACTCTGTATGAACGCGCCTGCCCCGCCGCGAGCGGGGTTGTAAGCACGATGCAAGGCTTTCGCGGGCGAAGCGCATCAAAACTCTTGATGCGTTCTGCTGTTCACGTCGTTTCAGAGCTTTGTTGAGCAGTGCCCGCCTAAGTGCTGCTTGGTCAGTGGAGCTGCATCTCTGCAGGCAGGTCCAGATTGGCGCTGACGCTGCTCACGTCTTCCAGGTCTTCGAGGGCCTGCAGCAGCTTGAGGCTTTGCTGCGCTGTGGGCTGATCGCTGGGTGCGACCTGGGTGAGGGGATGCCAGCAGTGTTCCCATTCCTCCACCTCAAAGCCTCGTGTTCGAAGGCCGTTCTGCAGCGTTTCGAGTGCTTCGTAAGGGCCGTGCACCAGAGCCTGGTCGGCTTGGGTGAGCTCGTAGCCGTCGGCATTCAGTTCAATCAGCGCTTCCAGTAGAGCGTCCTCATCCAAGGCGTTGGCTTTGATCAGCACTTCGCTTCTGTGCTGGAAGAGGTAGCTGACGCAACCGGTTTCGCCCAGGTTTCCGCCGTGCTTGCTGAAGGCCAGACGCAGTTCCGCCGCCGTGCGGTTGCGGTTGTCGCTCAGGACTTCCACCAGCACTGCCATGCCACCGGGGCCATAGCCCTCGTAGCGCATCGCTTCCAGTTGCATGCCCTCCCCGCTTTGGCCGGAGCCCTTGGCGATGGCGCGTTCGATGTTCCCCGCCGGCACGCCGGCTGCTTTGGCTTTGGCAATGGCGGTGCGCAGTTGAAAGTTGCCCTCAGGGTCACTGCCCTGGCGTGCGGCCACTGTGATTTCGCGTCCGATGCGGGTGAACACAGCCCCCCGCTTGGCATCCACCACGGCCTTGGTGCGCTTGATCTGGGACCATTTGCTGTGGCCTGCCATTGGCCGCTCTGAAGTCTGTCTATGTCTGAAACCTAACCAGGCTTCTGGCTTCAGCCCCTGGCCTCGAACACCACTTTGGGTTTCAGTCCACCGTCGCCATCTGGCAGTCCCAGTCCGAGCATTCGCCCCCCTTCGCTGAGCACCACTACCGGATCGGCTGGCGGCGTTTCATGGGGTTCAGCTCCGAGCCTGCGGCCACAGCTCCAGTCCTCCTGCTCGCTGGCATTGAGCGTCCGCTGCCGCAGGTGCGGCAGCGCTAATTCCGGGCGCAGCAGCGTCAGGTTTCCAGCTCCCACGTCATCGGGTGCTTCAGGCAGGGGGACGGCCTGATCAGCGCTGAACCCCAGGGCTTGGATGCGCCGGAGCTGGGCGAGGGCGCCACCGCAACCGAGCGCGTCGCCCAGGTCTCTGGCCAGGGATCGGATGTAGGTGCCCGCTGTGCAGTGGACCTCCACCTCCAGCTGAGCCTGCGCCGGGTCCCAGTCCAGTAGCTCCAGCCGATGCAGGGTCACCGTCCGGGCCGGCAGGTCCATCACTTCACCGCGTCGGGCCCGGGCGTGGGCCCTTTCCCCATTCACGTGCACGGCGGAGACCTGGGGAGGACGTTGACGGATGCTGCCGCGGAACGCTGACAGGGCCTGCTCCAGGCTGATGCGGTTCAGCTCCGGCAGCGGCTTGCGGCTCAGCACCTCTCCCTGTAGGTCATCGGTGCCGGTGGTCACTCCGAGCTGGATCACGCCGCGGTAGGTCTTGTCTCCGGGCAGATAGGGCAGCAGCCGAGTGGCTTGTCCGACGGCAATCGGCAGCACGCCCGTCACGGCCGGATCGAGGGTGCCTCCATGGCCGACGCGGCGGGTGCCCAGCACCCTGCGGATGCGGGCCACACAGGCATGGGAGGTGAGCCCCGCCGGCTTGTCGATCACGGCGAAGCCGATGGGCGCTGTCAACGTGCGAGAGGTCCTGGGCCTCTGACTGTGGCACCTAGCCCTCGGCTGCTACCGGCTCGCGCGTAGGTTTGCGAGATCGCCCGTGATGCTCCATGCCGCCTGTTCACGCTTCAGCCCCTGTGGGCATCGAGGAGTTCCTGGCCAGCGGTTTTGCGGTGAAGGAGCATTTGGCCTCTTATTTGGGTTTAACTGCTGAGGAGGTGTGCCAGCGGCTTCCGCAGAGCAAAGAAGACCTCGCTGCGATGCATCCGGGTGCCTTTGATCCGGATCGGGCTGAGGATTTCTACGAAGACACGGTGGGCACCGGTCACCTGTTCGAGCTTGCGGCCTGGCATCTGAGCAGTGCGGATTACATCGCCGACACCTTGCGTCTGCAGCAGCAGTTCGCCCGTGGGAATGTGCTCGACTTCGGCGGCGGCATCGGCACGCATGCGTTAGCGGCGGCCGGTCTGGAGAGCGTGCGTCATGTGTGGTTCGTGGATCTCAATCCGCAGAACCGGGCGTTTGTGAAGGATCGTGCCGCGCGCCTCGGTCTGTCCGACCGGGTGTCGGTGCATCGCGATCTCGCCAGTGTTCCTGATCAGTCATTCGACACCGTCGTGTGCCTCGATGTGTTGGAGCACCTCCCCGAGCCTTCGGCGCAGCTGATGGAGTTTCACCAGCGTTTGACTCCTGATGGCCGAGCCCTGCTGAACTGGTACTTCTTCAAGGGTCATGACGGCGAGTATCCGTTCCATTTCGATGACCCGCAGCTGGTAGACCACTTCTTCCGCACCCTGCAGCGCCATTACCTGGAGGTGTTCCATCCCCTCTTGATCACAACCCGGGCTTACCGTCCGCTGGACAGTGGCGTCTGATGCCTCGATGAGCCAATCCGCGGGCCAAGGACGTTGGCTGATCCGTTTGATCGTGATCAAAAAAGTCCTGCTCGCGCTTGTGCTGTTGTTGATCAGCCTGGCGGCCTTGTTCGGTGACGTCCATTACGCGCAGCTTTCGGACTTTGCTGACAGCTGGGGGCAGGCTGATCGCCAGTTCTTGTCCGCGATGGCCCAAAAGGGCACGGTGCTGGGGCCCACCCGCCTGATGCGACTGGCGGTGGTGTCGGGCTTCTATGCGTTGTTGATCCTTGTGGCCGCCTGGGCTACCTGGGTTGGCCGCCGTTGGGGTGAGTGGTTGTTAGTCGGGGTCCTGGCCTTGGCTCTTCCCCTGGAAATCATGCATGCCCTGCATGAACAAAGCCCCAGGACGTTGGTCGTCCTGGGGCTCACTGTCCTTGGGTTGGTACTTACCACCCGTCAGGCTCTGCGTTCGGTGCGCGGACATTGATGCCGCCGCTGCGCTGGCCCGATCAGGCAGTCAATCAGGCCGTGGCCGTGATGTTGATGCGCTTGCGGTTGCGCAGTCCACGACGGATGGTCTCGAACTTGACCACGCCATCGGTGAGGGCGAACAGGGTGTCGTCCTTGCCTTGGCCAACGTTGACGCCGGGCAGCACGGCGGTGCCGCGCTGGCGGATCAGGATGGAACCGGCGGTAACGGATTCGCCGCCGTAGGCCTTGACGCCCAGGCGCTTGGAATTGGAATCGCGACCGTTTCGGGTTGAACCTGTGCCTTTCTTATGAGCCATGAGATGGAACGAAGTGGAGAGGTGAGAAGCGAGCTGAAACTGGCTTGATCAGCTGATGGCCTTGCCGCCGACAGAGATGGACTGAACCATGACGCGGGTCAGTTCCTGACGATGACCATTCTTGCGACGGGTCTTCTTTTTGGGGCGCATCTTGTAAACGATCACCTTGGGACCGCGACGGTGAGCCATCACCTTCAGTTCGACGCTTGCATCCTTCACATAAGGCTTGCCCAGAGTGGTGCCCTTGGCGTCCTTCACGAGGAGAACGTTGTCGAGCGTCACCGTGGCGTCAACATCGGCCTGGAGGCGGTCCAGGTCGTAATAACGGTTGGGCTGCAGCCAGAACTGCTGGCCGGAAGCTTCAACGATGGCGTAGCTGCCCGTTTCGGGGGCTGCAGAGGTGGTGGGACTGGTTTCGGCCATGAAACGAAAAGACGCGGTCAGGCTCGGACAAGCCGATTCGGCCTGAGCCGCAATCGAAAGACAAACAAAGATCTTCGTTCTTCGCTCTGCCTTTCGTCAAGATTCAACTCAGGACCCTTTCGCGGTGGATGGCCCGTCCGGCACTCACGATCGCCTTGCTGCTGCGCACCAGAGCGCTGGTTGATGTCTGTTGTCAGTGGTTGCCGGTGAATCGTTATGCCCCAGTGGATCTGGGGGAGGTGCAATCGGGTCAGCAGGTGCTGGAGCTGCTTTCGCATCAGCGCGAGGCGGTGGATGCAGTGGTGATCGAACAGTCCTTGCTGGATGACACCACGCGTGAATCTCTCGGCGAAGAGGGTCTGCTCTTCCCGGCCGTGGTTGTCGGGGAGCGGATGGGGCGGGTGGATTGCCACCCGGAGGAAGTGCATCTGCCCGCTGATCAGCTGGAGCAGCTGGGTTACAACGTGGATGCCGCTATCTCACGCTTTCTGCGTCAAGGCCAGAAGGAGGTGATACCGGAGGATGGCGCCGAGCAGAACTCCAAGCCTGCCATTGATGGCAGCGCCTGGAGGATGTCCAGCCGCCTTCAAGAACGGCTCGGTTATCTCGGTGTTTTTTACAAGCGAGATCCGTCACGGTTTCTCGCCAATCTTCCCCCCGATGAACAGCGCGATCTGGTGCTGTCGCTGCAGCGCACCTATCGGGATCTGCTAATCAGCTACTTCCGGGATCCGGCTGCTGCCAACCAGGCCTTGGAAAGCTTTGTGAACACGGCCTTTTTCGGTGACTTGCCGATCACCCGCGCTGTGGAGATCCACATGAATCTGATTGACGACTTCTGGAAGCAACTCAGACTTGAGGGGCATAAGAACGATTTCCTTCAGGACTATCGCCTCGCGTTGCTCGATGTCATGGCTCACCTCTGCGAGATGTATCGACGTTCGATTCCCGCTGAGGTCTCCCTGACGCCCGCTGCCCGGGAACGTCGCGTTCTCAACGATCCGGAGGTGTCCCCATGAGCCCACGCAAGACCTACATCCTCAAGCTCTACGTCGCAGGGAACACCCCCAACTCCATGCGGGCGCTCAAAACCCTGCGCAACATCCTCGAAACGGAGTTCAAGGGGGTTTATGCCCTGAAGGTGATCGATGT
Organism: Synechococcus sp. NOUM97013; assembly: GCF_014279815.1. Lineage (NCBI taxonomy): Bacteria > Bacillati > Cyanobacteriota > Cyanophyceae > Synechococcales > Synechococcaceae > Synechococcus > Synechococcus sp. NOUM97013. Next base: position 1,917,011 of record NZ_CP047941.1, on the reverse strand, counting down.
GCTCAAAAATCCGCAGCTGGCAGAGGAGGACAAGATCCTGGCAACGCCAACCCTGTCCAAGATTCTTCCACCTCCGGTGCGGCGCATCATCGGCGATCTCTCGGATCGGGAACGGGTGTTGATCGGCCTTGATCTGCTCTACGACGAGCTCACCGACAACAACCTCACCTCTTCCTTGATGGAGTCGCTTGAGGAAGTCGACACAGTCGAATCAGATTCTTAAGCCCGACGGTGCACCCGCAGATCAGCACATCTTTTCTCTTTAGCTTGGCTCCATAAGGTCGCCGTTATGCAGATCTCCAGCTCCAGTGGTTCCCCACAGATGCAGGTTCAAAAGCTCCCGACTGGGATCGAGGGCTTTGATGATGTGTGCCAAGGCGGCCTGCCGATCGGTCGCAGCACCCTGATCAGCGGCACGTCCGGGACAGGAAAAACAGTCTTTTCGCTCCACTTTTTGCACAACGGCATTCAGCACTTTGATGAGCCGGGGATCTTTGTCACCTTTGAGGAGTCACCGCTCGACATCCTGCGCAATGCCGCCAGCTTCGGTTGGAATCTGCAGGAGATGGTTGAGCAGGACAAGCTGTTCATCCTCGATGCCTCGCCCGATCCTGATGGCCAGGATGTGGCCGGTAGCTTTGACCTCTCCGGACTAATTGAGCGGATCAACTACGCCATCCGCAAATACAAGGCGAAGCGGGTGGCGATCGACTCGATCACTGCGGTGTTTCAGCAGTACGACGCCGTCTTCGTGGTGCGTCGTGAGATCTTCCGCCTGATTGCCCGTCTCAAGGAGATTGGCGTCACCACGGTGATGACCACCGAACGCATCGATGAGTACGGTCCTATTGCGCGCTACGGCGTTGAGGAATTTGTCTCCGACAACGTGGTGATCCTGCGCAACGTTCTGGAGGGCGAACGTCGCCGCCGGACGGTGGAAATTCTCAAGCTACGCGGCACTACGCACATGAAAGGGGAGTTCCCTTTCACCATGGGCGCCCATGGCATCAGCATCTTCCCGCTGGGAGCCATGCGTCTCACGCAGCGTTCATCGAACGTGCGGGTGAGTTCCGGTGTGCCGCGCCTTGATGAGATGTGCGGCGGTGGATTCTTTAAGGACTCGATCATCCTTGCCACCGGTGCTACGGGCACTGGCAAGACGTTGCTGGTGTCCAAGTTCATCGAAGATGCCTGCCGCAACAAGGAGCGCGCGATCCTGTTCGCCTACGAGGAATCCAGGGCGCAGTTGCTGCGCAACGCCACTAGCTGGGGCATTGATTTCGAGCAGATGGAGCAGGATGGCTTGCTCAAGATCATTTGTGCCTATCCGGAATCCACTGGTCTGGAGGACCACCTGCAGATCATCAAGACGGAGATCACCCAGTTCAAGCCCTCACGGATGGCGATCGATTCGCTCTCGGCTCTGGCACGGGGAGTCAGCCACAACGCCTTCCGCCAGTTCGTGATCGGTGTGACGGGTTACGCCAAGCAGGAGGAGATCGCCGGCTTCTTCACGAACACCTCAGAGGAGTTCATGGGTAGCCATTCGATCACCGATTCCCACATCTCCACGATCACCGACACGATCCTGATGCTGCAGTACGTGGAGATCCGCGGTGAGATGGCCCGGGCCCTGAATGTGTTCAAAATGCGTGGTTCTTGGCATGACAAGGGCATCCGCGAGTTCGTGATTACGGGTAATGGTCCGCAGATCAAAGATTCCTTCTCCAACTTCGAGCGGATCATTTCGGGTGTCCCTCATCGGGTGAGCACCGATGAACGCAGTGAGCTCTCGCGCATCGCCCGTGGTGTGGCGCCTGACTGATCAATCAGTCAATCGAGCCAGGCGACGCGCTCAGTGGTCGGCGCTCTTCGGGGTTCTGGCGTTCGGCCCGCCACCTCAATTCGTCTGGATCCTCGAGGGTGAGGGGCAGGTCGAACCAGAAGGTGGTGCCCACATCCAGCTCGCTCACCATGCGGATCTGGGTGCCGTGCTTTTCGAGGATCCCGCGCACGATCGACAAGCCCAGGCCGGTTCCCACTTCGGTGTGAACAGCGTTTTCAACGCGATAGAAGCGTTCGAAGATGCGTTGCTGATTGGCTTCGCTGATGCCGTATCCCGTGTCGCACACTTCGATCCGGATCTTCGGCAGCGGTGAACTCAGCGTGCAGGTCGGTCCGTCTTCCCCCACGCTGTTGGTGGCTGGGGACATCATCAGACAGCTATCGGGCCAGGTGTAGGCCCGGATCACCAAACGACCGCCACTGCGGCTGAACTTGAGTGCATTGCCCACAAGGTTGTCGAGCACCTGCAGAAGCAGGTCCCAGTTGCCAAGCACTTCAGGCAGGTCGGCGTCGGCTTCCAAGTTCAGTTCCACCTCTTTGTCGTTGGCGTTGAGCTTGTAGCTGCGTAGGGTCTGTTCCAGTCCGGGCCTTAGATCGATCGGCGCGAATTCCACCGACCGGTTTGATTCCAG